>JAIRNF010000024.1 GCA_031258195.1 Prevotellaceae bacterium
AGCGGACACCTCTCAAAATGTCGGCGTAGGGCGGGATTATTTGCAAGCTCACGACAAATCGCTAACTTTAAAATCGCAATCTGACAATTTTCAACAACCCATATAAAGCAACTGTCAGACCAAGTCGTGACTATTACATATAAAAAGAAAAGAGCCATAGATTATTCTACGGCTCTTTTCTCTTCGTATTTATTTTATAAATTTCTTTTTACCTCTACCATTTCGTATGCTTCAACAATATCGCCAACCTTAATATCGTTAAAGTTCTCGATATTCAATCCGCATTCGTAGCCGGCATTTACTTCTTTTACATCGTCTTTAAAACGCTTAAGCGAACCAAGCGTTCCAGTATAAACTACAATACCATCTCGAATTACACGCACCTTTGAATTACGTGTAATTTTACCTTCACGAACCATACAACCTGCAATCGTTCCAACCTTTGATATCTTAAAGGTCTCGAGTACTTCTACACTAGCGGTAATTTCTTCTTTAACCTCGGGGGCAAGCATACCTTCAATACCATCCTTAACCTCGTTGATAGCATCGTAGATAACCGAATATAAGCGAATTTCAATTTCTTCTTGTTCTGCTAACCTACGGGCGCTTGCCGAAGGACGAACCTGGAAACCAATAATAATAGCATTAGATGCAGCAGCTAATGTTACATCCGATTCGGAGATAGCACCTACCGCCTTGTGGATTACGTTAACTTGTACTTCGTCGTTAGACAGCTTGATAAGTGAATCAGACAGAGCTTCGATAGAACCGTCAACATCTCCCTTAACAATGATATTAAGCTCTTTAAAGTTACCAATTGCAATACGACGCCCAATTTCTTCAAGTGTAATATGTTTTTGTGTACGTAAGCCTTGTATGCGTAGTAACTGCTCTCGTTTGTTTGCTAAATCTTTTGCTTCTCGCTCATCGTCAAGCACGTTGAACGTTTCACCTGCAGCAGGGGCGCCATTCAAGCCCAATACAAGTACCGGGGTTGACGGACCTGCCTTTTCTACGCGTTGTCCACGCTCATTGAACATTGCCTTTACACGACCGGTATAGCTTCCTGATAGCATAACATCTCCAACTTTTAGCGTACCATTTTGAACTAATACGGTAGCAACATATCCACGACCTTTATCCAAAGACGATTCAATAACGCTACCTGTGGCATTCTTATCTGGGTTTGCCTTCAGCTCTAACAAGTCAGCTTCAAGTAGTACTTTTTCTAGTAGTTTTTCAACGTTTAAACCTTTCTTTGCTGATATTTCTTGTGATTGATACTTCCCACCCCAGTCTTCTACAAGAAGGTTCATTTGAGCCAGCTGTTCTTTAATTTTCTCAGAATCAGCACCGGGTTTATCAATCTTATTAATGGCGAATACCATTGGTACACCAGCTGCCATAGCATGGTTGATAGCTTCTTTTGTTTGGGGCATCACAGCATCGTCGGCAGCAACAATAATAATAGCTACGTCGGTAATCTTTGCTCCACGTGCACGCATAGCTGTAAATGCCTCGTGACCAGGGGTGTCAAGAAATGTAATGCGCCGTCCATCAGACATTTTTACGTTATATGCACCAATATGTTGCGTAATACCTCCGGCTTCGCCTGCAATTACGTTTGCTTTACGGATATAGTCGAGTAATGATGTTTTACCATGGTCAACGTGTCCCATCACGGTAACAACGGGAGGGCGAGGTTGTAAATCTTCTTCCGAATCTTCTTCTTCTTTAATTGCATCCTGAATGTCAACGCTTACAAAGTTTACCTTATAGCCGAACTCTTCTGCAACAATAGTTAAAGCTTCTGCATCTAAACGTTGGTTGATAGATACCATTAAACCAAGATTCATGCAGGCTTCTATAACTTTTGTAACCGGAGCATCCATCATGGTGGCGAGTTCATTTACTGTTACAAACTCAGTAATTTCGAGCGTATTACCTTGTTGTATTTGACGTTCTTGCTCTTCAGTTATTCGTTGGCTAACAGCGTTGCGTTTTTCTCTACGGTATTTAGAGCTCTTTGTTTTTCCTTTTCCTGCAGTAAGGCGAGCCAATGTTTCTTTTACCTGACGTTGTACAGCTTCCTCATCTACTTTTTGTCGTACAGGCTTAAAATTCGGCTTATTGTTCTTTTTATTTTTTCCGGCGTTTGTGCTTTGCTCTTTCTTAGCATCGCTAACGCTTGCTTCGATATTTACTTTTTTATCTTTCTTTATGCGCTTCCGCTTTTTCTTTTCTTTATCTGTAGAAGAATTGTTTTCTTTCTTTGTAGCAAACTGACTAAGATCAACCTTCATACCCTCAACAATAGTAGGACCTGAAAGTTTCTCAATTTTAGTAGGAATAAATTCAGCCTCTTTTTGTTTTGTTGCCTGCTGCGATTCTGTATTATCAGCAATGAGGTCTGAAAGCTTAATGTCTGCAGGCTTTTCTTCTATAGCTTTTGGAGTTGCTTCTTTTGTCGGTTTTTCTTCTTCTTTCTTCTTTTTAACCTCTTTCTTTGGTTTATCTTCTGCTTCTTTTTGTTTTGCTTTAGGTTTTTTATTAAGAGCGTCAAGATCAATCTTATCTATAACTTTTGGACCTTTTAGATGTTCGGCTTCTACCTTAATTTCTTCTGGTTTTTCTTCCTTTTTCTTTTGAGGTTCTTCTTGCTTAACCGTTTCTTTGGCTGGCTCTTCTTGACTTGTTTTTGCTTTTTTAGCAACGGTCTTCTTTTCTTCTTTTTCCTTTTCTGCTTTCTTTTTCTTACCAGAAGCAGCATCGAGATCAATTCTATCAACTATCTTTATTGACGGGGCTTCTACGGTAGTAACTTTAATCGTAATTTCCTTTTCTTCTTCGGGATCTTCTACCTCTTTCTGCTTGCTATCATCTAAAGATACATCTTCTTGAACAGCACGAATGCCTTTCAAGTTAACTTTCTTAGCAGCTTCCTTTAGGTCGTGTTCGCTGCCAAATTCTTTAGCAGCCAAGGCATACGCCTCAGAAGATATTTTAGCATTAGGGTTAGCATCAACTTCGATACCTTTCTTATTCAAGAAATCTACTAAGGTTGATATACCTATGTTAAACTCTTTTACTACTTTACTAATTCTTATATTGGCTTGTGACATACTTGCGCCCCTAATTAATTGTGTGAATTTTCTGTTGGTGGTTTCTTACTTCGCTTGAATGCTACTCAAATTCTGATTTTAGAATGTTTACAATTTCGTTAACCGTTTCTTCTTCCAAGTCTGTACGATTAATCAGATCTTCAACTGATAGATTTAATACGCTCTTAGCTGTATCAAGACCTACAGATTTAAGAACGTCAATAACCCAGCTGTCAATTTCGTCTGCGAATTCATCGATACTTACATCTTCCTCGTCTTCAGCCTCTGCTGTTTCACGATATACATCAATTTCGTATCCAACCAGCTGGCTTGCCAGCTTAATATTTAATCCGCCTTTACCAATAGCAAGGGAAACTTCGCTTGGTTGAAGGTAAACATTAGCACGCTTATTTTCCTCATCAATTTGTATAGACGATATTTTTGCGGGATTTAAGGCGCGCTGAATGTATAGCTGTAAGTTGGTTGTATAGTTGATAACATCTATATTTTCGTTGCGCAATTCACGAACAATGCTGTGGATACGAGAACCTTTAATACCAACACATGCACCAACGGGGTCTATACGGTCGTCATACGATTCTACAGCAATCTTTGCTCGTTCGCCGGGTGCTCGAACAATCTTCTTTATGGTAATTAATCCGTCGAAAATTTCAGGAACTTCTTGCTCGAATAGTCTTTCAAGGAAAGTAGGAGATGTACGCGAAAGAATAATTACCGGAGTATTATTCTTCATCTCTACTCTTGCAACAATAGCACGAACGGTATCACCTTTACGGAAAAAGTCCGAAGGTATCTGCTCCGATTTAGGAAGTATCAGCTCGTTTTCTTCATCATCAAGAACAAGTACTTCTTTTTTCCATGCCTGATAGACTTCTGCCATAACAATCTCTCCGATTCTTTCTTTATACTTGTTGTAGAGGTTAGTTTTTTCTAAATCCATTATTCGTCCGGCAAGGTTCTGGCGAAGCGCCAGAATATTACGACGACCAAAATCGCCAAGCTTAACTTCTTCTGTAACTTCTTCGCCAATTTCGTACGAATCATCAATGCGTTGGGCATCTTCTAGCGAAATCTGTAAAATAGGATCTTCCACTTCTTCCACAACCTCGCGATTACGCCAAATCTCAAAGTCGCCCTTATCAATATTAATAATAATGTCGAAGTTGTCGGAAGATCCATAGATTTTTGTTAGCAGATTACGGAATACCTCTTCCAGTACACCCATCATTGTTGGACGGTCGATATTCTTTAGCTCTTTAAATTCCGAAAACGTGTCGATTAAGTTCATATTTTCCATATTACGATTTGTTCCTGTTTCTTGATTTGTCGCATGCCTATTTAACATGTACTACTACTTTAGTAGATTTAATATCATCTAAGTTCCATTTTTCGGTTCTAACAACCGTTTGTTTACGTTTTTTTCCTTCTATTAGCTCTTTGACTTCGTAATCTATGGTAATGGCTGAGTCTGTTGCATTACGAAGTATTCCGGTCTTTTTTTGTCCGTTTATTAAAATAACCTCAATCTCTTTTCCAATATTTTTTTCATACTGCTTCAATATCTTCAACGGCTCGCTTAGACCGGAAGAAGCGACCATTAGCTCGTAGTCCTCTTCTTCGCGATTCATATTATCTTCTAAAAAACGGCTAACGCATACGCAATCATCAACGCTAACGCCTGTAGGACTATCTAATGATACTTCAATACGATTATCCGGGGTTACGATTACCTCTACAAGAAACATGTCGCGACCCTTAATTGCTTGCTCTACAAGCTGTGCTACATCGTTGGTTTTAATCATCTAGCATCATTTTACGAAGGAAGGGGACTCTTGTCCCCTTACCGCCCATTTGCTGCCCTTGGGCGGCAAATTCAGTGCAAATGTATAACTGAAACGGCTAACTTCCAAATTTTCAAGCATGTTTTTATAAAAAAGGCTTAGCTAAGAGGTTTTAATAAGCCTACCAGCCGAAAATTTGTACATTTGTTCTGAAACTAATACGAAAGGACTATGCGTAAGCTACTTTTATTACTTGCATCATTGGTATTTTTTGTTGGTATAGGCTATGCCGCTAAAGTTGATTCCTTATTAACTCGCAGCAATGTGATGAATAAGGGTATAAAGGCAGTTGTGGTAACGCCTGATAGTTATTCTGCAGCAAACCATCTTCCTGTTGTTTATCTACTCCATGGGCATGGCGATGTGTCGGGTGGCGGTTGGTTTAAGAGAAATACCAATTTTGAGCTGCTAGCAGATGTTCATAACGTTATTATTGTTTTGCCTGATGGGGGGTACGATAGCTGGTATTTTGATAGCCCTATAGATAAAGCGTGTCAGTATGAATCGTACATTATAAAGGAACTTATCCCCTTTATCGACAATAATTACAGCACTATTGCGAAGAAAGAGGGGAGGGGTATTACTGGTCTTAGCATGGGCGGGCATGGAGCGTTATATCTTGCAATTCGGCATCAGGATATGTTCTGTGTGGCAGGCAGCATGAGTGGCGGAGTTGATATCAGACCATTTCCCGGCAATTGGGGGATTATTAAACGCTTGGGTAACTATGATGAATATCCTGAGCGATGGGAACAAAATACCATAATGAGTATGCTGCATTTAATCAAGCCAAAATCTTTAGGGTTAATTATTGATTGTGGCACAGACGATTTTTTTTACGAAATAAACTGTAAGCTGCATAGTGAGTTAGAATACCGTAATATTCCGCATGATTTTATTTCTCGATCAGGTGGACACGGCTGGGATTATTGGGCAAATGCTATAAAGTATCAAATGCTGTATATGGCAGAGCATTTTAAAAATGTAGCAAAGGAAAAAAAGTAGCTTAATATAACTATGGCAAATACTACTAACGGTAATTCATCTATTTTTGGATCGGAATAGTTGCTGTTGGTATTATGTACTTTATAACAGACTCTATAGGACTTTCTATTATTATTGCACTTGCTGTTTTATTCCTCATTTGGTTGCTTAAGGGTACAAATAAGCAAGCTCAACAGCAACAGACGCAAGAGGTAGCAAAAGAATATACTTTTGATTTTGATGCGCTAAGCAGCACATATAAATTAGCTGTTAAGGTAACAATTTAACTACTTCTTTGCCTATAAAAGTATTGGTAATAACGGGTTGGAGTTTTACTGTGCCGAAGATGAGCTGGATGGTTATCGCTTTTCTTTTTGGGTAGATTATGCAATTGAAAATACTTCTTTGGATAAATCCGTTCGAGTAAAAGATGGTGATATAATTTTGTAATGTTTACATATCATTTATTAAAGGGAGGTCATTTGGATACGAAAAATTTCCGATTAGTGCATCAATTAATGGGGTCGTTTCGGAATTTCTGGCAGAGACATTGCAAAAAGGAAGTACACTTTTTAAAATTAAAGGAACGAATCTTGTCGGGGTAGAAGAAATTGTTGAGGTACAAGATACTCCTATGGAAAAGGTGTTCTTTCTTGAAGACGTTGTTGATGATGTCGTAGTTCCCGACGGAGATAAAGAAATAGTAGTAGAAAATCTGGACGATGTATTAAAATGGGATATGCCAGATGTTGATGATATTGATATGCCGGAGGAAGAAGATAATTCTGACTTTGATACTTCTGTTACTTATCATGCAACCATTACCAATTTATCGGATTTTGATTGGTGTAGTTTTAAAGCGATTTGTTACTCGAGTGCAGATAGCGCTAAGCAAGAGGTAAAAGATATAGGTAATGTAAAGATTGGAGCAAAGACTTTGCTATCTTCGCGCTATGATATGTTTTACCTTGAGGGCGAAGATGCATACGGAACAAAAAGGCGTTTCCGACCGTTTATAATAGAGAAAGATAGCGATATTACAATTACAACCATTTTTGCGGAACGTGGTTAACTATAGGTGGCTATTCACTAAACAATTTTAGTATGATAAACATTAGAGAGGCAAAAGACGAAGACTTGCCAATTATGTATGACTTGCTTAAAGAGTTCGCCGAATATTTGGATGAGTCTGATAGAATGACTATCAGTTTAGATCATTTTATCGAATGTAAAGATCTATACAAGTGCTTGCTTGCAGAGACTACAGAAGATAAAGAAATAATAGGTTGTACGTTATTTTACTATATTTTCGACTCTTGGACAGGCAAGATGGTATATATAGATGACTTATATGTAAAAGAAGAGTTTAGGGGGCATGCCGTTGGTAAGTTAATGATGAGTGCTTTGATTGCTATGGCTAAACAGAATAAATGTAATAAAATAGAGTGGGCCGTTCGCGAAAATAACAACGGTGCAATTGAATTCTATCGGGATTTTGGTGCAAATGTTGGCGACGACAGGTTAAACTGTTCAATAGAGTTGTAGGGCTATAAAAATATATCCATCGTTTCGAGCGAAGCGAGAAATTTCTTAAATCGCAGTAGCGCGCTGAATAATGAGATTTCTCGCTTCGCTCGACACGACGGATTTTGGTTTATAATGCTTTAAACCGCTTTCAGCTTTTCGTTATCTTTTTTAAATCATTTCGAGCCATACTTCTAACTATAACGTTTACAACCATTAGCTGTAAAGCATGGTATAGCATTAACGGAAGTAAAATAATCCCAACGGATGTCAAGTTAGGGAATAGCACTTTAGACATCACCGTTCCGTGTACCAACGATTTTTTCGAACCGCAAAATAAGGTGGTTATTTTGTCTTCTCTATTAAAATGCAAGGCTTTACATACTATATAGATAATTCCATATATCAGGAAGAAGAATGCGATCATTGCCATCCCAAGTAATATAATATTCCATAAGCTAAAACCGCTAAACATATTGTTGGCAAACGATTCGCAGAATGAGCAGTATATAATTATCACAATTATAGTTTGATCGAACAGTTGAAGAGCCTTGCTATACTTTTCCAATATCCAACCGAATTTTCGGTTTAGTAGCATTCCTAGTATCGCGGGAACAAATACCTGAAGAACTAAAGTGAGGATGACATGTCCTAAA
This sequence comes from Prevotellaceae bacterium, assembly GCA_031258195.1. Lineage (GTDB taxonomy): Bacteria > Bacteroidota > Bacteroidia > Bacteroidales > UBA932 > JAIRNF01. The sequence goes on from JAIRNF010000024.1 coordinate 8,128, forward strand.
TCCGCACTGCCACTTGTGGTTAAGAATATACCCATCCATAAAGGAGTAATAAGTACACCAATAATAGCAGATATACTTGCGTTGAATATAGCAGCAGGAATGTTGCCTTTTGCAATAGATACCATTACTACCGACGATGATACGGTAGAGGGTAGGCTGGCAAGAAAGAAAAAGCCCAACCATAGAAGATTGCTTGCTTTACCGCCTGCCGTAAACATTACTATCAATGCGATGATAGGAAAGAGAACAAAAGTGGCTAGCTGTACAACTATATGTAAACGCCAGTTAGAAAGCCCTGCCTGTAGTTTTTGGGGATTTAACTTTAGCCCATAGAAAAAGAATATGATAGAAATGCCGTAATTCCCGATGTTATTAAGTGGTATAACACCGCCGTAAATACCCGGTTCACTCCAAAAAGAAGCCATAACCACGACAGAAACAAGGGTTAATAGAAAACCATCAAGCCCTGCATTTTTTAGCGTTGTAAGTAAGAGTTGCCTTGCCATAATCAGCTAATTCGTTCGATAAGAGTGTTGCTTCTTTCGAATTTTTTCCAACAAACAAGGCTAAACCAATAAACAATAGGTGCAGTTATAAACCCGGCAATAACATCTATTAGGTAGTGTGCTTTAATATATACCGTTGAACAAATTAGCAAAATTGCGAGTGGCAGTAAAAGATAAAATCTTTTACGCGCATATTTAAACAGTAGCATAAGGTTGATAAGGCAAATTCCTACATGCGAGCTAGGGAATGCCCCCGTAGGTTGTTCGCCCATTTCTTGCACCATTATCATTAAATGTCTGAATATCCCCGATTCGGGAATACTATTTTCCGGATATGGAAAGTAAAACTGAGGACCCATTACCGGAAGAATAATAAATATGATATAGTAGATCAAAAATGAGTTAAGAATAACAAAGGCGACTTTTTGAGCAATGATTCTGTTGGTAAAGAAAAAGTAGAAAGCTGTACCCATTATCATAATAAAGTAGGATAGATAGCTGATATTCATTAGCTCGCTAAACCATGCATATGGAATGATTTGACTAAATTCTATGCTTGGTTGGCAGCCAAAGAGCCATTGATCGGCAGCTACAAATATATGATCAAGATTAGGCAGGATACATTTGCCAAGATAGTATGTTTCCGGATACCAATATGTGGTAAGGGCTATTAAGCCCGCATTTCTAACAAACCATATAAATCCATTCTGATAATACTTGTATGTTAGGTTTAACGTATATATAACGGCAACTATCGCTATACGCGTTACCAGCAAGGTTACGGCATTATCTAGCTTGCCCCACGAGAAGCAAATAAGCAGAGTAGTAATAAAAATATATATTAGCGTAACAATCTCGCTTGGGGTAAAGCGACTAGAGCCATTTTTCATTTCTATACCATTCTATGGATTCGGCTATACCTTTATCTAAATCATATTCGGCAATAAATCCTAAATCTTTTTGTATTGGTTCTACTTCACATTTCCAGTTCATGCACCGTAAAATTTTGTACTTATCACAATTTAGAGTTGGTGTACTACCAAACCATCCGCATACCGTATCAAGAGAAGAAGAAATACCTTTTACGAGAAAGAGCGGAACTTTTAGCTTTAAAGCACGCTTTTTACCCAAATGTTTTTTTACAATATCTCCATACTCTTTATTGGTGTAGATATTGCCATCAGTAATAAAATAGCCCTTTCGAACCACATCTTTTTGTATAGCAAGAAATACCGCTTTTACTAAGTCTTTACAGTAGATAAATGTAAGCAGTTGCTCACCAAACCCCATAGACGGTTCTAGCCCGCCTTTTACAGTTTTCAGAAATACAAAATAGTCTTTTTCTCGAGGTCCATATACGCCTGTAGGTCGCATAAATATATACGGAAAAGTGGGGATGCTAGAAATAAACTCTTCAGCTTTCAGCTTACTTTTTCCATATAACGTATCTGGTTTGGGCTCATCACATAGCATTATTGGGTTTTTCGTTTTATTGTCTCCCGGTCCCCAAGCAGAAAGGCTACTCGTATAGATAAACTTTTTGGGAACCATATCAGCTTCGATGAGAGCCTCAATGAAATTTTTTGTATAACGGAAGTTTACACGGTCGAAGTCGTCCTTTTTTTTACATTTAGTAACACCAGCGTTGTGTATAATATAGTCCCACTTACCATTTTGCTGTTTCCACTCAGTCAGTTGGGTTACTAGTGCCGATTTATCAGCGTATTTCAGATCAATAAATCTGATACGTTCATCTTTCAAATATTCTTTACTGCTTGATGCGCGGATACCTGCATAAGTTTCGTAGTCTTTATCAAGCGCATACTCCACTAAAAAGCTGCCAATAAATCCACTGGCGCCCGTAATAAGAATTTTTTCCATGTTGCTCTTATTTATAACCAACAAAGATACAAGATAAGGCGAAAGGTGCAATATGACAAGAGTTATCTAATAATTAAGTTTTTTAGCGGTCTTTCGATTCTTAAAAATTACTACTTTTATCCAATTTGTATAACAAAACTTGATATGATGAAAATTAGATATGTAATTTACGCCTTGTTGATTTCGGCATCAACAGTGTCAGCACAATCGTTAAGCGATAAGGACTTAAGTGAGATCAGGAGCAGCTTTAAAAAAGATGCTACTACAACCGCCATTCAGAACGTACTTACCTCTGATAAGGATATCAGAAGTAATGCTCTCAACAACGAGCTACAAGGAAAAATAGATCACTATTTTAAACATCGTGTAAATGTTAAGGGAATAACAAACCAGAAGAGTTCGGGACGTTGCTGGATGTTTACTTCGATGAATGTTTTGCGTCCGTCTATTATGGAAAAGTTTAACGTTAACGAATTCGATTTTTCTCACAATTTCCTTTTCTTTTGGGACTTTATAGAAAAATCCAACTTATTCTTAGAGAATATGATTTCAACAGTTAATCGCACTATGGATGATAGAGAGGTTACTACTTATTTTCAGTCTCCGTTAGACGATGGTGGTGTATGGAATTTGTACTATAACTTGGCAAGTAAGTATGGCGTTGTTCCTGCTGAAGTTATGCCGGAAACGCAGCACTCTGATAATACTAGTCAGCTAAGATCATTAGTAAACGAAAAATTGCGAAAAGAAGGATATGCGTTGCGTGAGGCAGCTACTTCAGGTAAAAAGGGAAATGAGCTAGTAGCCCAGAAGAAGGAGGTTCTTAAAGATATTTATCGTATGTTAGCATTATGTTTAGGAGAGCCACCCGTTGAGTTTACTTGGAGATACAAAGATAAGTCGGGCTCTATAGTGGAAAAGACCTATACTCCTAAGACATTTTACAACGAGGTAACGCCTTTGGATTATAGCCCTGAGAACTATATTATGATTATGAACGATCCTACTCGTGAATACTACAAGGTATATGAAATTGCAAACTATAAGAGTACCATTGAGGGTGTAAATTGGATCTACCTTAACTTACCAAACGAGGATATAAAGAAGGCGGCATTGGCTTCTATTAAAGGTAACGAAGCAATGTACGCATCGTGTGATGTTGGCAAGCAGCATAACCGTGCAACAGGAATAATGGATCCGGAGATGTATGATTATCAATCGTTGTTTGGCATTAGCTTCGATATGGATAAGAAAACTCGCATACTTACCCGTCAGAGCGGATCGAGCCATGCAATGACGTTAATCGGGTGCGATACTGAAGCTAACGATAAACCTATAAAATGGGAGTTTGAAAACAGCTGGGGCTCAACATCCGGCAATAAAGGCTATTTAACCTTTACCGATTCTTGGTTTGATGAGTATATGTTCCGTATCGTTATTCATCGTAAATACTTAGACTCAAAAGCACACGAAAGCCTCAAGCAAAAACCGATTCAGCTGCCTGTTTGGGATTATATGTACTAAGGATATAAGTACATTTAGAGTTAACTCCCGAAAGATTTTTTTGTTGGCTATAATATTTAAAGTATAATGCTTAGCTTTGTAGGGTTAAGAGCAGAGTGATAATGAATAAGCAGGAGCTAACAGCATGCATAAAGCAGCGAGTCTTACAGCTAGGATTTGATGCTTGTGGTGTGGCTGCTGCCGACATCCTTTTAGACAGGCAAGAATCGTTACGACAATGGCTTAATAATGGTATGAATGCAGAGATGGGCTATATGGCTCGTAATATCGATAAGCGCCTGGATGTACGATTACTAGTCCCGGGAGCAAAATCGGTGGTTTGCATGCTAATTAGCTACAAATCTCAGTTTGAGCAGACTGATGGTATTCCTAAAGTAGCCCGCTATGCTTATGGTAATGATTACCATGATATAGTTAGGGCAAAGCTAAAGACCTTGCTATACCTGATTCAGCAACGGCTACCCGAATGTGAAGGTAAGGGTTTTGTTGATTCTGCACCTGTGCTGGAGCGAGCTTGGGCAATAAAGGCGGGATTGGGCTGGATAGGTAAGAATGGTACGTTAATCTCTAAAGAGTTTGGTAGCTATACGTTTTTGGCAGAGCTGATAGTAAATATTGAGCTGGAATATAATAAACCGTTTGAAAGAAGCTTATGCGGCAGCTGTACAAATTGTATGCAGGCATGCCCTACGAATGCAATTGCTAAACCCTGTGTAATAGATGCTCGAAAATGTATCTCTTATCAAACTATTGAACATAAAGGCGAATTAAGGGGTTCGCTGCATGGTTGGCTTTTTGGCTGTGATATTTGTCAAGAAGTATGTCCGTGGAATAAGAAAGCAAAACCGGTTAATCATGCCGAGTTTACTCCTATAGAGGATATTCTTTCTATGACGAAAGATGATTGGGAGAATATGAATGAGGAAGAATTTAATAGCATTTTTAAACATTCAGCGCTCAGGCGTACGGGATTTAACGGAATTAGGCGTAATCTAAAATATTTATCAGAAATAGAATAGCATGCGATTAACCACTCCTGTAGATATCGTTCCTTTTTTATTCCGGTTAGGATACCAACACCCGACACTGGTTATCGGCTCATGTTTTGCCGCTAATATGGGCGAGCGGCTGAGCAGGTTGAGATTTCCCGTGCTGGTTAATCCTTTTGGTGTAGTGTATAATCCTATATCTATCGTTAATTGTATAGAACTTCTGTTAGGAGTAAAAACCTTTGATGAAACAGATTTATTTTATAATAATGGCTTATGGTCTAGTTTCTATCATCACAGCTGTTTCTCTTCTTCCACCAAAAAGGATGCTACAGAACGTATTAAGCTAGGGTTGGAAAATAGTAGAGTTTTTTTGCAAAAGGCAGATAGAGTAATTATCACCTTAGGTACTGCAAGAGTTTACGAATACAATAAAACAGGGCTAGTTGTTTCTAACTGTCATAAGTTGTCTGCTGCTGAATTTACTCATCGTTTGCTAAACGTGGACGAATGTTATTCCAGCCTTTCTAATACAATTGGGTTGTTAAGGCGATTGAACCCTGAGCTGAAAGTGGTTCTTACCGTAAGTCCTATACGCCATATTAAAGATGGAGCGTATGGTAATCAATTAAGTAAATCGACATTATTGCTTGCGACTGATGCCTTGTGTAAAGATGATAATAGTATTGCCTACTTTCCTTCTTATGAAATAATGATGGACGAATTGCGCGATTATCGCTATTATGCTAATGATATGTTACATCCATCTGCCTTAGCAATAGAGTATATTTGGGAACGGTTTTGTTCCGTAGCCTTTGATGATGAAGCAAAACGGTTAATGCCTGAATTGGAAAAAATACTTGCAGCAAAAGGGCATCGTCCATTTAATCCAAATGGAGAAGAGTATAGATCATTTAAGGCCGCATTCTTAAAAAGAACCAAAACTCTAAAAAAACGTTATCCTTTTTTGAACTTAGCTGAAGAAATATGTATTTTTGACGAAACTTGACCAGCCCTTGTTTGATTATGCGCCGACCATTACTTTTTTGTTTACTGCTAATTTTTTCTTCTCTTTCTGTTTATAGCCAAACTCTTAAAGGTACTGTTGTTAACGATAGCGGCGAACCCGTTTCTTTTGCGGTGATGTTTATTAAAGAGCTATCGCAAGGTGCTGGCGCTAATAAGGATGGTTACTTTGAGGTAAAAGTAAAAACAGGAACTTACCACTGTACTTTTCAGTCTCTGGGACATCAGACGTTGGAACAGGTTGTTGAAGTTAAGCCTGAGGGAACAGAGCTGAATATTGTGCTTCTTGAAAAACCTTATATGCTTACAGAAGCTGAGGTTGGCATAGGGAAAGTAGAAGACCCCGCTTATCGGATAATGCGTAAAGCTATAGGTATGGCTCCTTACTATTTAAACCAAGTAAGCGAATATCACTCAAACGTTTATTTAAAAGGTAATCTTATTATTGATAATATAGGAGGTATAATAAAAGCACTTGCAGGTAACGATATAAACGATCTTGCTTTAAAGGTAGGCGAAGAGTATTTACAGGAGTCTGTAAATGAAGTTATTTTTAATGCTCCTGATAAGTATGAGCAGAATGTAAAGTCTATATCAAGTTCTTTTCCCGAAAGCTTGGGCGATTTATATTTAGTGCATATTCGTTTAAATATCTATAATACAGAAAATGATCTGTATATTTCTCCACTTTCTCCATCTGCTTTTGCTAACTATAATTTTAAGCACGAAGGCGTGTCATTAGAAGGTAAGCATGTTATCAATAAAATTAAGGTTACCCCAAAGATTAAGAGCAAGCTTCTGCTGGAAGGTTACCTATGTATAGATGAAGATTCTTACAGCATATGGGAGTTTGATCTTTCAGGATCTACTATAGGTATAAAGTATCGTAATAGGCAATCATTCGCAGAAGTTCGAGAAGGAGTATTTCTTCCTATTAACTACTTAATGGATTTTAAAGTATCTATATTAGGAGTTAATGCCACTATTGCCTATAAGTCGGTAGTAAGATACGATGAAGTGAAGGTAAATCCTAATGCCGAAAAATTTCTTGAGGCATTGCCTCTAAACAATACAGATACTATCCGTACGGCTTCGTTTCAGAGCGAAAAAGTTCAATCTCTTAATAGAGAAATAGAGGAGTTAATGTCTAAAGATAAGTTTACAAATCGTGATGCTGCGAAGCTTTCTAACCTTATGTCAAAATCAATGAAAGAGGCGCGTAAGGCAAATATGGCTCCCGAAGAGAAAAAGAAAGATCCACTTGAAATTACCGATAATCTTAAGCTTAATGTTGATAGCTTGGCTAAAAAGCAGGATTCTGCCTATTGGGCAGCAGCACGCCCGATTCCATTATCTGTTGCGGAGCGAGAAAGTTACCTTCGCAAAGATTCACTAAGAAGAACAGAAGTAGATTCGACAGGTAAACGCCTTAGAAAGAGTTTTGCTATCGAAGGGTTAATTATGGGGAAACGTTATTATCTATGCGATTCGTCTGCACGTATTAATCACGAAGGATTAGCCTCTCCATATGCAATGTATTTCAATCCTGTTGATGGATTTACCTATGGTCAAGAGCTAAGCTTCTATAAGCGATTTAAGGATACAACTTCCTTCAGAGCCACACTTAAAGGAAGATACGCTTTTAAGAGAGAGGTACTCATGGGTGGCTTAGCGTTAACATACTCATACTGGCCAGAACAAAGGGCGTCGCTTGCTGTAGAAGGTGGATGGTATAGTACGGATTTCAATGAAAATGGGGTTCTTCTTTTTGAAAATACCTATGCGGCATTATTCGCCCATTCAAATTATATCAACCTATACGATAATAAGTATATAGATATTAGCCATTCTATAGATATTGCCAATGGACTTACGTTTAAACTACGTGGCACTTTTTCAGATAGATCTCGTTTAGAGAATACTACTAACTATTCTTTCTTTGCACGTAGTAGAGACTATAAGAGTAACGACCCCGATAATCCATACGTAGCTATAGATCCTAATTTAGTTGCTGATGCTCGTTCTGCTGTTATCAGGGCGGTGCTAAGTTATACTCCGCAGTATTACTACCGTAAATATGGACGAATAAAACGTATGATGCATTCTAGTTATCCGACATTCACAATAGGATGGAAGAAAGGAATACCTGACGTTTTTGATAGTACGTCTGATTTTGATATGGGGATTGTTTCTATACAACAGCCAATAGATATGGGGATTTTTAAATCATTTTCTTATAAGCTGGAAGGAGCCAAATTCTTTAATCGTAAAGAAATACATTTCGCAGATTTTCGACATTTTACTATTGAAGAATCTATGTTTTTATTTGGAAATTTATCCGGAGGCTCGTTCTATCTTCCTGAAACCTATTCTGCGAGCACTAATGAGTGGTATTTACTTGGTACATTTGAGTACAGAACGCCTTACTTATTATTAAAATACTTGCCTTTTTTAAATAATACATACTGGCAAGAAGGCTTGCAGCTTAGCTATTTGCGAACTCCTTATGTACGAAACTATACCGAAGTAGGCTATAGCCTTACCGGCATCGGATTACTTTTTGGTGTAGGAGTATATGTTGGTTTTGACGATTTTAAGTATAATAATGTTGGAGTCAGATTTTCAATGGGATTAAATCCTTTTAGAAGATAACAAGTTTATCGTGATAATTAATATTTTAGCCAAAAATAGAGAGTAAATACAAATTTTTATGCTTTAATGTTTTGTAGAATTAGAGATTTTGCCTTACATTTGCACTCGCTTTCGGGATAATAACTTCACAAAGCAAAAATAATTCCTCAGTAGCTCAGTTGGTTAGAGCACCTGACTGTTAATCAGGGGGTCCCAGGTTCAAGTCCTGGCTGAGGAGCTGGAAAAGCAAGCGGTTAGCAAATTATGCTAACTGCTTTTTGTTTTCTTCGGAATCATAGCGAAATCAGAAATAATGAATTGGAGGTTTTTAAAAGAAAACCTTCCAGTATTTACCTCCTCTCTTGAAGGGGCTAGGGGGTAAATCTACCACAGTGCATATTAAAATATCTGATTCCAAAAATTTTTTATTTGGAACTGTAGTATATTGGATGAATCCAGGGCTTAGACCAACCCTTGAGGTAAAACGGGTATATGATAATGAGAATAATATACAACGAAAAGAACTCTATCGTTACATAAGAAAAACCGGGAAAATATTTAAAAATTTGAGATCTAGGCGGATAGGATTTATTAGTGGAGATTATTCTTACTTAGGAAATCTTTCTGACTATAGTAATACGTATCCGTGGGATTACACATATAATCATTTGGCAAGTAAATATATATATCAATACTTTGAATCCTATTCAAGCATAGATATTGTTTCTTCTAAAGAAACAATACTATATACAACAAATGGAGATAGCATTATTGGGTGTACCATGGGAGCAATAATTCTGAATATATGTAGTTACCTTAATTTTATTTCTAATGAATAGATGTGCCAGAATGTATTCAGATAATGAGGATGTGAAGGCTGTGATTGTAGATTTAGAAAAACAAGCCTTAGAGTTATGGAATAACGGGTATCCCGAGGGTTTTTGGAGTTGTGTTCGGATGATATCGTTTATTTAGACCCTGCTCTTGAGAATAAGCTGGAGGGTAAAAAGCGCTAAAAGAATATTATAATACCATCAGGGGGAAGATTAAAATCGATTTATATGAAATGATAAGTCCTATTGTGCGGCTATTATCAGGGTGCCATCTTAATGTATAATTACGAGGCTCGTAGAGACGATAAAATTTTCAGAATGAACTGTACGGAAGTCTATAAATTAGATTTATCAAATAAATGGAAGATCATACATACCCACTGGTCTTTTGTTCAGCCTAATAAATAAGCTTAAATTTGCTGAGTGTAAAGAGATTATTATATTTAGGCTTATAAGCAACAAAATATATTCCATCGGAAATATATTTTATCGGAAAATATTAATATCTTTGTATTAATTATATGTGAATGATATATAATAAAATCTTAAGAGATGGATTTACCATACTAAGAACAAGTTTATTGTTCTGTATTCTTATGAGAAGAAAATGACCAATAATGATTCAAAACAACAAAATGAAAAAAATAATGTTAATGCTGTTGTTGCCAACAGTAATTATGTCTTCCTGTGGAGGACAAACCAATAAGCAAAACAGTACAAAAAAGGAGAAAAGTGAAATGAAAACAATAATGCTTACAAAGGCAGAGTTTTTGCAAAAGGTAGCAAGTTATGAGAGTAACCCTACAGAATGGAAATATTTAGGCGATAAGCCTGCTATTATAGATTTTTATGCTTCGTGGTGTGGACCATGTAAGGCAATAGCGCCCATTTTGGAAGAGCTAGCGGCAGAGTATGATGGTCAGATCTATGTTTATAAAGTCGATACAGAGGCTGAACGTGAATTGGCTGGTGCATTTGGTATTCGTAGTATTCCGTCGTTGCTATTTGTACCTATGGAAGGGCAACCGCAAATGGCGCAAGGGGCATTACCTAAAGAAGCATTTAAACAAGCTATAGACGAAGTTCTACTAGGTAAAAAGTAAAAATAATATAATAATGAATACCTTGTGTAAGATCAGGGACATTTATCGCTCTATTGCAGATTTTGAGCTAAGATTTGAGAAGAAGTATAACCTTTGCCTTAACGAAGGGATGCTGTTATGTAGCCTTTCCGAAGTAAAGCAACTTTCTTCGGGCGAAATAGCGGAGTTGTTAGGTTTAACACCTTCTAATGCTTCTAAAGTTATCAAATCGGCAGAAAATAAAGGGCTTATTAAACGTACACTGGGAGATAAAGATAAACGTCAGATGTACTTTTCGCTTACAGGTGAAGGGAAACGGCAGCTGGCATTAATAAATTGTAAAGGTATAGGTATTCCAACTTCAATAAAGACTTTACTAGATATGTCATAGCTATTTCACTATGCCTTTTCTGAAGGAAAAAATATCTTTAAAATAATCCTGTATGATTATTCGTATAGGATTATTTTTATTTAAAATGGTTAATCTTTTCCAGACTTCTGTATTTCTCCTATCTTTGTGAAGTAATCATTAAGTTCTAAAAATGAAATCTAAAACGCTATATATTCTTGCAATAATTTTCGTACTTGTATTTGGCTGTACGCAGGCTTATGCTCAATCTCCTCCTCCCATAGATTCTAGTGAGTATGTTAGTATTGTAAAACAAATGCAGGAAAGAGGAAATATTGGAGAAGGTGTTGTACGTATAAACCAGAATAGCGCTATAACCCAAATGCTTGATAAAAACGCAGAGGCTAATAGGCATAGCCAAACATTACAAGGATATAGGATACGAATTTATCTCGATAATCAGCAAAATGCGAGGAATCGTTCGGAGCAGATTGAGAATAAGTTTAAAGAACGTTATCCCGAAGTTGGAGCTTACCGTTCATACACTAATCCATATTTTATGGTTACAGTAGGAGATTTCAGAACAGTTGATGAGGCTATTAAATTCCAAGGTCAGCTGGCAGTTGATTATAAAGATTATTCTAACACATACATTATAAAAGAAAAAATATTTTTTCCTCCCATAGGTAATTATGAGTGATAGTATTAAACACGAATGTGGCATTGCTTTTATTAGATTGCGAAAGCCTTTTAGCTACTACAAAGAAAAGTATGACACATCTATTTATGGTATAGAGAAGTTATACTTGCTTATGGAAAAACAGCACAACCGCGGGCAGGATGGGGCAGGGGTGGCATCATTAAAGTTGAATCCTCAGTTAGGAATGCCCTACTTCGATCGATATCGTTCAAATTCCAAATCTTCCATTCGCGATGTATTCGATCATATAAATTCAAAGCTAGATATATCTTCTGTAAAAACGTTTGATGAGTTGAGCTATCGCCCATTTATGGGACACATATTCTTGGGGCATTTACGTTACGGAACCTATGGCGGTAGTTCAATAGAATATGTTCATCCGGTCATGCGGTCAAGTAATTGGCTTTCGCGTAATCTTGTGCTTGCAGGCAATTTTAATCTTACCAACGCAGGCGAAATTTTTAATAATCTTGTTGAAATAGGTCAGCTGCCCCGAGATCGATCCGATACAGTAACTGTTCTGGAGAAAATAGGGTACTACCTCGATAAAGAGAATCAGCGTATTTATCGTCATTATAAAGAGGCTGGTGTTGGCAAAAAAGAGATTGCTGAACGGGTAGCAAAAGAGCTGGACATTACAGAAATATTGCGTAACGCTACTTGTAGGTTTGATGGAGGTTATACTATTGGCGGGATAGTTGGTAATGGCGATTGCTTTGTTGTACGTGACCCCAATGGTATCCGCCCCGCATTTTATTATGTTGATGATGAGGTTGTTGTAGTCGCATCTGAGCGACCCGTTATTCAAACGGCATTTCGTCTTAAAACTGCCGATATTCAAGAAATACCGCGAGGACATGCACTAATCGTAAAAAATAATAATACTATAAGCATAGAGCAGATACGCGAACAAAAAGAACATACAGGATGTTCATTCGAACGAATCTACTTTTCTAGAGGTACTGATAAATCAATATATCGAGAGCGAAAACAGCTAGGTGTACAGCTTACACCAAAAATTCTTGAAGCAATTGATTACGATGTTGTAAACACAGTATTCTCGTATATACCTAATACTGCAGAGTCTGCTTTTTTTGGCATGACAAAGGGTATAGAGGATTATATGCTGCACGAGAAGCATCGTAGAATTATGGAGGCAAAAAAGCAGCTTTCGTCAGAAGAACTATGGGAGATAATTACAGAGCGCCCACGCGTAGAAAAGTTAGCAGTAAAGGATGCCAAGATGCGTACGTTTATTACAGAAGGTAATTCGCGTAACGATATGGTAGAGCATGTGTATGATGTAACTTATGGTGTAATTCGTCGGGGTATAGATAACCTTGTAATTATCGACGACTCAATAGTTCGGGGAACTACGCTAAAGCAAAGTATTATTAAAATGCTTGATAAGCTTGACCCCAAAAAAATAGTTATTGTCAGCTCATGCCCCCAAATTCGATATCCCGATTGTTACGGTATAGATATGAGTCGTATGAATGAGTTTGCGGCTTTTCTTGCAGCAATAGAGTTGCTTAAAAAAAGTGGTCAAGAATCGTTAATTGATAAGGTTTATAGCGAGTGTAAACGTCAGTTGAAGTTACCGGATGATAAAATTGAAAATTATGTAAAAAAGATATATGAACCGTTTACAGCTGAGCAGCTCTCGCGAAAAATGGCAGAAATGCTTACGCCTGAAGATGTGAAGGCTGAAGTAGAATTGGTGTTTCAGTCATTAGAAGGTTTACACGCTGCCTGTCCTAACGATACCGGAGATTGGTATTTCTCGGGCAACTATCCTACACCGGGAGGAATACGAACGGTAAATCGTGCTTTTATTAACTACTATGAGGGAAATGATGAAAGACCTTACTAGTTAACGGTTACATTATTTTCTTTTTAGCACAGAGTTGATTACTCGTACACTTGAAATAAGTTTCCCTGTAGATCCGGAAACATGGGTAGTGCGTCCTTTATGAAGTAATGTTACCAATAACTCTTACTGTATCGCCAAATTGAGCGCTTGATATATGATTTGCGCTAACCTGTAAACCAACAGCAAGTTCATCTTCCGCACATACATTATTAGATCCGGCTCCTGCTATAGTTTCTGCTAAAGAAATGGTTACTCCACCATGTATAAGCGTTTGCTTGTCTGAGAAAATTCGGGTTTCACAAACATAGTCGCTTCAAGCGTCTTCAATAAAAGAAATACCAAGTTGCTCAATGAAAGAGCCCTTAATACGTTCTTTAATGTTATTTCTCTTTAATCTCATTTCTTAGTGATATTATAAATAAATGAGCCCCTGTTTATTTCTCAGGGGCTTCATTTCTATATCAATACTTCTTAATCAACACCTGGATTTAGAAAAGCGTTATCTTTTTTTATTTGGTGTTTTCCATCTTCTTCTTCCAATATATTCTCAGATATGCCTTCTTCCGAAGAGTGAACAGTATCAGCGTCTATAGTAATATTTTTACGTTTATAGGCAGGCACGCTTTCCATAAAATTGATATCCTCCTTCTTCATACCAGTAAGCCCTCTTTGTACAGTCTTTATTTTGTAATCGCTGGGCTTTGAAGGTGTTTCAATAATAGGAGTTTCCATCTTTTGTACGGTATCTTCGGTTTTTATATTGCTTATCTCAAATGTTAGTTCCGACTGTTGATTTTGACTTTGTTTTATTTCGGTAGGAGAATCATTTAACGAGACAAACTCAACTTCTCCTTTTAAAGGAGGAGATGGGTTTGCTGCGACCTCATTCATATCAAGAATGCCAAGTTCTGGAATGTCGGCTACTCGGAACCCGGTTGCGACAATAGTAACGCTAATTGAGTCGCCTAGCGATGCATCATAAACAACGCCACGTTTCATGTTTTCTATAGATCCCGCTTCGTGCTGAATATGCTCCATGATGCTTCCAAGCTCCATCATGGTTATTTCTTTCTCTTCGCCAGACGTGATATTAACCAGAATATTACGGGCTCCTGAAATGGAATTATTATTTAAAAGCGGAGAGTTAAGAGCATTTTCAACTGCTTGTAGCGCTCTATTTTCGCCAGATGCACTACCTGTACCCATTAGCGCAACACCGCTGTCTTTCATTACTTTTTTTACATCCTCGAAATCTACGTTTATATATCCAGGGTTTGTAATGATTTCAGCAATCCCTTTAGCTGCAATGGCTAGAATGTCATCAGCCTTTTTAAATGCTTCACGGACACCAAGCATGCCGTATATTTCGTATAACTTATCATTATTGATAAGTAGTAGGGAATCGACATATTTGCGCATTTCTTTAACTCCTTCAATAGCCCGTCGTGTAAAAGCTAACCCCTCATCTCTAAAAGGAAAAGTGACGATACCAACGGTAAGTATCCCCATTTCTTTGGCCGTACGAGCAATTACAGGAGCGGCGCCTGTTCCTGTTCCGCCTCCCATACCGGCTGTAATAAATACCATTTCGGTATTAGATTCTAGCATCTCTTGTATTGCTTGCATACTTTCTTCTGCCGCCTGTTTACCACGTTCGGGGTCACAGCCTGCGCCTCGACCTTTGGTAAGTGTAGCACCTAAGTGGATGCGATTTGCTATAGGACTTTGTCGTAATGCTTGAGCATCGGTATTGCATAATACAAAGTCAACGTCTTTAATTCCCATGTTTGCCATGTGGTTTACGGCATTGTTACCGCCGCCGCCAACACCTATTACTTTAATAATAGACCCTTTATTGGTATCCCAATCCACAGGAATATACTCGTTCATCTCTTCCATGGTATTTATACTTTGTTATCTTCGTTATTGTTATCGAAAATGCTGTAAGCAATATCTTTAATAACTTGTAGTGGATTCTTACTACCAGTTGATTCCTCATCTTTTTTTCTTTTCTTCTCTTTCTTTCCTTTCTCAACAAATTCTTCGGTTACATCCATCTCTACTTTACGAGCATTTGCACTTTCTTCTTCTTTGACTTTGTTGTTTTTTTCTTCTTGCTTATCATATTCAAACCCTTTCATAATAAGACCTATTGCCGTAGAGAAGGTGGGGCGTTGCAGTTCTTGTCCCGAATCGGTAGTAAGGTACAGCGGTCTGCCAATACGAACATCCAGTCCTGTTTTATATTTTACAAATTGTGACAGATGATCTATTAATGACCCGCCTCCGGTAAATACAATTCCTGCATTTAGCTTATTCAGGCAGCCCGAGCGCTCGATTTCGTAAATAACGGCACCGATAATTTCATCCATACGGGCTTCAATAATTTTTGCTAATGTACGAAACGATATCTCGCGAGGTTCCCGACCGCTAATACCGGGGATGGTAATAATTTTATTTTCTGATGCCAGCTCTCCAAAACATGATCCAAACTGCACTTTCATTTGCTCTGCCTGACGTAATAGCACACCACAACCTTCTTTTATATCATTTGTGATAGCATTTCCTCCAAAAGGAATAACAGCCGTATGGCGAACAACATTATCATAGTAAACAATAATATCTGTAGTCCCACCCCCAATATCTACCATTGCAACACCTGCTTCTTTTTCGTCTGCGGTAAGAACGGCGGAAGCGGATGCTATCGGTTCTAAAACCAGCCTCTTTAGCTCTAAACCAACCTTTCTTATACAGCGTTGAGTATGTTCTGCCGAAATGGTTTTGCCAATAACAACATGGTAGTTTGCCTCTAAGCGTTTTCCTAGCATACCTACAGGATCGGTAACGCCAATTTTATCATCGACATTGTAGGTTTGAGGGATAACATGAAGAATTTCCTCACCCGGGTCCATGCGAATTTCGTGTATGCTTTTTTCTAGTTTAAGTACCTCTGCTTCGCTTATTTCAACATCGTAGCTGTTGTTTCTTATAACATCGGCACGATTTTCTACACATTTAATATGTTGCCCTGCGATACCGACATAAACTTCGGTAAAGTTTATCCCAGATTGACGACGGACTTCTTCAACAAGAGGTTTAACAACGTTTTCTACTTGGGTAATGTTTTGTACTTCGCCACGGCTTACACCCGATGATGGAGCTTCGCTATAAGCAACGATTTGAAACCGACCGGATTCTGTTTTTTCCCCTACTAATGCGACAATCTTAGTTGTACCAAGGTCTATGGCTGCTACATATTCTTCCATGTTATATATATTTTATGTTTGTTATTATCTGTTTTTATTTACATACTACTTGATTACTATATTCAAGATTAATTGTTTTATAGGTATTCCAACCAACAGAAGGCATACCGTTCCGATAAAATACATCCAGCTTGTGTAGCTTATATTTATAGCTATCAAAATTGCCTAGCTTTACTACATGCGATCCGACACGCGTAATTAATTCTACATCGTTTTCGTTTACTACATGCACTTGCTCAATCATAGAGTTCCAATACGAATCGTTTTGTAGAAAACGTGCAAAATCTAATATCGTTTTTATAAAGCTAGCACTTTCTGCATCAGGTATTTCTCCTTTGTATCCAATAGAGAAGGGTAAGGGGACATTACCTGTTACGATTGGTACATAATCTGTAAAACTTTTTGAAAGAGGAAACACAAATCCATCTTCGCCAATATAGAATCCAGAACCCTTTGTATTGATACGGATAATGGGCTTGCGTTGCTCTATTCTTATGTTTAGCGTACCATTAATGTCTGTATATACTTCGGCGTTCTTTATATAGCTTTTTGAAAGTAACAGCTCTTCTATAGCATGTACATCAACATTCTTAATAGGTTCACTTAGTATATTTAAAGAGCTGTTCAGCAAAATACTTTTAACATCCTCTTGAGTTACAAGTAGGCGCTCGTTGGCTTCGTTTACAGTGATATTAAAATCATTGCAACGATGTTCACCTTCTTTTTCGCTAATAATATTGCTAGACATGACGAAATATGTTAATGCGGCAAGCATAGCCAATAAAGAGAACGATATTTTTGCCTTTTTACCCATTTTACTTTTCTAGTCGCTCTTTTAGTATATCCGTGATTGGCGCCACAAAACGATCGATATCGCCGGCGCCAAGCGTTACAAGTATATCGATATCTTTTTTATTTTCGATAATGTCTGTTAGCTCTTCTCTTTTACAAAGTGTTTTATTATTGTTTATAATATTATCATATATAATGTGCGATGTAATACCTTCTATCGGTAGCTCGCGTGCAGGATAAATATCTAGCAGAATTATTTCATCTGCTACATTTAGACTTTCTGCAAACTCTTTATAGAAATCGCGGGTGCGTGTATATAGGTGTGGTTGAAAAGCAACCGTAAGCTTTCTTTTCGGAAACATTTGCTGTATAGAGCTCAATGCTGCTTTTATTTCCTCCGGATGGTGGGCATAATCGTCAATATAAGTTAATGTAGGGGTATTAAGCCTAACATCAAATCTACGCTCAACACCTGCGAAACTTGCCAGCGCATCTTTCAGCTTATTCTCATCAGTACCAACGCTAAGTGCTAGTGCGGTCGCAGCAACGGCGTTTTCTATATTAATCCAACCCGGAATTCCTAATGTACATTCTTTGATTATACTGTTGGGCGTATATATATCAAACGTAAAATGCCCATTTCCGATTGGTCTGATATTATCGGCATAAAAATCGCACGGATTATTGTAAGAATAGCGATATATTGTTTGTCCGTTGCTAGGCGGTTTAATATTCACCCCCTGTTTAATTGCTAACAATCCATTTGGCTTTATTTGCGATGCAAATTCGGCAAATGCTTTTTTTATCTCTTCGTCTGTTCCATATATATCCAGGTGGTCGGCATCAGCAGATGTGATGATAGCTGCTTGAGGAAATAGCTGTAAAAACGAACGATCGAATTCGTCTGCTTCGGCTACCAGATAATCACTTTTACTTAGCAATAAATTCGTGTGGTAATTTTTTGAAATGCCTCCCAAAAATGCTGTACACCCATTGCCTGCGGCTGTTAGCAGATGAGCTAATAGAGTAGAGGTTGTGGTTTTTCCATGCGTACCTGCAATGGCAAGTGTATATTTACCTCTTGCAATTAGCCCTAATACCGCTGATCGTTTAATTACTTTATAGCCATTGTTACGGTAATATTGTAACTCAGAGTGATCGGAGGGAACGGCAGGGGTATAGATAACAAGAACATTGTCTATTCCCGATTTATACTGATTAGGAATTAACGTAACATCATCAGTATAATGAATAGAAATACCTTCTGCTTCTAGCTGTTTTGCAAGAGGGGACGCCACGCGATCGTAGCCCGCTACAGCATAGCCTTCATGCTTGTAATAGCGTGCTAAAGCACTCATGCCAATTCCTCCAATTCCTATAAGGTAAACGTTATTCATTTTTACTTTATCAGCTTTAATACTTCGTCAGCAATAATATTTGCCGCATCGGGTAAGGCTAGCTTACTAATATTATTACTTAATTCTTCTATCTTCCGATCGTTGTTTATTAGATCAAATGCTGTATCTATAAGTTTCGAACTAGCATCGTTATCGGTTACCATTAGTGCCGCGTTTTTATTTACAAGTGCTTGTGCATTCTTGGTTTGATGGTCTTCTGCAACATTAGGAGAGGGGACAAGAATGTTAGGTTTACCAACTACACATAGTTCTGAGATAGTGCCTGCTCCGGCGCGACTTATTACAATATCTGCCGCAGCGTAGGCATAGTCCATACGATAGATAAAATCGTATGCTTTTATACTTTTACTGGCTTTGTCTATGACTAGCTGTTTAGCTGTTTCTCCATAATTTTTTCCTGTCTGCCAAAGTAGCTGATATTCGCTTTGCTCTATTTTTTCAAAATCATTGGTAATAGTGTTGTTTAAGGTTCTGGCACCTAAACTCCCGCCTAACACAAGAATTGTTTTTTTTGTGGTATTCAGCTCAAAAAAGTTTAATGCTTCTCCCTTTAACGCTTTAATATTGTTGAGGTCTTGCCTTACAGGGTTACCTGTCAGCATAATCTTTTCTTTTGGAAAAAACTGCTCCATATTTTCGTATGCAACACAAATTTTTGCGGCTTTCTTCGCTAATAGCTTATTGGTAATGCCTGCATATGAGTTTTGTTCCTGAATAAGCGTGGGTATTCCCATCTTAGAAGCTTTTCTTAATATGGGACCGCTCGCATAGCCACCTACGCCTACAACAACATCAGGATTAAAATTCTTAATAATTTTACCGGCTAATTTTAAACTTTTGTATAACTTAAAGGGTAGCAATAAGTTTTTTAGTGTTAATCTTCGTTGTAACCCTACAACTGGTAAGCCTACGATTTTATAACCAGCAGCGGGAACTTTTTCCATCTCCATGCGACCTTCTGCTCCCACAAAAAGAATCTCAATATTTTCTACTTTTTGTTGAAGAGCATTGGCTATAGATACCGCGGGATATATATGCCCCCCTGTTCCTCCTCCGCTGATTATTATTTTTAGCTGCTTGCTCATTATCACTTATGCTTTTAGTTTCTGTGGTTCTACCGCTTCGTCTTGCTCGAGTCCTTCCAGCGAAAGTTCCTGATTGTCGGCAGTTCGACTTACGGCAAGGATAATGCCTAATGCTAGACACGTAAATACAATGGAGGTGCCTCCATGACTTACTAAAGGTAAATTCAGCCCTGTTACAGGAAGTACGCCAACGGATACTCCCATATGAATGACTGCTTGAAGAACAATCATCAATGAAAGACCTAGTACCAATATTATTGGGAATATTCGAGAACATTTTTTTGCAATCATGACAGCACGGAACAGTAACCATAGATAAGCCATTAATATGGTCATTCCGCCGATTAAACCATATTCTTCAACTATAATGGCATAGATATAATCTGAATAAGCTTCTTCCAGGACGTGGCGTTGGGTGCTATTCCCGGGACCCTTGCCAATAATGCCTCCCGAAGCAACTGCTGCTTTTGCATGATTTGGTTGAATAATAGCGTCTGGATTTTCTTTTGCTCTGTCTTTATCAGAAAAGACAAGTACACGACTTATAACGGTGTTAATGCGTGTTTTACCACCAAAGAATTGTATATCTATAAGATAAATGAAGGCGAGAGAGATAAGGGCTATCCCTATGGTATTTAAAATGTATTTCGTTTTTACGCCTCCGATAAACATTACACATAAGCAGCAAGTTCCTATTAACACTGAGGTAGAAGTATCTACGATAATAATAAGGGCGCATATTATTCCTACGGGAGCAACTAATTTTGTAAAAACTTTTTTGAAGGTGTCAAGTTGCCCTTCTTCTAACACTTTGGCAAGATATATAATGAGAGCGACTTTTGCTACATCTGCTGGTTGAAAAGTAAAAACAAAGAAGTTTACCCAACGTCTTGCCCCATTAATTGTCGTGCCAAATATGAGCATATAAGCTAGTAAGGCGATACTTATAATAACTCCTGTTATAGCAAATTTTCGATACAGTGATATGGGGGTATTATGGAATATATATATAATTAGAAAGCCTAAAGCAATGAGTGCTGATTGTATTAGGAGCGGAGAAAGCATAGATGCTTTTTTGGGCAGCTTACTCGAAGATGAAAATACTGCAAGAATAGAGAATAGAAATAGCATGATTACTACCATCCATACTATCCTGTCTCCTTTAATACTTTGTGTAAATGCGCTTGCCATTATTAGCTTAAGTTTTGTAGTGTTTTTATAGTTCTCTTACTGCTTTTTTAAATTGTCTTCCTCTATCTTCGTAATTTTCGAATAGGTCGAAGCTGGCGCATGCTGGTGATAGCAGAACGGTTTCTTCGGGGCTAGCCAACTCATACGCTTTTTGTACTGCTTCTTTTGCGGAGCGAGTTTCAATAATTACAGGAACAATATTTTTAAATGCCTCAATAATTTTTGTATTATCCACCCCTAAACAAATGATTGCTTTTACTTTTTCTTTTACAAGATACTTTAACTCGGAGTAGTCGTTTCCTTTGTCCGTACCACCTACAATCCAAATAGTTTTAGCTTTCATACTTTCTAGAGCATACCATGCAGAGTTTACATTTGTTGCTTTAGAGTCGTTGATAAATGTTACCCCTCGAACTTTTAAAACGGTTTCTAACCTATGTTCTACACCTTTGAAAGTCGTTAAGCTCTCTCTGATTACGCTATTCCGTACGTCTAAAATTTGCCCCGTAATTGCTGCTGCCATTGAGTTATATACGTTATGCTTACCGGATAATGATAGCTCGCCAATAGGCGTGCTAAAATGTGCTTCTTCATATTTTGCAACCATATTACCATCACTTAGATATGCACCTTGTGATACTTCTTGTATTTGAGAAAACGGTAACATTTTTGCTTTTAGTACAATTTTCTCTAGATGTCCCATCGTTATTTCGTCATCAGAGCAGAAGATAAAACAATCTTCTTTGTTTAAGTTCTGAGTGATGCGAAACTTAGAGTTTACATAGTTTTGAAGTTTATACTCGTATCTATCTAAATGGTCGGGACTGATATTTAGTAAAACGACAATATCCGGTTTAAACTCGTACATTCCGTCAAGTTGAAAGCTGCTTAGCTCTAATACATAGTAGTCGTGTTTTTCTGTGGCAACTTGTAAAGCGTAACTTTTACCAACATTACCAGCTAGCCCAACATTTAGCCCTGCATTTTTAAGTAAGTAGTAAATTAGGTTGGTGGTAGTAGTCTTTCCGTTACTCCCTGTGATGCATATTTTTCGTGCTTCGCAATAGCGCCCCGCAAATTCTATTTCAGATATCACTCCTATATTTTTTTCTTTCAAAGCATTCACAATTGGCGCATTATCAGGTATGCCAGGGCTTTTAACTACTTCTGCCGCATTAAGAATGAGAGACTCTGTGTGCTTGCCTTCTTCAAAGAGAATATTATTCTCCTCAAGCATAGAACGGTAGGGTTGTTTTATTGTACCTTTATCAGATAAAAAGACGTCAAAACTTTCTCTCTTAGCCAGTATGGCTGTTCCGGCTCCGCTTTCTCCTCCTCCAAGAATAACAAGTCTCTTCATATCTTTAAGATGGTATTCGTAAATTATCTTATTTTCAACGTAACAATGCTTAATACGGCTAATAGTACTGCTATAATCCAGAATCGAATAACAATTTTAGATTCCGGTAGCGGTTTTATAGGTTTTTGTATAATAGCATCAATACCTGCATTTCCTTCTTTTTGATAGTGGTGGTGCAAAGGTGTCATCTTAAAAACTCTTTTACCTACACCATACTTACGTTTTGTGTATTTAAAGTACATCACCTGTATTACAACCGATAGGCTTTCTACAAAGAATATTCCGCATAAAATCGGGATGAGTAATTCTTTGCGAATAACTAATGCAAATACTGCAATAATGCCACCGATAGCGAGGCTTCCGGTATCTCCCATAAAAATTTGTGCAGGGTACGAATTATACCATAAAAAGCCGACAAGAGCGCCAACAAAGGCAGCCATAAATATTATCAATTCGCCGGATCCGGGGATATACATGATATTTAAATAGTCGGCGTAGATAACGTTACCGGAGAGGTACGCCAATATACCCAGCGTTGTACCAATTACAATGGATACACCTGCTGACAAACCGTCCATGCCGTCGGTAAGATTTGCTCCATTAGAAACGGCAGTAATAATTAAGATAGCAACAATAATATATACTACCCAACTCCAGTTGTGTGCGCTTTCTCCATCTCCAGGTACAAGCCACTCGTAGTCGAACTCGTTATCTTTTACAAATGGAATGGTTGTGATAGGTGCTTTACGCTGAATCATTACTTCGTCGCCTTCTTTTACGACTTCATAATCTCCGTTTTCTTCGGCAACGATACGGACAGTTTCGTTACCTACATTTATGATTGATGGCTCGCGTACAACAATGCTATCGCTAAAATACATTGTAAGACCAACAATAAGTCCTAACCCAACTTGTCCGATTATTTTAAATTTACCATTCAGTCCTTCTTTATTTTTCTTGAAAACTTTTATGTAATCGTCTAAGAAACCAATAGCACCAAGCCAAATGGTAGATATAATCATTAGTATTACATATATATTGGTTAAGTCGCCAAATAAAAGAATAGGAACAAGGATACTTAGTAATATAATGATACCACCCATAGTTGGAGTACCCTTTTTTTGTAGTTGTCCTTCCAAGCCTAGGTTACGAATCTCTTCCCCTATTTGTTTTTTTTGTAGAAAACGTATTATACGCTTACCTGTAACCAAGGCAATCGCTAGAGAGAATATGACTGCCATTGCCGATCGAAATGATAGGTATTGGAATACTCCGGCGCCCGGTATATTCCATGAGTTTTCTATATATTCAAATAGATGGTATAACATATACTAAGATTTATTCTTCTTCTTTTTCTTTAAATGCAATAATTACTTCCTCCTTATCGTCAAAATGGTGTCTAATGCCATTTATTTCTTGGTAAGGCTCATGTCCTTTTCCGGCTATTAGTATTATGTCTCTTGGTTGAGCCATAGTAACAGCTGTACGTATTGCTTCTCGCCTGTCTGTAATGAATAGCGATTTGCTTTTTAATTCTTTTGAAAGTCCTACTTTCATATCTTCTAGGATAGTATTCGGATCTTCAAAACGCGGATTATCAGAAGTAAGAATTGCTGTGTCGCTATTCTCCGCGGCCATTGCAGCCATTACGGGACGTTTAGTTTTATCGCGATTTCCTCCGCAGCCTGCTACTGCTATCAGCTTCTCGTTGCCTTGGCGTATTTTATTAATAGTATTTAAAACATTTATTAAAGCGTCAGGCGTATGAGCGTAGTCTATAATAGCAACAACTCCAGATGCAGATCGAACGCACTCAAATCGTCCGGATACGGGTTTCATAGAGCTTAGAATTCGCAAATCTTCCTCTTTATCTAATCCTAATAAACGGGCGACAGCATATGCGGCAAGTAAATTGTATGCGTTGAATTCTCCAATAAACTCAGTCCATACATCTACGTTGTCAATATTTAGATGCATTCCGTCAAAGCTACTTTCGATAATGCGGCACTTATGATCCGCCATGCTTTTTAGAGCATATGTTTTTACAACAGCGCTTGTATTTTGTACCATTACCATACCGTTTCTATCATCGGCATTTGTAAGTGCGAAAGCGTTTTTGGGCAATAAGTCGAAAAATGTTTTTTTTGCTTTTATATATTCATCAAACGTTTTATGGTAGTCTAAGTGATCATGTGTTATGTTAGTAAACGCTCCGCCGGCAAAAGTTAAACCTACTATTCGTTCTTGAACAATAGCATGCGAGCTTATTTCCATAAAACAATAGCTACAACCTTTTGTAACCATATCGTTTAAAAGACTATTGATATGAATAGCATCAGGTGTGGTATGTGTGGCTTCTATTTTTTCTTCTCCTATAAGATTGACAACGGTTGAAAGTAATCCGGCTTTGTATCCTGCCTTTGTAAATAGATGGTGCAGGAGAGTGGTTGTCGTGGTTTTGCCATTAGTTCCTGTAACGCCTACCAGCGTTAGTTTATCGGACGGATTACCGAAGAATTCTGCCGCTACTAAACCTAGCGCTCTATTACTATCGGCTACCTTAACATAACAAATACTGGGATCTGTATTTTCAGGTAAGTGCTCACATACAACGGCGACAGCACCTGCTTTAATAGCAGCAGAAATAAATTTATGACCATCGACTTGGGTACCATGTATGGCAAAGAATAGCTGACCAGCCTTAGCGGAACGAGAATCAATGCCTAATGAAAGTATCTCCACATCAGCATTACCCTCTATTTTGAGAGTATCGACTTTCTTTAGTATATCGGTTAGTCTCATATCTTATATCTCAAGCGTTAACGTAATGTTTTGTCCTTTTACAACTTTTGTTCCCGGCTGTATAGATTGCCTTTTTATAATACCTTTACCTGTAAGCTGTACTTGTAAACCTAAATTTTCTAAAATATAAATAGCGTCTTTTAAGCCCATATTTATTACAGACGGCACGACATCTTTTACTGTTACTTTTGCTATCTCGATTCGCTTGCTATTTATTTTGGTTTGTACCCAGTCGGCGTTATTTGCTTTTGAATTGTGAGGTATGTTTAGCTTACTTAGTACCGCGCCTACTTCGCTACTTTTACCGCCTTTTACTACAGGAACCTCCGCGAGAACGTTCGTTTTTTTCATTTCTTCATGCCATTCGGGATGAAGAGAGTATATCCTATCGGCAAACTCTTTAAATACAGGGGCGGCCCATTTGCCACCATGAAAATCGTCTTTTGATTTATGTGTATAAAGTACAACAATAGCGCTATATTTAGGATTATCCGCAGGAAAGTATCCTGCGAAAGAAGGCTGATTAACCTTTATAATATGATTGCCGATTCTTTCTTCATATACCATCCTTTTTGTAACGCTATGCGGGAATAACATTCGTGCTGTACCTGTTTTTCCTGCAATCCGGTAGATATCGCTTTTAATATGCTTTGCCGTACCTTCTTTTACTACACCTTCTAATGCTGTTTTTGTTTTTTCTAAAGTTGCTTTCGAGCAAATGGAGTTGGCGATTACCTCTGTTGGAAAAGTCTTAACTGTTTGTCCGTGCTTTTGTATCTGAGTTACAAATTTCGGTTTAATCATTTTTCCGTTGTTTGCAACGGCATTGTATAGCGTAAGCGTATGTATTGGTGCAAGGGACACCTCATATCCTATTGCGGCTTGCGTAGCTGAAATACCCGACCAGCCGGATTTGTCGGGGTGCGGAATATGGGGTAATCCCTCTTCTTCCTTAATATCTAAGTAAAAAGGAGAATCGAGCCCTATATTCTGGAAATGCTTAACAAAGTCTTTCTGCTTTTCTTTTCCTTTGTAACTCTCGGAAACAAGCTTCGCAAAAGCAACATTCGATGATTTTTCAAAAGCTTTTAGTACCGATATTCTACCATACGGAGGTACTACGTCGCGATAGGTCTTACCTCCTATGGTGCATGATCCGTTTCCGATGTCAACGGTTGTGTTTAAATCGATATGTCCATCTTCTAACAATGCAATTAACGTTGCAAGCTTAAAAGTAGAGCCGGGGTCGTTTCTTAGCGATACGGCATAGTTCTCTCGTTCGCTAAAAGAGCCGTCGGAGTTTTGTGCTATGTTTGCGATTGCTCTTATTTCGCCCGTTTCAACCTCCATTACAATTGCTGTTCCTGCTTTTAAAAGAGGGCTCTGCCTTAGCTGGTTAATTAGGGCAGTTTCTACAACATCTTGAATGTTTATGTCGATGGTAGTTACTACGTCATAACCATTTTCGGCGATTTTATCATCTTCGCTTGCGATGGGTATCCAGCCCTGTGTGCTATTTTGCAGCATTCGCTCACCGGGTTTTCCTCTTAGGTATTCCTCATAGTAGCCCTCAATTCCTTTGTTACCAACGTTTTCATCATTTCTCATATTGCCAATTGTACGGTGGGCAAATGAAAGGTAGGGATATTCCCGCTCAATGTTCTCAACAGGAATAAGACCGCTTACATTACGGTTTTCTTTTAGTATTTTGAACTTTTTGATTTTTTGCAGTTCAATATAGTTAACATCTCTATTCCCTATTCTTTTTTCGCTTTGCTTTATGCTATCAGCGTGGCGTAGCTCTTTTTCGTATGCTTTGGCGGATTTATCTTTAAAGAAATTGGCTAAAGACTCTGATAGTTCTTTTACATTCTTATCAGTAAATACTTTTTTTAGAGCCGGGGTATTAAACTTCATTATCAAAGTATAGGTAACATGAGATGTTGCCATTACTCGTCCATCGTGAGTAAGAATATTACCTCTAATCGGCTCTACGACCTCACTGCGTACGCCCGGCGTTTCGAATTCAGGAGAAAAGAATTGTAAAATGATAATTTGTCCGGTAATAAGTATTCCGAACAAAAAGATCATCCAGTAAAACAGGCTTAGACGGCGTAATATATTTTTATCTTTACTCATCTCTTTAGTCGACGCTAATTCGTTTAGGAGGTTCTGGAGATTCTATTAACTCTAACCCCTTTTGCTTTGCTTGCTTAATAATTTCCGAACGTTTATTGATTCGTATTAATTCTTCTGATTTAATAGTATGCTCTGCTTGGAGTGTTTTTACAATTTTCTCTAGTTCCTGCTTTTGGTATATTGCGCTTTCGGAATAGTACCGATAAGCTATATAAAAAAGCGCAAGTCCAAATATGAACAAAATATACCAGTGTTGGCGGCGAATAAACTCGCTGGTAAGCCAACCACCAGAAAAAAAACCTTTCTTTATCTCGCTCTTGCTTGAGGTTTTCTTGCTCTTTTGTTCTACACCTTTTTTTGCCATTACTTCTTTTCTGCTATTCGTAGTTTAGCGCTTCTGGCTCTGCTATTTTTTACAATTTCCTCGTCTGTCGGGATTATCGCTTTTTTAGAGCATAAGATAAATGGGGTTTCTGCATTTCCGTAAAAATCTTTTACAATATTACCCTCTAAATTTCCCGACTTCATAAAATTCTTTACTAATCTGTCTTCTAACGAATGATAGGTAATAACTACCAATCGTCCACCTGTTTTTAGCACTTTAAGAGAATGTAACATTAGCTGTTCTAATGCCGGCATTTCTTTGTTCACTTCGATACGTATTGCTTGAAATAGCTTTGCCAGCTGTGTGTTTAAGTCTTTTTTAGGTAAGAATGGTGTTGCTACTTCAATTAGCTCTACCGTTGTATCTATTTGTTTTTGTCCTCTTTTGCTAACAATAGCTTGTGCTAAACGCGATGCATTATTCAGCTCTCCGTATGTTTTAAAAACATGTTGCAGCTCGCTTTGAGAATATAATTTTAGTAGCTCGCGAGCAGAAAAATCAGCTTCTCGGTTCATTCTCATATCAGCTTGCGAATCGAAACGGAACGAAAATCCCCGCCCACTCTCGTCGAACTGATGCGACGAAACTCCTAAATCGGCTAGTATTCCGTCAACCGTTTCAATATTGTAATAGCGGAGGCAACTATGAAGAAACCTAAAGTTATTTGCTATCAGCGTAAAACGCGGATCATCAATTTTATTTGTCTGAGCATCGCTATCTCGGTCGAAAGCAATTAGCCGACCTTGTTCTCCTAATCGGTTCAGAATCTCACGAGAATGACCACCCCCTCCAAAGGTTACATCAACATATATTCCGTTTGGTTTTATGGCGAGCGCGTCAACGCTTTCTTTGAGAAGAACAGGCGTATGATAGGGGGTATTGCTGACAGATGAAGCCATGACTCATGAGGATTTAGAGTTACCCAAACGTTTTGCAACTAGTGCGGCATACTCCTCATCGCTCATATACGTATTGTCGTATATTTCTGCCGCCCACAGGCTAATGCTATCGTCTGCGCCTACAAATACCATTTCTTTTATAGCTTCAATCTTTTCAAGTAAGTGACGAGGAATAAGGATCCTACCTGTTTTTTCGTCTGGAGTGACGATAGCTCTATTCCGCATGAATTCATTCCAGATCTCCGCATCTTCCTTATTGTAAAGATTGAGCGACTCTTTCATTTTTTCTGATTCTTTTTCCCACGCTTCCAGAGTGTACAGAGAAAGGCTTTTATGATAAAGGTTTTTCTTTACAACGAGGCTTTTATGCTCAAGTAGGGTAAGCTGCGCCTTAAAATCGGAAGGAAAAACCATCCGACCTTTTTCGTCGAGCCTGCTTCTAAATTCACCTACAAAGATTGCCTTTGCCATTGTTTTTGTACCTTTACGAAGTGGAAATGAGTCTTCAGGAAACAAAAATAGTGTTTTTCCTCTTGATCTTCCACTTTCTTCCACTTTCTTCCACCTAAAGATACTAACAAGGTGGCTGAGATTATGTTCAAAACGTGTTGATGAATGTTGGTAACTTTCAATAGCCGGTGTTTAATATGCTGATTTTTAATGTGTAATCTTTATTGTGTGGTTGAGATGTCTTGTTGGATATTTTGTTAATATTGCGACAGATTTGCCAAAAAAGTGTTTAAAAGGTAAATTCTTGATTTAGAATAGAATCTTATAGCTTTTTAATATGAGTGATGAACAAGTATTGTTAGATATACCTAAGATTTTAAAATCTAAAAGCCCGAAGCTGGCAAAATGGTTACCCCGTTTTGTGGTTCGCTATATAGAGCGTAAGTTGCATGTGGAGGAGTTAAACTATATTCTTACCACCTTTGGGCATTTGGATGGGGTTGAATTTGATGATGCCGCGCTGGAGTATTTGGGAATAAAACATACGGTTATTAATCCAGAACTATTGCCTCCGAATGATGGAAAACGTTATATTTTTGTTTCAAATCATCCTTTGGGCGGACTAGATGGTATGGTGCTAATAAGCGCTTTAGGAGCACAGTATAATAACGACGTTCGCTTTATTGTTAACGATTTGTTGTATAATTTGAAGCCTTTGCGTTCGGTATTTGTTCCTGTGAATAAACACGGGCGGCAATTGGGAGATTATGTGGATATGATTGATCAGGCATATGCTTCAGACAATCAAGTATTGTATTTTCCTGCCGGGTTGTGTTCTAGAAAAATAAAAGGAAAAATTCAAGATTTGCCGTGGAAAAAAAGCATAGTAACAAAAGCTATAAAATACGAGCGAGATATCGTTCCCATTTATTTTGAAGGGCGAAATTCTAACTTCTTTTATAATCTTGATAGGGTTGGCAGGTTCTTCGGAATAAAGGCAAACATAGCTATGTTCTACTTATCGGATGAATTATTTAAGCAGCGTAACTCTCATTTTAACTTAATAGCAGGTCCACCTATACCATATACAACTTTCGATAAGAGTGAGTCGGCAACGGAGTGGGCTGCGTACCTGCGGGAGGTTGTTTATTCTATACCTGCTAAAAATAAGTAAGTAGTTTATTTGAATATTGAATTTTGTGAGCTTATTTTGTAGTATCATTAATGTGTAAGATGGAAGCAATTATTGCGCCGGTTAGCCGACATTTAATAGAAAGCGAGCTTACTAAAGAGAAGTTTGTACGTCATACAAGTAGAGGAGGGAATCTTTTATATGTTGTTACTGCGTACGACTCGCCAAATACTATGCACGAAATTGGGCGTTTGCGAGAGATTGCATTTCGCTCAGGTGGAGGAGGCACAGGAAAGAGTATAGATATTGATGAATTCGATCTTCAGGAGAATCCGTATAAGCAGCTTATTGTTTGGGACCCTAAGGCAAAAGAAATCATTGGAGGATATCGGTATATTGTTTGCGATGGTATAAAAATAGATCAGCTGGCAACATCTGAGCTGTTTATTTTTTCGCAGCGTTTTATTGACGATTATATTCCGTACACAATAGAGCTTGGACGTTCTTTTGTTCAGCCAGAATATCAAAGCTCACGCTTAAGGCACAAAGGTATTTATGCTCTCGATAATCTTTGGGATGGCTTAGGCGCATTAGTGCTGAAATACCCTAATATAAAGTACTTTTTTGGAAAAGTTACCATGTATGTTACCTATAATGTACATGGTCGAAACATGTTACTCTACTTTTTACGCAAGTATTTTTCAGATAATGAACAACTTGTTATTCCTATAAATCCTTTGATAACAAAGGCTCGTAGCGAAGAAATGGAAGCTATATTTACCGGAAAGAACTATATGGAAGATTATAAAATTCTTTCCAAACAGATACGTATGATTGGTGAACATATCCCTCCATTAATCAATTCGTATATGAACCTGTCTCCATCAATGAAGGTATTTGGCACAGCTATAAATGAGCATTTTGGAGGAGTGGAAGAGACAGGAATTCTTATTAGTATAGGAGATATTTATAGCGATAAGCTGGAACGCTATGTTGGACCTTTGCGTAAGGTAGCAAATCGCATACGACGTTTCTCTAAATGGTAATCTTTTATGCTACTTTAAATAATGTTTCGTTTACTTTTTCCATTTTCTTTTTAGCATAACGTATATCAATTTTTAGCTCTGTTCGGTCCTTAGATGGGGCGTTAAACATAGCATCGGTCATAATAGCCTCACAAATAGAGCGAAGCCCTCGTGCTCCAAGCTTAAACTCTACCGCTTTATCTACAATGTAGTCTAATACTTCTGGGTCAAACTCCAGCTTAATACCATCTATCTTAAACAACTTTTGATATTGCTTGATGATAGCATTTTTAGGTTTAGTCAAAATTTCTTTTAACGTATCTCTGTCTAAGGGTTCAAGGTAAGTGAGAACCGGTAAACGACCGATAATCTCGGGAATTAACCCGAAGGATTTTAGGTCGGTTGGCGAAATGTATTGCAAAAAGTTCGATTTGTCTATTTTATTGCTGCTAAGGCTGGCATTAAATCCTACAGCTTTAGTATTTAGCCTTGATGCGATCATTTTCTCGATACCATCGAAAGCACCGCCACAAATAAATAAAATGTTTTTAGTGTCAACTTTTACAAAGGGTTGGTCTGGGTGCTTACGCCCACCTTGCGGGGGTACATTTACAATAGAACCTTCCAGCAGCTTTAATAGCCCTTGCTGAACACCTTCTCCCGATACATCTCGGGTAATGGATGGGTTGTCGCTTTTGCGTGCAATTTTATCTATTTCATCAATAAACACAATACCTTTTTCAGCAGCAGGTACGTTGTAGTCTGCCACTTGTAGCAGACGGCTGAGAATACTCTCAACGTCTTCTCCTACATAACCGGCTTCGGTAAGAACAGTTGCGTCGACAATAGTAAACGGCACCTTTAGCATTTTAGCAATAGTTCGTGCCATCAGTGTTTTGCCTGTTCCGGTTTCGCCAACCATAATAATGTTAGATTTTTCTATCTCGACATCATCGTTGGTAAAAGGCTGTTGAATACGCTTATAATGATTGTAAACGGCAACGGCAAGATGTTTTTTAGCCTCATCCTGCCCAATGACATACTGATCTAAAAATTCTTTTATTTCAATGGGTTTTAACAGATGAACCTCATTGAAATCGTTACTGGATTTATGGCTGTGCAGCTCTTCTTTTACGATAATAGAAGCCTGTTCGGTACACATATCACAGATAAATCCCGATTCACCTGTAATTAGTAGCTGAACTTCGCTCTCGCTTCTTCCGCAAAAAGAACACTTATTTTCGCTCATTTAATATTATATAATTGATTTTGTCAATACCTGGTCAATCATGCCATATTCAACCGCTTCGTCAGATTTCATCCAGTAGTCGCGGTCCGCATCTTTTTCAATCGTTTCATAAGGTTTTCCCGTATGTTTTGCAAGTATTTCGTACAACTCGCGTTTTGTTTTAGCAATTTCTCTTGCGGTAATTTCAATATCGCTTGCTTGTCCTTCTGCTCCACCCATTGGTTGATGAATCATAATGCGAGAATGGGTTAGCGCCGAGCGCTTTCCGTTTTCGCCAGCAGTAAGTAATATTGCACCCATAGAGGCAGCCATACCTGTGCAAATTGTAGCAACATCGGGGGTTACAATCTGCATAGTGTCGTAAATGCCTAACCCTGCAGATACTGATCCGCCGGGGCTATTGATATATATCTGAATGTCTTTACTGGAGTCTGTAGAATC
The DNA here is from genome assembly GCA_031258195.1 of Prevotellaceae bacterium. Lineage (GTDB taxonomy): Bacteria > Bacteroidota > Bacteroidia > Bacteroidales > UBA932 > JAIRNF01. Next base: position 41,156 of record JAIRNF010000024.1, read on the forward strand.
TAAGAAAAGCAGCTGTGCTTGAACAATATTTGCAACGTCATCATATATAGGAGTGCCTAAAAAGATAATGCGTTCCATCATTAAGCGCGAGAATACGTCCATTACTGCAACGTTCATCTGTCGCTCTTCGATAATATATGGGGTAATAGAATTCGATATCAAATTAGAACCGTTATAAATAGATGTATAACGATGAAAGTTAGAGCTGCTAATACCTGCATGCTTTATTGCATATTTTTCAAACTCATTTATTTTTACCATATCATAATAATTTTATGTGATTTTCTATTGTTTTATTGTATAGTAACAATCAAAAGACAAAAAAGGTGTACGGAATAGGAAAAAATCCTAGTGTACACCTATTTCCTATGTTGTAAAGTTAACTATTTCTTTTCAAATAGCTTTCCGAAATCTTCGATACTTATTTCTTTTTCCTCTAAGTTAACAGCATTCTTTACATAGCCGATAACCTTATCTTCATAAACTTTCTCCACAATACCTTTTAGCTGCTTTTGATCTTCTAAAAGACGTTTTGCAAAGTTTTCCATGTGTTCGTCTGGCATATTATTTAAACCGTATTGCACAAATTGGTAACGAGCCATACGTTTTGCGTGCTCCATAATATCAGGTTCTTCTATCTTAATTTCTTGAGCCTTACCAATGCTATCTTTAATCAGCTGCCAGCGTAAGTCATCTGCAAAGTGTTCAAACTCTTGGTCAATTTGCTCTTGTGTAATTTTGCCTTCGTTAATAATTAATAGCCAGCGTTTCAAGAAATCTTCAGCTAAATCAATTTTAGCCTTTTTTATCAACTTTTCTTTTGCATCCAGCAGCAGCTTATATTCGCTTTCTTCGTCGTATGCACGGCGAATTTCGCCATCAATACGTTCCATCATTTCTTCTTCGCTGGTAACAACGCCTTCACCATATAGCTTATCAAACAGCTCTTGATTTAGCTCTGCATTTTCAAAATGCCTAACCTCTTTTATGGTAGCAGTAAACTTTGGATTAATATTTTCCAACTCTTCTTTTTTTACTTTTAGCAAGGCGGCTAAATCTGCTTCGTTGGTAAAAGTCTTTTTTGCATCAACCTTTACAACATCGCCAACTTTTTTGCCAATGAAAGGTTTTTTTAGCTTAGCATCTGTAAGTACCTTTAACGAAATGTAGGTATCTTCTACGTTTAAAACATTTTCACCTTCTTGAGTTAGATCAACTTTTAGCAAGTCGTCTTCTCCCGCCTCCTCCGCGTCAACAAACTTACCATAGCGTTGCATGATATTTTCCAGCTGACGCTGTTTATCTTCTTCGCTAACAGAAATAACATATTTAGGCAGCTTATCTCTTTTGCTGAGCTTAACTTCAATTTCGGGAGAAATACCAATTTCGTAGTTAAACTCAAAATCTTCTTGATTTTCCCAATCAATAGGGGGTTGACCTTCTTCGTAAGGAATGGGTTCGCCTAAAATATTAAGTTTCTCATTGGTAATATGATCGTTAAGCGCATCAGATACCAGCTTATTGATCTCGTCAATTAGTACGGAATGACCATACATCTTTTGAATCATCGACATTGGTGCCATTCCCGGACGGAAGCCGTTTATGTTTGCTTTACGGCGATAATCGTTAAGCGTCTTTTTTACTTTATCTTGATAGTCGCTTTTGCTAACTTCTACTTTAAGAACGGCGGTTTGTTCGCCTAGAGGTTGTTGTACAACGTTCATAATGTTTTATATATCTGATTTATTATTTCATATTTCAAGGCTGCAAAGGTAAGAAAAACTAGCAAGTTTTGCTATATTGTTAAAGAGTCGTCAGCTATCTTTATGTTACCCGCGTTACTTCTTGATAGTCAAAAAGAAAACCTGTGACAGAATCACAGGTTTAAGTCTTTGTGCGGGCAAAGGGACTCGAACCCCCACGTCTTTCGACACTAGATCCTAAGTCTAGCGCGGCTACCAATTACGCCATGCCCGCAATTGAGAGCGCAAAGGTAGTATATTTTTTGATTTGAAAAAGAACGGAGTAAAAAAATCTCAGATTTTGTTTTCTCTTTTTCACTCTTCCTTATGGAAATCTGCTAATTTGTTAATAAACAGCCGCTCTAATTCGCTAAATTCAAAATCTTGAAGTCCGTTAGCAGATATGGTTAGCAATATACCTCGGTGTTTTTCAGACCCCTGAATACGTTTTTTAGTCTGGTTCCTTAAGAAATTCGATTTGATTTTATTTAAGTAGCAATCCGGATTGTAAACTTCAACTGTAAGATAGCTGTTCCCTAGTCCTTCAACAGCATTTAGGGTTTTTATATCTTGCCACTTAATATATCCGATAGCAGAACCAAGAGCCGTGCCATTATATATAAAACCTTCGTCGTCGGCTATGAGCCCGGCTTGTTTATTGTTTAGCTTTCGAATAGTCAGATAGATGAAATAGCCAGATGATAATAGCAGCAGAGAAAATATTATTAAAGCGGCGGGCTCTATCCGCATTTTCATTGGGAAGATTCCGCAGGCAGAAAGTAAAAGAAATAAAGAAATTAAGGCTACAACAACAAAGCCCGGAAGCATAGCGTAGCTTTTGTTTTTACTTAGCTCAGCCCTTACAGCCATTATTACCTTAATACAAAGTTTTGACCCAGATATTTTTTACGTACTTCTTCGTCGTTAGCTAACTCTTCGGCAGAACCTGCTTTTAGTATGGATCCCTCGTATAGTAGATATGAACGATCGGTAATAGTAAGCGTTTCGTGTACGTTATGATCGGTAATAATGATACCGATATTTTTCTTTTTTAGCGTTTTTACGATATGCTGAATATCTTCAACAGCAATGGGATCGACACCGGCAAAAGGCTCGTCAAGTAAGATAAATTTGGGGTTTATAGCTAATGCGCGGGCAATTTCGCAACGTCTTCGTTCGCCTCCGGATAGCTGAATACCATAACTTTTGCGAACTTTATGTAAACCAAATTCAGTTAGCAACTGCTCTAAACGATCCTTTTGATCGGCTTTAGATAAGCCTGTCATTTCGAGTATAGAGCGAATGTTGTCTTCTACCGACAGCTTACGAAAAACGGAGGCTTCTTGCGCTAAATACCCAAGTCCTCGTTGAGCACGTCTGTAAACAGGCTCTTTGGTTATTTCGGAAACTTCTCTGGTGTCCTCGTCTTGTAGAAAAATTTTGCCGCCATTAGGCTTTACTAATCCTACAATCATATAGAAAGTAGTGGTCTTTCCTGCTCCATTAGGTCCCAGTAGCCCCACAATCTCACCTTGCGAGACCTCTACAGACACACCCTTTACAACAGTTCTTGAGCCGTATTTCTTTACTAAATCTTCAGAGTATAATCGCATATAAAAGTTTGATCTATTTATTTGTAAAGCTAAACAAATACTTTGTTTCTGAGTGTTAATTATATATATCGGGTGTTATAGCGGTTCGACAGATAGCTTCTCCATTCATGTCATTAATTAAGAATATTGTGGAATGTCCTTTATCAAGTATGATATTTCTGATACTTAACGAGTCTTTTTGTTCAATATACGCTTGCTTTAAATATTCTTTATAACACCTCTCCGTCAACTTCCTCTTTTGCTGTTCCTATTGCTGTAAAGACCATAATTATGCTGTCTTTACTATAGAAAATACTATCAAAGCGTAGAGAATTATCATTTAAAGTATGGTGGTTATGAGTTGAATTCTTTTTTCACTAAAATATTTTGGTATTATTAAAGTAGCAAAAAATACAATCGCAACTACTATAAGAATTGCTAAGATAACTTTATCGCTTTTAATAGTCATACCCATGGTTTAAACAATTCCCTCTCTTAAAATATCGTGGATATGCACCATTCCCTTATATTTATTGTTTTGCAAAACAATAAGCTGAGTGATATGGTACTTCTCCATTAAGCTGAAAGCATCTACCGCTAATGTGTCGTAATCAATAGTTTTAGGATTTGAAGTCATGATATCTTTTGCGGTTAGCTTATCCAAATCTTCATTCTTTTGCAGCATACGGCGTAAATCGCCATCTGTAATAACGCCTACAAGCTTATCATCCTTATCAACTACTGCTGTTGCCCCTAACGTGTTTGATGAAATTTCTACAATTACAGGGCGAATTTTTTCGTCAACATTTACTTTAGGCCGTACCTTACTAATTATGTCGCTTACGCGTATGTATAGCTTCTTACCTAAAGCACCACCCGGATGAACGCGAGCAAAGTGATCGGCAGAGAAACCTCGAAGTGAGAGTGAGCACATAGCCAAGGCATCACCCATTACCAGCTGAGCGGTTGTGCTTGTTGTTGGTGCTAAATTGTGTGGACAAGCTTCTTTCGATACGGTTGCGCGTATTACATAATCTGCATGGTAAGCAAGATATGAGTCGACGCTTGAAACCATGGCTACAATGGTGTTTTTTCCTAGGCTACGTATTAATGGAATGAGTACTTTTATTTCCGGGGTATTGCCGCTTTTTGAAAGGCAAAGTACTATATCGTCAGGTTGAATAATGCCAAGGTCGCCATGGATGGCATCGGCGGCATGCATAAAAATAGACGGTGTACCGGTAGAATTTAACGTTGCTACAATTTTTTGAGCAATAATGGCGCTTTTACCTATACCTGTGATAATAACCCTACCCTTACCTTTATATATAAGACCAACTACTTCGGCAAAGCTGTCATCAACAAACTCAACCAGCTTGCTAATTGCAGATGCCTCTGTTTGTATAGTTTGCTCGGCTAGCTGTTTGATATCACTTAAATTAATAGTAGACATTAGTATAAATTGAGTATTTGTTTTGTGGCAAAATTGGAAAAATAGGTTTATCTTTAATATTGAACTTTGCAAAGGTAAATAAAATGAAAGATTTAAGATTTTTTAGTTTTGTTATTATCCATAAAAATTCGAGATTTGTTCCTTTTTTTGAAAGAAACCGTTTGTAAAATATCTTTTTATTTAGGTTTTATTTGATTAAATTTGTTTTAGTCGATTATTATAAAGTATAGTGGAGGATAAGAAACATACTAAGAGTACAAGGAATAGTGCAGATATTTCGTTGAGCGGCTACCTAAAGAAGCATTTTGGGTTTACGTCATTTCATGGTAATCAAGAGGTAATTATCAGGAATGTACTTTCGGGCAATGACACATTTGTACTAATGCCGACAGGAGGTGGAAAATCATTGTGTTATCAGCTGCCGGCTCTTATTATGGAAGGGACAGCAATAATAATATCTCCGCTAATTGCTCTGATGAAAAATCAGGTAGATGCAATGCGTGGGTTTGTAATGGAAGAAGGAATTGCACATTTTATGAATTCGTCTTTAACCAAGGTGCAAACGGCGAAAGTTAAGCAAGATGTATTAGACGGAAAAACTAAAATGCTTTACGTTGCGCCCGAATCTCTTACAAAAGAAGAAAATGTTCAGTTTCTAAAACAGCTCAAAATATCTTTTTATGCAATAGACGAAGCTCATTGTATTTCGGAATGGGGGCACGATTTTCGACCCGAATATCGTCGCATCCGTCCCATAATTACAGAAATAGGAACAGCCCCGTTAATTGCGCTTACGGCAACAGCAACACCTAAAGTACAAAGCGATATTCAGAAAAACCTTGGAATGATGGACGCTAATGTCTTTAAATCGTCGTTTAACCGTCCCAACCTTTACTACGAGATTCGTCCGAAAGTTAATGCTGTAAAAGAGATTATTAGATTTATAAAGAATAATGAAGGTAAGTCGGGAATTATATACTGTCTTAGTCGGAAGAAGGTAGAGGAAATAGCTGAGATACTACAAATAAATGGAATTAGAGCGCTTGCTTACCATGCCGGAATGGATTCATCTATGCGTTCCGACCATCAAGATAAATTCTTGATGGAAGAGGTAGATGTAATTGTTGCTACCATTGCGTTTGGTATGGGTATAGATAAGCCCGATGTGCGTTTCGTTATCCATTACGATATACCAAAGAGCCTTGAAGGTTATTATCAGGAAACTGGTCGTGCCGGAAGAGATAGGGGAGAAGGGCAATGTATTGCTTTTTATAGCTATAAAGACATACAAAAGCTAGAGAAATTTATGCAAGGCAAACCCGTTGCCGAGCAAGAAATAGGAAAGCAGCTATTGCTGGAAACGGTTTCGTATGTGGAGTCGGCAGTATGCCGTCGTAAAATGCTGTTACACTATTTTGGAGAAGAATATACTGAAGAGAACTGCGAGAATTGTGATAATTGTTTACATCCAAAAGAAAAGTTCGAAGGTCAAGAGTATATTCAGCTTGTTTTAGAAACAGTACAAGCCGTAAAAGAAAAGTTTAAGGCAGATCATGTTGCCAATATTATTACAGGTTTACTGAATTCAACGATTAAGTCATACAAACATCACGAGCTTCCAATGTTTGGGGATGGCGGCGATAAAAAGTTACATTTCTGGAACGCCGTAATTCGTCGGGCGCTTGTTCATAATTTGCTGGAAAAAGATATCGAAAACTATGGTATTTTAGTTCTAACCCCACAAGGCAAAGAGTATATTAACAAACCTTATCCTATCATGCTTACTCAGGATCATGAGTATGAAGAGGGAGACGATGACGATGATATTGCGGGAGGACCTCAAAGTGGAAAGGCTGCAGGTGCGGCGGACGAAGAGCTTTTTGCTATGCTAAAAGATTTACGTCGCGATCTTTCTAAGCGATTAAACCTACCGCCATTTGTGCTTTTTCAAGATCCGTCGTTAGAAGATATGTCCATCCATTATCCCATAACTTTAGAGGAGTTAAAGAATTGCCAAGGGGTTGGAGAAGGAAAAGCGAAGAAATATGGCAAAGAGTTTATTGTTTTAATTAAATCGTATGTAGAAGAGAAGGAGATTATTTGCCCACAGGATATGGTTGTAAAATCTGTGGTAAATAAATCGGGTATAAAAGTTTTTATTATTCAAAGTATAGATAAGAAGTTGGATTTTGAAGATATCGCTACTGCTAAAAATCTTGAATTTGAAGATTTGCTCACGGAAATTGAGGCAATTGTAAGTTCGGGTACCAAGCTTAATATCGATTACTATATAGATGAAGTAATGGACGAAGATAAGCGCGACGATATCTACGACTATTTTATGAACGATGCAACTTCTGAATCTTTAGACGAAGCGATAGAAGAGCTAGGTTCTGATTATACAGAAGAAGAGATACGCTTAGTTCGTATTAAATTTATGTCGGAATTGGCTAACTAGTAAACTAAGAATAGCCAATGCCTTATAGATCTGACTACGTTCGCCCTAAAAAATCTCTCGGTCAACATTTTCTTCGCGATAAAAGTGTCGCGCGACGTATTGTAGATAGCCTTTCCGATAATCAGAAGACCGTGCTTGAAATTGGTCCAGGAACGGGGGTTTTAACCGAGTATTTATTAGAACGTCCAGACATAAACCTATATGCAATAGAAATAGATAGAGATTCTGTTCCATATTTGCAACAACATTTTCCTCTGCTGACATCACATTTAATCGAGGGCGATTTTTTACAGCTAGATTTGGATAAGTTGTTTCAAGAGCCATTTGCGGTAATCGGCAATTTTCCGTATAATATATCATCGCAAATATTTTTTAAGGTGTTAGAGTATCGTAACCAAATACCTGAGCTGGTTGGTATGATTCAGAAAGAAGTGGCTGAACGTATTGCCGAAAAACCCGGGAGTAAAACATACGGAATACTTAGCGTCTTAATACAAGCCTTTTATGACGTGGAGTATTTATTTACTGTACACGAAAATGTTTTTGTTCCGCCACCAAAAGTAAAATCAGCAGCTATTCGTTTTACTCGTAACGATGTTCAGCAGCTGGATTGTGATGAGAAGTTATTCACTAGAGCGGTAAAAACCACTTTTAATCAACGGCGAAAAACAATTCGTAATTCGCTAAAACCGCTAGTAGGTAATGATGCTATAGCGGCACATCCTTTTCTTGATTTACGTCCAGAGCGGCTAAGCGTAGCTGATTTCGTAGAGCTAACAAATTTTGTAGAACCTTACGTTAAAAAGCAAGCTTTGTAAGCTACCGTCAATTTCGAACGAAGTGAGAAATCTTCTCATAAAAAAAGCAGTACTGGTTTATCATTAGTATACATTTTACCAAACAGCTTATTTTGATTGAATTGCGACTACCGGGTTTAATCGCGATGCGGAATATGCTGGTATAAATCCGGCAAGTAGCCCTACACCTGCAGATATACCTAGCCCAATAATAATATTCTTTATGGAGAGAACCAACTCGAAATCTAAAAAGTTGGTAACGACGTACGATCCGATATATACCAGCAGTAAACCAATAATTCCACCGATAATAGAAAGAAAAACCGATTCATATAAGAATTCAGTAAGTATAAAGTAGTTTTTTGCCCCTAGTGCTTTTTGTATCCCTATAATATTGGTACGCTCTTTAACCGATACAAACATGATGTTAGCAATACCAAAGGCGCCAATAATCATAGCGAACCCACCAATTACAATACCTACTACATTTAATACGCCGGTAATTTGCCCGACTTGACTATCTAGAGAGCTTAGCTCGTTTATAGCGAAATTATCTTCTTGCCCGGGCGAAAGCCTTCTTATTTTTCGCATAAGCATTTTTAGTTCACCTACTACCTCGCTATTCGGAATATCTAGCTTTGCTTTTGTGCAAACAGCGCCACTTCTTCCGGCGTTTCCGGTCATTGTTTTCCCATAGCTATAAGGTATCATCACGATGTTATCATAGTCAATCATGCTGAACATACTTTTACCCTGACGCTTTAATACGCCAACAACGCGCGCTTTAAATGCTCCTATTTTTATTGTTTTTCCAATAGGATCTTCGTTTTCAAATAAATCGTTAGCAACAGTACTGCCAATAATTACAGCATTATTTCCTGTGTTCGATTCATGCTGTGTAAAGTATCTACCGCGCTCAACCTCAAATACGCCAATTCGTTCCCATTCGTTAGTTGTAGCCCATACTTGCGCCCTCTCTATTTGGTTGCTTTTGTAGGTAAGCGGTCTTCCAAAATTTATAAGGTAGCATACGTCTTCGGCATACTTTGCGTTCTTTTTTATAAATTGATACTCATCATGTGTATTAGGTGGACGTTGGCGATATTTCCACCATTGGTATTCCCCTTCTTCCTCAACAGTCCATGGGTGGCGCTCAATGTAGATTACATTTCCACCTAAGGAGGCAAGTCCGCTTTCTATAGAATTGGTAAGAGCGTCAACAGCTGTAAATACTGTAATAATTGAAAAAATGCCAATAGTAATACCAAGCAACGAAAGAAAAGTTCGTAGCTTATTTGCGGCAATAGAGCTAAAAGCAAAAGCAAAGCTTTCTCTTAGCAGCTTAGCGGTAATTACTATATTTTTGGCAAGCTTTTTCATTTTTATTATAGCGATGCAAGATACGCAAGATTAACGAAATTATAGATTTAGTACGAAATTTTCTTATAAAATGAGATACATTACTTTAAATGTTGTAATTTTATGACTTGATTTATAAGAAGATCAGTTTTTTAAAAATAAAAATATAATAATCAACGGTTTAGGTGAAAAAAATAAAATCGGCACTAATATCCGCATACAGTAAAGACGGACTGGATGTTATTGTTAAAGAGTTAGATCGTTTGGGTGTCCATCTATACTCAACAGGAGGAACGGGAGATTTCATTAAAAAAATGGGCATTGGTGTAACCCTTGTTGAAAATATAACAGGTTACCCATCAATCCTAGGAGGTAGAGTAAAGACGTTACATCCAAAAGTTTTTGGCGGAATTCTTAGTCGAGATAATAACGAAAGCGATGTAAACGATCTGGCTCGTTTTGAAATTCCGGAGTATGATTTAGTGTTGGTTGACCTATATCCATTTGAGGTTACTGTTGTACAGGGTGGATCGCATAGTGAGATTATAGAAAAAATAGATATTGGGGGTATATCTTTAATTCGTGCAGCGGCTAAAAACTATAACAGGGTGTTGGTTGTTTCTTCCAGTAGTTGCTATGACGATCTATTAAAGATTTTGAAGGAGCAAGACGGAGAAACAACTGTTGAACAAAGGGAATGGTTTGCTGCCCAAGCGTTCAACGTTTCTTCGCATTACGATACGGCTATTTTTAGCTATATGAATCGTAACGCGAAAATTCCGGTATTTAAGCAAAGCGTTACAGCGAATTTACCGTTGCGCTATGGCGAGAATCCACATCAGCAAGCTAGTTTTTATGGAGATATTGATAGCCTTTTTGAGAAGCTGAATGGAAAAGATATATCATACAACAATCTCTTAGATATTGATGCGGCGTTATCTTTAATACAAGAGTTTAGCGAGCCTACCTTTGCTATTCTAAAGCATAATAATGCATGTGGTTGCGCTTCGCGAGCCAGCTTATTAGACGCATGGAAGGACGCGCTTATAGCCGATCCCGTTTCTGCATATGGAGGTATTTTAGTCGCAAATAGACCTATTGATAAAGCTTGCGCGGAAGAAATAAATAAGCTGTTCTTTGAAGTTATTCTTGCGCCGGGTTATGGTGTTGATGCATTAGAGTTGCTAAAGTCTAAGAAAAACAGAATTATACTTAAAGTAAAAGAGCTAAAGTTACCCGCTGTTCAATTCCGTTCGTTGCTGAATGGTGTTGCTGTACAAGATCGCGATGCCAAATTAGGAGGTGCTGGTGGTTTTGATACAGTAACTGATAAAAAACCAACAGAAGAAGAAGTTACCGATTTACTTTTTGCCAACAGGTTGGTTAAGCATTCTAAATCTAATACCATTGTGTTGGCTAAAGGTGGAATGTTACTGGCAGGCGGGGTTGGACAGACATCTAGGGTCGATGCATTAAAGCAGGCAATTGCTAAAGCAAAATCATTCAACCTGTCATTGGAGGGGGCAGTAATGGCTTCCGACGCGTTTTTTCCTTTTGCCGATTGTGTTGAAATAGCGCGCGAAGCAGGAGTAAATGCGGTAGTTGAACCTGGCGGATCGGTAAGAGATCAGGATTCAATCGATTATTGTAATAAGAATAATATGACGATGATTTTTACAGGTATTCGTCATTTCAAACATTAATTATAATATTAAATTAAGCATATAAGGAATTATAACGTATGGCCTTCTCTTTTCTAACTCAGGAAATAGCGATGGATTTGGGTACAGCCAACACCATCATTATACATAACGATAAAATTGTTGTGGACGAACCGTCTATTGTTGCTGTTGACCGTAATACAGGCAAAGCGATTGCCTTTGGTGAGGTTGCTCGACAAATGCATGGTAAAACACATGAAAATATTACAACCGTTCGCCCTCTTCGCGATGGTGTGATTGCAGACTTCGATGCCGCGGAGATGATGATTCGTGGGTTAATTAAGATGATGAGCCCTAAAAATCGCTGGTTTACCCCATCGCTTCGCATGGTAGTTTGTATTCCTTCTGGAAGTACTGAGGTTGAAATTCGTGCTGTACGCGACTCATCTGAACATGCCGGTGGGCGTGATGTATATATGATTTATGAGCCTATGGCTGCTGCTCTTGGTATCGGTATTGATGTTGAAGCTCCAGAAGGTAGTATGGTGGTAGATATAGGTGGAGGTACTACCGAGATTGCAGTTATTGCGTTGGGAGGTATTGTTTGCAATAAGAGCATTCGCGTTGCCGGAGACGGATTTACCTCAGATATTCAGCAGTACATGCGTCATCAGCATAATATTAAGATTGGAGAGAGAACGGCAGAGGATATTAAGATTGCGGTAGGTTCCGCGCTTACAGATCTTGACGAAGCCCCCGCCGATTATGTTGTTCGTGGTCCTAATCTTATGACAGCGTTACCTGTTGAAGTTCCCGTAACCTATCGGGAGATAGCCCACTGTTTAGATAAATCATTATCTAAGGTGGAGAGCAGTGTACTTAACGTGTTAGAGCAAACTCCGCCGGAGCTATATGCAGATATCGTTCAGCGTGGTATATATTTAACCGGAGGTGGCGCTCTTTTAAGAGGACTGGATAAACGTTTAACCGAAAAAATTAATATACCTTTCTATGTTACAGAAGATCCGTTACATGCTGTGGCGAGAGGAACAGGTATAGCATTAAAAAATATAGGCAGATTCCCCTTCCTAAAAAGGTAGGCTTGTAGATGAATACGCTATTTCGGTTTATTGTAAGGTATCATACGCTGCTACTTTTCTTGTTGTTATTGGGCTTATCGATCGTACTTATGGTACGAACAACCAACTACCAGCAATCGAAAGTAATGGGAGTGGTATCTTCTACTCGTGCATGGGCGTATGAAAGAATTGATGATCTTACAACCTATTTGTCTTTAAAGAAAGAAAATGAACGGCTACAAGAAGAAAATACACTTCTTAGAAATCAGCTGAATCACTATCTTGCTGTCGATACGCTATATACCATAAAGCAGTACGATACAATTAAAAGAACAGATTATATTTATAAATCCGCTCGTATCGTCAATACATCTACCAATAAAGTTAAGAATAGGCTTGTTATTAACGTTGGGCAAGATCAAAATGTTGGACCCGATATGGGGGTTATCTCGTCGGATGGTGTAGTTGGCGTAGTTACTAAAACTTCCGATAGCTACGCTGTGGTACTACCCATAATAAATCCAGAATCTCATACCAGTTGCCGTCTTGTTCGAAGTAATGCTGAGGGGATGTTATCATGGGATGCCGTGAACTATAGAGAAGCCCTATTAACCGGAGTTCCTCAGCATATAGATGTACAGGTAGGCGATACTATTGTAACTAGTAGTAATTCTAATATATACCCTCCTAATATCTTAGTCGGAACAGTAAAATCATACGAAGTCAGAAGTGGTAATCTTTATGAAATAAAGGTTAGCTTAAGTGTTGACTACAAACGTTTGCGGAATGTATATGTGGTTAAATCTGATAGCTATGCTGAAATTGATTCCTTACTTAATGGAAGCGAGAGATGAACATAAGTGTTATAAAATATATACTACTTTTTATTTTACTAATACTGCTACAAGAGTTTGTATTTGATAATATTCAGGTAGGCACTCTTCTTACGCCATATGTGTATATTTTATTTATTCTTATACTACCATTTTCTTATGCGCCATCGGTAGTTGTTATTCTATCGTTTCTTTTAGGGCTATCGGTTGATTTCTTTACTACCGATATACTAGGGCTACATGCCTTTGCATGCACAGTAATCGGTTATTTTCGCGGATTTGTTTTTAAAGCGTTAAAACCTAAGGATGATACGGAACAGAAAATAGCTACCACTACTATTTACACAATGGGTTGGCGTCCGTTTTTACTATATGTAACAATCTTAGTTTTAATGCACCATTCGTGTTTATTTATATTAGAAACGTTTAAGCTGTATAATCCTTTATACTTATTAATCCATATACTATTGAATTCACTTGTTTCCATTACATTCATAATTTTAATAGAGCTCGCATTTTTCAGAAATCCTCGTAGTCAATCGTAATTATTATGCAAGTTGGCATAGAGAAAAGAAATATTATTATTGTTGTATTTATACTTGTAGGCATAGTATTGCTTTTAAAGATACTATCGTTACAAGTATTTAGTGATTATTACAAAATTGCTGCCGAAAACAATGCTTTTTTTAGAGAAACACAATATCCTGCCCGCGGGCTAATTTATGATAGAAACGGAAATGAGCTTGTAGTAAACAAAACTGTTTACGATATAATGGCTATTCCTCGTGAGGTTGTATCTATCGATACGGCCGAGATTTGCCGAACACTTGGTATAGAAAAAGAAGTCTTAATTCCGTTGTTAGAAGAAATAGAAAAAAAGAAAAAAGGGTCATCGGGGTACCAGTTTATGGCTTTTATGAGGCAAGTACCGGCGGAAACCCATGCTTTATTTCAAGAAAAATCCTATAAGTTTCCCGGCTTTTATAGTCAAGCCCGAACCAATCGTCGGTATGTTCGTGGTATATCCGGAAATCTTTTGGGTTATGTTAACGAGGTTGATAAAACAATATTGGAGAATGACAAAGAGAAGTACTATCAGCAAGGCGATTATATAGGTAGAACAGGAATAGAAGAAGCGTACGAAGGAGTTTTACGAGGAACAAAAGGTGTTAGTATCTTCGTTCGCGATGTACATAATCGCATTAAGCAACCATATAACGAAGGTTACAACGATACACCCGCTGTGGCAGGGAAGAGTATAACAACCACCATTGATGCCGATTTACAGGAATATGCTGAAAAGCTTATAGCGAATAAAATTGGTGGCATTGTTGCATTAGAGCCATCCACGGGAGAGATCTTAGCAATGGTTTCTAGTCCCGGATTTTCTCCCGAATTAATGACAGGACAGGATAGGGGAAAGAACTATGCCGAGCTGAGTTCAGATCGTTTCAAGCCTATGTTTAATAGAGCCTTAATGTCCTCTTATCCTCCCGGTTCAACTTTTAAGCTGTTTACTGCATTAACCGGATTGCAAGAAGGAGTAGTAACCCCTCAAACTCGTTATGGTTGTTCTATGGGGTATAGAGTAGGTAGAGGCGTAGGTTGCCATGCCCATCCTTCGCCACTTGATCTTCCAAGGTCTATTATGATGTCTTGTAATGCGTACTACTGCCATGTTTTCAGAGATATTGTAGATAATCCAAAGTATAATAATATAGAAAAAGGGCTGGAACGTTGGATTGAGTATGCTCATTCTTTTGGTTTGGGGCATAAGCTGAATACTGATTTAATAGGAGAGCGGGCGGGTACTTTGCCAACTGTCGAGCGATATAACAATATTCATGGTAAAAACAGGTGGAAATCTTTAACTATTATATCGCTTGCTATTGGTCAGGGAGAAACGGGTCTTACCCCTCTACAGCTGGCAAACCTGAGTGCAACTATAGCGAATAGAGGCTACTATGTAACGCCGCATGTCATAAAAAAAATAGAAGGCTCTGATACTATTCCGGCTCGTTTTTACGAAAAGCATCATGCTATGGTAGATGAGAAGCATTACGACCCGGCAATAGAAGGAATGTACTTAGCAGTTAATAGTCCTACTGGCGTTGGCGCTACAGCTGCGTGGGTTAAAGTTCCCGGATTGGAAATTTGTGGCAAAACAGGTACCGCACAGAATCCTCCGTACGAAGATCATTCCATCTTCTTTTGTTTTGCTCCCCGCGAGAATCCGAAGATTGCGGTTGCGGTGTATATTGAAAATGCAGGACCTGGTGGACGACATGCTGCTCCTCTTGCGACGCTGGTTGTGGAGAAGTATCTTAATGGAGAAATTGGCGATGGGCGTAAGCATATAGAAAATAATGTAATTTCTACCGACTTGAGAGACTTATACTTAAAGAGAATGAGACGCTGATGGTAAGCAAGGTTAATAGAGGGAAAAGTATATTGGCTAGCCTGGATTGGTCGATTGTATTTGTCTATCTGCTGCTTGTGTTTATTGGCTGGATAAGTATTTATGCCGCAGTTTATGACGAAGACCATAGTGGCATTGTTGATATGTCGCAACGATATGGGATGCAGCTTATTTGGATTTTTGCAGGTTTGGTTGTTGCGTTAGTGATGCTTTTGTTGGATGTTAGATTCTATTCGGTCTTTGCCAACTACGTATATTTAGCGATAATGTTATTGCTGGTTTTTGTATTGTTTTTTGGTATTGAAGTTAACGGAGCAAAATCATGGATTGCTATTGGAAACGTTAGGCTGCAACCTGCGGAAATGGCAAAAGTGGCAACCGCATTAGCCTTAGCGAAGCTAATGAGCGGACACAGCTTTAAGTTAGATAGAATATCAAGTATAGCAAAAATAGCAACCTTAATTCTTATTCCTGTAGTTTTAATCTTTTTACAGCACGATGTCGGATCGGCTCTTGTATTTGTATCGTTTATAATAATGTTTTATCGCGAGGGTTTATCAGGTTGGGTAATGAGTTTATTTGTATTTCTTATTGCTATTTTCTTTTTATCGTTAACCTTAGATCCATACGTTATTTACTTAATAATTACAGGAGCATCCTTTGCGGTATATGCCGTTTTGAGCCGTCGTTTTATGCGTGCAATATTGTTGGCTGTAACATTTGCATGTATTTATATCTGTGCTGGTATAGCTACGGACTGGCTTGATATTACCGTAAGCAATGAGATTGTTGCGCTGGCGTGTTGTGGTATTTTTATTGTTGGCGGTTTATACAAAGCTTTAAAGAATAAGCCGCATTATATTTATGTGATTGTTGCTTTTTTTATTGCAACAGCTGTTTTTTCTTACTCGGTAGATTATGTGGTGGACAACGTTCTTGAACCTCACCAGCGTGTAAGAATAGAAAATTTAGTGGGTAAAAATATTGATTTACAAAAAACGGGCTACAACGTACATCAGTCTGAAATTGCAATAGGTTCGGGAAGATTTACCGGAAAAGGTTTTTTGCAGGGTACACAAACGCGCTATAACTATGTTCCTGAGCAAAGCACCGATTTTATTTTTTGTACAATAGGCGAAGAGTGGGGTTTTATTGGTTGTTTTGTTGTGATTACCCTATACCTTATTTTGTCGATTCGGCTTGTATTAATATCGGAACGGCAGAAATCAACATTCGCGCGAATTTATGGCTATTGTGTGGTATCTATTATATTTTTCCACTTCTTTATTAATATCGCTATGACCATTGGTCTTGCTCCTGTTATTGGTATTCCCCTTCCGTTTATCAGCTATGGAGGCTCTTCATTGTGGACATTTACCGCACTTCTTTTTATTATGCTCAAGCTGGATGCCTCACGGTTTCAATAAAAATATGGAAATAATTAAACATAAGTTTATTATACGATATTAATTTGTGGTGATATTTGTTGGATGCTTTTAATAACAATTCTTAATAAATACACTTGAAATAGTTTCAAATCAAAATCAAAAGATATGCTTATCAACATATTTTAGAAAAGATTATTTTATTGTTATTTTTATCTATTGAAAGTTAGTGCTTTGACCAACCGGCACTTTAGTCGTCTAGTATTTTTCTTACCTTTGTTCTCCTTAAACTTTCAGTCTCAAAAATCAATTTTGAAAAATTTTAAATAGACATGACAAAACAGAAGAAATTTATCACTTGCGATGGCAACTATGCTGCAGCACATGTGGCATATATGTTTAGTGAAGTGGCTGCTATTTATCCAATTACTCCCTCGTCAACAATGGCTGAATATGTTGATGAGTGGGCGGCTTACGGGAAAAAGAACCTTTTCGGAGAAACCGTTAAGGTTGTCGAAATGCAGTCTGAGGGCGGAGCGGCGGGCGCTGTTCATGGGTCATTGCAAGCGGGTGCTTTGACTTCTACGTTTACAGCCTCGCAGGGCTTGCTTCTTATGATCCCGAATATGTATAAGATATCAGGAGAGTTACTTCCCGGTGTTTTCCATGTATCGGCACGTGCTTTAGCCGCACAGGCGTTATCAATTTTTGGCGATCATAGCGATGTAATGTCAGCCCGCCAAACCGGATTTGCCTTCCTTGCATCTGGTGGTGTACAAGAGGTTATGGATTTGTCGGCTGTTGCACATCTCGCGGCAATTAAAGGGCGTCTTCCTTTCTGCCATTTCTTTGATGGATTCCGCACATCGCACGAAATACAAAAAATAGAAGAGATTGATGCGGATGCTTTAAAGGCTCTGATAGATGAAAAAGCGTTGACAGATTTTCGTAAACGCGCATTGAATCCCGAGTCTCCCGTGACTCGCGGTACGGCTCAGAATCCTGATGTTTACTTCCAATCACGTGAGGCTGCGAATAAGTTCTACGATGCTATTCCTGATTTTGTTGCTTATTATATGGACGAAATGAGCAAAATTACAGGTCGTCAGTATAGGCCGTTTAACTACTATGGCGCGGAAGATGCGGAGCGTGTTATTATTGCGATGGGATCGGTAACAGATACAATTAAAGAAGCTGTAGATAGCTTAAATGCAAAGGGCGAGAAAGTAGGCGTACTTATCGTTCATTTATACCGTCCGTTCTCTGCTAAATATTTTATGGCTGTTATGCCTAAAACGGTAAAACGCATTGCGGTTCTGGATCGTACTAAAGAACCCGGTGCAAATGGTGAGCCTCTTTACCTAGATGTAAAAGATATATTCTATGGTCAGACTGACGCTCCGGTTATTGTTGGCGGACGCTATGGTCTTTCATCAAAAGATACAACTCCTGCTCAGATATTCTCAGTATTTGAGAATTTGAGCATGAACGAACCTAAGAATGGTTTTACTATTGGTATTGTAGATGATGTTACCTTTAAATCGTTACCACAAAAAGAAGAAGTTTCTTTAGCGGCGGAAGGAACGTTCGAAGCTAAGTTTTACGGATTAGGCTCTGATGGTACTGTTGGAGCAAACAAGAATACTATTAAAATTATTGGCGAGACCACACCAAAGTATTGTCAGGCATACTTCTCATACGATTCTAAAAAATCCGGTGGATTTACTTGTTCACACCTGCGCTTTGGAGATAAGCCAATCAACTCTCCCTATTTAGTTACTACTCCTGATTTTGTTGCTTGTCATGTTCCTTCATATCTTAGCAAATATGATATGTTGCGTGGTATTAAGCAGGGCGGTACGTTCTTACTGAATAGTCTTTGGAATGCTGATGAAACGAAAAAACGTCTGCCGGATTCGGTAAAGGCTACATTAGCAAAGAAAAAAATCAACTTCTATATTATTGATGCTACAGAGATTGCGTCTAGTATCGGTTTGGGAAATCGTACAAATACTATTTTACAATCAGCATTTTTCAAAATTTCTAACGTAATTCCGTTTGAGATAGCCGTTGCTGAAATGAAATATGCGGTTGAGAAGAGCTATGGACGTAAGGGGGCTGATATTGTAAATATGAATAATGCTGCTATTGACCGTGGTGTTGAGTTTACAAAAGTTGAAGTTCCGGAAGAGTGGGCTAAGCTGAGTGATAAGTTTATAGTAGAGCCACCTCAACGCGAAAAACCAACCGAGTGGGTTGAGCGGGTGGCGGACATTGTGAACGCGCAAATGGGAGACGATCTCCCTGTAAGCGTTTTCAACGGATACGAAGATGGAACAATGCCTTCAGGTGCTGCTGCGTACGAAAAGCGTGGTATAGCAGTTCACGTTCCCGAGTGGCGGTCAGAAAACTGTATTCAGTGTAACCAGTGTGCATATGTTTGCCCTCATGCGGCAATTCGTCCTTATTTAATGACAGATGCGGAACTTGCTGCCGCACCGGAAGGAACGGTGGCTGTACAAGGCAATGCGGTATTTAAAGAATATAAGTTCCGAATACAGGTTACTCCTCTTGATTGTTCTGGTTGCGGTAACTGCGCCGATGTTTGTCCCGCTAAAACAAAAGCTTTAGTGATGAAACCTATCGAAAGTCAAAGGGGCGAGCAAATACGCTTTGAATATATGCACTCTAAAGTTGGTTATAAAGATACTGTTGCCGGTAAGTTCCAGAATGTGAAGAATAGCCAGTTCTCTCAACCTTTATTCGAATTCTCCGGAGCTTGCGCGGGCTGTGGTGAAACGCCATATGTAAAGGCGGTTACTCAGCTATTCGGAGATAGAATGATGGTGGCAAACGCTACAGGGTGTTCTTCAATCTACAGCGGTTCTTACCCATCGTCCCCATATACTAAGAATGTACAAGGTCGTGGGCCTGCTTGGGCAAACTCATTATTCGAAGATAATGCCGAATTTGGATTCGGTATGCGTTTGGCTACCGAGCGTATGCGCGATCGTTTGGAGCACTTGATGAAAGAGGCTCGGAATTGTGCAAATTGCTCTGCTGAGCTTAAAGGTTTATTCAGCGAATGGATCGCTAGTCGTGAAGATTCTGCAAAAATTCGTGAATTGGCGGATAAAATTACTCCGTTAGTTAGCAAATGTACCGGCGATGCTTGCAAAGAAATAGCCAGCTTAAGCCATTACTTGGTTAAGCGTTCGCAGTGGATTATTGGTGGCGACGGTTGGGCATACGATATTGGTTATGGTGGTTTAGATCACGTATTAGCTTCTGGCGAAAATGTAAATGTACTAGTTCTTGATACTGAGGTTTATTCAAATACGGGTGGGCAGTCGTCAAAATCAACGCCGGCTGGTGCTGTGGCTAAGTTCGCTACTTCTGGTAAGCGCATTCGTAAAAAAGACTTGGGTATGATGGCCGCGTCTTATGGCTATGTATATGTCGCGCAAGTTGCAATGGGAGCGAACCATAACCAATTCTTCAACGCTCTGAAAGAGGCTGAGGCATATGACGGACCATCGCTTATTATTGCTTATTCTCCATGTATTAATCATGGCTTAAAGGCGGGTATGGGTGCTTCTCAAAAAGAAGAAAAGCTGGCTGTTGAAGCGGGTTACTGGTCGCTGTTTCGCTACAATCCGGCGCTAGAAGCGGAAGGCAAGAATCCGTTTACGTTGGATAGCAAAGAACCTGATTGGTCGAAATTCCAAGACTTCTTAAAGGGAGAGGTTCGTTACAGCTCACTTGTAAAAACATTCCCGAAAGTTGCGGAGGAGTTGTTTAAAGCAACAGAAGAAAATGCTAAATGGCGCTATAATACATACAAACGTATGTCAGGGCAACGATAAAGTATTTTTGGAATATTCTAATAGAAAAAGGTTAAGAGTTCATGCTCTTAACCTTTTTCTATTTAAAAGAATTATTTTCTTGTTTAATCTATTGATACAATTTCAATATTCAGAAGCCTATTTCCCTCTACAATGTGGTTATCTTTAACTTTAACGTCAACTTCAACTCCGTTTTGCCCTGCATTTATCGTAGCTTTGTAAGGAGAAAGACTTTCATAGTTAGTTCCCTCTTTAGCTGTTCCGGTAAGTATATAGTTTACTACTACATTTTGTAAACTTCTAACATTAGCGTCTTTAAAGCCTATCCAGAACTTACCATTCGTTGACGGTTCTGACGCGTCGCCATTCAGCTTCTTCACTATAATATCTGCGAGAGTCTTATCTTTAATTGTAATTGTTGCTGTATTGGCACTTGTTGACATAGCATAATCCGTGGGCGCGATACCTGTAACAACAACTTTTTCATCGCCTTCAAGTAAATCGTCTTTTTTTGCCGTAATGGTATATGTAACATTATTCTGCATGGCGGGAATATCAATATAAGAAGTAGCCTCTGTTTTGTTTAAGCTATAATCATCATTGTATGTCGCGGTACTTCCTGTATATGATAGATTGACACGAATAGGATCGGCTGATTTTACTCCTGACGGAAGAGATAGCGTTACTGTTGATGTATTTGGCGCCTCTCCCGGTAGTTCGTTAATAGAAAGAGGGTCTGCTTTAAGACTAATAATACGTTGCGATGCGATTAGTTGGTCTTTAATAGTAATCTCTGCAAACATGTCGGGATAGTCAGAACTACTAGCTTTTATTTTTAATAACCTATCAAGTTCATTAAGAATATTATTATCCGTAGCGCTTACTGTAAAAGTAATAGAGCTGGTATTTTTCAGCATTATTACAGAGGAAGGGAATGTATAGAACGCGGGGTCCGCTGTGCTGGGAGCGGCGGCTGCTAAGTTAAAGACAACATCAACCGGTGTAATTCTAGAGCCAAGATCGATTGTCATTACTACAGATTGCCCTTCAAATATAGCCACGGGTGTAGGACTTATTCCCGTACACTCTACTTTGAGCGTTGTTTTCATCTTTTCCGTTTGATTATATGAATCGACGATCCAAAGTTCAACTTCATGCTGACCAGGTGATATATAAGGCAGCGTCCAAGTTGTTTTATTTTTTTCCGCGGCTTGTTCTACTCCGTCAATAAACCATCTTACGTAACCATCGGTGGCGGTTGTATTCATATCGTACTCTGTTATTGCCTTAAAATCGAGAGGTGTTCCGCACTCAAATGGTACAGAAAGGTCGGTGTCCTCATAGTGAAGATCGTTAATGGTAAAGTAAGCGTTAAGCTTTCTTGCCGAACTGGCGGCTACATACTGATAAGACTCGGCGGAACCGGTTCCATACCCTAAGAGTACAAGTCCGTGGTCGTTTGTAAATGTATATGACTGTCTCCAACCGTTATTTTCTTTTAAGAAAGGCATATCATAAACAGATAACCCAGATTCCGCCGGACCATCAACCCATGTACCGCCGCTAAGTGCTACTCCATTTACTTTAGTTTCATCTTTATATGCTGTTTTTACTATAATCTGCCCCCAGTGAGCATCTAGCTGGCTAGAGGTGCTTGGAACGGCTAAAGGGGCAAACGGGGCAATGGTGGCGCTTTTCATGTGTTGGTCTATAGATGGTACCCATGAAATGGAGGGGTCTCCATAAAAACCTTTATATGCTGAGCCGCACATAAAGGTACAGACACCAATAGGCTTATCTGCGGTAATATAGGTGGGCGCATTTATCTCAACCAGCCCGAAATGTTTGTTTGCATTTAGTGTGTACGTTGTTCCTGCGAAAGAAACGGTTGTCTTATCCATCGAAGCGATAACACGAACAAATTCTGATTTTCTTTTCGTGACAGGGACTAAAAATTCTTTTCCCCAAGAAGAAACAGGAGAAAGTTGCTCGAAAGCCTGGTCTGTATAGTTTGTTTCGTTTGTTGGTATTCTTAGCTGGTGAGAAACGACGAAAAAGGCAACGGGTTTCTCGGATGTAACAACATCTCCGTCTCGCTCGGCACTGTACAATCTACCAAATACTTGCCCTTTATTAAGAGAAACGGCAGCTCCATTAATATATACCTTGTTTCCATCCTCAGGTGAAATGACGATATATTTATGAGATCCTCCTTGTGGACCATCAAAAGCGATATACTTTGTGCCGTAGTTGGTTACGGGCAATACCGCTGTCGCGTCGGTTAGCGCTGATTTTTGGTTGATAGCGTAAACACCTATAGGGGCGGTAGATGTTATTCGAACTGATTTGTTTGATGTTCCGAAGTTGTTCCTTACCGCAGCCATTTCATCCAAACCATCAGCGGTTGTATGGTTGAAAACATAGCCGGTAACTCCCGCTCCCGTAATATTAATGGTACGTTGAGGTACGCTACCATCTGTAAATGTTAAGGTAACTGTACAAGCGGAAGTACTGACAAACTTTAGCTCATAGTATGTTCCGATGTCATTATAGCCTAGCCAAAAATCTGTTCCGATCGTAGTGGATTGTCCTTGTCCGAATGCCGCATTGGAAGACAAAAAGGCTACTAGTATGAGTATAAATTTCGTAATTGTTCTCATTATTTTGTATAGTTATACGTGATTTTTACAGTATGATCCTCATCAATAGTTTTATTCTCGGATAATGTCATAGCTGATTTATTTACTTCTATATCCAGCCTTAGCAAACATTCAGACAGCTCGATTTGCAGTGTCTTACCGGTTTTAGTATATGGAAATGTCTCGAAATCATTATTCTCCATTCTTTTGTAGCTTAGCTTATTGGTCGATGTGAAAATGATTTCTTTTGGTCCTATAAGATTAGCTAACGCATGATAATCTGTTGCCGATATTTCCTTTTTGGTAATGCCGTCGGATGTCGTTTCTGTAGTTATAACTTTATCTAGAGACCATTTATCTCCAACATTTTGAGCCTTAAGCCCACATACGGCAAAAAAACATAGCATTATTGTCGGTACTATTCTTTTCATATCGTTATTCTTATTTTTCGTTATCAGATGCAAAAATACTTAAATCAAAAGGTGTTAAGGAGCAAATTTATGCACATTTAAAATGAAAATGAGTTAAATGGTATTAATTTGATATATCTGTTGCAATAAATGAAATAAGCCAACGCTATTTCTTAATGCTAACTTGTTTTGTACTACTACTTAAAATGTATTTATATAAAATCCAGTATTTTTTCTAGACGGATTCCTCTAGATCCTTTTACGAGTATGCTATACCTTTTTAGCTCATGTTCTTTAAGGTATAGGCATAGTTCATCTGTTGTGGTAAATGATATGAAATCATTATTGGAATTGGCTTCTCGAAATGCTTTGCCGGCTAAAAATACGTTGCTAAAGTTTTTATTCTTAACCAGCTCAAGAATATGCTGATGCTCGCGTTTACTATTTTCTCCAAGTTCTAACATATCTCCTAATATTAGTAGCTTATTATTCAGCTGTTGTTCGCTAAAGTTAAGTATAGCGGCTTCCATGCTACTTGGGTTGGCGTTATACGCGTCAAGTATGGTAAGATTTTTACCCGTATTTACTAGCTGAGAGCGGTTGTTGTCAGGATGATATGATTCTATGGCGGTAATAGCGTCATCTTCTTCAACACCAAAGCACTTAGCTAAGGTTAATGCGGCAATGGCATTGTCCAAGTTGTATGAACCGATAAGGTGTGTATTAACGGTCTTACTATTTAAGCTAAAGTGTAAAAACGGATTGTTATTATCGCTTGGAATTATTGATGCTCCAATTTTTTTACGGCTATAGGCGACAACTTCTTTGAATGCTCGTTCGCCTATCATTTTTGCCAGAATAGGATTATCACTATTATAAAAAGGTATGCCGTTACTCGCGGATAGATATT
Organism: Prevotellaceae bacterium; assembly: GCA_031258195.1. GTDB lineage: Bacteria > Bacteroidota > Bacteroidia > Bacteroidales > UBA932 > JAIRNF01. The sequence continues at coordinate 65,738 of JAIRNF010000024.1, forward strand.
CGTATAGTTCTCCCTTGGCTTTTTCTACCCCTTCTAACGAACCCAAAAATTCTAAATGAGCCTTTCCCACGTTAGTTATTAATCCGTAGTTCGGTTGTGCTATTTCGCACAGAGCTGTAATTTCACCAAAATGGTTCGTACCCATTTCTATAATTCCGAATTGAGTATCTTTATTCATTTCCAGTAGGCTTAGCGGTACACCTATGTGATTGTTTAAATTACCTTTGGTTACAGATACGCAATATTTTTTAGCCAGAACTCTACTTACCAACTCTTTAGTTGTGGTTTTTCCGTTGCTTCCGGTAATGGCTAATATTGGAATGCCGAGCTGTCGACGGTGGTATTGCGCCAGCTGTTGCAACGCCTTTAAAACATCAGGTACATAAATTACTTGCTTATTATTTGCAAGCTCTTGGTTATCGCAAATAGCATAGCCGGCGCCTGCCGCTAGTGCGTTTGGTATAAATCTATTCCCGTCAAAGTCGTCTCCTTTTAGCGCGAAGAAAATGTCATCTTTTTTTACAGCCCTACTATCGGTTATTACATGAGGGTGTTTTAGAAACAGCTTGTAGATATGAAGAATGTCATTCACCGGATTATTGGGTATAAAAAGTAAAAAACCTCTAATTTTAGGGTTTTTTACTTAAGCTTGTTGTTATAAAAACTTTATTTCTTTTTCTTCTTGCTACTAGTTAAAGCCGCTGGATCTCCTAAAACATCCATAGCGCAACGGAATCCGATATCTACGGCGGCTCTTCTTTCGTCTAAGAATCGGCGGCTACCGGGGCTTAGCCAGTAAACGCGATCAAGGAATGAGCCTCCTTTATATACACGCGAACGGTCGCTGATTAAAGTTGTCATACCTGCCTCGTCTTCTCCGGTTCCTTGGAAGTACATACGATCAGAATCGGCAATAGTTTTAGCGTTGGTGTCTTTTACGTTACCATCTATAGCAGAGAAGGGGTCTCCGTCTCGGTAGTTACGGTTATCCCCAACATTATAGTTATAACGATTAGGAACGTAACCTATAGTATCTCGCTGTAATCTACCTAATTGATCTTTTGGTAAAGGATTACCGTCGGCGTCTTTTAATATTTCAGTATAAACGTTACCTCTGAAAGGGCTGTACTCGGCTGCGTCGGCAAACGTTAACGGGCGATATACGTCTAATACCCACTCGTTTACATTTCCAGCCATATCGTAAAGACCAAACTCGTTAGGTGGGAATGTACGTACAGGTGCGGTTGCCGCATATCCATCATTTCTTGACCCGCCGGCAACACCGGTTAAGTCGCCTCTTCCGCGTTGGAAGTTTGCCATGAAGGTACCAAGCGTTTTCTTTTGAGGACTTCTTGTTGATGAGCCAGACCAAGGATATATTTTACGTTCTACAACTCTCTCATCAAATGTGCTTTCCGGTTGAGCAATAGCCGCATATTCCCATTCTGCTTCGGTTGGGAGACGGTACTTAGGTAGTAAGATACCATCATCGTTCGTTACTCTTCTTGTCGCGTTTTTATCGGAACTTCTTAAGTCTCTTAGATTCTTATTTACGGTTCCTTCGTATTGTCCTGCAAGATAAGCGTCTGCATTAAAGTTATTTTCGTCTTTCTGATTTTCGTAGTCCAACTTTAATACTCCAGACTTTATCAGCTGTAGCTCGTTTACACGGTCAGTACGCCAATCGCAGTACTTATTTGCTTGTAACCAGCTAACACCCACTACCGGATAGCTATTGAATGACGGATGCCTTAAGTATGACTCCGTGTATGGTTCGTTAAACGACATCGGATTTCGCCAAACAAGCGTATCTGGTAATGCGTTTTGGTAAACCTCGGGATATGAAACATATACATTTCTAACCCAATGTAAATACTCTCTATAGTCAACGTTTCTTACTTCCGTCTCGTCGATAAAGAAAGAGTTTACCGTAACTCTTCTGGGAGAGTTATTCCATGCATAATCTACATCTTCGTTAACGCGCCCCATAAGGAATAGTCCGCCTTCGACAAATATGAGGTTTGGACCCGTTGGCTGTTTGTATGATTTCTTTACTTCAAAGCCACCGTATTTGGGATCGTTGTATTTCCATCCGGTTGTTTGCGAAGCTTCGCCTTTACCGCCACGAAATAGGTTACAGCCTACCAGGGTCGGAATAATTACTAATGAAAGAAGTATAAATTTAAGTCTCATAAAGCAGTTGCTTTAATAATATTCTTATGGTATTGTCGCGCAAAGATAATAATTAATCTATTTGCGCTAAGAAAATGCTTACTATTCTAAATGAATATTTGCATTCTTTAACCTTTTGACGACAAAATAATTCGGAGTCGCAATGGCTATTTTGGTATGTAAATTACTTAGTAGGGACATCTATAGCGCCTAACTCTGGTTTTATCAATGCCTGAGTTTTCGACTCTCATTCCTCCCGATGATTTGATAAACCCTCTGCCGCTACCTCTATGTCGGGCGCTACGACCAGAAGAGGAGCACTCCTTATTTTCCCACAGCTTGATGCTTAAGTTTACTTCAAACGCGGACGATGTAAGGGCGTTGGACGGGCTACCCGGCCGCGAAATATCTCCGCTTATCCCTAATCCGAACCGATCTATTTCTATGCCTGTTGATAGTACTATGGTAATTGATTCGAAGTTGATGTCCTGCCTTTCGTGCAATCCGATGAAAAGTGAGCCGGCTTTGAAAAACGCGCCGATATTTAGCGTTTGATAACCATATTGTTGCATATACTGTATACCGGGACTAATGCTCATTTGTCCAAAATCGACAGGGGAGATGCTGCCCTCAGGCTCTGAAAAATCAGTCAGAATAATATCGTAGCTGGCGTATGCATGCAGCCTTAGAGGGTCGGGTAGTTTTATACCGTTATGAGACATTCGCTTTTTACCGCTGAAGTTGAATGCCGATGCTCCAACTTTTAGCGGACCAACCATTAATGCAAGTCCTGCACCTACGTCGAATGAACCGCTATTCCAGCCGTTGTATGGAAAGGGGTTAGGTATGATAGATCCGTTGGAGTTAATCATGTCCGGAAAAATTAAGCCGCCCGGATCCTGAGACTGAAATCGGTACGATGCTTGTAAGCCTGCACGTATAAGGGTGTTTTCACTTAACATTAAGTTGAAGGAATATGCCCCGCTTATGGTCGTTTCGTTGAAAATTTTTGCCATTTTATCGTGCATTACCGATAGCCCAACCCCGCTTTTAAATTTATCAAAATAAGTATCGAAAGACGCGGTGTAAGTAGTGAATGCATTGCTGAATGCCGGATACTGATTGCGATAGCCGACAATGGCGCGAGTAAAGTCGGTATTACCTACATGAGCCGGATTATAGTTCATCGGACTTGTTTGCTGTAAGCTGAAAATAGGATCTTGCGCATGCGCCACAGAGTTAATCAGCAAGACACATACAACCGTGAATACTATGTTTATATGGGTATTTATTTTTAGATACTTCAAAGTTATCTGGTTATTCTTCTTCAGAAAAAATTGCTGCAAAAGTAGCTGAAAAAAAGAAGTTTTTGGTTTTGCTTGATATAAATTAACGTAGGATTTTATATGTTCTATAATCGCTGTGGGCAAAGGTATTTATAAAAGGCTTTAACACCAAATTAAAGTATCGAAATGCTTATTTAAGCCTTAAATAATGCTGCCTAAACCTGATAGTTATATAATCTTACTATCTTTGCTTTGCGTAATTTATTTTACCTGTTACAAGAAACAACAACTTATTGATTATTATAAAACCAAAACAGATGAAAAAAATACTAGCCTCTGTTATATTATGTTTTATGGTACCGGAAGCTATGGCTCAGGTAAGCCATCTTTCCGGGTCATCTCAACCGCTCTCTGGATCTGTAGTTTACTCATTGCCTCGAACGGCCATTAAGCTGAAGGTTGAGGTTGTAAAAGAAAGCTATGTTGAGGGACCGTATGCTTCGTATGCGCAAAAATATCTTTCTATTAATGTGCCACGTAGAGCAGCATCAAGCTATACGATAGAGAGTATTAGCATGATGCCCGTACAGGAATCAGATCCATCTCAAGCATTTATGCTAAATATCGGCTCTACAAAAAATGCGAGTGCAAACTTTCTAGCCTTTTCGTCAGAAGGACTGATACTACCAATCGGTTATCAGAGTGGTGATTTCGGACAAGCACGCTTTTCGAATCCACCGGCTGATGTGATGTCTTTTTTCGACATGAATTCTGAGCCTAACTTTGTAAATGAGTCTGCCGTTTTTTACAATACGGTAAAAACCGATACGGGTTTTGTTCGGGTGCCTGTTGAACGTGCGCAGCTGGTAGAAAAAAATACAGAAAAGAAGGCGGAGGAAGTTGCCAATACTATTTTCAATTTACGCAAAAAAAGAATAGAGCTCATTACTGGCGAAGCTGATAATATTCCATCAGGCGATGGTCTTCGTGCCGCTCTAGAAGAAATACAGCGGCTAGAAGAAGAGTATCTGTCGTTATTTATTGGTAAAACATATAGCGGGATGGAAACCTGCTACTTTGATGTAATACCGGCTGCCGGACAGAATAAACAATCGTATATTGCCTTCCGTTTTTCAGAAACGCAAGGGGTACTGCCATCTGGCAATGTTGCCGGTCGTCCGATTATATTAGAGCTACAGTCTGAAAAAAATGCACAAAGTGTGGATACAGGAGGAGCAAGCAAAACGGCTCAGATTTTTTATCGAGTGCCTCAAATTGTTCAGGCGCTCTTAATGGATGGACAAAAGGTGTTAATTCAAGATCGCATACCTGTTCTACAGCTAGGGCAAACGCTTTCTATTCCCGCGGACGCTTTGATGAGATAAAATAATTTCAATAATTTAATACAACTACCGGCATTTATGGGTGCTATTCGTAAGATTTTTTCAAACAAATGGGTTAAGTTTGGTATTGTTGCTTTTATCTACCTGCTATGGGTTATCTGGCTTCGTAACTACCGATGGCTACTAGGGCTTATTGTAGTTTACGATATTTATATCAGTAAAAAAGTTAAGTGGGCTTTTTGGAAAAAGAGATACAAAAAAGGAGAAAAGCACAATACGTGGCTTGACTGGCTTGACGCTGCAATATTTGCACTTATTGCTGCTACGTTAATACGATTATTTTTTATCGAGGCATACGTTATTCCTACAGGCTCGATGGAAAAAACGTTATTAGTAGGGGATTATCTTTTTGTAAGTAAGGTTGCCTATGGTCCTAAGATGCCTAATACTCCTATTTCTTTTCCATTAGTGCATAATACACTTCCGTTTACAGAGAATACCAAATCGTATGTGAATTGGATGGAGAATCCCTACAAGCGTTTAGCCGGATTTGGAAATGTAAAGCGAGGCGATATCGTGGTTTTCAACTTTCCGCATGGCGATACGGTGGCGCTGCGTTTTCCCGATCAGGACTATTACGGATTAGTACGTCAGTACGGGATACATATGTTTCAGCAAGAACAGATGTCGTTAAATGTCCAAAACAAGATTTCTGTTGATAGCTCTGATAGCCGTGAACTCATTTATAGATATGGAAGAGAGGAGCTGGCAAAGCGGAGCGAGCTTACTGCCCGACCTGTTGATAGAAGGGATAACTACGTTAAGCGTTGTATAGGTGTTCCGGGAGATTCTGTAAAGATTGTACATGGCGATGTATATGTAAACGGACAGAGAGAGGAAGGTATTGAGCAAAGACAGTATCGCTATATTGTTAGAACAAACGGCAAGGCGATAAACCCTGTTGAACTGGAGCGAATAGGAGTAAGAAATGAGGATATGGGTGGCTACGACCCAAGTACTTTCTCATATCTTATGGATTTAACCGACGAAAGTCTTAAACAGCTCCAGACATTTAGCAATGTAACCGGAATTACACGGCAAGAAGATTGGGATGCCGCATATAGCATCTATAAGATATTTCCGTTTGATTCCCGTTATCTTTGGACGGAAGATAACTTCGGACCATTGTGGGTGCCGCAAAAAGGTGCTGCTGTTCAATTGACACTGGAAAACCTTCCACTTTATCAACGCATTATCGATGTGTATGAAGAAAACGATCTGGTGGTAAAAGAGGGTACTATATATATAAATGGTCAGCCAAGTACTAGTTACACCTTTAAAATGGATTACTACTTTATGATGGGAGACAACCGACACAATTCGCTCGATTCTCGTTATTGGGGTTTTGTTCCCGAAGATCACGTGGTGGGCAAGGCATCATTTATTTGGTTTTCTTCTGATCAAAGCAAATCTTTCCCCCAAAATATCCGTTGGAGCCGTATATTTAAAGGTATTAAGTAAAGTTATAGCGTAGAGAAATAAAGAAGTTCGATAGTTTTCTGTCGGGCTTCTTTTATAAAACTATCATCATTTCGAACGAAGTGAGAAATCTATAGAATAGCAGCAGTATGTTGAATGGGCAGATTTCTCACTTCGTTCGAAATGACAATATATGAAATAATGCAATTACGTCTTAAGCCACTTAAAAGTTGAAGTAAATAAACGGCTGTACATCTGCCGATTTTATCTGGAATATAAATACTATTAGCGCAACAATAATCAACGCCTTTATTAGAAGGGGAATACTTATAAACGCATTTTGCGCGCGTGCTTCCAGCTTATCAGATGAGAAGTGTAGTAGAATGGCGGCAGCCATAAAAATAAGCGTTGGGGCGTAACCTCTAATAAATTCCCATATAATTTCAGGATGGAAGTGTGTAAAAATACGGCTGAATAGCGTACCTGCGGCTTCCATGTCGCTGCTTCGGAAGAGTATCCATACAAATACTACAAAGTGGAAAGTGAGAAAAATATTGAGCACTCTTCGCCATCGTGGAACAACATATTGTTGATCTCGTTTCGGTAGCAACGTTCGATAGAATTTATGAAGAGCGAGAACAACACCGTGTACGGCACCCCATAGTATAAACCGTAACGATGCTCCATGCCATAACCCGCCCAGCAGCATAGTAATAATGAGATTTATATATGTTCTGATCTTCCCTTTACGGTTACCGCCTAGCGATATGTATAAGTAATCACGTAACCAACTGGAAAGCGATATATGCCAGCGCCTCCAGAAGTCGGTAATATTTTGCGCCTTATACGGAGAGTTAAAGTTTGGATTAATTTTGAATCCAAGCAGTAAGGCTATACCTATTGCCATATCAGAGTATCCCGAGAAGTCGCAGTAAATTTGTATGGCATACCCGTAAAGCCCAAACAGTATTTCAAGCCCCCCGAACATACCGGGATTGTCAAAAACACGATCTACAAAATTAGCGCTGATATAGTTAGATATAATGGCTTTTTTGAATAGCCCTGTAATAATTAGGAATACCGCCATTCCAAACATTTCGCGGGTAACAAAAGCCGGCTTGCGAATTTGTGGAATAAAATCTTTAGCGCGGACAATAGGACCTGCAACCAGCGGCGGAAAAAACGAGACGTAGAAAGCATAGTCGAGCCAGCTCTTTAGAGGAGTGATATTACCTCTGTACACATCTATTGTATAGCTCATCGACTGGAAGGTAAAGAACGATATACCTACCGGAAGTACTAGGTTAAACCCTTTAAATGACTCATTTAAAAGAGAAGCGATAATTTCTCCAAAGAAGTTGGTGTACTTAAAGAATCCAAGCATCCCCAGATTGAAGCAAATGCTGAGTATGAGAAATGGCTTTCGTCGGCGTTTTGTTTTCGCTTTACCCATGAATGAGGCGAGCGTAAAGTCAACCGTAGTGGTAAGCGCGAGCAGTAAAAAGAACATTCCGCTCGACATATAGTAGAAATAGTAGGAAAATAGTATTACGTATATTATTTTGCCTGTGGGGCGTTTTTTGAGCAGGTTATAGAATAATGTGAAAAAGAAGAACAAGAAAAAAAACATACCACTGCTGAATAGCAACGGAGCCTCTGCGTTATACTTCAGAAGGTCAAGAATCTTACTCCAATCTATGTTCTCCCACATAAGTATTATATAGTTTCATAAATGCGTCGAAGAATAGCTGTCCCTGCAGCTCGTACCCTTCTATGCTGAAATGTATCTGATCGCGTCCCATAAGCCCGTTTTGCTTCCATTTTTCATTTGAACCTTTACCGCCGGTTGCCTCAAACAGGTCCCAGTAGGCAATATTATTTACGGCGGCATACTCAACTACGGCATCCCGAATCAGGATAATGCGGTCGTTTGGTATGCGTTTGCGCTGGTACCGTCTGAAGTTCTCGGCAGGTGTAGTTAAAATAAATACAGCCGACTGGTTCGCTTTTCTCAGCCCTTTTACCAAGCGGTCTAAGTTTTCTAAAAATCCTCTTATGCTGCAAGGAGTTTCAATCGATTCATTGGTGCCTAACGATATAATAATAGCTTGCGGACGCAGTTGCTGGGTTTGTTCTATCAGTAAGAGAGCGTTGCAAAAATCTCTACATCTTGCCCCGTTTACGCCTACCGTATGATATAAAATTCCACCTTCGCCATTCTCTAGGCTAAAAGCATAGATTGTTTTTGCTTCTTGTCCGGTGCTTCGTTGCTGCAGTTGTATTAAGGTTGTATCGTTTGTTAGATAAAGCGAATAAGTGTGAGGGCTATGTCGCTCTGAACGCGTAAATTTTGAAGAATCCCGAGTAGTAAGCGTAGGAGCATTATCATGAAAGACTGTTATTTTATTGAACCTATAGCTGAGGTTATTGATAGAGTCGTACCTAGCTTCGATATTTAGCGAAACATTTTTATCGGTTGTTTGGATGGTGATGCCCGATATGCCAAATGTGTACCCCTTACTTCTTGTAGCCATTCTGCCATTTTCCCAATCTCCGTCTGAGGTAATACGGTAGTCTCGGGGTTGGTTGGTACCTGCTATTTTAAGAGGAATAACCAGCCCTAAACCTGCGTTACCAAATTCCCTTTGTAAGTTGGTGCGCATAACACGTGTTAGAAACCCTGCTTGAATATGCGAGTCGCCGATGTGTAGAAATGGAATAGTGGTTGTACCTTTGTGCTGCTTTTGCAGATATAATAATTCAAATAATTTATTTAACGAACCTGTTTCGTCGTGTATTATGTTTAACGATTCTATCACGAACGACGGTCTTTGTTGAGCCGAAAGAAAAGTAGGGAAGCCTACCAGCAAAAGAATAACAAGCTTAATAAAAATTCTTCCTTTCATCGTGCTTCTTTTTTTCGTAAAGCAGGGCTTCCAACAGCTTATTGCCTATATCTCTTCCTCCTTCAAACGAAAGATGTGTATAGTCTTTTGCGGCTTTAGGAGGTCTTGATTTTACGAATTCGCCCATGCTATTCTCTCCGCCCATCGCTGTATAAACATCCCAAAAAGCAATTTCCGCTTCAGCGGCCAGCTCTCTTTGAGCATTTACCATGTATGGAATACCGGGCATTGTAACATATTTCCCGGATTTGAGTGTGCTTCTGTCGCTAACGCTGAGCAATAAGATATCGGCATTCGGAAAACTTTCTTTCATATGCTGGATAACTTTCAGCATCCTCTTTTTATATGCTTCAAAGTCTTTATTGTTACCATGTACGGCGTTTAAGCCGTATTGTAAAACTATTAGCCGATAGTTAAGTAAGCTATCGGATGCTTGTAATGTTTCTTGAGGTACATCTAGCATAGAGAATCCCGAATTACCCCTCATAGCAAAGTTATCTATACAGACACCTGTATCACCATCTAGTAGTGTACCATATAGCTTTAAGCTGGAATTGGCAGGATATCCCAGCCAAATGCGAGATATACCTCCTTTAATCTCTGCTATTCCTATCGACGGTGCTTTGGGAAGCTCTACGCTTCCTTTTTCTTTTCTGTTGATTGCATAGCTTATGATAGAACTCTGATGCTTGTTCTGGTATAGGATACGTACTGTGCTAAATGTATCAATATGCCTTCTGAATGCGCTTCCGATATAGATGGAACTTGCTCCTTCTAAGGGGTAATAGTAACTGCCGGCAATTCCAGTCTCGCGGCGGGTTACAATGCTGTCAACCAGCCAATGAGATGATAATTCGTCGGAATATATCAAAACAGATTTACGGTAGCCCGCCAGAACGGTTGACGTAGGGACGAATCCAACGCCTTTACCTCCATAAATATCCTGTAGCCCCTCTCTTAGATCTTCGGTAACAATATCTCCCTCAATAAACGAATCTCCATAGAATGCAATGCGTATATGTTTCTGATTGGTACTATCTAAAGCATTGAGAAAGCGGGTAAGTGCATTTTTATTAGGCGAGTAATCTTCTATACAAAACATACCGGGTTGGCATCGCGCAGAATATATCGGTTCTACCTTAGGTCTCGGCAGGCTGTCAATATCGTTGTTTTCTTCATCTGCTCTTATGTCTTGGAGAATATCAACATCCTTTAATGTATATGCGCCTACTTTAATAGGGTTAAAATGTCCTATTATAAAAAGAAGTATTAGAACAATCGCTGTAAGATAAAAAGAAGAAATAGCGTAATTTTTCACCTTCTATTAATTTAAAGAATCAGGTTGCGAAAATATTGAAAAAGAATTAAAATAGAGAATTTTTGAAGAGATTTATAATTTTTCGTCATTTCGAGCGAAGTGAGAAATCTGCTACATAGACAATAGACTTAAAGACAAAAAGAACAGTTACTTATTACTACAAATGTATATAAATGGTCTCACTCTTTCTTCTTTGTTCCTTCTTCCCTTCAGCAGATTTCTCACTTCGTTCGAAATGACAGTTGTAATATGGGTTTTTACTATATTCGGGTAACAGGAGTAACGTCTAAAGCTGAAGTTTGACCATCTAAGAATTTAAAATATCCTGTAATGGCAATCATTGCAGCATTATCGGTGGTGAATCTAAATTCCGGTATATATACGTTCCATCCTCTTTTTTTACCTTCAGTAATAAGCGCTTTTCTTAAACCCGAGTTCGCAGACACGCCTCCTGCAGCGGCAATTTCTTTAATACCCGTTTCTTTTGATGCTTTAATTAAGTTTTCCAGCAAAATAGAAATAATAGTATGCTGTAATGAGGCACAAAGATCTGCTTTGTTCTTTTCAATAAAATCAAGGTTTTTAGCAACTTCATCTTTGAGGAAATAGAGAAACGAAGTTTTTAATCCGCTAAAGCTATAGTTCAATCCGCCTACTTTTGGCTTGGTAAACGTAAAAGCAAGCGGATTACCTTCTTTGGCGAGCTTATCTATTACGGGTCCGCCCGGGTAGAGTAGTCCCATAACTTTTGCGCATTTATCAAAGGCTTCGCCTGCTGCGTCGTCTATGGTTTGTCCTATTATTTCGAACGATAAAGGGTCTTGCAATGCTACCAACTGTGTGTGTCCGCCCGATACAAGTAGGCAGAGGAATGGAAATCTGGGATGGGGTAGCTCTTTTACTGGGTCGTCTATAAAGTGAGCCAAAATGTGTCCTTGCAGATGATTAACCTCAACTAATGGAATATTAAGCGATTGAGCCAACCCTTTTGCGAACGAAACGCCTACGAGCAACGATCCCATGAGACCGGGACCTTTTGTGAATGCTATTGCCGATAGCTCTTTTTTATCTATTTGGGCTAGCTCTAAGGCGCGGTGAACAACCGGAATAATGTTTTGTTGATGCGCGCGGGATGCCAACTCCGGGATAACGCCACCGTATGTTTTATGTACGTCTTGGTTTGCTATTACGTTAGATAGTATTAAGCCATCGCGAATTACCGCTGCCGATGTATCGTCGCAAGAAGCTTCTATTCCAAGTATTATTGCCATGTATAACGTGTTCTAAATTTATTATGCCGCTCGTTTTGTATAAAAGCAGCGGCAGATTTAGCATTTATTCTAAGTTAATCGTACAAATTTGCGGAAAAATGCTAAGAAATGTCATAGTTTTTCACTTTTTTTGTAGGGTTTTGTCACAGCTTAGCTTACAACAAAACTTAACGGATAAAAAACTTTGCAAAAATATGAATAAATTTGCTGGTCAACAGCTTTTTATTTTTATCGCTGCTAATACCTTTTAGTCATAAGTACAATTCGGGGCATATTGCAAAACCTTTTATTGCTGGTAGTCGTACTATCGGTAGGGCTTTTTATGACCGTTAAACTACCAGCAGTACAAACATACATTATACAAAAGTTAACGGATGCTGTTTATGAAAATCTTCACATCAAAGTAAATATCGGTTCTGTTAGCTATGCTTTTTTCAATCGCCTTGATGTAAACGAAATTTATGTGGAAGATTTAGATGGCGATACTTTATTATATGTGGATAAGCTACGTCTTTCGGTATCAAGCATAGGTATAACTACGGGAGTAATAGGATTAGGATCTGTAAGGCTGACAGATGGAGAGTTTAACCTCCATAACGATACAGAGAGAGGTATTGTTAACATTCGGCAGTTGGTGTGGCGGTTTGCTCCGCCAAAATCAGATTCTGATACTATACCTAAACCGGAAAAAGAAAAGAAATCGAAGTTATCGTTAAAAATTGGCAATGTAATTCTGGATAACTTCCGGTTTACGATGAAGCGTACTCCAATGAAAGAGTATAACGATTCTGCCCGAATAAATTTTTCCGATCTACGGGTAGATAGTATCTACCTTAATCTAGACAATATTTTGTTGAGAAATGATACCCTATTTTTCGACATATCAGAGTTGCACTTTATAGAAAAATCGGGCTTTAAGCTTAACAACTTAACGGCTAACGGTTACGTTGCTTCTTCGCAGGCAATGTTTAGAGATGTGACAATTAGAGATGAGTATTCTGATGTAAAAATGGGATTTTTCTCGCTTAACTTTGATGATATTAAGAGTTTCAAATATTTTGCGGACAAGGTACGAATGGATGGCTTGTTTAGCGATGCAGGTTATGTCTCATTTCAATCGTTAGGCTATTTTGCTCCGGTTCTTAGGCAAGTCAATACATCGGTTGTACCTAAGGGGTTCGTTACGGGTACTGTTGCCAATCTTAAGAGCGATTCATTATACATGGCTACGCTAGATAGAGGAGTAGAAACTTTGGTAAGGTTTAGAATGACAGGTCTTCCGTTGATAGACGAAACAATTATTCATGGAGATATAGACAGGTTGCAGGCGAATTCTTTATCAGCCAATAAGTTATTAGGCGAAATAGTTGGTAAAGATGCCCAACTGTTACAACCTTATATATCATTATTAAGAGAAGTAGATTTTAAAGGAAAATTTACCGGGCTCTACAACGATTTTGTAACAACAGGTAGAATGAAAACGGGCATTGGTCTATTGGGGGTTGATGCCCTTTTTACTAATAGCGTTCAGAAAGGAACAACATTTAAAGGCCGCTTCAGCGGTCTTGATTTTAATGTTGGTACGCTATTGAAGAGTTCTTTACTTGATAGAGCAACCTTTGATGTTACGATGGAAGGGGTGCTAGCCGATGGTCGCTTGAGCACAAGTATAGACGGGTCTGTTGCTCTGCTGGAGTTGAATGACTATCCTTACCAAAATATAAATTTGGCAGGACGGCTGGAAACAAGTTCTTTTGATGGAATGGTTACCGTAAACGATCCGAACTTTAGGCTGGATTTTCTGGGTAAAGTACATAATCTTCAGTATGCGGATAGTATTCCTGTGTTTGATTTCACGGCAAATATCAGGCATGCCGATCTCCATAAGCTAAACCTGGATATTAATAGACGCGATACTGTCTCGATGTTTAAAGGCTTGGTAGAATCGAAATTTACGGGACGAACATGGAGCACAAGTCAAGGCACAATTGCTCTGAATAACGCTGTTTATACGGATGACAAAGGAGAGACAAATATTGGTAATGTTTTATTCTCAATTGAGCAAGCGGTACGGTCGTACAAAATGAAGTTATCCTCTGAGTATGTTGATGCTATTTATGACGCAACAGCTAGTCCAGCCAATATGTTTAAAGATTTTAACTATTATATGGCTCATTATCTTCCAAGCGTGGCGAGTGATACAACAGGTATAGGAGATACTCAAGACAATACTTATAGAATTAGGATAGAGGCAAAAAAAACAGGAATAATTACGCAGATTGTAATGCCAGAACTCTTTATTGCCGAGGGAAGTACAGCTGATGCTAAGCTAGAAAATAATCGTATAGCGCTAGAGGCTCAGTCTGATAAGCTATATTATGGTATTTATGAGGCAAAAAATCCCAAAGTAAAGGTAGAACAAGGCGCACATCAAATAGATGTTGCTGTTACCGCAGAAGAGCTTAACAATAGTAGAGCATTATTTGTTCGAGACGTTGCTATCAGTAGTATTATAAAGGGAGATAGCGTGCAGTCGGAAGTAAAATATGATAATAAGACTGAAGTCCGGAATTTAATGGACTTCAATATAAGAACTCTTTTTAGTAGAAAAGAGAATAACGGTTTATTAGCCGATTTTAAGATTAATCCTTCAACGTGGGTTATAAACAATATACCTTGGGCTATTTCTTGTGGTGGAGTATTACTTGATTCGGCCCGCGTTAGTATAGAAAATTTTGAGGTAGGATATAAAGAACAGCGGCTAAGTTTACATGGAGCTTATTCGTCTAGCTCCCGAGATACGCTTTCGTTGTATCTTAATGCGCTATCTTTATCTCACTTTGATGATATTCTTCAAGATCAGAGAATACCTTATCAGCTTGATGGTACAATTTCTGGTAGAGCTCTTCTTTTTGAGTATGAAAACCAGCCTTTGTTTTATGCCAATATGCGGGCAACGGAAGTTGGTACGAATGGCGGCTTATTAGGAGATATTAGAATTCGGAGCATATGGAGTAATGAGCTTGCTCAGCTAAGATTTAGTACGGCTATTATGCGAGGAGCAAATACCTTATTTAATGCTAGGGGAAGCTATACGCCGAAAACATCTGATTTAGAATTTTCAATCGAAGCAGATAAGCTTCCTGTTGTTCACGCCGAGCCATTTCTTGTGGGGGCGATGAGTCGGTTGGAGGGTAGTCTCACAGGTAAGTTTAGGCTGGAGGGCAAGCCTGGTGGATTGACGCTTACGGGTAACGGTAGCTTAAATGACGCGGGGCTTACTGTAGATTATTTAAATACGCATTATAAGATTAATGGAGACTTTATTAGCGATAAGGAGAAAATAAGCCTAATTAATGCTACGGCTATTGACGACGAAGGTAATATTGCAACAATAAGAAGTGCTTTTGCTTCACACAGCTATTTTAAACGTTTTCAGTTTAATCTAGATTTGAGACTTGCTGATGTTAAGGCACTTAATACATCGGTGTACGATAACGATATGTTCTACGGAAAACTCTATGCCAGAGGAGATGTTGGTATATCTGGACCTTTATCCGATCTTAAATTTAATATAGTTGCACGAACAAGTAGAAATTCGGTTTTATATATTCCGCTAACAACAGCTATGGCATCAAGGGCTAGTAGCGAACTGCTAACTTTTTACGTTCCTAAAGATACAATTCAAACAGTTAGTAAGGAAGAACAGTTTTTTCTATCGTCAAATATATCTAATCGGAGCAATACCGTTAAGCGAACCACAAATATAGACCTTACCCTTAATGTAGAGGCAACAAGAGACGCTGAAATTAACGTTATCTTCGATCCAAGAACTAACGACGTTTTGAAAGGCTCCGGCTCTGGCGGTATTACTATCAACGTAAATCCCGGTAGAGATATCTTTACTGTGTTTGGTACTTATACGATAGACAGAGGTAGTTATACGCTTTTTATACCGAATTTGAATTTTATAAAGAAAGATTTTACGCTTGATAGAGGTGGTATTGTTGATTTTAATGGCGATATGGCCAACATGCGTTTTAATTTATCTGCCACTTACGATAAGATTGCGAGAACAACACTTTTTCCTATTATTCCGTATGATAGCCAGAATCAAGCAAAAATAAAATATCCCATTACCTGTAGAGTTAATATTTCGGGAACATTGAACGATATGAAAATTGACCCGCAGATTGTACTCTCAAATATTGATAGCGATACTGAGGCGAAAGTACAGAGCGTTCTGAATACTGACGAGAAAAAACTGAAACAGTTCTTAGCTTTACTCGCCCTGAATCAGTTTGTACCGGAAGAAACAGCAAGGCAGAGCGGCTCTGTAAACAGCTCTACCGGTAGTTCGGCGGGCTTGGCAAATCTGTCGGAGATAGTATCGTCACAGCTCAGCGCAATCTTCTCGGAGTTAAATCTTCCGATAGATTTCGGGGTATCGTATAAAACAGGAGTAGATGGTGTATCTAATGAGTTCGATGTCGATTTTTCTTATCAAATTAACGACCGAATTATAGCTCGTGGAAATGTAGGAAACAACTATAATGCTTTAGGTACCGAATCTACTGTTTCTGGCGACTTTGATATAGAGTATCTATGGAAACCCTCGATAACGCTTAGAGCTTTTTCTCGCTCAAACGACCCGTATAGCGATGAGTTGGGGAAAGGGCGTAGCCGATATGGAGGAGCTATTTCATATCAAAATAGATTTTCTACATTTAAAGAGCTGTGGAATTCTATTTTTAAAAGTAAAAAGAAAAGAGAAGCAGATGCCGCGGAGATACGTAGAAAAGAGGAGGAGAAAAGGCGCGCCTCTGCCGATTCTGTCAGGAAACAGTAAAATGAATACGCTTTATATTGATTTTGGCTTAATATGTGTTAATTAATATGGCGCTAGTATTCGAAAGAATATCAACATTTTTATATTTTTGTCGTTTAAAGTAAAATAGAGAATATAAGCATTCAAAAAATAACTAAATAACTATGTTAACAGCCTTTCTTCAAACTCCAGTAGCTAACATGACCGATACTACGGCGGTCGCAGCTTCTCAAGCAGCTAATGCAGAGCTATCGCTTTTCGATCTTACCGTTAAGGGCGGATGGTTAATGATTCCGCTTGCCTTACTTCTGGTTATTGCCGTTGTAATATTTGTAGAGCGTTGGCTTGCTATTCGTAAAGCGGCAAAAGTGGATATGAACTTTATGAATAGCATAAAAGATTATATCCACGACGGAAAAATAAGAGCGGCTGTTTCGCTTTGTCAATCGCAAAATACACCTGTTGCCCGGATGATTGAAAGAGGTATTGATCGTATAGGTCGTCCGTTAAGTGATGTACAAACCGCTGTTGAGAATGCCGGTAATCTTGAGGTTGCCAAGCTTGAAGAAGGTCTGCCATTTCTTGCAACTATTGCTGGTGGCGCACCTATGATAGGTTTTTTAGGAACGGTTATAGGTATGATTCAGGCGTTTTTTAATATGTCCTCGGCTGGTAATAACATAGATATATCGCTTCTTTCAGGTGGTATTTATACCGCGATGGTTACAACTGTAGCAGGTCTGATCGTTGGGGTTATGGCATATTTTGGATATAACTATTTAGTATCTCGCGTAGATAGGGTAATCTTTAAAATGGAGGCTAGTACTATAGAGTTTATGGATTTACTTAACGAGCCTGTAAGTCGGTAAAACTTAAAATTTAGTAGCTATGGCAATTAAACGCAGGCTAAAAGCCGACTCATCGTTCAGCATGGCATCAATGTCCGACATTGTATTCTTGCTGCTTATATTCTTTTTGGTTACATCTACCCTTATAAATCCTAATGCCCTTAACCTGCTTCTACCTAAAAGTACAAATCAGGTGTCGGCAAAGAGGCATGTCAGCGTGGGCATTAAACATCTGGCGCCGGATAAGTATGAGTACTCCGTGGATAAAAGAGCTGTTCCGTTTTCTAATGTAGAACCTTTACTTCGACAGAAATTGATGGACGCGGAGGATCCTACGGTTACCGTATATGCGGATATGAGTGTGCCGATTGAAGAACTAGTAAAGGTTATGAATATTGCTAAACGCAATAGCTACAAATCGATATTGGCAACCAGTCCTGAATAATGACTGACGAAAAACGAAATAACAGGCTAAAAGGAATAATAGTAAGCCTACTATTAAATGGTTTACTATTAGCTATTCTTATGTTAGCCGTGTTACCTGCGCCTCCTCCGCCCGAAGAAACTGAGGGAATTCTCATCGAACTTCTTGAAGAATACCCTCCTCGCCGGATTGTTGATGCCGGGGGTGCCAACCCACAAAGAACAAATAATCCGGGAAATCGGATTGAGGTTGCTCCGCCTGAAGTACGACCATCTGATAGGACACGAGCCTCTCGTCCCGATAATAGACCTGATGCAAAACCCAGCACAGCCGGAGACGAAGGAGATGTTGAACGTTATGAACCTCTGCGACCGCAAGTTAATCCGCAGGCTCTCTTTCAAAGCAACAATACAGGTACGGAAGAGTTGGATAATAAAACAAATATAAAAGATAACAGCCTTTTCCCCGGAACAGGTACGAGCGATGATCCTACGAGAGGTACTAATGCTACACCCGGTAGTTTTACCCAACAAAAGGGAGTGGATTTCAGCTTAGCAGGACGTTCTGCTTCCGGTAGGTGGCCCCTTCCGGAGTATAAAGTACAAAAAGAAGGACGAGTGGTTGTTGAGATAACGGTTGATCGTCAGGGGAAGGTGATACGTGCTGTTGGAGGAGTTAGAGGTTCTACTACAGCCGATGCGCGGCTTGTAAGAGCAGCGGAAGAGGCGGCAAAAAAGGCGATGTTTAATGCTGACCCGAAAGCGGCAAACCTACAAGTGGGAACAATTACTTATATCTTTAGGCTAGAGTAACTTGGGCTATTGTCTGGCAGATTTTCATAGTGCAAAATATTAGCGTTATTCCGAACGAAGTGAGGAATCTCCCACTACTGCCATTAAAAAGATTTATTTTCGCCGAGTTTCGGTTTTCGCTTCGTTCGAAATAACAAACTTTCCTTTTAATTTACTTTTTACAGCTTAAACTTTAAATCGTGTATATCTTTCTATTAAAATAAGGTAGGATGATCTTCTTCTGTTTTGCGTAGTATGGTAGAAATAACAGCTTCGCGAATAAATTTTGCTTGGTTGGCTATTTTATACTTTTTGCAAAAAGCATTCATTACCTCCAGCTCGCTATCATTAAAGGTAACAACCTTTCTATGCTTTCTTACAAACTTTGCTATTCGTTGAGGTTTTACTGTTTTCTTTTTATCTGCCATGTAAATGCTTTTACCCTACAAACATAGGAGTTTTTCGGCATAGTTCAAATTTAATCATCAAATAACAACGGATGCGCGTCTCTCATATAATTAATCATTATATTTGTAACCAAATTGTCAACAAATAGTATTTATTTTTCTGTTTTTAATACAATATACTTCTAATTTAAAACTTGATTGACTATGAGTAAGTATAAGATTTTGGCTATAAATCCGGGTTCTACTTCAACTAAGATTGCCGTATTTGAAAATAATAAGGCGCTTTTAGTTAAGACTTTAAAGCATTCTAGCGAGGAGTTAAAACCTTTTAGAATAATGGTCGATCAATATGAGTTTCGCAAGCAGATCATACTTGACGAGTTGAAAAATTCAGACTTTGACATAACGACGCTTGATGCTATTGTAGGGCGTGGAGGACTACTAAAACCCATTTTATCGGGTGTTTACGAGGTAAACGAGCAGATGAAAAAAGACCTTAAGGTGGGTGTGCAAGGGCAACATGCCAGTAATTTAGGAGGACTTATTGCAGATGAGATTGCAAAAATGACACCCAATGCCAAAGCATATATTGCTGATCCTGTGGTTGTTGATGAACTATCGGATGAAGCGAGGGTTACTGGTCATCCTCTTCTTAAGAGAGTTTCGATTTTCCATGCGTTAAATCAAAAGGCTATTGCACGTACGCATGCGCGGGCTATAGGCAGACCTTACGAAGAATTGAACTTTGTTATTGCGCACTTAGGCGGTGGAATTTCTATAGGGGCACATTATAAAGGTAGAGTATTTGATGTAAATAATGCGCTTGACGGGGCAGGTCCCATGTCGCCCGAACGTTCGGGTTCTTTGCCTGCAGGTCAGCTTGCCGAACTTTGTTTTAGCGGAAAATACACCTTAGAAGAGGTTCAGAAAATGATAAACGGCAAGGGTGGATTAATAGCACATCTTGGAACAAACCAGGCGTACGAAGTTGAAAAAATGGCAGAAGAAGGTAATGTTAAGGCTAAGCTTATTCAAGATGCCATGTGTTACCAGATAGGTAAATGGATTGGCTCCATGGCAACTGTTCTTAAGGGAGAGGTTCACGGAATACTTTTAACGGGAGGTATGGCAAACAGTAAGTATTTGTGCGAATATGTTCGCGAGATGGTTAGCTATATCGCTCCTGTTTTCATCTATCCCGGAGAAGACGAAATGGGTGCTTTGGCAACTAACGGGCTGATGGTTTTGCAAGGTGATGTTGTTCCAAAAGTTTACGAATAAATCTCTATAAGTTAATATAAAGTAAGAAGGCTTGCGGCAATTATTGCAAGTCTTCTTACTTATAAACCATATTGTTATATTTCAAAGTAAAATTTCTTTAGCTTATTTATAGAATTATTGGAGTGCTTGCCTCACTTTCATTCTGGAGCCTATCTAAAGCTGTAACTACATATTTATACTTTTTATCAGATTGAGGTATCGCATAGTGGGAGGTACGAACTATCTTCACTATTTTTGTCGCATCATCTAAATCTATAGGTTCGTCAACTTCAAAGCGATATATGCAGAAGTAGAAGGCTTTATCCATTTCGTTCTCGGTAGAATCTACTTGCCATGCTAGCCGCACTCTTTCGTTATGTATTTCTCCCGAAAGATGTTTTACAGGGGTGGGAGGAATAGAATCGATATGTGAGTACCGTGGAATTAGCGAAGGGTAACGTTGATAGTTGGTAGCAAGGCTATCGATTATTCCGTATGGATTTTGACTAAGTCCATAACCCGACCACCAAACGTTACCATGTATGTTAGGATCTTGCCTAACCATTCTCATTTTTTCATACAGCTGACTTTCTCCCTTTTTATCTTTACTGTCTTGCGGTAGAACGTTTATCGTTCTCATAACATCTTGTCCGATATACAGCTGTTCGTTAAAGTTATTTTTGCTCCACCATTTAATAAGCGGAGCGTAATCGGCAAGCGGATGTCCAATTTCCCAGTACAGCTGTGGAGCGTTGTAATCAATCCAGCCTTTTTCTACCCATAGCTTTACATCTGCAAAAAGGTCGTCGTAGTTGGTTTGCCTTGCCTGAGAATCAGAACCGGTTGAGTCATCAGATTTATTGCGCCATACACCAAACGGACTGATACCAAACTTTACCCAGGGTTTAATTTTTTTAATAGTATCGCCCAGTTGTTGAACGAGTATGTTTACGTTGTTTCTTCTCCAATCATCTCTTTCATCTTTGTCAAGACCATCAGCTTCATGATACTTTAGAAACGATTCTTCGTCAGGAAATTCTTCGTTTTTGACTCTATAGGGGTAGAAGTAATCGTCGAAATGAATTGCATCGATATCGTAACGACTTACAACATCTGCAATAACTTTAATAGTATGCTCACGTGATTCGGACTGACCCGGGTCGAAATAAATTTGTTTACCATACTTAACAAATAAATGCGGTTTTTTGTAGTATAGGTGATCTTTACAAATCTCTTCCTTATCATTAGAAGTAACACGATAGGGGTTGAGCCATGCGTGTAATTCCATACCTCTGTTATGGCATTCTTCTATCATAAACTCTAACGGATCCCAAAGCGGATTAGGCGCTTTGCCTTGTTCTCCTGTAATAAAGCGGCTCCACGGCTCATGATCGGTAATGTAAAAAGCATCCGCTTGTGGGCGGATTTGGAAAATTACTGCATTAATTCCTGCTTTTTCAAATTTATTGAGAAGATCAATATAGTGTTGCCGCATCTCTTCAGTGGTCATATTCTGATAATCTTTATTACCTACGGTATGGATCCAAGTACCCCTGAATTCTCGCTTAGGAGGCTGTTGTGCAAAGGAGGGTGGCATAATTGCTAATAAGAATAGCAAACATCCAAGTTTTTTCATGATTTTAAGTTTAGGTTTTATATATGATAAAGAACAAATATATCAATTCTGGGGTAGATGAAAAATTGTTTGTATGGAAAAAGGGCTATCCGAAGAGTTCTAATTTTCGGATAGCCCTTTACTGTATAAGATATCGCTATTTATCTGTAGCTTCTTCTCCCACTTCCACCTTTTTTACCTGAGCCTTTTTTAGGTTTTTTGTCTTTATCATCGTTGCTATCTTGTGCAACCTCAACAGATACTTTACGACCATTGTACGATAATCGTTTCAGCTCTTTTATTAACCTGTCTGCCGAACCACTTTCTACTTCAAAGAAAGAGAACGTTTTCATTAAATCAATGCGACCGATATTTATGCGGTCTTTAGGCATACAGTCGTTTATCATTTCAATGATATGGTTAGGATATAAACCGTCGATCTTACCTATATTAATAAACATACGGGTAAACCCTTTCTCTGCTTTGCGAGAACCTTTTTTTCTATCGTCTTTATCTCTTGATCGTTCACCTTTTTCGTCAGGAAGGCTAAGCTCAGGCGCATTACGGTAGTAGTCTAAAAAGCGGTTAAACTGTAAAGAGACAAAACGCTTAATGACTTCTTCTTTACTTAACCACTCTAGCTTGCGATAGATAACGGGTAGGTATGAATCTATTTCATCATCGGCGATATCTACACGCTCCATTTTATCAACCATACTGAAGAGCTGTCGTTCGCAAATTTCTCTTCCGTTAGGTATATTGGCTTTTTCGAACGGACGGTTTATTTTCTTTTCAATATCTTTTATTTTTCCTTTTTCTTTAAGGTTGATAATAGAAATTGAAATACCTGTTTTTCCCGCACGTCCTGTACGTCCGCTACGGTGTGTATATACCTCAGCATCTTCAGGAAGCCCGTAGTTGATAATATGTGTAAGATCATCAACATCTAATCCGCGAGCAGCAACATCTGTAGCGACTAGCAGCTGAATGTTGCGTAGGCGAAATTTTTGCATAACGTAGTCGCGCTGTGTCTGTGATAGATCGCCGTGTAAAGAATCTGCATTATATCCGTCCTGAATCAGCTTATCGGCAATTTCTTGTGTCTCTTTGCGTGTCCGGCAGAAGATAATACCATATACGTTGGGATTATAGTCAGCAATACGCTTTAGTGCCAAATACTTATCCCGTGCTTGTACGATATAGTAGCTGTGCTTAACGTTTTCGTTAGCTACGTTTTTATGACCAATGGTTACTTCCTTAGGGTTGGTCATGTAGTTCTTGGCAATGTTGGCAATCTCTTTCGGCATAGTTGCCGAGAAAAGAAGAGTATTTCTATCTTCGGGAACTTCTTGTAAAATGTTGTCGATGCTTTCTTGGAAGCCCATGTTGAGCATTTCGTCGGCTTCGTCGAGTACCACTTTGCTAACCTCGCCGAGTTTAATCGCCCCACGATTAATAAGATCTTGCAAGCGACCAGGGGTGGCAACAACAATATGAACACCTTTTTTTAGCGCATTTATCTGGCTTTCTATATTAGAGCCTCCGTAAACCGGAAGTACTTTAAGGTCGGCAACATATTTTGAGAAGTCGTTTAAATCACCAGCAATTTGTAGGCATAATTCGCGAGTAGGGCATAGAATAAGTGCCTGAGGTTTTTTATTTGTAATGTCAACCTGTTCAATAATAGGAAGACCGAATGCAGCGGTTTTTCCTGTTCCTGTTTGGGCAAGGGCAACAATGTCTGTCCTGTCTGCTAATAGCAACGGAATAACGGCTTCTTGTACTGGCATGGGGTTCTCAAAACCCAATTCACGAATCGCTTGCAACAGCGCGGGGCTGATGCCTAGTTCTTCAAAAGTTTTCATCAATTTACTAATATGTGTTATGTGTTTTCAGGAAAAGACGGACTGTCGTATTTCCTTTGCGAGGGACATCACGCGGCGAAATAACAAAATACGCTCCCAAAATCACGAATTAAGGATGCAAAGGTAATATTTTCATTTATAATTGAAAATGAGCCTCTTTGTATTTAGTTAGCTTTTAGTTAATGCTGCTTGATAATAGACTATTCTTGCTAAGCTGAAAAATGGCTATAACCCTCGATTCTGTTAACTATTCAGAATACAAGCTAATTCAATCAACGTTATCAGAATGTTATTTTATTATTATTTGTATCTTTGCACACCACTAAATAACCAGCTAAATGTTGTCATTATCAGTAATCGATTTTCCCAGTTGGGATGCTAAACTGTTCGCCTTCCTTAACGGTCTTCATGTAGATTGGCTCGATCCAATAATGGTAGCCATAAGTAGCGTTCCGATTTGGATTCCACTTTATCTTGTTATTGGCTTTTTTATTTTCAAAAAGTATAAATGGAACGGTCTTATATGCATAGCTGCAGCTGCTTTGTGTATAGTTACGGTCGATCAGATGTCAACTGTCATTAAATACGCAATAGAACGCCCACGACCATGTAATGCTTTAGTTTCGGTTCATTTGTTGGAAGGATGCGGTAGCGGATATAGCTTTTTATCTAACCATGCATCAAATGTTTTTGGGTTTGCAATGATAACTGCCCTTTTCTTTAAGAAAAGACCATATGCTATATTTATTTTTATTTGGGCTTTTGTAGTTGCGTATAGTAGAATTTATCTGGGCAAACATTATCCACTGGATATCATTGGCGGAGCGGCATTCGGTATGTTTGTCGGCGGTGGATATTACTTGTCGGTACTACTATATCGCGATGTAAGAAATTACCTACGTTTAGGAAAAATACTTTCTCTGTTTATATTCAGACCTATTCCGCGCGTTGCCTAGTAGCACAAAAAATTTTACTATTAGAACAGTAAATCACGATATTCTTCGTGCCTTTTAATATATACCTGTGTGTATGAACAGTTTGGAATAACTTTCAACTGATTTTGCTTAGCATAGTCTAAAGCAAATTTCGTTAAAGCAGCAGCAATGCTTCTTCCTTCTATTGGTTTAGGGACCCATGTGTGGAGTATGTTTATAGTATTGTCTCTTAAATAATACTCAACACTTGCTTTATGTCCTTCAACTTCTGTTTCGAATGATTGGGCAGCTTCGTTATGTATAATTGTATATTCCATATGTTTACAGGTTATTCAGTCTCGCGAAGCTCTAGGATTCGATTAAATTCGGCGGCAGCTAATGGCATTACCGATAACCTTTGCTGACGGATTAAAGCTATATTCTGTAAACGCTTATCCTTCTTAATCATTTCTAGCGTAACAGGGCTCTTTAATGTTTCAACAGGTTTTAAATCAACCGCAACCCATCGGGTATCTTTTGTGGTAGGATCTTGGTAATGTTCTTTTATAACTTCTGCCATACCTATAACCTCTTTCTCTTCTACGCTATGGTAGAAAAGTACGAGATCGCCCTTTTTCATAGCCATCAGGTTATTTCTTGCCTGATAGTTTCTAACTCCATCCCAAAAGGTTTGTTTATCTTTTAGAAAAGTATCCCAGCTGTATTTTGCTGGCTCTGATTTTACAAGCCAATAGTTCATGTTAGTATAGTTTTCAAAGTGTACTAATAGAACTCCGCTGGCAACGTTTTATTTTATCGGTTTGACAAATAATGCCTTTGCAATAACATACGATCGGAAGCCTAATATACAAACAATAGGCACTAGCGCATCGTTTAGCCGTTGGGGAAGAGAATTTCGGAAAACTAACAGAAGTATGCATATTAGAGCATTAGCAGCGAAATACCATAACATCCACTGTGGACGCTGCTTTTTGAACAAAAAGAAAGCCGCCACAGCATGTATAGGTATTGCCCATAGCAGGTTAAAATTATATTTGGTAACATAATGATCGGTGCCAAACCACATAAATAACAGTAAAAAACCGAGCAGCCCTACAATAAAAAATATAGTAAAGTCGAACCATTTAAGGGGAGCTTTCATAATATAGGCTGCAACAACAAGAACAAGTAATATTCTGAATGCTGGCATGGGCACAATTAAAGGTTTTTTTGACGCAAAAGCATTACTACTTTGATATAAAAAATCGAATTCTGAAACTAGTGGCTGCTCATTTATGGTCGCTTTTTCAAAAGCAGCAAGTAAATAGTCCGGTAAAAACATATACTCGTTAGCGGTGGCTATTCTATCAACCCTTTTTCCGAGAAGCATGTCTATGCCTAGCTTAGTCCAGGGGCTATCGTTTAGGTGAGAATGCAGCAAATCGCGAAATGTAGGCTCGTCTACTATGTCCGCATATCTATCAGGAAAAATAATTTGACCGGGAAAAACTTTATTCAGTACGTCTCTGATACGTGTAGAGCAGTTATCGAATAAAAAATCGTACAAATAAAACCTGTTATCAGGTAAACTATTACGTAATAGAAAGTTGAAAAGGGCTTGCCGCTGTTCTGTTGTGAGATTAAGAGTCTGTTCGTACACCCGTCTATCGTCCATTTTATATTCAGCCATAAAATATTCGAATGTCTGAATGCCGAGCATATAGTTAAGTTTCCCGCGTACAAAATTCATGTAGAAATTGGGATCGCTAAAGCTGAAAGTTCCGTAGTTGAAGATGGCGTCAAGGGTTTGAGTCGTATCACAAACACGGATGGCGCTATGCCCAAAGGTAGAGTATAGCTCTTCGCCGGATCCACAAGTAAGTAAGGATATCTTTGCGGACGGAGATAGCGTTTGCGCGATGCCGGTAGATGATATTGTGAGGCTAAAAAAAAGGACTAGTAGCTTAACAACATGTGTTTTTTTCATAGTCTTATGAATTTGAAAGTAGATTTAAAAGTAAGCGATTTTACTTTAAGATAATGTAAGATGAGAGGTTAGTCAAACTTTTTCATTTTAAATTTTTCTCCGTCAAAAGTGCCATATTCGCGTCCTTGAATCCACTCACCAAGTATAATAAGAGTCGATTTATCCTCTACTTTCATCATTACAGGTGTGTGGCGATGACCGAAAACAAAGTAATCAACCTGTTTCTCTTTTAAAATATCTTGGGCGTACTTATAAATTTGTTCGTCTTCACCTTGAAAAGGAAAAGCAACCCCTTTAGACAACCTGCTATGCTTAGACCATCTATGGGCAAATCCCATAGAAATACGTGGGTGTATCATAGCATACAGAAATTGTAGAAAACGGCAAGTAAATATTTTACGGAGGAATTTGTATCCTTTATCACCTGGTCCTAGACCGTCTCCATGCCCCATAAGGAATTTTTTGCCTTCTATTTCCACCTCATATGGTTGCTTATGGTGAACGATTGCCCCTAATTCTTTTTCGAAATAATCGAACATCCACAAGTCGTGGTTGCCGGGGAATATATGAATATTAATGCCGGAATCTGCCAGCTCTGCCAGCTTACCCAGTACACGGGTAAAGCCTCTTGGGGCTACTGTTTTATACTCATACCAATAGTCGAATAAATCGCCAAGTATGTATATGCTTTCGGCATCTTTCGATACCCCGCTAAGCCAGCGAGCGAAAAGCCTATCGCGGTCTAGCGTTTGTTTTTCGGCTCGTAAACCCAAATGAATATCAGAAACGAAATATGTTTTTTTATTGCCCATAGGCTTTCATCGCAATAGCTCGGCAATTTTTTTGTCTAATGCATCGCCGAATAGATTTTTTGCAGCTAAATCTTCATCTTTGGAAAAGATAAAATTGTTTGGTAAAGCCTGAATGTTGTAAGTTAGCGCTACCGGAGATGACGTTCCTTTACCATCGCATACGTTTATCCATGGCAATTCTTGCGTCTCAATGGCTTTAATCCACCTTGTTCTGTCAGTATCCAACGATACCTGATATATTTCTAACCCTTTTGAGTGATATTTCTCGTAAAGGTTGAGGAGTTCTCTGTTGTCAAGCTGATTCCCTTCCATTGTTGTGGACCAAAAGTAAAGTAGGATAACTTTCCCTTTTAACGATGATAGCTTAACTTCTTTACCCGATTTGTCTGGCAAAGAAATTTCAGGGAAGGATGCTTCGGTAACAAGATTATCCAACCTTGCTTGCAGTTCGATTTGTTGTTTTAAGTTTTTGCTATCGGTTTTCAGCTGTTCAATATAGGCAGAACCCATATATTTTGTTTGTAGCGAATCTATCAGCAGCCGATAGTATGGAAAATCTTCAGCTCTGCCAAATATAGGAAGACCTGGAGAAAACTCTTGGTACATTGCCATGATAGAGGCAAATGATTTAGGGTTGGTAACAACAAACCGAATGTAGTCTTGTTTTTGTTTAGTGAGCAATCTTACCAGCTGGCGGTTTACTTCTGTAAGATTTGCATTATCCGGTTCTAATTTTTGTAGTATAGAGTCGCGGGTTAAAGCATTTCTGCTTACCATGCCATTCAGCTTTTTTAATAGTACAGATCCTTCCGATCCTTCTACCTCATATTGTCTGCTATTATAGCGAAAGTTTATACTCTCATTTTTATCAACCAGCAACATTCCTAATAGCAATGAATCTGTTCTTAGTGTTAGAAAGTATGGTTCTGATGATACTGCTATTTTAAACGAGAAATCACCGTTACTTTTTACCTTAGCAGAGTCGAGTAATCTGGTATGGATAGGTTCTATCCGTTCCAAATAAACAGTTTTACCTCCTAATGTTTCTGCATTTCCATTGATACGAGATGTATCTCCTCCAGCACAAGATGAAAGAATTAAACAAAAAATAATAGATTTAATAATGGTTAATATACCTGATTTTACGCCCATGATAGCCATTTTTATTCTCCCGTTATACAAATAAATGATTTTAAACAACAAAAATAGATTAATATTTTGCTAATACAAGCAAAATAATTGTTATCTTTAAAGTGTTCTTATATAGATTATAGCAATAATACCTTTCTAAGTATGGGATACCTAAAATTTGACAAAACTAAATTAGTTAACCTGGAGTACTCCCTGAAACGCGAAATGCTGAGTACAAATAGAACGGGAGGATATTTAAGTACAACCATTGTTTGCTGTAATACACGGAAATACCATGGGCTGCTGGTAGCGCCTATTGAAGAGTTTGATGGAGATAATCATGTTATTCTCTCTACGCTTGACGAAACAATTATTCAGCAAAAAGAAAGCTTTAATCTGGCTATTCATCGCTATCCCGGGATATACGAACCGAGAGGTCATAAATATATTACAAACTTTGAATACGAACCTACCCCTACTATTATATATCAGGTTGGAAATATAGTGTTGAAAAAAGAGTTGTTAATGCTACACTACGATGATCAGCTCTTAGTTCGTTATACTCTGCTCGATGCTCAATCTTCCATTAAGCTTCAGCTTAAACCATTTTTAGCGTTTCGGCAAATACATAAGCTTAGCAAAGCAAATATGAATGTAAATACCAAGTACAACGTGATTGCCAATGGTATTTCTACTAAGCTATATTTAGGATTTCCTACGCTGTTCATGCAGCTGGATAAGAAGAACGAGTTTGTTCCTGCACCCGATTGGTACTATAATATAGAGTATCTGGAAGAGCAAAGACGGGGATATGACTTTCGGGAAGATCTTTTTGTTTCGGGTTATTTTGAGGCATCAATGAAGAAAGGCGATAGTATTATCTTTTCGGCTTCGTTTAAGGAGACCTCTACGGTAGGATTAAAAAAACGTTTTAATAATGAGTTGGAAAAACGCCCATCTAAAAATAGCTTTATTGACTGTCTTAAAAATTCGGCGGCTCAGTTTATTGTTAAACAAGGAAAGGCTACTGAAGTAGTTGCCGGCTACCCGTGGTTTGGTCGCTGGGGGCGTGATACATTTATTGCTTTACCTGGTCTTACCCTGTCGGCTTTTGGAGATACTAAAACGTGCAAAGACGTTCTCAATACCATGTCGAGCGAGTTAAAAAACGGTCTTTTTCCCAATATAGGTAAGAGTACTAATGCGGCTTATAACTCGGTTGATGCTCCGCTATGGTACTTCTGGGCTATTCAACAGTTCGATTACTTTACTAATGATAGTGCAGAAGTTTGGAAGCTATATGGCAAAAAGATGAAAGCGATCCTTAAATCGTATAGAGAAGGCGTAGGTTATAATATTCGTATGCATGATAACGGGCTTATTTGGGCGGAAGAAAAAGGTAAAGCACTTACTTGGATGGATGCTATTGCCTACGGTAAGCCTGTTACACCCCGTGCCGGATATGCTGTAGATATAAACGCACTTTGGTATAATGCTGTATGCTATACGCTAGAGTTAGCACGAAAGTTTAAGGATACGGTTTTCGTAAAAGGATGGAAAGACATTCCCGCTTTAATAGAGCGATCGTTTTTGCCTACATTTTGGTGCGAAGAAAGGCAGCATTTGGCGGATTATGTAGATGAGGAGGGACAAAATATTTTTACACGACCTAACCAAATATTTGCTGCTTCGCTTCCTTATACGGCAATTACAGACGAGGTAAAATATAAAATAATGTCGGTGGTGGAGAGGGAGTTGCTTACACCTAAAGGCATACGTACGCTTTCACCTAAAAATCCGTCGTATATAGGACGTTATGAGGGTGACCAGCCTACTCGTGATAGTGTTTACCATCAAGG
Source organism: Prevotellaceae bacterium (assembly GCA_031258195.1). Lineage (GTDB taxonomy): Bacteria > Bacteroidota > Bacteroidia > Bacteroidales > UBA932 > JAIRNF01. The sequence goes on from JAIRNF010000024.1 coordinate 96,254, forward strand.
TACTGCGTGGCCCTGGTTGTTGGGGTATTACGTTGAGGCTAACTTTAAGCTATATGGCGAAGCGTTTGTAAACCTTGCCGAGCAGATCATAAATAACTTCGGCGAAGATATGACCTACTATGGCATTGGATCGGTTTCCGAAGTTTACGATGGGGATCCTCCGCAAGAACCGGGCGGATGTATATCTCAGGCATGGAGTGTTGCCGAACTACTACGTATTGTGCGTATGATAGAACACTATAAAAAGCCTAAATAAGTATGAGGGTATTGATGTTTGGGTGGGAATTCCCACCACATATTACGGGAGGGCTAGGCACGGCATGTTATGGCTTAGTAAAAGGTCTTGCCAAGCATAATATAGATATTTTGTTCGTTATGCCAAAAGCATATGGTGACGAAGATCCTAATGTTGCTCGTATTGTAAATGCAGGCGATATAGTTATCCCGGGCACTACCTCGGCTATTGAAGATTTATGGAGGCGCATTACGTTCATGGAAATAGGCTCCAACCTTATTCCATATATTGGGGAGGAGGAGTTTAAACGTATAACTACCGAACAGCAGAATTTTTCGAAAGAAACAAACAAGCATACCTTTTATACTAAGTTCCAATTTTCGGGAAAATATGGTACAGACCTTACCGAGGAAGTTACACGTTACGCTTTAGTTGCTGCCACAATTGCAAAAAATAATCAATTTGATGTAATACATGCGCACGATTGGTTAACCTATCCGGCAGGTGTTGCCGCGAAAAAAATATCGGGTAAACCTTTAATTGTTCACGTTCATGCAACAGAGTTCGACCGTAGTGGCGAAAACGTAAATCAGAATGTTTACGATATCGAGCGAAGGGGGATGGAAGAAGCAGTCCGTGTAATTACGGTTAGTAACCTTACCCGTAATATAGTCATTAAAAGGTATGGCATTAATCCCAAAAAAGTATTTACCGTTCATAATGCCGTAGATTTTAGCAATAGACTGGTGCGGCGCTACAAGCGTAGCGTTGATGAAAAGGTGGTTACTTTTCTTGGTAGAGTTACCTATCAAAAAGGTCCAGATTATTTTGTAGAAGCAGCTAACAAAGTTTTAAAGAAGCTTAAAAATGTTCGTTTTGTCATGGCAGGAAGTGGAGATATGCTCAATCGTGTAGTACGTCGTGTTGCTCAGTTACGCATATCTAACCATTTTCATTTTACCGGATTTTTAAAAGGAGAAGAAGTTAACCGTATGTTCTCGTTAAGTGATGTTTATGTTATGCCTTCGGTTTCCGAGCCCTTTGGGATTTCTCCCCTAGAAGCTATGTCGTCCGATGTTCCGGTTATTATTTCAAAGCAGTCTGGTGTCGCAGAAATATTAAGCTATGCCCTTAAAATAGATTTTTGGGACGTAGATGCTATGGCTGATGTAATACATGTGTTGCTGCAATATCCTGCACTTTCAAAATTCTTTGTAAGGAACGGACAAGAAGAAGTTAATAACCTGAAATGGGAAAATGCGGCAGCAAAAGTTATAGATATATATAATAGTACCATGTAGTTTTATTATTTCAAATGTAGTTAGAGGTATTGGATCTTCTGGCTATATTTTGAATGATGTTGAAATAAGCAATTAATTATTTTTTGTAGGGGTTATACTCAATAACTTTATTTGAATGAAAACGATTTGCTTTTACTTCCAAGTTCATCAACCGTTTCGGTTAAAACGATACCGTTTTTTTAACATCGGGAATGACCATCATTACTTTGATGATTTTTCGAATAAGCTTATTATGCGAAAAGTTGCAGAGAAATGCTACTTGCCTACAAACAAGTTGATGCTTGACCTGATAAATGAATACGGAAATCGGTTTAAGATTAGTTATTCAATTTCAGGTGTAGCATTAGAGCAGCTTAAGCTATATGCCCCCGATGTGCTCGATAGCTTTATTCGCTTGGCAGAAACAGGCTGTGTTGAGTTTATTGGCGAAACATATTCTCATTCTCTTGCGGCGCTGAGAGAAGGTGACGAATTTGAAAAGCAGGTAGAGTTACAAAACGATATGGTTGAGTATTACTTTAAAAAACGCCCAACAACCTTTCGTAATACCGAGTTAATCTACTCCGATCTTATTGGTGCACGTGTTGCAAACATGGGTTTTAGAACGATGCTAACAGAAGGAGCAAAACATATATTGGGCTGGAGAAGCCCAAATTATCTTTATACTAATCCTATTGAACCTAAGCTTAAGCTGTTGCTTAAAAACTTCCGGTTGAGCGATGATATAGCGTTTCGTTTCTCTAATAGAGGATGGGGTGATTGGCCTCTTACTACAGAAAAATATGTCGGCTGGTTGAATGCAATCGATAAAAAAGAAGAAGTCGTAAACCTCTTTATGGATTATGAAACCTTTGGGGAACACCAATGGGCAGAAACCGGTATTTTTGAATTTATGCGGCATCTTCCTCAGCAAGTTTTTTCGAATTCTGATTTCGAATTCTTGACGCCATCGGAAGCATCGGCTAAACATCAACCAGTATCGGCGATGCATGTGTCCGATCCGATTTCCTGGGCGGATGAAGAGCGCGACTTAACGGCTTGGCTTGGTAACGAACTTCAAGACGATGCGTTCGATAACCTTTATGACATCGGTCAGAAAGTAGAAGCATCAGGAGATTCAGAGTTTATCAAAAAATGGAGATGGTTGCAAACAAGTGATCATTTTTACTACATGTGCACAAAATGGTTTTCCGACGGAGACGTGCATAAGTACTTCAACCCTTATGAAACGCCGTATCAAGCGTTCATTAACTACATGAATGTGCTAAGTGATTTTGAACTTCTTGTTGAAAAAGGTGTTGATAAAAAAACGATTTGTAGTGATGATGTGTTACTATATGTAGAAAAAAAATCTAACTTTGCATCTGTAAATAACACAGTTAGTGTTGACAAAAAAAAAGAAGATAATAAACAAACCTCAAAAAGCTCTCTTATGAAAAGAAAATCATTATTATCTGCTGAAGAACTAGAGAAACCTATTGTTGAGAAAGTTCCAGCAAAAAAGAAAGTTGCTCCAAAGAAAAAAGCAGCACCAAAAAAGAAAACTGTAGCAAAGAAAGCGGCTCCTAAGAAAAAAGTAGCAGCAAAGAAGCCGGCGGTTAAGAAGGCGGCTCCTGCAAAGAAAAAACCAGTGGCAAAAAAGATGCCTGCAGCTAAAAAGCCCGTTGCGAAAAAAGTTGTAGCAAAGAAGCCGGCAGCGAAAAAAGTTGCAAAGAAAAAATAGTTAAATCTATTTAAGTAGAAAGAGCCATGGTTAGTAATAGCTGTGGCTCTTCTATTTAATGTAAAGCTAAGCACAAATTAAAGCTATTAAGCCAGAATAATTGTAACTTTGAGATTGAGCATAATTAAGATAAGTTTGTTTATAAATATAGTACACTCTAAACAATTGGTAGCATAAAGAGTGAAATTTAAAAATATATATAATGGCAAAAAATGATAGCACACAAAAGGTCGATTACCTTTTTGAAGTCAGCTGGGAAGTTTGTAATAAAGTGGGCGGAATACACACCGTTATTGTAACAAAAGTCCTTAGTATTTTAAAAGAAGTAAGAGGCGAATATGTATTAATAGGACCGGATATACTACGTGATTCTGAAACACATCCCGAGTTTATCGAAGATTCGCATTTATTCAGAGCATGGAAAGCGAAAGCGGCAGAAGACGGTTTACGGATAAGGGTAGGGCGATGGAATGTTGTAGGTAAACCTATTGTCATCCTTGTTGATTTTACAAACCTTTTTGCCGAAAAAAACGATATCCTAAAAATGTTTTGGAATGAGTTTAAACTCGACTCTATAAGCGGTCAGTGGGATTATATAGAGCCTGCTCTTTTTGGTTATGCTGCAGGTAGGGTGATTGAACATTATACGAAATTTCATCTTAATATGCGCCAAAAAACGGTTGCTCATTTCCATGAATGGATGACGGGTACAGGGCTGTTATATTTGAAAAAGAATGCGCCTCAAATCAGTACTGTTTTTACTACTCATGCAACAGTACTTGGTCGCAGTTTAGCTGGAAACGGACAGAAGTTATATGATAATATACAAAGGTATAATCCCGAAGCAAAAGCACAGGAGTTTAATGTTGTATCAAAGCAATCGTTGGAGAGTTTATCGGCACAGTACGCTGATTGTTTTGCTACAGTTAGCGATATTACTGCAAAGGAATGTAGCCATTTTCTTAGCAAAGATGTGGATTTAGTTACGCCCAACGGTTTCGAGAATTCTATTGTACCTTCGGGTAAAGAGTTTATAGAAAAGCTAGCACAAGGAAGAGAAAAACTTCTTGAGGTGGCAAGAGCTATGCTCAACAGAAAGCTGAATAACGATACGTTACTGGTGGGCATAGGTGGTCGATACGAGTTTAAAAATAAGGGTATAGATATATTTATCGAAGCACTTGCAAGACTTAGAGATGAGCAAAGCCTTGCAAAGAATGTGGTTGCTTTTATTCTTGTTCCGGCAGGACACCACGGACCAAGTAAAGAGTTGCTGCATAATATTAAGGAGAAAGATTCTCCCATTCCGTTGACGAATCCATATACAACGCATTACCTTACTGATCTATCAGCAGATCCGGCATTAAATGCTATGCAACGATTAAGTATAAAAAATGATAAAGAAAGTAAGGTTAGTATAATTTTTGTGCCATCTTATCTTAACGGGAACGACGGTATTTTTAACCTGCCATATTACGATTTGTTGATGGGGTTAGACATATCTGTATTTCCATCGTACTATGAACCGTGGGGCTACACCCCGTTAGAAAGCCTTGCGTTTAAAGTGCCAACTATTACAACTACGCTTGCAGGTTTTGGACTTTGGGTAAACGAGTACTATAATGAAGATCATTCGAGTATAGAAGTTATTTCTCGTGACGACAGAAATGATGCCTATGTAATAGAAGAGGTAGCGAAAAAAATCCTTGCCATTTCTAATCTGAATGAAAAGGATCAGCAGCAGCTGAAAGAGAATGCTGAAAAGGTTTCGACTATTGCGCTGTGGTCAAATCTTATACAATACTACCTAAAAGCATATACAATTGCTCTTGAAAAGGTTCCGGCTCGCATCCATAATGTTCCCGTTCAGAAGCAGGAAGAGCAGCTTTCCTTCCTTAACAAGCAGTTTAGCGTAGAAAAGCCCAACTGGGCTCGCTTATTTGTAGAAAGAAGCATACCACGTTCGTTATCGGCGCTGGAGGAATTGGCAAAGAACCTATGGTGGTGCTGGAATCAGGATGCTATTAATCTCTTTAGCTATATAGATGAGGCAGGTTTTAATAAGTTGGGATGTAACCCTATTGCCCTTCTTGATAATATACCATATAAAAGGTATCAGGAGTTGGAGAAAGATGAAGCATTTGTTGGTATGTTGGATACTGTACATAAAAGGTATAAAGCATATATGGCAGAAAAGAAAGCTATGACCGGACCTCAAGTTGCATATTTTAGTATGGAGTATGGTTTACATGCTTCGTTAAAAATATATTCGGGAGGTCTTGGAATTCTTGCCGGTGATTATTTGAAGGAAGCTAGCGATAAGAGTTCTAAAATTACGGCAATAGGATTGCTATATCGATTTGGGTATTTTACGCAGAAATTTTCTGCTGCTGGCGATCAGGTTGCCTATTACGAACCGCAAGATTTCACAAAGATACCCGTTCAGCAGGTTCGAGATAAAGATGGGCATTGGCTAACTGTAAGTATAACGTTTCCGGGTCGAAATGTTTATGCACGCGTATGGCGTGTAGATGTTGGTAGAACCGAGCTGTATTTGCTCGATACAGACTTTGAAGATAACCGCCCGGAAGATCGTAGCATTACCTATCAGCTATATGGCGGCGATTGGGAGAATCGTTTAAAGCAGGAGTTACTGCTGGGTGTTGGTGGTATAAGAGCATTACATCTTTTAGGAATTGATGCCGATGTTTACCACTGTAACGAAGGGCATGCTGCATTTATTGGTTTAGAACGAATCCGAGAGCTGATAATAGAGCATAACCTTTCATTTACTGAGGCAATGGAGGTAGTTAGAGCCTCGTCGCTTTTTACCACACATACACCTGTACCGGCTGGTCACGACGCGTTCTCCGAAGATTTGCTGCGTAAATATATTTCACACTATCCCGAGAGATTCCGTATCAGCTGGGATGAGCTGATGGGTTTAGGAAAAATTCATCCGAACGATCCGAACGAAAAATTCTCAATGAGTCATTTGGCAGCAAACTTATCGCAAGAGGTTAATGGAGTCAGCCGTTTACATGGTCAGGTAAGTCAGGAAATTTTGAAAGATATGTGGCCCGGCTATTACCCTAACGAATTACATGTTGGTTATGTTACAAATGGTGTTCATTATCCTACATGGACAGCTCCCGAATGGAAGGTTATTTTCGAAAAAGAATTTGGTACTGACTTTAAAACGCACCATTACGATAAATCTTGCTTTGATAATATCTATAATGTGGATGATAGGGCAATATGGGAAGTAAGATTCAAGCTTAAAACTTCACTTATCAACCATATCAAAGAACGGTTGTCGGCAAAAAATGCAAATACACATCATACACCGCAACAGCTTGTAGAGATAAAAGAAAACTTACGACCCGAAATACTTACTATTGCCTTTGCTCGTCGATTTGCAACCTATAAACGAGCGCGCCTTTTATTTAATAATCTTGAGAGACTGAATGAGATTGTGAGTCATCCTAAACGTCCCGTACAATTCTTATTTGCAGGGAAAGCGCATCCGGCAGATAAGGCAGGACAGGAGCTGATTAAAAAGATTATTGAGATATCTAAGCTTCCGCAGTTTATCGGAAAAATTATTTTTCTTGATAACTACGATATGGAGTTGGCAAGAAAAATGGTTCAGGGTTCGGATGTTTGGCTTAATACGCCTACGCGTCCGTTAGAAGCTTCTGGAACTAGTGGGGAAAAGGCAGTTCTTAACGGAGTGCTTCACTTCAGCGTACTTGACGGTTGGTGGGCTGAAGGATATAGACCTGAGGCAGGGTGGGCTTTACCGGAAGAGAAGATGTACGACAATCAAGATTTTCAGAATGAGTTGGATGCTGAGATAATATACAACACTATTGAGAATGAGATTGCTCCGTTGTATTATCAGCGTACGAAAGAGAGTATTCCAGCAGGATGGGTAAAGTATATCAAGAACTCTATCGCAAAAATTGCTTCTAACTTTACAACCAACCGTATGCTTATTGATTACGAAGAAGTTTACTATAATAAGCTAAAAAAAAGACATCGCGCAATGCAGAAGAACGATTACCAGCTTGCCTTAGAGCTTTCAGATTGGAAGCGTAGGGTTAGTCGCGAATGGGATAATATTGATGTGATTTCTATAGAGCAACCCGATATATCGAAGGAACCTATTATAATGGGTAAAAAATATTCGATTAAAGTTACGCTGAATATAGGGTCGCTTAACTATGAAGACATTGGTGTTGAGCTGGTGCTGGCAGAACAAAACGGGGATACGATTAGAGTTGAAGAAACCAACCCGCTTAAATGCGTAAATGCTGATGGAGGAGTGGTTGAATATTCGGGAAAATTTGATGCAGATTATCCGGGAATTTTCCTTATGAGTATTAGAGTTTATCCTGTTAATTCGAAGTTACCGAATCGGCAAGATTTCAGCTTAGTTAAGTGGATATAAAAAACGTTAATGGTCAATTGTTAGTTGTTAATCGTAAAAGGAAGGTATGAACTATTCAATAAATTTGCGTATCGAATAACAAATACAATACTATATGTTTTACGATTAACCATTTACCACTAACATTTTACACTAAATAGAAAGATTTAATGCAAACATATTACTATCCAGATATACCCAATAATCAAAATCCTATAGCAACAACAGGCTTTTTCGATGGTGTCCATCAAGGGCATCATGCCGTTCTTTCAAAAGTAATGGCGGAAGCTGCACGTCAGCAAAAAAAATCGTGCGTTATTACCTTTTGGCCTCATCCAAGAATGGTTCTGAATAAAGAAACAGAGGATTTATATTTGCTTACGACGCTCAATGAGAAGAAAGAGTTATTGGCAAAAATAGGTATCGATTTGCTGTACATAATTCCTTTCACAACAGAATTTGCACAGCTATCGCCTGAAACTTTTTTCAAAGAATATTTAAGAGAAAAGCTTAATATAGCAAAGCTGATAATTGGCTATGATCACCATTTCGGTCATGATAGAGGAACTGATTATTCTGGAATAAAGCAGCTGGGGGATACGTACGGCATAGAGGTGGAAAAAGTAGAAGCCAACAAGTTGGACTTTGTAAATGTTAGCTCTACTAAAATACGCGAAGCTATTAAAGAGGGAAGCATAACGCTGGTAAATGCTTTATTAGGATATATGTATTCTTTTAATGGTAAGGTTGTTGAAGGTTTGAGGTTGGGAACAAAGATAGGATTTCCTACAGCAAATATACAGATTGACGACTTGTTGAAGCTGCTACCAAGAGAAGGAGTTTATGCTGTTGTGGTTACGTTAAGAAATAACCAATATAAAGGAATGCTGAATATAGGAAGCAATCCTACTGTATCAGACGATTTCAGAATAAAAATAGAGGTAAATATTCTTGACTTTAGTAAGAATATATACGGAGAAGAGGTTAAGATTGAAATGGTTGAACGTATTAGAGATATTGAGAAATATAATTCGTTGGAAGAGCTTGCGGAACAGCTAAAAAAAGATGAAGAGGTTACCCGATTTATTCTGAAAAAGTTTAAGTAAAGATCTTTTTGTTGGAATATCTGGCAGATTATGAGTTTGTTCTGTAGTGTATAGGCAATTACCTCTACGTCATTTCGAACAAAGTGAGAAATCTTCTCATAAAAAATCAGTCCATTATGGCATCATTACCAAGAATGACAGTTTTCTAATTTGCTATATACTCTTTTCTTTTATACTGTTCCCAAGCAAGAAATAGCTCGACAACTTCGGAGTAATTTATTACTCCACTGCTAATATTGTTACTTTTAAGATAGCTGTCGTAAACCTTTGTTTGTAATTCCGCAAGTCCTGGGTTTATTGCTTGCTGCCAGAACTCGTACTCGCGAGCAAAATCAGCACGCACTTTTTCGCTCACTTTTTCGTAAACTTGCCTATATTCATCTATGGGGACAACCTTCCGAAGCGCAGAAAGCAAATAGTTGACAAGTTCATAGTATCCGCTATATTTAACCTGCGGATTATCCGATGAGGTACAAATAATGATGGCATAAAGATTGCATTCTGCTTCGCTTGTAATCCCTAGTTGATGGGCTTTCTCATGTGCTAGCGTAAATGGATATGAAAATGGTAGGACGCTGGTATTTACATGCGCTTCATTAAAAAATGGAGCAAAAAATCCGGTAATACCCATTTTTGTTTGTAATGCTTGGTAAATTGTTCGTTTAGCCTTACGCTTGCCGCTAGGATAAGATAGCCTTAGCTGCTCGTGCAATTGGGCATACGATTTTTCTATAGTTTTATCTATTTCTGATTTTTCTATATGATTGACATAAGTATAGTTGTTGTTTAAAATTTCAATATACTGTAAAGAAATCTTACGGAAATCTTCAAGACTAGTAGTGACAGGTGAAAGGGAAGATCTTGTATAGTAATCTGCTCTAAAATAGCCAATTCCCCAAGTTAGATAAAACCATAGCGCAGTCCAGGTAATAGACATGGCAACCAAGTATAGCCAGCGTAAGATCTTTAGCCTACGCCGAAACAGCTGAACTATGCCACCGACAAGCATAGCCATAGCAACAATGGTAAGTACATCGAAAAGCGAGAAAGGGAAGATATTAGATAGATAAGATAGGCTTATTGCAAGTACAGGATATATAATCTGCATATACCATTCTGCAAGGTTAGTATTCCATCGGCATAGTAGTACAAATAGAATACCAATAAATGTAATGGCAAGCAGTATAAGTCGCTTCTTGCTTATTTTATGAAAGCTATACGAGCCCATTTATTCCTACTCTTTTCTTCTATCAGTTGTAAACCTTGTTTTGTGGCAGCCTCTGTTACTATTGGTATATCTTCTGTAAAAATACCACTAACAATAAGCTTACCGCCAGTAGATAGCGAGGCTATATAAGCAGCCATATCTTGCACTAAGATATTACGGTTAATGTTAGCGAGAATAATATCGTAAGTGGATCCATTTAGCAAAGAGGCGTTCCCAAGTTTTACGATTATTCTATCACTAACGTTATTGGTATTAACGTTTTCTATGGTGTTGTTATATGCCCATTCATCAATGTCTATGGTGTCAATAGAGTGGGCATTTTTCATAGCAGCAAGAATGGCAAGGATTCCTGTACCGCAACCCATGTCCAGTAATCTAAGGTTTTCCACGGTGTTATTCAGTAACCATTCTGCCATAAGATAGGTCGTATCGTGGTGTCCTGTACCGAAGCTCATCTTAGGCTCGATAATAATATCGTACTCTAACGCTGGCATATCTGTATGGAAAGGTGCACGAATGGTACAGCTATTTTCTATAACAATGGGTTCAAAGTTAGACTCCCATACAGCGTTCCAATTCTTTGTTTTTATAAGTGTTTCTTTAAGTTCAATAGCATGTTGGTCTTTGTAGTCGTGGATTAGATCGGCTATCTTGGCTTTATCGTAGCTGTTGGCTTGTATATAAGCATCTACGCCATCTTCTGTTTCGAAAAAGCTTTCAAATCCCAATTCTCCTAATTCTGCGATAAGAATTTCCGACAATTCATCTGAGTGAGGATATATACTTAGCTTTATTTCTATATAGTCCATAATTCTAGATTAATAAATAAAGCAAAAGAACAAAGATCATTTAATTTTTCATCTTTGTTCTTTCGTCAAATATACTAATAAAAGTTCTTTATCAGAACGATTGTGCAATAGCAATAAAGTCGTCTGCTATAAGCGATGCCCCGCCAATCAGTCCTCCATCTACATCTGCTTTAGAGAATAGTTCTTTTGCATTAGATGGCTTTGCGCTACCACCATACAGAATTGAGGTGTTTTCAGCTTTGCTACCAAACTTCTCTGCCAATACTTTTCTGATATACGCATGCATTTCCTGTGCCTGTTCGGGAGTAGCAGTTTTTCCTGTACCTATTGCCCATACAGGTTCGTAGGCTAATACTATTTTTTCGAAATCGGTTTTGTCCAGCTGATAAGCTACCTCTTCCAGCTGTGCTTTTACAACTTCGAAATGGCGGCTACTTTCGCGCTCTTCTAGGCGTTCGCCTATACAGAAGATGGGCTTTAAACTATTTGCTAAGGCTAATTTTACCTTATTGAGTAGTATCTCGCTGGTTTCTCCGTAGTACTCACGACGTTCCGAGTGTCCAAGAATAACGTATGTTGCGCCTGTAGATGCAACCATTTTTGCTGCTACCTCTCCGGTATAGGCGCCCGATTCTTTGTTGGCGCAGTTTTGTGCCGATAGTTCAACATTTGATCCTTTAAGTGCTTCTTTTACCAATGTAAGATGCGTAAAGGGGGGAGCAACAATCAGCTTTACTCCGTTAACGTTAGAAGATGCGGCTGCAACCGCTTTTGCCAACTGAATACCTTCTTTTACAGTAGTATTCATTTTCCAGTTTCCTACTACGATTTTTGTTCTCATTATATCTTGATATATAGATTAAAATTCTTTTATTCTCTTGGTGCAGTTATTACTTTTCCTGTTTTGTGATCATACTCCGAGCCCATTGTACTATGTGGGATGCTGTATATAAGCAGCATGAATATTGCGGCAATTATCCCCCAAATGTAACGTCTTTTTGTACGATTAATTAAAGCTACAATTAACCAGAAAACAAATACTACTAAAGTTTTGTTGTCGGTAAGGTCTGAACCGAAGGGCCATCCAGCCCAAAAAACATCGAATGCAAATTTCTGCATTATTGGTCCTAAAATTAAGCCTCCAACAAATAGTGTTGCTAGTGTTAGTTTAGCATATCGAATAAAATTTTCTCGTTTATATAGTGCGAAAATTCCCGCTAGGGTAGAAAAGAGCATGGCTAGAAACACAAAGAAGATATGGGGTACCATTATCCATGCAGGAACGTCTCCACGGTAGCGTATAACAAGTGGTTCATCTTTAAACGGGTCTATGCTTTTTCCCTTATAGCTTATGGTTAGGTAGTATGATAACTTACCCGCTATAGGCTGAACGGGCAGTGCTGCAATAAATACATTCTCTCTTCTTCCTGTTGTTATGAACGACCACTCATCATTTGTACGGAAGCGTTTTGCATATACAGTGATAAAAGCATTTTCCGGGAAATCTGCAATTTTAAATATAAGTCCAGATGGATGTCCTTTTCGCTGTTCCCCATGCTGTGCTGCTTCTTTTGGAATAACAAGACTTCTGGGAAGGCGCGTTTTATACTCTTTACCGTTTAATGTAAACGAAACAGATTTGGGGTTGGTAGGACCGGTCATTCGTTGGAAAAAGACAGCGCCTATTGTTATTACAATGGCGATAACCCATATGCTGATATGTTGTAGAGTCTTTTTACTCATATGCTGATACATTTATAGTTGGATTTGTAGTATAACATCTTCATTGTTTCTTTTAACAATAATTTCCACCATTTCGCCTGCCTTCAGTTCAGATAAACGTTGCATATAATCTTGTACATTGAGTACCGGTTTCTTATTTATCGAGATGATAATATCTCCAGCTTGCATACCGGCTTTATATGCAGGTCTTCCTTCAGAAATGACATCAGCGCGCATACCGTCGCTTCCGCTCGATGTAAAGTCCGGGATAATTCCTAATGTTACCTTAAATTTGCGATGGGTGCCGGAATTTATGTAACTATCGCCGACGTGTTGATATATCGGTGCTTTAGCGAGGTTAGCCAGCTGTTTTACAATGTCTTTTGCTAATAGTTCTATAGAATGTATTCCTTCATAATCAAGTTTCTCTGCAAGATCGTTGGGTGTATGATAATCCATATGTACACCGGTAGTAAAGTATAGTACGGGTATTTGTTTTGCATAGAACGATGCATGGTCTGATGGACCAAAACCGCCTTTAGAAAGTGTTAGCTTAAGGTTGTCGGGGTTTAATGCAGATTTTACGATCTCCTCTCCTTGCTCAAAAGTACCTACTCCGCTAATTTGTATATTACGTTGCTTATTTAATCGACCAACCATATCAAAGTTAAGCATGGCTGCTATTCTTCCTACCTCTTTAGGCGTGTGGGCAACGAAATATTTCGACCCTACAATGCCTTGTTCTTCTGCACCGAACAGAACTACTACAACACTCCGTTTCAGCTGTTCTTTTTGTTTGGCTAACCTTTCTGCCAGCCGCATTACTAATGATACCCCTGAGGCATTATCATCTGCTCCGTTATGTATAGCAAGTTCATTAGGTCGTCTGCTGCCCGATCCCCTTCCTCCAAATCCCAGATGGTCGTAGTGTGCACCTATTACAATACTTTCGTTTTTTAACGCTGGGTCATATCCTTCCAGCATCATTACTACATTATGCGTATTTACCCTAATACTTTCTACCTTCGTGCGGGCAGAAACAACAAAGTCAGATTCGTAGTTTATAGTGTTTATATCGTTAGCCAAATTTTTTTCAACGGTAGGAAAATCTCTGCTTTCTTTGTGCATATATTCATTCACAATTGCACGGGTGACTTGAATACATGGGATGCCTACACCGGCTTCGCGTAGAGCAAAAGGCATTAGCTCATTGTCTAGGTCATCTGTAGGTTCTGCGACAAATATAACGCCTACCGCTCCTTTATCCCGCGCAACAACAGCTTTCGATTGATACCGCGAGTATAAATTATATTTGTCGCTAGGTGCGCCGAATAGCATTAATGCCCATTTACCTTTAATGTTTACGTTTTGGTAATCATCTTTCTTTAACCCGTCTTGATCAATGGATAAACCATGCCCTACAAAAGTAACTTTTGCACTTACCTCGTCGCTCGAAGAGATGGGTAGAACGGTAAAATCTTTTCCTTGCTGAAAAGGTTTTCCATCTATTGCAAATGTGTTGTCGTTTCCTAATTTTTTTTGCGAAATAACCAGATCGAATGTTTGAAACCCATCGGCTGCTAACGGTTTATAACCATATGACTGTAGCTGATCTTTAATATATTTTGCCGCAATATCAGATTCAGGTGTTCCAGGAAGGCGCCCTTTTAAAGAATCTGAGGCTAAAAAATTAACATGATTACGTAGCTTACTCGTTTCCTTATATGTAGGGTCTGCTAAGTTTCGGCTTGGAGTACAGGATACAACAATAGCAAAAATTAGAAAAAGGTGTAGCTTCAGTAATTTCATAAGCTGTTGAATAGTAGATTGAACTTACAAATATAGGTCAAAAAAGTGAAACCCTATTTTAAGGAGTTTATACTACGCGGAAATATGCTTTACAGCAAGAATAAGAATGCTGAATAACCTATATTTTTTGTTGATAAAACTATACATTTGCGCTCTGAAATTTGAAATAACACATAAAAAATATAGCATATGTTTAAAATTGTATCTGCCGAAGAAGCAGCCAGCTTCATAAATAATGGCGATAATGTTGGTTTTAGTGGGTTTACTGCTGCCGGAGCACCTAAGGTTGTTCCTACCGCTCTTGCGCGGCGCGCTAAAGCAGAGCATGACAAGGGTAAGCCTTTTAAAATTGGAATGATGACGGGAGCTTCAACTGGTGATTCTCTTGACGGAGAATTGGCTCGTGCCGATGCTGTTAAGTTTAGAACTCCTTATCAATCTACAAGCGATTTGAGAGGTGCTATTAACCGTGGGCATGCTCCCTATTTCGATCAGCATCTTTCGCATATGGCGCAGGAAGTGCGCTACGGATCGTTTGGGAAGTTAGATGTTGCTATTATTGAGGCAGCAGATATTACAGAAGACGGAGAGATTGTGCTTACATCCGGAGTGGGGATTTCTCCTACTATTGCTCGCCTGGCTGAAAAGATTATTATAGAGCTGAATCATCAGCACCCAAAGGAGTTAAAAGGATTTCATGATATTTACGAAGTTCAAGACCCTCCTTATCGTCGCGAAATTCCTATCTATAAACCTAGCGATCGTATCGGTAGCCCCGTGCTAAAGGTAGATTCTGCTAAGATTGTATGTGTTGTAGAAACAAAACGTCCGGACGAGGTTGGTGCGTTTACTCCGCTTGATGAGGTAACTAAGCAAATTGGCGATAACGTAGCAAACTTCTTAGCTGCACAAATTAAGGAAGGAAGAATTCCTGCATCATTTTTACCTATCCAATCCGGCGTAGGCAATATTGCCAATGCAGTGCTTGGTGCCCTTGGCGACAATAAGGATATTCCGCCTTTCGAAATGTACACCGAAGTTATTCAAGATGCTGTTATCGGTTTAATGAAAGAAGGAAATGTTAAGTTTGCCAGCGGTTGCTCGTTAACCGTTAGCCCTGCTGTACTGGAAACGGTTTATGCAGATTTACCGTTCTTTAAAGAGCGTATTGTTCTTCGTCCTCAGGAAATTTCTAATAACCCTGAAATTGTTCGTCGTTTAGGTCTTATTACTATAAATACTGCAATCGAAGCAGACATATTTGGTAACGTAAATAGTACCCACGTTGTTGGTACGAAGATGATGAATGGTATCGGTGGCTCGGGCGATTTCACCCGTAACGCATACATCTCAATTTTTACAACGCCTTCGGTGGCTAAAGGTGGTGCAATCAGCGCATTTGTACCTATGGTATCGCATATAGATCATAACGAGCATTCGGTAAAAGTTCTTATCAGCGAGTATGGCGTTGCCGATTTAAGAGGTAAGTCGCCCATTCAGCGCGCTGAGACTATTATTGAGAACTGCGTTCACTCAGACTATAAGCAGCTGTTATGGGATTATTTGAAATTAAATACAAGCAAGCATCATACCCCGCATACGCTAGTTGCTAGTTTTGGGATGCACGACCAGTTCAACAAATCGGGCGATATGCGTAAAACAAGCTGGAGCGATTATGTAAAGTAAGTTATATACTCGTATAGTACTAGAATTTATCGTCATTTCGACCGCAGGGAGAAATCTTTCCATTCAACGGCAAGACCTGAAAAAGTAGATTTCTCCCTGCGGTCGAAATGACGATAGTTAATTAATAATAGAAAAAGCCGATGAGAAACATCGGCTTTTTCTATTAATATCACTAATTGTAGTTCTCAATAATCTGCAATAATTACAAAACTAATTTTTAACTTTGTAATATGTAATATTGAAAAATAATAAGGCATATAGCCTGTTATATTCGACTAATAGGGAAGACAATGAAAATGCAACGATTTAAGATAGAAGGCATGTCTTGTGCTTCGTGTGCAAGAGCGATAGAACGTTCGTTAGGCAAGGTTGACGGAGTGTCGGAGGCAAATGTAAATTTAGCAACGGAGAAGTTAAGCGTAAGCTATGACCCTGCAAAGATTACCGAGTCTAGAATTATTGAGGTTGTTGATTTTGCAGGTTTTACTGCAAAGCCCGAAAAAGAAAAACAAAACGAAGAAGCAGAACCTCTGTCCCGAGTCATTTGGCATCGGTTTATACTGTCTGCTGTTTTTACGGTTCCATTGCTGATTGTTGCTATGCTGCCCATGCTCTTTCATGCAATGGGCATGTATTTGCCAGATAGTATAAATCCCGAGCCGCATCCTAAAGCAAATGCTACCATTCAACTATTACTATGTTTACCTGTAATTGTTATAGGTAAGAGATATTTCGTCTCCGGATTTAAGAAGTTGTTTCGTGGCGCTCCGAATATGGATTCGCTAATAGCTATCGGGTGCTCTGCTGCTTTTCTGTACGGTTTATATGGCGTTTATCAAATTATAATAAATAGCACGCCTGCTGGACTTTACTTCGAATCGGCAGCAGTAATACTTACGCTTATTACTTTAGGTAAGTATATGGAAGCACGCTCGAAGGGAAGAGCATCAGAAGCAATACAGAGGTTGATAGAATTGGCTCCTAAAATAGCAACTATATTGCGGGATGGAAATGAGATTGAAGTTCCTGTCAGTTCTATTGTTAAGGGAGACATCGTGCTGGTTAAGCCTGGATATAAAATTCCTGTTGACGGCGAAGTTATTGATGGTAGTACATCTATTGATGAGTCGATGCTTACAGGCGAGAGTATGCCTGTCGATAAAGCTGTTGGCGATATAGTGGTAGGTTCAAGTATCAATAAAAATGGTTTTATCAAGTGTAGGGCAACAGCAGTAGGCGAAGCAAGTACGTTAGCTCAAATTATTAAGCTGGTGGAGGATGCACAGAGTTCTAAAGCGCCTATTGCAAAGCTGGCAGATAAAGTTTCGTCTTATTTTGTACCGGCGGTAATTTTGCTGGCTTTTGCAGCCGGACTAACATGGTTTTTGGTTTCTCACGACTGGGCTTTTTCACTTAAAATATTTATTTCTGTTTTAGTTATTGCATGTCCTTGTGCGTTAGGATTGGCAACACCCACAGCAATAATGGCGGGAACAGGTAAGGCTGCAGAAAATGGCATTCTAATAAAAAACGGAGCATCACTTGAGATTGCAGGTAAACTTCAAACTATAGTCTTTGATAAAACAGGAACAATTACCGAAGGAAAACCAAAAGTAACAGATATTGAGGCTTTAGGAGATCTGTCGGAAAGTGAGATTTTGAAATATGCTGCTTCAGTTGAGAATTTTTCGGAGCATCCTATTGCCAGTGCTATTGTCGATAGGGCAAAAGAGCAAAATATAGAGTTGCTGCATATCTCAAATTTTAAAGCAATAAGCGGGTACGGAATTTCCGCATTTACTGCTGATATTCAGCTGTTGTTGGGTAATGAGCAGCTAATGGTTAAGGAAAATATTAACATGCGAGAAGGGGGTACTCACATAAATTCTTTATCTAACGAAGCGAAAACTCTTGTTTTAGTTGCGATTGACGAAAAATTAGAAGGTATTATTGCGCTTGCCGATACGATTAAGCACGACAGCCTCGATGCTATAGAGCAGTTGCATAGGTTAGGTTTAGAAGTTGCCATGCTTACAGGCGATAATCTGAATACAGCAAACGCTATAGCTCGGCGGGTTGGTATAGATAACGTTATGGCACAAGTGCTTCCGCGGGAGAAGTCGAAAGCAATACAAACCATACAGCAACAAGGTAAGAAGGTTGCCATGGTTGGCGACGGAATAAACGACGCGCCTGCACTTGCCGTATCGGATATGGGAATTGCCATTGGTGCAGGAACATCTGTCGCCATAGAGTCTGCTGATATTGTACTGATGAAAAATAAGCTATCGGATGTAGTTACGGCAATTCAGCTAAGCCGAAAAACGGTTCGCAATATTAAAGAAAATCTTTTTTGGGCATTTGGGTATAATGTGTTGGGTATTCCTGTTGCAATGGGTGTTTGGTATGCTTTGGGCGGACCATTATTAAACCCAATGATAGCTGCTTTGGCAATGAGCCTCAGCTCTGTTTCTGTAGTTGCAAATGCACTTAGACTTAAGCGTTTTAAACCTTATAAGGCTAGTAGGCTTTTACAACGATAGTTAGCTTATATATAATATCATCTTAAACCTATTCTCTGTGAGTGGGTGGTTCTATTATATTGCATCTCAATACATTATTTTCAGTAACTTTCATTTGTTTCAAACGTCTAAAGTATGAACAATTTATACTACCTTTGCCTTTCTATAACCAAAAGTGAATGACAAAAAAAGTTGCTAAAAAAGAAATAAGAGAAGAAAAGGAAACCTTAGGTTTGCTGGATGTTATTGTAGAGGCTATGTTCGAAAAGAAAGCTGAGAATATTATCAGCCTCGATCTTTCTTCGCTGGATAATTCGGTGTGTAAGTATTTCGTTATTTGCAATGCTGATTCTACTACGCAAGTTTCTGCCATTGCGGAGAATGTGGAGGATAGAACTCGTGAGCGTTTGGGCGAAAGAGTTTGGCGCAAGGACGGTTTTGAAAATTCTCTATGGGTGGTGTTAGACTATGGCGATATCGTAGTTCATGTATTCCAGACAGAGTGCCGAAATTTTTATCGACTCGAAAACCTATGGGCTGATGCGGAGCTTAAGCGATATGCTGACGATATAAAGTAGTAGAGTTTGTTAATGTAATCTGAAGATATTCTACGCATATCTTTTCGATTAAAGTAAAGTTGAATAATTAATAAGTAGTGAATAAATATGAGTGAACCCAATAGAAGACCTGTTCCGCAAAAATCACGCTTTAATCCTTACCTCATTTATCTGATGATAGGTATTGGTTTAATTATAATGTGGTTTAGCTATAGTGGAGGAGAGCCTGTTCAAACAGATTGGAAAGATGTAAGTACAACTATGTTGGCCAAGGGCGATGTTGAGAGAGCTGTTGTTATAACTAATCAGAATAAAGTAGAGCTGTATCTCAAGAAGGATGCGCTAACAAAATACGGAAATAGAGAAAAAGGAGCAAAAATAAATCCGAATATTGCTCAAGGACCTCAATACTACTTCAACATATCATCTAATTGGGATGATCAGAAGATGTTTTCAGAAGCGCAGGCAAATCTTCCGGAAGCAGAGCGTATTATTCCCGATTACATTGAGCGTAATAACTATTTTCTACAAGCTCTTAGCTGGTTGGCGTTTCCTATAATTCTTATCGTATTTTGGCTTTTTATGATGAGAAGCGTTTCACGTAATGCCGGTGGTGGAGGCGGAAGTGGAGGTATTTTCAACGTTGGTAAGTCAAAAGCGCAGTTATTTGATAAAGATTCTGCTGCAAAGAAGGTAACTTTTAATGATGTTGCCGGTCTTGAAGAGGCAAAAGTTGAGATTATGGAAATTGTGGATTTCCTTAAAAATCCGCAAAAATATACAAATCTTGGAGGAAAGATTCCTAAAGGTGCGCTGCTTGTTGGTCCTCCGGGAACGGGAAAAACCTTATTAGCAAAGGCTGTAGCAGGTGAAGCAAATGTTCCTTTCTTCTCAATGTCGGGCTCCGACTTTGTTGAGATGTTTGTAGGAGTAGGTGCATCGCGTGTGCGCGATTTGTTTAAGCAGGCAAAAGAAAAAGCGCCTTGTATCGTTTTCATTGATGAGATTGATGCGGTTGGTCGTGCTAGAGGTAAAAATGTAGGATGGTCGTCTAACGATGAGCGTGAAAATACCCTTAACCAGCTACTTACCGAAATGGATGGATTTGGTACAAACAGTGGGGTTATTATTCTTGCTGCAACTAACCGTGCTGATATTTTGGATAAAGCGCTCTTACGTGCCGGACGTTTCGACCGCCAAATACAGGTGGATTTGCCCGAGTTAAGCGAACGTCTGGAAATATTTAAAGTTCACTTACGGGGAATTAAGATAGCATCGGGCTTAGAAATTGAATTTCTTGCCAAACAAACTCCTGGATTTTCGGGGGCAGATATCGCTAACGTATGTAATGAGGCTGCTTTGATAGCCGCTCGTAAAAATAAAACGGTAGTAGAAAGGCAAGACTTTTTAGATGCTATCGATCGTATTATTGCCGGACTTGAAAAGAAAAGTAAAATCATATCACCCGAAGAGAAGCGTACTATTGCCTATCATGAAGCCGGACACGCTACGGTTAGTTGGTTATTAGAGCATGCAAACCCATTGCTTAAGGTAACTATTATACCTCGCGGTCGTTCTTTAGGTGCAGCATGGTATTTACCCGAAGAGCGTCAGATTACTACTACTGAGCAAATGCTTGATGAAATGGCTGCAACGCTTGGTGGTAGGGCATCAGAAGAACTTACATTTAATAAAATATCTACAGGCGCATTAAGCGATTTGGAGAAAGTTACCAAGCAGGCTTATGCAATGGTTGCATATTTTGGCATGAGCGATAAGCTGGCAAATCTTAGCTACTACGATTCTTCAGGACAATCGGAAATGTCTTTTGGTAAGCCTTATAGCGAAAAAACGGCAGAAGTATTAGACCAAGAGGTAAAGGCTATTATTGATGGCGCATACGAACGAGCCAAGCAAGTACTTAGCGACCATGCCGATGGTTTACATCAAGTTGCAGAGTTACTGCTCGAAAAAGAAATAATTTTTAGCGAAGACCTAGAACGAATTTTGGGAAGACGCGTTGCTCAAAGTCGTCTTGAAGAGCTTGGCTTTGTAAAAAAGGATCCTACACAAGTAAGCTAGCACGTGAATAGTACAGTAGTTAGAACGCTTAGCGGTATAGTGTTTATAGGTATGATGGTTGGAGCAATTTTGCTTAGCCGCTATACCTTTATTGCTTTAACTACTGTGCTTGTCGTTTTAGGTATGCTGGAGTTCTACCGGATGACAATACCTAACATTGGGGTACTTCAAAAAGTCTTAGGTATTTTATGCGGAGCAGCGTTAAATATAATGTTTTTTATATTCTTTTTCGGAAGGTTCGGTATTTTTCCGTTAATAGCCATTCTTTTATTCCTTGCATTATTTATGGCAATTTTTATCTCGTTGTTATATGTAAAGCTAGAAAAGCCATTTGAAGTATTGGGCTATGCTGTATTGGGGGTTGTGTATATCGCATTGCCGTTTGCATTAATGAATATATGGACATCTTCCAGTTCCGATTTATTTTTGGAGGGGATTAAGTATAGCGGATTATCTCTAATTGCTTATTTCGTCATACTTTGGTCAAATGATGTTGGAGCATACTGTTTTGGCATGACTATCGGACGTATAGGTAACCATAAGCTGTTTCCGCGTCATTCACCTAAAAAAACATGGGAAGGATTTATTGGTGGCGTACTGGTTGCTATGCTTGCTGGCTATTTGCTATCAATATGGATGTTTGGCGGAGACAAGAAAATGTTCTGGATAGGTATGGGGCTTATTGTTTCTATTTTCGGAACTTTTGGAGATCTTATAGAGTCTATGCTTAAACGTAGCGTTGGCGTGAAAGATTCTGGAAGTATTATGCCGGGGCATGGTGGTATTCTTGATAGATTCGACGGAGTATTGCTTTCTTTCATTCCGGCTTCGATGTACATGTTTATCACAACACTTTAATAGTGTATTTTATAATTAAACAACTATAATTCAACAATGCGTATTCATAAAGAAGGAAAAGGAGTTCTTGCTACGATATTATTACTATTTTTAATTCCGTTGGTAGTTGCTATACTTACCGGTTACTGTTGGATATTTACTATAGCTGCCTTTTTCTTTATATTCCTGCTTTTCTGCTTATGTTTTTTCCGTTTCCCTAATCGCCCTCTCAAACAAATTGATGGAACAGTCCTTTCTCCTGCTGATGGTGAAATTGTTATTATTGAAGAAGTAGAAGAAACCGAATACCTGAAAGAACGTCGTATTCAAGTTTCCGTATTTATGTCGGTGTGGAATGTTCATATTAACTGGTTCCCGATTGGCGGAGAAGTTGAATACTTTAAACATCACCAAGGAAAATACTTACTAGCTTGGCATCCGAAATCGTCGGAGCTGAATGAGCGTACCAGTATCGTTGTAAACAACGGAAAAACACGAATACTTTTTCGTCAGATTGCAGGATATGTTGCTCGCCGAATTGTTTGCTATGCTAAAGTAGGAAAGAAGTTTGAGCAAAATCAGCAAGTTGGCTTCATTAAGTTCGGTTCTCGTGTCGATCTTTTCCTCCCTCTTGACACAGAGATCAACGTAAAAATTGGCGATAAAGTAAAGGGTACAGAAACCATTATTGCCCGTTTAAAAAAATAATGCTATATTTGGTGTAATCAAGCAATTATTGCTATGGATAGCAAGTTTACACGCTACATAATTATTACGGCTGTTACTGCAGTGGTAATATTTATTGCATGGTATTTTAGCAATATCATTACCTATATTTTGATATCGGCGGTGCTATCTATTATATGCAAGCCTTTACTAAAATATCTTTCCAAAATACATATAGGAAAGTGGAGAATGCCTCGTTGGCTTATAGCTACTGTAGGACTTATTAGTATTTGGATTGTAGCATTCCTGTTTTTCTATTTCTTTATTCCGCTTGTTGCTAATCAGGCGAAGGAGCTATCTAACGTAGATCTTACAGAGGTCGGTTATCATTTGTCTCAGCCGCTTCTGAACCTGGAGTCAATGATTCAGGATTATATTCCCGGAGCAGAAGACTTTAGCTTCAACGCTCTTTTATCTGAAAATATTGCTTCTATTATAAGCGTGCGAGATGTTACCAACGTATTTGGCTCAGTTGCAAATATGCTAGGAAGTTTGGCTGTAGCATCATTTTCTATATCATTCATTACTTTTTTCTTTATGAAGGAGGAAAACCTCTTTGTCGGAGGTATCAATATGCTATTTCCTAAAAAGTATGAACGGAGTATTTCACGCGCAATGAATTCGATAAATAAGCTATTGATGCGTTATTTTATTGGTGTATTTGCCGACGCCTTTTGTGTAATGGTAGTGCTAACTATAGGTCTTACTTTTGTTGCCGGTTTATCGTTTCAAACAGCATTGGTTATTGGTTTAATTGCTGGAGTTCTTAACGTTATTCCTTATGTTGGACCATTAATAGCTGCCGTCATTGGTTTAATAATCGGAACGGTAACCCATATTGATTTAATTGCTACAGGTGGTATCGGGGCATTGCTAATAAAGATAGGTAGTGTATTTGCTATCATGAAAATAATGGACGATACCATTTTCCAACCGTTTATTTTCTCTAATAGCGTAAAGGCACATCCGCTAGAGATATTTCTTGTAATACTTATTGCCGGTAGTATTGGAGGTATTCTTGGTATGCTTATCGCTATTCCTACTTACACTGTATTACGAGTTTTTGCCAAAGAGTTCTTCAATAAATATCGTATAGTACAACGGCTTACTATAAGGATGTAGCAGTATAAAGGCAAAAAGCTTAAGATATTCGTGACACGATATGCACAATCTCATATCTACATTTGCATATTTTCACATTCTCAAGTTGTCTTTTGTCTTTGTTCTATCATCTTTATTCTCCTTTATTATGTATCTTTGCAGTATCTGAGAAGCCGACGTTTTCGTCTTCAAAGATTCATTTACTTAATAGGTCTGAACCGAAAGCATTGCTGATGGAAAAGAGAATTGGAGCGGCGCTTATTGTTGTCGAAAACAAGAATAGTGTGCCAAGATTGAATAGCCTACTATCAGAACATTCGGAGATTATCGTTGCTCGTCAAGGTCTTCCTCTGCAGGAGAAAGGTATTAGCGTAATTTCGTTAGTGCTTGAGGGAGGCAGTCAGCAGTTAAATGCACTTATCGGACCAATTGGTAAGTTAGAAGGCGTGACGGTTAAATCAATGATGATGCCGAATAAGAAAGATTAGGAAAGGTTTTAAATACATTATGCTTATAAAATGAAATTTACACCAGAGAAGTATCATATTCCGGATGAACCGATGAAATCTTTCATTGATGTTGATGAAATCTGGAACTACCTTAATGCTATACAGCCCACAAAAGAAAGGGTAGAAGCAATTATTGCCAAGTCTTTAGACAAGCAAAGGCTTACGTTAGAAGAAACAGCCGCACTCATTAATACAAAAGATATTGAGTTGGTTGAAAAAATAAAAGAGGGAGCCCGGACATTAAAAGAAAGAGTGTATGGGAATAGAATAGTTCTTTTTGCTCCGTTATATATTGGCAACTATTGCATGAATAGCTGTCAGTACTGCGGGTTTCGTTCTTCCAATAAAGAGGCTGTACGTATAACGTTGAGTGATGACGCCATTGTAAAAGAAGTAGAAGCATTGGAAGATGATGGACAAAAACGTTTGATCTTGGTTTATGGAGAGCATCGTAATTATTCGCCCGAATTTATAGCACGTACTACCCGTTTAGTTTATAGCGTAAAGCACGATAAAGGTGAGATTCGCCGGGTTAATATTAATGCTGCTCCTTTAGAAATAGAAGGTTTTAGAACGGTTGCAGAAGCAGGTATCGGAACATATCAGATATTTCAGGAAACCTATCATCCGGATGCTTATAAAAAATATCATTTAAGCGGGAAAAAAGCAGATTATAGTTGGCGGTTAACTGCTTTGGATCGCGCGCAAGAAGCAGGTATTGATGATGTTGGTATCGGTGCATTACTGGGTTTGTACGATTGGCGTTTTGAGTTAATGGCTTTAGTTCGGCATACAAATCATTTGGAGGCTTGCTATAATGTAGGACCTCATACTATCTCATTTCCACGTATCCAGGATGCTTCCGAGCTTAATATTAGTGATGAGTATTTTGTCAGCGATGGTGATTTTATTAAGTTGATTGCTATTCTTCGGCTTGCTGTACCATATACCGGTTTAATTCTTACGGCAAGAGAGTCAGAAGCATTACGCCAAGAGGCTATACGTTATGGTATATCACAGATTGATGGAGGTACGAATTTAGAGTTAGGTGGTTATCAGGAAGAAAAAGTTGTAGAGCAAGATTTGAATAAAGAGCAGTTTCAGGTAAATGATAATCGCCCATTGAGTGAAATTGTAGAAAAGCTGTTAGAAGATGGTTACCTACCATCGTTTTGTACGGCTTGCTACCGTAGGGGTAGAACCGGCGAGCATTTTATGGAATTTTCTGTTCCCGGATTTATTAAGCGTTATTGTACACCAAACGCTATGCTTACCCTTGCCGAATACTTATGCGATTATGCCCAGCCTGAAGTTGCTGTAAAAGGGTGGGAGGTAATAGAGAAAAATATGAGTCAAGTTGACGAACGTTTTGTTGAGGAGTTAAAAAGTCGTTTGCAGCGCATAAGAGAAGGAGAGAGAGATATCTATTTTTAGTACCTTATTGTCATTTCGAACGAAGTAAGAAACCTGCCGATTGCCTTAGATTCGAGAGATTTCTTACTTCGTTCGAAATGACGGAGAGGATATAAATGTAATAAGGAGATGCTTAAGCATCTCCTTATTACATTTTGCACGAGATATTTTTATCCTATTCTTGGTCAACAATATCGGCATCAACCAAAATACGACCGCAATATTCGCAAACAATAACCTTCTTGTTTAGCTTAATATCAAGCTGACGTTGAGGTGGTATTTTGTTGAAACATCCGCCGCAAGCATCACGTCTTACAACCACTACTGCTAAACCATTATGAGCATTCTGGCGCATTTTGTCGTAAGCTAAAAGAAGTCTAGGCTCAACAAGCCTACGGAAACCTTCTGCTTTTTCTATCAGCTGTTCTTCCTCTTTAGAAGTTTCAGTTGTAATTTCGTTTAGCTCTTGTTGTTTTTCATCTAAGTCAATTTTTCTGTCGTTCAGTAGCTCTTTTGACTGGTCAATCAAAGCCTTCTTTTCTTTGATTTGGAAGCCAAACTCTTTGATGTGCTTTTCTGCCAGCTCAACTTCAAGAGTTTGGAATTCTATTTCTTTAGAAAGCGAATCGAACTCACGGTTGTTACGAACGTTCTTTTGCTGTTCTTCATATTTCTTGACAAGGCGTTTAGCCGTTTCAATGGCTAACTTCTTAGCAGAGACGCTTGCTTCAATATCTTTTATCTCTTGTTGAAGGTTGTCGATACGAGTTTGTAATCCTACCACTTCGTCCTCTAAGTCTTGAACCTCTAAAGGCAGCTCTCCGCGTAAGATTTTAATCTCATTAATAGCAGAATCAATAAGCTGAAGTTCGTAAATTATACGCAACTTGTTTTCTAAAAGTTGTTCGGGTGTGCTGTTAGCATATTTGCTGGCATCAAGCTTTGCAATCAGTTTTTTTTCTTCCTCAGGAGTACGAGTTTTGGGTTGCGGTATTTCTTGTGCTTGTGCTTTTGCAGCCGACTTTTTAGCAGTCGGCTTTTTTACCGATGTTTCTTTTTCTTTTTCAGTTGTTTTTTGGGGCATTGCTTCGTCTAGATTAGATATGTTGTTATCTTTTATTTCTGCCGCGGCTGTTTCCGGCTGATCAGCTTTTACTATTTTTATTTCTTCTTTTTCTTTTATAGGTGTTGCTTTTGCTACAACTTTCTTTACTTCAACTTTTTTAGTCGTAGTTTTTACAGCCGTTTTTTTCTCTACGACTTTTTTAGGTACTGCCGCTTTTTTTGTTGTAGTCGTAGTTTTTTTTACCGTTGCTTTTTTAGGTATTACTGTTTTTTTGGCCGTAGTAGTCTTTTTTGTTGCCGTAGCTTTCTTTGCTTCGACTTTTTTTGTTGTAGTTTTCCTTGTAGCGGTCTTTGCTACTACTTTCTTTTTAGGCTCTGCTTTTTTTACCACAGCTTTTTTTGTAGTAGTGGTTTTCTTAGCAGGTGTAGTTTTCTTTACTGGCGCTACCTTCTTTGTCGTTGTTTTTTTAGCAACGGTTTTAGCTGTGGCTTTTTTAGCTGTGGCGGTTTTTTTAATAGGGGTAGCCTTTTTTGCTACTGTTTTCTTTGTTAGTGCAACTTTTTTAACGGTAGCTGTTTTTTTTGTTACTGTCTTTTTACTAGTCGTTGTCTTTTTTGCCGGGGCGGCTTTCTTGGCAGGTGCTGCCTTTTTAGCAGCAGTGGACTTCTTAGTCGTGCCAGCTTTTTTCTTTTCTGCCATAGCTAGATGTAATTAATAGGATTTGAATTGAACTTCGATAGTTGGGTGGCAAAGGTAGGGATTTTTTCGCTAAGCAACTCTTGCACAATCTCAACGGTAAACTGCTCGCTTTCATAGTGTCCTATATCTGCAAGCGTAATCTTTCCTTCAGCCTCAAAAAATTGGTGATACTTAATATCGGCGGTAATAAAAATGTCTGCTTTATTAGCAATTGCGTCATACATCAGCGAGAAACCGCTTCCACCGCACACAGCAACATGCTCTATGTGGTCTTTAACAGGGGCTGTGTATCTGATGCTACTTGCATTAAATGTTGATTTTAGCAAAACGAGGAAGTCATTAACAGGCATCGCTTTGTCTAGCTTCCCTATCATGCCTAATCCGGCTTGTGGCAGGCTATTTTCTAATGGATAAATATCGTATGCCGGTTCTTCGTATGGGTGGGATGAAACAAGCGCTTTTATTACTGTAGATATGATTTGCTTAGGACAAATAGCTTCAATTCTTACCTCTTCTTCTGTATGAAGTTTTCCTTGCTTTCCAACAAACGGATTAGTTCCTTCACCGGCTCTAAATGTACCTCTGCCGTTGAGGTTATAGCTACAGCAGTCGTAGTTGCCAATATGCCCTGCTCCCACTTCAAAGAGGGCGGTTCTTACAACGTCTTCGTGCGAGTTTGGTACAAAAACTACCAGCTTAAGCAGAGAGTTTGGTAGGGGGGATAGTATGCTATAATTTTTAATACCTAGCTTATCGCACATTTTTGCACTAACACCTCTATTTACGCTGTCGAGATTAGTGTGCGCGGCATATATAGCAATATCGTTTTTAATGGCTTTTACCACTATTCGTTCGATAGAATTGTGATCTGTAATTGATTTAAGACCTTTAAAAATTAAAGGATGATGAGAAATGATAAGCTTATGGTCATTACTGATAGCTTCGTCAATAATTTGCTCTGTTACATCAATGCATAATAAGGCTGATTCGATAACCGCATTTGGGTCTCCGACAAGCAATCCTGAATTATCGTAACTCTCCTGGTAGTATAACGGGGCGAATTCTTCGAGGATCGAGCCTATTTCTGCTACTTTTATTTTCATTCGTCAACGACGAGCCGAGCAAATTTATTCGGCAAAGTTAAAGCATTTCTTTGATTTCTAGCAATAATTCTCTTACCGATTTAAGAGATTCTATCACTTCGAAAGATTTATCTTCTCCGTCTTTGTTCCCTTTTATACGCTTTTTAGCACCTTCAAGGGTCATTCCCTTTTCTTTTACCAAATGGTAAATCAGCTTAATGTTAGCCACGTCATCAGGTGTAAAAAGCCTGTTCCCCTTTTTATTCTTTTGAGGTTTGATAATATCCGGAAAAGTGTTCGCCCAAAAACGTATAAGCGATGTGTTTACTCCAAACATATCGGCAACTTCGCCGATGGAGTAAAACATTTTTTCTATCTTAACTTCTTTATAGGGCATAGTTTATAGTGTTAAATTTTAGTCTAAAGATTGACCGGTATTCGAACTCAAGTTAATGATAATTTCCAATTCTTCAGGCGATAATTCACCAAAGAAATAGTTTACCGGATTATGGAACTTCCCATTTTTTCTTACTTCATAATGAAGGTGGGGCCAAATGGATGCTCCCGAATCGCCCGATAGAGCAATTATTTCTCCACGCCTTACTTTTGTTCCTTTTCTAACAAGAACTTTGCTTAAGTGTGCATATTTTGTAGTGTAACCAAACCCATGATCAACAGTAATGCTAGTTCCTTCGCCTCTCGGAGCCGTTTCAACAGAAGTTATAACGCCATCTCCGGTTGCATAAACTTCAGTTCCTATAGGTACAGTATAGTCTATGCCTTCATGCATTCGTAGCATTTTATAGAATGGGTGAATTTTCATACCCACAGACGCTCCAACCCGAGTTCGCTGGCTATTCTCAACCGGCTGTATGGCAGGTATCGATGCTGTTAAGTTGCTACTGCTATCGCTAAGCATTTGCCGTATTGTTTCGAACTTTTGTTTATTAGAGTTGCTAAGCTCTACAAGCTTATCTATCTGTTGATATGTTGTATGTACAAGCTCTTTATTGCTGTACGAATTTAGCCTGTCTAGCCTGTCGTCGCCAGAAAGGTTATAGTCTTTTCCAAAAGGTGAAATCGGATCTGAAAAAAATACCGATCGGTAAATACCGCTATCTCTTTCCTGTATGCCTATAATAACATCTTCAACCAATTCGTATTTTATTAGAAGCGAATCGTAGTGTTGGTCTAACGCTCTGTATTGGCGAAGGAGTTTGCGTTCTTCCGGATTATGATAGATAGGAGAGAAAAGCAGATAGTAAACGATGGCTAACATTACGCTGGCAAGAAAATAGCTGAATAGCCTTAGCGCTATTCTAAACCAGTTCTTCTTAACCTTCACATAGCTAAGCGACTCAGGATTGAACTTGTAGCTGTGTTTTGCCATTTTGTT
Source organism: Prevotellaceae bacterium (assembly GCA_031258195.1). Taxonomy (GTDB): domain Bacteria; phylum Bacteroidota; class Bacteroidia; order Bacteroidales; family UBA932; genus JAIRNF01. Next base: position 126,295 of record JAIRNF010000024.1, read on the forward strand.
AGTCTCTTACCCCATCATGCGAGGTGATCTGTAGCATTTTATTGTATTCCGTTCCACTTAAATCGTTAGAGAAAAAATTTCGAGGGTCAAGCGGTCTGCCCATGTAGCGTACTTCGTAGTGAAGATGGGGACCAGTAGATTTTCCAGTATTACCCATTAACGCAATTTTTTCACCTCGCTTTACCCGTTGTCCCGGTTTTACAAGTATGGCGCTAAGGTGGGCGTAACGAGTAGTATAGCCGAATCCATGGTCTATCTCTACTAAGTTACCATAGTTACCCGCTCTCTCCGCTCGTGTTACCCTACCATTTCCGGTAACATATATTGGTAGTCCTACATTTCCCGAGAAATCCAAACCGTCATGATGCCTGCGATCTCCGTGTACCGGATCACTTCGCCACCCATAGTTACCAATTTTACGTATTTTCTTTAAATCTACGGGCTGTATGGCGGGAACGCACTCCGCCATCTCTTCCATATTGATGGTTAACACGGCAACATCGTCTAACGATTTTGATTGAAGATAGGTTCGTTTAATTAACCTGTCTAGCTGATAGCTGGTACCTACTACAATGTTTGCAACATCTTCGTTAATTACCTGCTTGTACCAATCTGTAGATGAGAAATCTGTTTCTCTTAGCGGGAACGTCATTTCTGGCAAACCAAGTACGGCTCGGTACATATTATTGTCACGTAATCCAACCTCACTCAACTCTTTACTGCTTTGGTTGATTTTTTTTTGAAGAAATTCGTACTGCAAGATAAGCTCCGAATATTGCTTTTTAAGCCGAATGGTTTTCGGGGTATCAAAAAATTTTGAGTAAATAAATTCATAAAGAAATGATAAAGCAAGGCTGACAACAAAAAAAAGAAGTACTCTCAAAAATTTTGTTTTGAGAGAAGATGTCGGCAATGCTTCAAACGACAAGGTATCTGGGTTAAACGAGTACCTAGCCTTAGCCATTAATAGATGAGATTTCGTTCATTACTTGCTAAGAAAGGCAACAAAATAAGGTAAAATATTTTACTTTTACAAGTTCAATTATCTTGGCGTAAAATGGCAAGTAATGGGCGTATATAATTTATAATGAAATATTTATCCTATGAATTCTAAGCAAATAAGAAGCACATTTTTAAACTTCTTTAAGTCTAAACAGCATACTATTGTTCCGTCTGCACCTATGGTAATCCATAACGATCCTACGTTAATGTTTACCAACGCGGGGATGAATCAGTTTAAGGATATATTTCTGGGAAATGCCCCTGCTTTCTCAAAACGTGTTGCTGACACTCAAAAATGCCTACGTGTATCGGGTAAGCACAACGATTTGGAAGAAGTAGGGCGTGATACCTACCACCATACTATGTTCGAAATGCTGGGAAACTGGTCGTTTGGCGATTATTTCAAAAAAGAAGCGATTGATTGGGCATGGGGATTGCTGGTTGATGTTTTTAAAGTTTCGCAAGATAGACTATACGCTACTATTTTCGAGGGAAGTAAGGACGACGGTGTAGAGATGGACAGCGAAGCGTTAGAATGCTGGAAAAAATATTTACCTAAAGAGCGCATCTTGATGGGTAATAAAAAAGACAACTTCTGGGAAATGGGAGATATCGGTCCTTGCGGTCCTTGTAGCGAAGTTCATATCGACTTACGGAGTGATGAAGAGCGTGAAAAAATAGACGGAGCAAAGTTGGTAAATACTGATAATCCATTGGTAATTGAAATATGGAATCTTGTATTTATTCAGTATAACCGTAAGTTTAACGGATCACTTGAGCTACTTCCTGAGAAGCATGTGGATACAGGCATGGGGTTTGAGCGCTTATGCATGGCATTGCAAGGCAAGCGGAGCAACTATGATACCGATGTTTTTCAGCCGATAATTGGTGAAATCGCGAAGTTGTGCGGAAAGCAATATGGTAAAAACGAACAGGTAGATATTGCTATGCGTGTTGTTGCCGATCACTTGCGTGCAATTTCGTTTTCAATAACCGATGGTCAACTCCCGTCTAACGTAAAAGCCGGCTATGTTATCCGTCGTATTCTCAGGCGTGCTGTGCGCTACGGATATACCTTCCTTGATTTTAACGAGCCTTTTATCAACAACTTGGTTCCCACTTTAGTAGAGCAAATGGGCGAAGCGTTTCCTGAATTGGAAAAGCAACAAACGTTGGTTGAAAAAGTAATTAAGGAAGAAGAGGCATCATTTCTCCGTACCCTTGAGACAGGTATTCGTTTGCTCGACTCTGTAATGGATAGGGTAAAAAAAGATGGTAAGAACGAAATTGACGGTAAGGCTGCTTTTGAACTGTATGATACCTATGGCTTCCCTATAGACCTTACAGAGCTTATTGCTTCAGAAAATGGGCTTACGGTCAACCATAAAGAATTTCAAGTAGAGCTGGAACAGCAGAAAGAGCGTAGCCGTAATGCTTCTGCTATTGAGACAGAAGACTGGGTAGAACTGAAGAAAGTCGAGCAGGTTGAGTTTTTAGGTTACGACACTACAGAAGCAGAGGCTCACATTACCCGCTATCGTACCGTTAAGCAAAAAGGTAAAACGCTTATTCAGCTTGTATTTGATCGAACACCTTTCTATGGAGAATCAGGAGGACAAGTAGGAGATAGAGGATATATCGAATCAAACGAAGAAAAGATAAATATACTTAATACGATAAAAGAGAATAATCTTACAATACATATTGCCGAACGTTTACCTGCTAATCCTGGAGCTACTTTTATTGGTAAGGTAGATCAAAAAAGCAGATTGGCAGTTACGCGTAATCATACCGCTACACACCTTCTTCACCATGCGTTGCGCAAGGTGCTTGGTAAGCATGTAGAGCAAAAGGGATCGTTGGTTCATCCCGAGTATCTGCGTTTCGATTTTTCTCACTTCCAAAAAATGACTGACGAAGAAATACGAGAAGTAGAGAGGTTGGTTAACAAAATGATTCGTGCTGATTACATCTTAGATGAAAAACGGAGTATTCCGATGGATGATGCTAAAGAAATGGGCGCTATGGCATTGTTTGGAGAGAAGTACGGCGATGTTGTACGTGTTATTAAATTTGGTGACTCGATGGAGCTGTGCGGTGGTACACATATAGCAACAACCGGTCAGATAGGTTTCTTTAAGATTATGTCGGAAGGAGCGATTGCTGCCGGGGTTAGGCGCATAGAGGCGGTTACTGCGGCAAATGCAGAAGAGCAGGTATATATGCTACAGCGCATCTTGAAAGAAGTAAAAGATGTGTATAATAATGCTCCTAATTTAATGCAGACAATAAAGAAGACGATAGAAGAAAGCGCTGAGCTGAGAAAGAAAGTGGATGAGTTTATTCACGATAGGGTTGTTATGGTAAAGAATGAGCTGGTTAAGAATATAATGGAAATAAACGGTATAAACGTTATCCAACTTAAGGGTGAAAATTCTTTTCCACCAGAGGCGGTTAAAGAATTGGCGTATATGTTGCGTAATGAAGTAAACGAACTTTTATTTGTTGCCGGTACTGTAATAAACGATAAACCTTCGTTAACGGTTATGTTAAGCGATTCTCTTGTAAAGAATGGGCTTAATGCATCGAACATTATACGCGAAGCCGCAAAAGAGATACAAGGTGGCGGTGGTGGTCAGCCGTTCTTCGCTACAGCCGGCGGAAAAAATCCCGAGGGGTTGTCTGCGGCTGTTGCTAAAGTTATAGATATTGTTACTAACATTTAGTTTTGAATATTATTTTATTTCGATATAGTCAATCATGGGAATATTTACTTATTCAACCTACTACCGATAGCTATTGTACACTTTTTCTCTAATCTGAGATATGTCACAATACCTTGTCATCATTTATAATGAATATTTATATATGTAAACATACATGCTATGTTGCCTTGTTGTATATAGGGTAAGTGGTGTTTGCATTTTTATTAACTTTTGATAGAACATGATTGAAAAGAAAAAATATAAAACTATAGATACAGATAAGCAGGAAACTGCGGTTTTGATAAGCGTTATACCCGACGGGCAAAGCAATTATCAAACAAAGGAGTATCTTGATGAACTGTCTTTCTTAGCTGAAACAGACGGTATATTTGAGGTAAAACGATTTACTCAACGATTTACCCAACCTAACTCCCGAACATATGTAGGCAGCGGTAAGATAGAGGAAATAGATGCATACATAAAAGAAAACAAAATTGATTGGATTATTTTTGATGATGAGCTAAGCCCTTCGCAACTGCGTAACTTGGAAAAAGAACTTCAGATAAAAATTCTCGATAGAACAAGCCTTATTCTTGATATTTTTGCCCAGCGTGCCCAAACAGCTTATGCTAAAACGCAGGTAGAGCTTGCGCAGCATCGATATATGCTACCGCGTCTTACCCGTATGTGGACTCACCTAGAGCGTCAGCGCGGTGGTACCGGAACGCGCGGTGGGGCAGGAGAGCGTCAGCTCGAAGCCGACCGTCGTATTATTCTTAACCGTATTAGTAAGCTAAAAGAAGAGCTTAAGAAGATCGATAAACAGATGACCTCGCAGCGTAGCAATCGCGATGGCTTTGTACGTATTGCGTTGGTTGGCTATACCAATGTCGGTAAATCTACATTGATGAATTTGCTCAGTAAATCAGACGTTTTTGCCGAAGATAAGTTCTTTGCTACGCTTGATACAATTGTTCGTAAAGTAGTAATAGAGAATTTACCCTTTTTACTTTCCGATACGGTTGGGTTTATTCGTAAGCTTCCTCACCAGCTTGTAGAATCGTTTAAATCTACGCTGGATGAGGTACGAGAGTCTGATGTATTGGTGCACGTTGTAGATATTTCGCATCCAAATTTTGAAGAGCAGATAAATGTTGTTAAACAAACACTACAGGAGATGGGTGCTGCTGATAAGCCTACATATCTTATATTCAATAAAATTGATGTGTATAGCCATGTTGAAAAAGATGCAGATGATTTAACTCCGAAAACACAAGAAAATCTTTCGCTCGACGAGCTGATGCAAACGTGGATGGCTCAGCAAAATTCACCTTGTATTTTTATTTCGGCAAAGAATAAGATTAACATTGAGAAGCTAAGAAGCGATTTGTATAAGATGATTTCCGAGATACATGCAGGACGTTATCCCTTCGATAACTTTCTTTACTAGTAAGCGCTAAATATAAAACAGTGAGGAGTTGTATCTAATGGCTCTAATTTCTCCCGTCATGTCGAACGTAGTGAGATATCTTTTACATAACAGCAATATGCTAGGTGAGGAGATGTCTCACTACGTTCGACATGATGTTTTTTATCAGTTTTACAACTTGTTAGCTAGTTCCAGTAGTACGATATTTTCAACATGATGGGTATGAGGAAACATATCGACAGGTTGAACTTTTGTTATAGTATAATGCTCTGATAGTAGAGAGATATCGCGGGCTTGTGTAGCAGGGTTGCAGCTTACATACACAATTCGCTCAGGTAAAATGTTTATCAATGTTTGAATAACATCTTGATGAACGCCTGCTCGTGGAGGATCTAAGATTACTACATCAGGGCAACCATTTTGCTCAACAAAATTGCTATTAAGTACATCCTTCATATCTCCCGCATAAAAAACCGCATTATCAATACCGTTTTCTTTTGCATTTAGCTTTGCATCAATAATAGCTTCCTCTATATATTCAATGCCTACAACTTTTTTGCAATGCCGGGCAACAAATAGAGCAATAGTGCCAGTGCCGGTATATAAATCATAAACCAGATCATCGCCTTTTAATGACGCAAATTCAAGCGTTTTCTGATACAATCTGAATGCTTGTTCGGGATTGGTTTGGTAAAACGATTTAGGACCGATACGAAACCGAATACTATCCATCGTTTCTGTTATGTGGTCTTTACCTTTGTAGGGTAGCACATCTTGATCGTTTATGCTGTCGTTCAGCTTGCTGTTTATAACATACATTAACGATGTGATTTCGGGAAATGATTGCTGTATGAAATCGAGAAGAGCCTCTCGTTTTTCTTTATCTTCGTAAAAAAATATAGCTACAACCATTACTTCTCCGGTTGTGGTATTGCGAATCATTAGATTTCTCAAGAAGCCTGATTTGTTACGAATATCAAAGAATTCGTAGCCCTTCTCAAAGGCAAACTTTTTTACCGCTAACCGGATGCTGTTCGATGGCTCGGGTTGCAAGTAGCAGGTATTAATATCAAGAACTTTATCAAACAGTTTAGGGATATGAAACCCTAATGCATTGCTGTTTTCAATAGTAGCGTTGTTGTCCACTTCCTCTTGTGTAATCCAACGTTTATTCGAAAAAGTATATTCCAGCTTATTTCTATACTCTATAGCTTTTAGAGAACCTAGTATGGGTTGTAGGGGTGAATCTTTCAACTTCCCGATCCGTTCCAGTTGCTCCATAACTTGTTGTTGCTTGTATTTTAGCTGTTCTTCGTATGGTAAGTTTTGCCACTTACAGCCGCCGCAAACGCCAAAGTGCTCGCAAAAGGGTTTTACTGCTAACGGTGAAGATTCAATAACATTAGTAATCGTTCCCTCCATAAAGTTACGCTGCTTGCGGATTACACGAATATCTACCGTACTTCCGGGAACAGCAAACGGAACAAAGATAATCTTACCATCATCTGAGTGGGCAATAGCTTTACCTTCGGCGGCTAATCCGGTAATTTTTATGTTTTTTAGTAGTAAGTTGGTTTTTTTACGAGCCACAAGTTGTATGTACTTTTATAGTTTATAAGCGTAAAGATACAAGATAAAAGTTAATCGTAAATTGAGAAACGTTAAGCATAGTAATATGGCAATGTAATAATTCAAGAAATCTAATAATCTAAGTAATTCAATAATACCAGGTAAATTAAAATTGAATCATTTAGATTATTAAATCACATATATCTTTATTTTTAAACCTTAAACTCTTTAAATCGTTTATACTTCTTTAAACCTCAAACTTTAAACTTTAAGGTTCAAGCTAGTTTTAGGAAGATATTATCCATGTGAGCCGTTGCCGTCCGATGAAGAACAGGTAAACAAAAGCCGCGCGCGTTTTCGAGCGAAAAACGGGAGCCGCGGTTCGTCTTTTCCGCCTCGACGTCGAGGCGGAAAAGACCGCGGCGCTCGCCGGCGCCTCGCGTCCGGCCGTAAGCGGATTTCACAACACGCTTCGCGAAGCGGAAAGTCCGCTTACGAACGGCGAGATCGAGCTTGACGATAGCCGCTTCGGAGCCCGCGGCGTTCACGGCGAACGCTGGCGCGGAGCGCGGGGCGAGTTACGGGTATAAAAAGCGCCACGGGGTCGGGCGCGGCGAGAACGCGTTCGCGAACGGAGCCGACCGTATCGACGGGATCGGGAGCTTTCGGGGGCTACGCGAAGTAAGACCGGCTAAGCTCCGAGGAGTTCGCGAGCGTACGTTTCACTCGCGCGTCAACGAGCGC
>JAIRNF010000025.1 GCA_031258195.1 Prevotellaceae bacterium
GGGGGGGGGGGGGGGGGGTTCCAGAGGTTGCCAAAGGTTTCCAATATGAACAGCTATCGCTATAGGTTTGAGACGTATAAAGGCAGCAGCACCCGCTACCGTTGTCCGAAGTGCAAACAGAAAAGCTTTGTTCGCTACCTTGATGTACAGACAGGCGAACACATCAGCCCAAAGGTTGGTCGCTGCAACCGCGAGAGTAAGTGCGGCTATCACTACAGCCCTAAGCAGTACTTTGCGGATAACGATTATCGGCTGCCAATAAAAACACAGCACGTCATTCCGAACGGAGTGAGAACCGTTAGCTCACCCTCTTACGTCATTCCGAGCTTGTCGAGGAATCTCCTGAATAGCGGCAGTACGCTGAGTGAGGAGATGTCTCGCTCTGCTCGACATGATGAAAAAAGCCCCTCTTACATTCCTATCCAAGCATTTAGCTCAAGCCTGAGAAACTATAGCGACAACCACTTTGTACAGTACCTCCATACCCTGTTTAATGCCGATACCGTAAGCAACTTAATAAAGACCTACCATATTGGTACGTCTAAGCATTGGAAGGGGGCAACGGTATTCTGGCAGGTAGATAAAGAGGGAAGCATTCGTACAGGCAAGGTAATGCACTACAACCCCGTAACAGGCAAGCGGGTAAAACAACCCTACAGCCACATTACGTGGGCGCACAAGCTGCTGAACAAACCCGATTTCAACCTAAAACAGTGTCTTTTTGGCGAGCATTTGCTTAGGGGTGGCGATAAAACCTGTCGCCATTGTAGAGAGCGAAAAAACGGCGATTATCGCCAGCGGTTACCAGCCTAAATATATTTGGTTAGCGGTTGGTAGCCTAAGCAACCTTACGGCAGAAAAGTGCAGCATGCTAGAGAGTCGTAAGGTCGTTCTCTACCCCGACCTGAACGGCTTTGAGAAGTGGAGCGAGAAGGCTCGCAAGCTGAGGAGCATAGACCCTCTTGGTATAAACAGCGTACTTGAAGAGGTTGCGACCGACGAGGAGCGAAAGCAAGGCTTAGATATTGCTGACTTTTTTGTGCAGTATAGCCTTAACGAGTTTACCGATTTAGACAAAGGAGTAAAGACCAAAGAAAAAGGACAAGAAACTGAGGTTGTTGATGATTTTGACGATACAATATGGCCGGAGATAGCTTGGGAGGAAGAGAACCCTACCCCAATAAGGTTAATAAAGCAAGAGGATTGGAGCGAAGAGATAGCGGAGGTCGAGACATTCTTTGCGGGTATTAGTAGCATAGAGGAGCCGATAAGGCTAAACAGCTACAGTAACATTCTGAACGCACAACGCTTTGTAGAGGGTAACCTGGCTACCGTTAAAGCCAACAACGGCAAGCCTTGGTTTAAGGTTTACCTCGACCATTTGAAGGAACTGAGGGGGTATCTGGGAAAGGTCGAATTGGTATCAAAATAGCCTGTTTTGTACTCTAAATACATCCCAAAATGGGTATGCGGAAATTTAGCGGAAACCGTTGATAACACTAAGCGCATTACTTCCTTTCTATACTCTAAAAAGGGTGTTTTTGGTAAATTTACGGAAATTATGGCTGCAATTCTACTAAAATAGAGGCTGTTTTAACGATATAGAGAGGTTTATATAGCTGTTGCTCGTTTTCATATAGAAAGAACTTATAAATCAATTCTACAATACTCATGTATCAAGTGCTGCATAACCTTGTACCCTTTTGGTAAACGGTATTTACCTTTAGCCAACTTTTTCTCTAGTGATAATACCACTTCTTTGAATCGCTCTTTATCTATCCACAGCATATCTACCATAGCTTCAGGGTAATATTTGGTAGTATTGCCCAGAAAGCATACCGATAGCTCTATATACGTTAGTATAAGCAGGTTTTTATCTGTACCAAACAGCTGCTTTTTAAATTTATTGAACATAGGGTGCTCGTAAAGCAGCGTATTATACCTGTCGAGTGAAGCTAGTAGCTCTCTTTTTTCTTCTTCGCAGTAGGCTTTTTCATTGATAAAATCGAGCAGCCTACTATCAACGGTGTTTTTGTTCTGCGTAGACCTGTATAATGTAGTCTACTATGGCGTTCTCTTTTTCCCGTTTTTTCTTTCGAAGAATACGACCGTAACATGATGTCGTTATCAATAATTAACTTGACGATCATATATGACGGACGATTACGCTCGATAAAGAAGATACGCCGAAAGAAATAGGTTTACGAATTCGTAAAATAAGAGAGAGCCGAAAGCCATCGATTCAAGAGTTTGCCGATAAGCCGGAGATAGAATACGATAACGTAATAAGGATAGAAAAAGGGAGAACCGACTTTACGGTTGGCGCGCTTGTAAAGATAGCGAACGCTTTAGAACTTGGGTTAGCGGCTATTGTTTCTTAGAGATCGATCTTTCGGCGAACTCTCTTTCTGCTAGAAGCTATAAGAGTAAGACAGCGTGGTGGTAAAATCGTTTGTTGTAGGTCTTGCCTTCATATTACGGCTCTGCTCGATAAGAACTATGCTTAGGTTGTGGCGTTTAAGAAATTGGTAGGCTGCATTCCACCTAAAGTTGACAACGCTGTTTTGCCATCTACCGTCGTCTACCGATACGTTGTAAGAAACGGACGCTCCTGTAGTCAGCTTCTTTTTAAACAGCTTCGCCACGGCTCCAAGGCTGGGGCCATACGTTATCATCTCGTTAGTACCAATGGTGCTGTAGGTTACGTTTGCCGATGCCGTTAGCCGTAAGCTTTGCGGAACAAAAAGCAGACCGTAGCTGGTAGCCAAGTTGTAGAACTGCGACGCTCCTCCTGTACGGGTAATGCCGCCCCGCTTATCCGCGGCTTCCTGAAAGCTGAGGTTAACGTTGAGGCTATGCTTTTTCGACTCGCTCTTGCCAAAATTCCAGCTGACGTTTAGGTTGATATTTTGCGACAGCTGCGTATAGTCTAGCGTATCTAAGTTGTCGTAGTTCGTCATTCCGTTAATGTAGTCGAACTGTGATTTAATGTTGGTATAGGTTTGAAAGGTTGAGAACGAAAACGACGCGCTTAGATTTTCGTTATGGTTGTAGCTTATATTAGCCGCTCCTACAAATCGGTTGGTTTGCTCAGACTTATTGTTGTCGAGATTATCATGCTGTATGCCTACGTTTAACGCCATGGTCAGCTTATCTTTAAAGAACGGACGCGCAAAGCTGAAGGTAAAGTTCTCTAGGTCATTGGTAAAGTAGTACGCTCCAAGACTTTGGTACTCGGGGTCTATCCGCTCGTACCCAAAGCCTATGGTGTTCTTCATCAGCTGGTAACTTAAGCCTGCTTTAAAGGCATGGTAACTGGATTTTGTGATGCTGCTTGGTAAACGGTTATCTCTGACCAGTATGCTCAAGCCGTACTCTGCCGTTAGAGAAAGGTTTTTAATAAGCCTGAACCCGGCTTCCCAGCTCATGGCAAGGTTACTATGCGGGAGCAGATCTAAGCTATCCGGTATTTGTACCGAGCTGTTATGATCTCGCGCACCGAATAGGCTCATGCCAATAGAGTACTTCTCCTTATCGTAAAGAACTTTTGCCCCGTACCCCATACGCTTATAGGCCGGCATCCCTAAACGCTCTTCGGGCTTATACTCCGTTGCTTTTAGCAAACGCCCGTACATGGCAGAAACCTTAACCGGAAAGTTATCCGGCGACAGCTCAACGCCAACCCCTGTAAACTGATGCCCGCCTAAGGTATAGGGCGAAAAACTCATCGACACATCTCCTATATGTCCCGTTATCCACTTATAGCTGGGATGAATGCTTAACCTGTTGGGCATGGTGGGATAGGTATAGCTTCCGCCAAGATTATTCAGGTTGAACGTAAAGGGCAGATTCAGCTGGTTAAAGAAGCTAAAGTTAACGTTTCCGGATAGCACCCAGGTAAAGGGATCGCGGTTAGGGTTATTGCCATCATAGAAAACAGCATTGGCAGAAACACCACCATTAACGCGCATAAAGCTCTTCTTGCTGTACTGCTCCTTTAAGTTATCCAAACGAATTTGCTGTGCGTTCCCGCTAAACGTAAACGAAAACAGCAGCATAACAGCAACGACTAGCGGCTTGAAGAATGGGTGTGTAAAAGCGTTTTTTACCCCTTTTTCTTGCCTATTCGACTTCGAATGGTTGGTGGTGGCTGTGCGATGCATTTGCTTACTCGTTGCTCTTTTTTTGCACTTTAATATCGGCTAGTATATATGATTGTAATCCGTCGTTCACAAATCCTCGTACTTTTATTGCTCCTTTACGTCCGTCCTCCGTTTCAAACAGCACAATTCGGGGGAGTACGTCTTTTGTAAAGAAATCGGTGTTTCCGCTGTCGTCGTTAGCCCATATGGGTAATGATTGTAGAGGAGCGTCGGTTACCATACTGTCAAAATCTGTAGCAGTGAAAGTGATTGGCGAACTCTCCAACAGGTTTACTACTGCCGTATGCTTGGCATCGGGTATGGTTTCAAAGGCAAAGCTACTAGCCGCTAAATCGGGCGATACGAACTTACAGTAGCTGAAGCTTTGGTCGAGCCCAAAGAAAATGATATCTACCAATGCTCCGTTCTCCGCTGTTAGCTCATCTTTACTAATTGTAGCGCGTAACGAGCAGGCATAGAAGCTGCCGACTGTAGCATGTGCCGATTTTATGCCCAGCTTAACATCCGTCATGGTGTACAAGCCGCTGTTAGGTTTTACGGTAATGCTTTTAGCTATTTGCTTTACTTCTTTACCGTTATCGGCTTCGAGCGTTATGGTGTATGTTCCGTGGGTATCAAAATCAATGGTGGTAGCATCTTCTGCCGTATCATCAGCAATAGCTCCTCCATCGGCAGACCACTTATAGCTGAGTCCGTTGATGCTTTTATTGGTAAGCGTAGCGGTTAAGGGCGCTTCCATATCCTCGTCCTTAAAGAAGGGGGTAATATCAAAATCCAGCGACATGGCGGGCTTTACAGCAACCGTTTTGCTATAGGTAAAGTGCTCTCTGCCGTTTGATACTTGCAGGGTAATTCTGTGCTCGCCTTCGGTAGTGAAGGTTACCGGCTCGGGATGCTGCTGTTCTGAGGTTGCAGGGGTACCGTTTTCAAACGTCCACTGAAATGTACTGCCTCCAACGGTTGTATTGGTAATGACTGCCTGTACGGGCGAAATATCGTTTATGGGTATGGTAACATCAAAGCCGACGGTTACCGCCGAATCGAGCTGTAGTACGAACTCTTTTACTTTATGCTCATCGTCGTTCCACGCCTCCAAGCGTATGGTATAAGTACCTGCTTTGTTATAGGCAACAGCTCCGGGTTGCTTGCCGGTGGAGCCGGCGGGTTCGCCGCCTTCAAACGTCCATTGGTAGCTGTCGGCTCCGGTGCTTTTGTTTTCCAGCAGTATACGCGATGGCACGGAATAGTCGTCATCTTCTACCGTTAGGGTAAAGTCGGCAGCTACGCTTAGCTTCTCTTCTTTATAGCAGCCTATCAAAACAAGTAGGGCTACTATACATGCCGGAACGATATGTTTTATACGCATTGGAGTTATTGGGTTTTGTAGCTTAGCTATATTTCTATTAGTTGGCTCTAGTAAATACGCTGCTTATGATTAACGCTTTTACAATCGCTCCCGGAAGTAACTCGCTCTGTATCGATTCTGTAAAATTGCTATTAATATGTAGTTCTCCGTTTTTCATGTAGTATTGTCTACCTATCCGAGTACCTTCTTCAACCATATACAGGTAACCATCTTTAGCCTCGTATGCCCCCGACCATAAGGTCAGCTCTCCGTTTTTCATAAAGGAATGTGAGTATGTTCCATTCTCATCAAATGTAAAGTAATCGGTAGAGCCGTAGGCATGGCTGTATACAAAGATGTTATCTTTTATGTACTGTATCATATCATCGCCCTGTACATCCATGATGGTGTCTACTCTGATAAACTGCCAAGAGCCGTAAACTTCAGAGTTTTGGTTGTTTTCGCCTTCGTCATCAGAGCAAGCGATAAATAAAATCGGGATAAATAGTAGTAGTAACTTTTTCATTTTGTTTTGGTTTATTATGTAATTATTATAACTTATGTATTTTTATTTGACAACTTGCTATTAGACATAGTATGTGTCACACTGAACGGCTTATTCAAAAATATGCAACATATTTGCTGTATCTAAAATGTATAATTTATTGTTATGGAATATTGGTTTCCCAAGTTGTTCATCATTCTCTAGCGGATAATCTTGTATAAACTCAACTTCTGAAGTAGCTGTATTCAATACTCCAAATTTGGAACGTTCTCCCCGACCGCTTACAAACCACAACTTACCATCTGCAATAGTATTATTAAATGGAACGGGAGAAACACCTTGCTTGTAGTATTCTGTCATGTCTTTCGTTAAAAGTATTTCTCCGTTTAATGGGCTGAAAACCTGATATAAATGCCCTCCATATCCATAGCAAAGCTTATCTTCTTCATTTAAAAGAGAGGCTAAAATTTGTGTAGTATATGGAGTCTTATAATTTAATTCCCATATCGTTTTACCTGTATGAATATCTAGCCCATATACATTTTGCAGCTTATTTGTGTCTAGATAGGCAAAGAAAAACAAAACATCATCAATTATTTGTACTTCACCAAAAAAATGGAAGTGATCAGGTAAAATGAATTGCCATAAAATGGTATCGAATAAATTTTTTATAGTAAATGATTGTTGATTTAATCTTTTTGTAAATCGTAAATAGTTCCCTAAAATATCAGCATACTCATCGTTAACAGTTGTCCAAATGGCATTCCCCCTTAAATCAAAAAGTGTATATTCTAACTCTTTTCTTGAAATTCTTTCATGACATAAAACATATCTATTATCAATAATTTTAAATGAAGTGTAATTTTCATTACTAAAAACCTTTTTTAATTCTATCCCATTAATTTCATAAAGAGCATGATCAAAATAGCAATAAATATTTTTGCCATTTAAATAAATAGATGCATATATTTCTCTGTTTCCGATAAATATATTATTCGCATATGCTTTATTATCTTTTAAAAGAAAAAGATTGTTTCCTAATACTTTTATGCTTTCACAATTACCTATAACTTCCAATTCTTTCATTTCGTTATTGTATTAATTGAAATATATTGTCTGCATTAATTTCTAATAATTCTTTTAGGTCATCAGCAATAGCATCCGATCTTTTCAAAAACTTCTTAGCCAAATCATCCGTTAAAGGTAAATTATCGATAGCATTCAGCATATTACTTCTAAAATTGCCAGGATTTTTACTACCATTAAATATCCATTTAAGTTGAGATAGATTGTACTTCATCATTTAGTAGATCTTTCATAAACTGCTCTGAAAAATGCCCAGGAGGAACAATCTGCACAGATTTAAACTCATAGAAAATTTTTCTTCCTGCGAGTGTTTGATCTACCATATCAACCCTTCTAACATTTTCCCCTACTCTAAGTATATCCTCAAACTTTAGTATACTATTTTCAAAGTTATTAGCATGATCGGTTATATATTTTATAGTCCAACTCGCACCATCAACAAAAGAAGAAGATCCCTTTAAATCTTTAATTATATACTCAAACCCTTCTAAAAGAATGTTATTATTTCTTACGGCATTAGCAAACCCTTCTACATTGGTTAATATCTGTAGAAAAGAAGAACCTGCATATCCTTGAATTTTTGCAAGATCAGAAGGAGAGATGCCGAGCTCTACCAATTTTTCATTTCTACTTACTCTCTCAAATACCCGTACATTATCAATCTCTCCAACTAATTTTATCCTATTCTCATTTAAAAGAAGTTTCCAGGCATCCACAAGTTCATCCGAATGTTTTATGTTATCTAAAACATCAAAAGCCTTAATTCCCTCTTCTTTTCCAAACTTATTCAGCGCTTTAACAAAATCGTCAGGTCCAATCTTTGCTACGATATTTGCCATTTTAGTTGGGGAACGTTCAAAAATAATCATCAGCTTATTAGCTGTAGTAGCATCCATTCCGCCCAGTAACCTAAACAGTTCGTCAACTTTATCTGCTGGCAAATGCTTAATAGCAGCATTATACATACTGCCAAAAATTTCGTCAAAATTCTTAAACGAATTCTTAATTTCTGCACTAAAGTTGGCTAAACCTCTCCATGCAGATTCTGTTATATCTTTTATTTTGTTGAAATTCTCACTTACAATCGTAATGACAAACTCTCCTGATTTAGTACTTTTAACTACTTTTATCGCCCACTTACTTCCTTTGGCTATAAAATCGCCGGCAACAGGAAGGGCTGCAGAGGCAAAGCATAAGTATGCTTCGCCTTCTTCTCCTTCAAGGTAGTACCATACTCCATTAACAGCATCGGCGACCTCTCCAACAAGAGGAATAAAACCAACCAGATCAAGAACTCCATGCCCACCTTCTTTTGCAGCAAAAAGGAATAGTTGAGCAAAATCTTTTAAGGTCAAATAATCAAGAAGTGAATTTTCTTTAGCAAAATCCTCTTTAGGGTAGGTTCGCTTCCATGTATAGGTCGTTGTATCCCATTCAAACCATAAGGCTTCCCCCTCTGCTCCAATCGTTATATACATATAACGACCAGAGTTAAGTTTTATTGTACAACCATTACCCGTACGATCTATATAATGACCGGCTCTATTATAAAATTCTCTTAGAGTTAACGGGCTTTGGAAGTTGCAAATTTGAATAGAGGCGAGTTTGGTTTTTCCTTGTATACCTACTCCTAGTTCTGAGTTATATTTTTCATTTGTGAATGTGTGATCTGCAGCATTAATAGTTGCATGGTAAAGATCAACTTGACAATTATCATTTGGGAGTCCTATAAGGACATTTACAGAACCACTTTGCTTGGCGTTATTCTTAAGTTTGTTTCCCTCGCTGTCAAAATATCCATGGAACGTAATACCATTAGAGGTAGATCCGTTATTAATTTGTGTTTGTACACGACCGTAGTATACTTTTTCTTTGCCATTTTCTTCAACAACAATTGTATTAACACCCCCATTACTCACTACTTCATCTAATATTTTTCCTGAGTTATCTCTCCAATTTCCAGTATAGCTAAAAGAAATAAGGCCAATGCCTGAAGTAGGATTTTTTAATGGAACAGTATAAAGTTGACCAGAAGGCGATAAGAAGTGAACATCTCCTCCATCAAGGATTCCTAGATTTTGAAGTTCTTCATACCTGATTACCTGATTATCAAATACGACCCTGAAAGATCTATAGTTAATCATCGCATCCTCATCTTTCTCAAATACCCGTAGCACCACGCCCGGATCGTATATCTGATCCCATTGCCATTTGGCAATGTGGGTTGCGCCGGTGGTGTAGTCCATCAGGTTGTCGGTAGCGTTTTGCGCTATCTTGTAGTCGCTGTCGAACGTATGCTTCAGCGCAAACATGCCGTACCCTAGCTCGTGTGCAACGGTTCGCGCGGAAGCCGTAAGGTTAGGGTGGTACTCGCTAAATACGTAGGCAAACTGCTTGTTGCGCGGCATAAAGGCGGTGGCGTCGCGGCCGGCATCGTCGGCTCCGTTGTCGCCATTAATGTAGAATAGGTAGGCGGCTTTACCGTCAATATCATTATTGGCGTTAATATAGGCGGCTTGTAGCTCCTTCATAGCAGAGGTGTAGGCGCTTAGCAATCCGCCGCCTTTCTCACGGAATGCCGCGCTGCCGTTGTACTCGAAGCTATCTTTTACCGTAACGCTCCAGGTAACACCAACGGGGTTGTATAGCTTGTTCAGCTCCCGCTCCAGGCTCTTGGCGTCGGCGCCGCTTCCGTTAACCGGTACCACTACCAGCTTACAGGCCTGCTTAGCGCGCATAAACAAGGTGGGCATCATGGAGTAACCCTCTCCGCTAAAACTGCCGTTAGTGTTGTGTTAAAAAATTTTCAAAGAACATGTTGTTTTTTACTAAAACAAAAATCATACATTTTTAAATGACTATTATACATTTACTTAAAAGCGTTTTCTAAAATCCATGTTTTCAATTGATTTTTGATCAATTCTTTATAGGTTTTAGACGTCACATCTTCAGTTTTATTAGTACTTAGGGGCTCTGAAAGATTATCGAAATATCCTCCTACTATTTCATCCCACTTTTGCCACTGCTCATTCTCAATAAAACAAAGATTTAACCACATAGTGGTTAACAGCTCAATATTCACAAGCTCTTCCAGAAAAATCCCTTTTCCTTCAACATCTAATAAATCAACCATATTTAATAGAATATCTCTATCCGATAAGTATTGTCCCGCATTGTAAAAAGATGACACAACCCTTTCCATATTAGCATTTCTATATATATACTCCCGAGAATTGATTTTGAATTCTGTATTATTAATTACATAATTTAATGTGTATTGTTTTTTAATATCTCTTCTTATAGAGTCATTTCCTAACTTTGCAAGTGCTAATAATACTTCTTCTTTTGGAAATAATGGATTATTGATATTGTCAAGAAGAATAGGCATTGCATTTTGTATATTCCATGAGCCTATTGCTAATATGAATGATGCTGGAAACGGATATGTTCGTTTGCTAGCAAGTCCCTCTTGTATTATTGAATAAGTAATAGAATCTTTTACACGAGCAAAACAAATAGAGTCTTGTTTACATATATCGGCAGCCATTCTATTTATGAATCTATCAGAATTTCTAGACAGTGCAGACACTTCTTCCACATCTTTAATAGGAAGATAGCCATTTAATACTTTTATTATTTTGTCTTTAGTACTATCAGGCAATTCTATGTTTTTTGTATAGTTGAAATTATTTAACTGATAATATATTGTATTATCCAACATTGAATCGATATCTCGAACGCTTTGAGAATACATCATTTCATAAGATCCGAATAAGCATATGATTAATATATAAATTTTTCTCATTGGGTTAGTGTTTTATTATGCATTTTTTTAATCTGTGACTTAAAGAACATATTTCTAATAATGAAATAATCCATATAATTACTTCGAGAAAAACCTTGAGTTGGATTGCCTAATTCTACATCATTGAATGTGTCTGGTAGTTGTAAAGAATGACCACATTCATGGATAATAAGTTCTAGCATATCTGTGGGACTATGCCCTGGAACTTCCCACATTACAGCGTATCGACTATTACTTAAAACACCGCCAGCTAAATATGTTCCAGGGTTTGTGCCGGCAAAGGTTAAATCTGTCATTATTACATAGAAAGTATTATCCTTATGTAGTGTAGGATTATTTGCTTTATGCCTCATTAGCTCAATAATAACTCTTTGATATGCCTGCCTAGAGTTTGTTTTTTGCGCTGCTGTAATTGTTGTATCTGTAATTGTATAGATAAAACTATTAACGGATACGGTTCTAAATGATTGATTTAATGAATTAAGATTCATTTTTGTTTCTAGATTAGAAGGACTCACAGTATTTGTTACTAATAATGTATCTGTCTTATAATAAAAGATTTGAACATTTATGGTATCTATAGGATCTTTACTTACAATACTGCACTTCCCAATAAGTTCTTTACTTTCAAAACCATTTTTGTCTTTTCTATAAAATAAGACTTGTGCAGGATTTGAGAAATCATTCAGATATGAGTTATTTTTAATTGTGAGAATATAGGTAGTAGTATCATGAGTACAAGTTATTCCTGGCGTTGATGACTCTACATAATAATTATATGCTGGCAATCGATCTTTTATTTCTGCTATTATTTTTATTTCTTGATTTTTCTTCATTGTTATGAAAGGACAATATAGTGTATCACCAGTACTTTTTTGTATTACATCATAAATTCCATTTTTCTTTGACGCATCTGATGAAACAAAATCAAGCCCATCATCAAACCCAAACTCTCCATTGTAACCAATAGGTGTTTTAAATTCAACATAAGGGGGATTATGAACAATGATGTTTAGATATGCCGGAGTATCTTGTTTACCGATATGTTTTGCCTGTATAGATAAATTATTTATCATTTTTCGTTTGAAAACATTGGTGTTTTTTAATGTATCAGAATTAACAATTAAATATACACTATCAATATTTATTGATCCATCTTTTTTTAGCAATTTTATTTCGAATTCTTTATTGTTCTTTGCAATATTTAATTTATGATTATTTATTGCAATTGAATCATTATTAAGAGAAAAATAATAATCAAAATTATGGGGTGATTCATTTATATTAACTATAGCTTCATCCAATAAAGTTGCTGTTAAATCATCCTCTTCTGTTTGCTCTAATTTGTACAAATTTCCGTCTTCATCTTTTACTATAATAGGAAAAATAGAGCCACCTGTGTTACGCCCCTCTATATCTTCGGGAAGGACAAAACTACCAACAACATTCCCTTCACTATCAGTAACCGTAATTGTATTGTCGTCTGGATTGAAAACAAAACTAGCATTGTCAGGGATAGTAAAATTAAGATCTACATCAGCAAAAGTAACTCCATCTTTTATCAAATTGCCATCAAATTCATCCATATTGACAATCTGGCCTTTCGACTCATCATATACCGCGTCAACCCATCCCCGTATCAGCTTTCGGTCGGTATTAACGGTAACGCTATTCCACCTTACGGCCAGCTTAGCGCGCATAAACAAGGTGGGTAGCATGGTATAGCCTTCGCCGCTAAA
>JAIRNF010000042.1 GCA_031258195.1 Prevotellaceae bacterium
AGGTAAATATTTTTGTTTCCGCAACTATCGCTAAGCTCGCGCTCGTTGACGCGCGAGTGAAACGTACCTTGCGAACTCCTCGGAGCTTAGCCGATCTTACTTCGCGTGGCCCCCGAAAGCTCTCGATCCCGTCGATACGGTCGGCTCCGCGCGAGCGGAGCGTAAACCCCGTCCCCGCCGCTCGGGCATCCCCAAAACAGGTAGCTTGCCCCGCACTACGCGCCAGCGTTCGCCGCAAACGCTACGGGCTCCGAAGCGGCTCTCGTCAAGCTCGATCTCGCCGTTGGTAAGCGGACTTTCCGCTTCGCGAAGCGTACTATGAAATCCGTTTACGCCCGGACGCGAGGCTCCGGCGAGCGCCGCGGTCTTTTCCGCCTCGATGTCAAGGCGGAAAAGACGAACCGCGGCTCCCGTTTTTCGCTCGGAAACGCGGTTCGTCTTTTATCTACCTGTTCTTCATCGGACGGCAACGGCTTTCATGGATAATATCTTCCTAAAGCGAGCTTGAACCTTATAATATAAAATAAAGACTAAGGATTTAAGTAAACTAAGGTAAGAATACTAGCCGTAGTGCATTTGGTTGATAATAAGCGTTTATTTGTTCTTATATAAAACCATCGTCATTCCGAACGAAGTGAGGAATCTGCTCAATGTCAACAGATTCCTCACTTCGTTCGGAATAACGAGATTATTTTATTTTTTATCTGTTAAAATGTAAAAGTTTATTCTTACAATACATTTAGCAGCTGCTCTTTTACTTTTTCGAGCTCATCTTTCATTTGAACAACGAGCTGCTGTATGTTAACCTCATTGGCTTTAGAGCTTAAGGTATTTATTTCGCGCCCGATTTCCTGAGAGATAAAGGTTAGCTTACGCCCTGGGCTTTCTTCTTTAGCTGCCGTATCGCGAAAATAGGTACAATGCTGCTTAAGGCGTACTTTTTCTTCGGTAATATCAATCTTTTCGAGATAGTATATAAGCTCCTGTTCAAACCGATTTTTATCAATTGAGGCGGAAGAAATTATCTCTTCCAGATTAGTATTTATACGATTCTTTATGGTTCCTATACGGTTTTTCTCGTATGGCTCAACTTTTTCCAGCAACGCTTCGATATTTACAATTCGTTGAAGAATATCGGCTATTAACACTTTTCCTTCCTGCTCGCGAAACCGTTCAAACTGCTTAATGCCTTCTCTTAGGCATGACATAAGTGCTGCCGTTTCTTCATCGGAGATTTCTTTTTTATCGGACGATAGCACTTCGGGAAGATGAATAATGGTACGAATAATTTCCGGCGACTCCGTTTCGATTCCAAGGCGCTGACCTATACTCTTAATTTGCAGGTAGTAATCGGTAAACAGGCTCTCGTTTATCTGGGCTTGCGAAATGCTTTTCTGGCTATCTACTGTAATAAACAATTCTATTTTACCACGCTGCAGCTTAAGCAGCTCGGCACGCAACTCGGCTTCTTTTTCTCTGTAAAGTGCAGGTATGCGGATAGCCGTATCCAGCTGCTTGCTGTTAACCGAGCGCAACTCTACCGTAATTTTTTTATCGTTGTACTCGGCTGTTGCCTTTCCATACCCTGTCATCGATTTTACCATTACCTTACGTATTTAATGCAAAGATAAGCGAATATGCTTATTTTACCACAAAACAAAAGGAGCTAAACAAAAACTCTGCCTACTGTCAATCCGAACGCAGTGAGGAATCTCCTTATTCTATTTATTGCCGCTTATTTAGGAGATTCCTCACTGCGTTCGGATTGATGTTCTATAGGGTATTTACAACGCTGTTATTCTTAGCCATTTTTATTTATTCAGGCGGATACATAATCACAACATTCGTAAACTTAAGGGTTAGACTTCTGTTTCCTTGTACTATGTGGTTATTCAAAATTTTAATGGGAATAACCACACCATTCTGACCTGCCTTTATTGTAGCTTCACTATCGTCCACAACGTTACTGGTTTCAATGGTATAATCTTTACCAAGATCTGCTCCTGATAACGTAAACTCAACCCTAACATCTCTTGTACGAGTAACGTTCGGATTTTTAAACCGGATGCGAAAAGATCCGTTAGTAGAAGGCTCAGATACCTGAACTTCTCCGCCAGACTCATACTTTTCGACTATTATCGAACCTTCCGTTCTATCTTCTATAGTACCTACGACGTCTAAAGCTGTAACATCTCCCGCCAGCTGACAGAATGTAGGCGAAGATAACCTAATCTTCATTGTTTCTCTACCTTCGATAAGATCATCGGCTTTAGCTTTTACTATAATTTTTGGTAACTATATATCACTTTAACCTAAAACTCTCCGCATAAACAGCAGGCTCTACACATTCTTTTACGAAAAAAACCTTGCATCTTACGCGCTTTTGTTATATTTACACCGCTCGTAGAGCAAGGTAGTGTGGGAAAGATGCAACCTTTATATGGTCTCTATTCTTTTTCTCAACATTATAAATTCATAAATATGAGAAAAACTGAAATTAACAGACCGTACATAGAGGTCAAAATTAAAGAGTCTACCGACAAACTGTATATGGCGTAGAGTTGGTTGTAGTATTCGAAAAAATCGAACTTTAGTTTGCTTTTCTTTCTCCTTTCCGACATTACCTCACTTTTCAGAGCAGCAACGCTACTCATGGCATAAAGATATACTTTCTATATCGCTTTACCAACACCTCTTACTTAACGGCTTCGGTACCTACTTAGCTCATCTAGTAGTGGTTTTACCTCTTTTAGGTACTCTCGAACCTTCTCCCTTGCATACTCATAACCCGTATAGAATGTAGCAACCAACAGGATGAAGGTAAGCAATGCCCACCCGATAATATTTAGCAAGGTTGGCTTAGGTTCACCCTTACCACGTGTACCAAACGCAACCAACACGACAAACCCCGTAACTACTGTAAGGGTAAGTATAACTGGCGCAACTTCGTTAACTAGCGTTTCCATAGTTAATGGTGTTATTCCCTAGGCAACCGGTAGAGAAGTTATAGGTAGAAGAGGTGGGCTGTCATCCACATCCTCTTAGGTATCGCCAAACACCCATGCATACGCGGATAGACAACCCACCCCTAGGTAAGTTGACCGTGTCTCGTATGCATTCAAAATTGGCGATTTTAAAGAGAATAAGGCACCTCTTATTTTTTGATATAAAACTTGGTAAAGATAGCAATTTTACTATCTTTGTAGAAGAATATGTTTTACTAAAATTTTACTTATGGCTACATCAAAATGTCCTAGTTGTTCTTCAACTAGTTTTGAACTTAAAGAGGCAAATATTAGATATTGTAATTATGTACATTATTTTATTCAATGTAGTTCTTGTGGTGCAGTTGTTGGCTCTATTCCGTTTATGAATACCCAAGACCTAATTGAGCGTTTAGCGAAGAAATTAAACGTTAATCTTTATCACTAAGCATTGCTTCTTTAGTTCCATTAGCAAATTTACTAGTAGAACGATCTATCTTTGGTCTATAGTTAGGATTAGGCGATAGTTACAAGAAGAGTTATTCTCATCTTGGTTTATGTCTGATGCAGATGTTGTATTGTCTCTATTTTCCATAAGACAACATGCTTTTAGTTAAACGGTTGCCTAAATATCATAAAACTATCAGCACAATCCAAGACCTACGCTTTAAGTTTACCCTTTTTCTGCGTTTTGCTCTTTCTTTTCACTCTTTTCATGTTAATCGAAAGAGCAACCTTGATAAAATCACCAAACTGTTCTCCTACCGTCTTTCCTCGCTTTTTCATGCCGCTATTAAATCGTTATACGTTATACCATACCCTCTAGTTACCTGTAATAGCAAGTTAAACCGTTCACCCTCGCTGATGTTGCGGGTGTTGTACCGAAACACAAATTCATCTACGTACCGATTGTGAATGTTAACAGATAGATAACTTCTACAGGAATTATGCCAGTGTTAGTCAGCTGCTCATTAATATTGCCGCTTCCCGCTCCGCTTGGTGCCGGCTCTATATTTGCTGACGGTTTACGCTCCCAGCTAACTGTAGAGCCTGTAAATTCTGCCGCAAGGTTGTCTAAAGGATTAATACTAAATATATCGCTGCTACAAATACCCAACGGTGTGCTTGGCTGACTCCATTTCGGCACGGGGTAAACCGTAACTTTATAATCTTGATATGTAGAGGTTGTAGTAGGACAATCACTTCTACTGACTTTAAACTTATAGGTAACCGTTACCGGAACATTACTTGTATTAGCTAAGTCTTCTGCGATAGCCCAATTACTACTGCCTGAAGAACCCTAATATTCCTGGTCTGCCCTGTACACCCATCGGCTGTTGCAGTATAGATAAAAGTGACTTCTTTAGGCTCTTTTGTTTTGGTTCAAGATTAGTTAAGTGGTAATTTTCTAAACTCGTCGAGTAAAATCAGGTAACTATTTTGGTTTCGATAGTTGTACCTGAACTCACGCTCTTTAACGCGTAGCTAGAAAGCGCGCTTATGAACTCCTCGGAGATTTGCAAGCCTCGCTTAAGCATACCCAAAACAGGGAACTTGCCCCTGGCTCCCCATCAAACTCTTCTCCCAGCTGAATTAGTAGAGTGTCCTCCTTAGTTGCTCTATTAATTAATTATATCGCATAGTTCAGCGTCTGTCATGCTATATATTTATTATAATAATACATAATATACCGCGAATAAAGTTTTTATGTACAATTCGTTTTTTTAACTTGCGCAAATTGTTTTAGCGATTATATATTAACAGTATGTGCCTAGCTTATTTTTTCTACTATTTTCATGCCCTGCTCAATAGCCTCTTCATTCATAGGTATTAAGTGATGATAACGCTCGGGCAACGACTTTTTAAGTCCGGCAATTACATTTTCCATTTTAACAATCGGCTTAATCTTTAAGAATCCTCCAAGTACAATCATGTTGAAAACTTTAGCATTCTTCATTTTCACGGCTTCCTCCGCCGCTGCAATCTTATAAATTGAAATGTCTTTGCGGGTAGGATGCTTAGTAATACCGTTAGGGTCGTAAATAAGCGTCCCGCCCGGTTTTACCGTTTGTTCAAACTTATCCATAGATTGCTGGTTAAGTATAATGGCAGTATCGTATGCGTTTACGATAGGCGAGCTGATACGGTCGTCGCTAAGAATAACGGTAACATTAGCTGTACCTCCACGCATTTCGGGTCCGTAAGAAGGCATCCAGGTAACCTCCTGATCTTGCATGATACCGGAACAAGCCAGTATCTTACCCATAGAAAGTACACCTTGTCCGCCAAACCCTGCTATAATTATTTCTTCTTTCATTGTCTTTTGTTTTAGCATTAGAATTTACATAGAAACAAGCGTTTCTGAATTCATAAACCTCTATTCGTCTTTAATATCTCCTAGAGGATATTCGGGGAACATATGCTCTTCCATCCATTTGTTAGCATCGGTTGGAGTAAGCTTCCATCCTGAGTTGCAGGTTCCGACTACTTCTACAAACGAAAGTCCTTTTTTCATCATTGAGTTCTCAAAAGCTTTCTGAATAGCTCTTTTTGTCTTGCGAACTCCAGCAGGATTCTGAACCGATTGGCGCGTTACGTAGCACGTACCCTTAAGCTGTGCCAGCAGCTCTGTAATACGCAACGGATGACCGTTTAACTCTGTATTACGACCGTATGGAGTGGTTGCTGTTACCTGCCCTACCAATGTTGTAGGAGCCATCTGCCCACCAGTCATACCATAGATAGCGTTGTTTACAAAGATTACAACGATATTTTCTCCACGGCTGCATGCGTGCATAATCTCGGCAGTACCTATAGATGCAAGGTCTCCGTCGCCCTGATAGGTAAAGACATACTTATCGGGGTTAAGACGCTTGATACCTGTAGCCAGCGCAGGAGCACGACCGTGTGCGGCTTGCTGCCAATCTATATCAATATAGTTGTATGCCAATACGGCACAACCGACCGGC
This sequence comes from Prevotellaceae bacterium, assembly GCA_031258195.1. Classification (GTDB taxonomy): domain Bacteria; phylum Bacteroidota; class Bacteroidia; order Bacteroidales; family UBA932; genus JAIRNF01. Next base: position 5,954 of record JAIRNF010000042.1, read on the forward strand.
GATACGCCAACTGTTTTATCCTGAATGCCCATTTCATCAATCACCTGAGCGATTAGCTTATGTATTGTACCGTGGCTGCATCCCGGACAGTAGTGCATGATGTTATTCGTAAGCACTTTTGTTTTTTCGTAAACCAGATTTTCCGGCTTAATCATATCTTTTATTTCCATCATTACTTCCTCCCTACTAACTTGGTTTTAATAGCATCTACAATTTCTTCGGGCGAGAAAATCATACCGCCTACACGACCAAAGAAATCTACGGGTATCTTACCCTCTACGGCTAAACGAACATCTTCTACCATCTGCCCTGCGCTTAACTCAACGCTAAGAATAACTTTTAGCTGGGGTACGCGGTTCTGAATAGCCTTAGTAGGATACGGGAATAAAGTAATAGGGCGAAACAAGCCAACCTTAATACCTTCGGCACGTGCAAGCTCTACCGCTTTCTGGCTGATACGAGCGCCCGAACCGTATGCTACGATAAGGTACTCGGCATCGTCGCACATAAACTCTTCGTAACGAACTTCGTTTTCGTTAATTGTTTTATACTTGGCTTGCAGCTTATGGTTAAAGCGCTCTTGGCTGGCTGCATCCAAATCTAACGATGTTGCAATATGGCGCTGGCGGTCGGGCGTTTTACCAATTGTAGCCCAACTACCGCTAATTTTTTGTATTTCCTCCTCTGTCCAACGAGGCTTTTCGGGCGAAAGTTGAACTTTCTCCATCATCTGACCGATGATACCATCGGATAGAATCATTACAGGATTACGATACTTAAATGCCAGCTCGAAACCTAAATCCATAAAATCGTTCATTTCCTGAACCGATGCAGGCGCAAGCACTATAAGATAGTAATCTCCGTGTCCGCCACCCTTAACTGCCTGAAAGTAGTCTGACTGTGCAGGCTGTATGGTACCAAGACCGGGACCTCCGCGTACAACGTTTACCACCACGCAAGGCAACTCCGCACCCGCAAGATAGGTAAGCCCTTCTGCCATAAGACTGATACCGGGGCTAGACGATGATGTAAATACTTTCTTTCCGGAAGCTGCTCCTCCATACAACATGTTGATAGAAGCCACTTCGCTTTCCGCCTGAAGCACAACCATACCTGTAGTTTCCCAGGGTTTTTCCTCCATCAGCGTTTCCATAACTTCTGACTGAGGTGTAATAGGATAACCGAAGTACCCATCGCAACCGCAACGAATAGCTGCAATTGCAATAACTTCGTTACCCTTCATTAACTTATATTCTCCCATTTCTTCTTTTAATTAGCTTATTCAACTTTAACTCTATAAACAGTTATGCAGCTGTCCGGACAAACTGCCGCACAGTTTGTACAACCTGTACAGTTTTCGGGATTGACCATCTGCATATAGTTATAGCCTTTCGAGTTTACCTCGTGTCCTAAGTCAATAGTTTTAGTCGGGCAAGTAACCACACAGACCTTGCAGCCTTTGCAGCACTCCGTATCTACAACTATCGTTCCTCTTATTTTTGCCATATCTACTTAATTTGTATTTATAATGTTATTAATGCCTTCTAATTCTAATATAGTAAAGTTCAAAGGTAAGATGCTATTAAGTAACCAAAACTTAAGTATTGCCAAGAATAGCTAATCTTACACCTGTAGCTGTTTTCTTATGCTTTCGAAAAATCGTGATGGAATTGCTTCAGACGCTCTTCCAGCACCGGCATCTGCTCGAACTGTATTTGCGAAGCGCACGCACGTAAGCCCTCAGACCGCTCGCTACCCGTAATAGCAAGCGATATAGCGCATATACCGTAGCATAGCATATTTTCGATCAGCTCTTCGCTTGACATACCCGGATAAGCTATGGTAAAGTAAAATCCGTCGGCAATAGGTTTATCTTCGTCCATATCATACACTATCTTAAAGCCGTCGTCGGTAAAAAGTTTTTTCATCAGCTTAGCCTTTTCGCCGTAAACCTTTACATCGTTTAAAAAACGGTATGTACCGTTATTCGCTGCTTCCAGCAACGCGGCATAGCCATACTGAACCGAATGTGCCACACCTGATGAAAGCGCATACATTACGCCAAAAATTATTGTGCGTAAAAACTCATCGAAAGCGAAGTAGCGTTTCAAATCGGGGAATCTCATCTTTGCTAGCTTAGGTGAAATGGCGATAAACGCTATACGCTGACCGGCATAGCTGAATGCCTTTGAGCTGGAGATCAGCAACAGATAGCTATCTGTGTACTGCGATACTGTGGGTTGGAAAGGCGGAACACCCGGCGTACCGTAATCGTTACGGAAATCCATAGCAAAGTAAGCTAGGTCTTCTATTACTACAACGCCATACTCTGTAGCTAGTAGCCCTATTGTTTCCAACTCTTTCTCGCTAAAACAAATCCACGACGGATTATTGGGGTTAGAATACACAACCGCAGCGATATTGCCTTTTTTAAAGTAGCTTTCGAGCTTATCTTTTAATTTTTCGCCCCTATAGTTATATACATCAAACGCTTCGTATTTAATGCTTAGTATTTCCAGCTGCGTTTTTTGGGCAGGAAACCCGGGATCGATAAATAGTATCGTATCTTTTTCTTTATGAAGGCGGGATGCCATTAAAAAAGCAGCCATGCCACCCTGCATTGAGCCTACTGTGGGTATGCAGCATTCTTCGGGCACATTTGTATTGAGAAAATTCTTTACAAAACGAGATGCTTCTTTTTTGAGCTTGGGTACGCCCTCCAGCATCGGGTATTTTGATGCTACGCCACTTTGTAAAGCCTTCATTTCTGCTTCGTAGGCAATTTTTGAAGGCTCTAAATCCGGTACGCCCATTTCCATACGGATAAATTTTTCTCCGGAAACTTCTTCTATTCTATTTACTAAAGCCGTTAGCTCTCTGATAGAAGCTTTTCCGGGAGAAATAATTCCGCTTTCCTTTATAGCTTTATTAACTAAGTCTCTGTTTATCGGTGTAGTTTTTGCTGCCACAATCTTCTGATTTAATATTAACATCCTCTTAATACTTGGCAAAAGTAAGCAAAATAATGTACCAAAATATAATCTAGAACATATTTGCCTAAGAAGTTCTGAATTATAAGTATAGCATTGTCTTTTACCTATGGTACAAAAGTAAAAGTGGCTTAAATGCTAACAAATAAATCTTTAACCGACTGGGTAATTGATACTAAATTCGCATTTCGAACGAAGTGAGGAATCTCCCAATTCAGCGTACTGCTGCTATTCTGGAGATTCCTCACTTCGTTCGGAATGACATATGTTTATTGCTCTAATATTTCCAAAATAGAAGCGGTACACTGCTCCATTTGGTTTGCTGAGCTTACGGTGTTCGTTCGGGGCGAATTGACGACTTATAAACTTTCAGATAGCCCCTTCTTTATAATCTCTATAGGTTCTGCATGATTTTAGAGACATCTCCGGCTGTAATAAGGGTAGAAATTTTTTAATTTTATCAGAAGACCAATCCCACCATTTAATATCCAGCAATTTTGAGATCGTCTCGCTATCAAAACGCCTTCGGATTTCCTTTGCAGGTACCTCCCCCCACGATAGCGTATGGTGGTACATCTTTCGTAACAACGGCGCGTGCCGCAATAACAACTCCGTCGCCTATATGTACGCCAGCCATGATTATGGCATCAAACCCAATCCATATGTCATTACCTATCACAATATCGCCTTTATTATCCCATGCAGAGGTCAAACTATTTTTATCCAACCCCCACTCGTCGTAGAATAAGAGAAACGTATAGCTGGACAATGAGCTTAACGAATGGTTAGCGCTATTAAAAATAAACTTAGCGCCGCAGGCAATAGAGCAAAACTTTCCGATTATCAGCCTATCATTATTAATAGGATAGTGGTATAGTACGTTGTTCTTCTGGAATAAAACCGGGTTGTTTACAAAATCGTTGTAAATTGTATAATCGCCAATAATAATATTCGGATTATCAGCTACCGTGTTAAGATATATAGTCTGTGTATTATTTTTTCTGGGATACATTTTCGTATTCATTGTATATCTATTTATGGGTTATAAAATATCAAACGGCTATAAATAAAGCCGCAAAAAATGACAAATATCAATGCTGTCATTCCTACTATTTTATAATAAAAGTCATATACAACGCTGCCACTTCATCGTACTATCTAATTTTTGTACTTCTTTCGCCTAATATTCAATAAGTCGCCACGATAAGCTACGACAACATTTCCCTGATATACCGATGCGTCCACGGGCAATGTACCATACATTTAATGCATGTTGTGCACTTATCCACAGTAATGATGTCTTCTCTATTGCTTTCAGTACTCCAGCTATGCCCTTTTAGCGCTCCGACTTCGCAAATGTCTATGCATACCTGACAAACTCCGCATTCCGGGGGAATAGTATCTGCGCCGGTGGTTTGTATAGGAATATCTGTCCAAACCGTTCCTATGCAAAGCGAACAAGCAAACCAAGGAGTTATAAAAAGATTATTTTTGCCAATCCAGCCTATACCCGCTTTTGTGGCAATGGTCTTATGGGGTAGAAGTGTCTTTTTATACATACCATCAAAATCTGTGGTAGCAATCTGGTTTTCGTCTGACTGAGAGTATGCAGAAAAACTTTTTTAGTAATGTAATCCGCTAAATAGTCGGATATTTCCCCCGCCCTAAGCTCTTTCAGATAAAACTCATCATCGGCAAAATCGAAGCCGTTCTCAACACGGTTCTTAACATAGCTTGGCGTATCCGCCACTTTTTTAAGATAGCCGGGCGTAAGGGTTAAGCCAAACAGAATAGCAACCGGGTAGCCTTTGTTCTGCTTGGCAGGTAACTCCGCAATATCTATAAAACAGAAAAAGTCACCCCCCTTGGCTGTCAGCTCCATCGCTATTTCTTTTTCTAACAACACCTCTTACTTTTTCTGTCCGGCAATAGCCAATATTAATCCCAACGCCACACCCAGCAAAGCGGCAAACAAAACCCGCAGGTTGGGCGGCAGTAAAAAAGTTAAGGTATGGACTGGTATCCAAAAGAACGGTATTGTTTTTTTAAATACAAAGTCCCACTGCACCTTCCAATTCAGCGAAGATAGTATTTCTCCTACGTTAATGGGACGGAAAAAGCCGCGTAGCGTACCGCCTGTATTTAAGATGTGCGCATCTGTTACCTTATGTAACGTCATAAATACGGAACCGAACGAGGTATTCATGGCGAGACTGATAAGAAACGCGCCTAAAAATTTCAACCCGCTAAAGCTACCTCCCATCGCCTCAACAACTCCGTTAATGCCAAAATATTCGGCAAATCGCGGCGCCCCTACCCCAAATATTTTCATCGAAGCGGCAATCCACATACCTAAAAAACCCCATACAAGGGCGCGTGGCAGCACTCCGAACCCGGGGTGCTATACTTACCTGTTTTTATTCGTAGCCCTATGCACTCGCCCAGCGTCGATAGAATAGCAAATTTAACGAATGCCATTAGTATGCCATGATTAGCGTTTAGGCTATTGTATGTATCGTACACCGAATCGAAAATAAAAAACGGCAGTAATAATAGGGCACAAATAAGGATGAGAAATATATCCTGCTTTTTCATTATTGGTTGGTTTTCTTTGAATTTGTCACAAAAATAAATATTTTAGCTTAATCTCTTGAGTTGACGACTAATATCTTAAACCGTACAGGATATAAACTATTAGCCATATGATCTTAGAAAAACCATGTGGACACTTATAAACCTAACACCTTAGAGCTATGAGAAAGAATAAAACTATAACTTTTATGAGGCATATTGCATGTTTTGTAATACTGACCGTATTTATAGGCACATTTAGCAATGCACAACAAAAAGAGAAGGCATTCTCGTTCGCCTTTTTTACCGATATCCACCTAAGCCTAAATCCAAACCGCTGCTTCGAGGGATTAGCCCAAGCCATTGCTAAGGCTAAAGAGCTAAAGGTAGATTTTATAATTACAGGCGGCGACAACGTAAATATTGATGTAGCCAAAAACGATACTGCCACTATCCGCCAACTGTTCGAACGGTTTAAATTTATTGTTGACAATTCGGATATCAAAATATACCCTGCCATTGGCAACCATGATAGATATAAGGGCGAATGGAAAAAAGATACCATGCTGGACGAGGGTATGTACGAGCACTACTTAGGTAAATCGTACTACTCTTTTAACCATAAGGGCTGGCATTTCGTAATTCTAAATACGGTACAGCATATCGATAGCCTAGGCTACCCATGTATCAACGAGCAGCAAGTAGAATGGCTCACTACAGATTTAGCGGAAAAAGAAAATCAGCTGCCTACCATAGCAGTAGGACATGTACCTTTGGTTACTACAACCTATATAGTTAACGGCAAAAGGGTTTCGCCGGATTTAACTATTAACGGCGCGGAAGTACTAAAGCTACTAAAGCAGCATAGCTTCAGGCTTTTCCTACAAGGGCATAAGCATGTGTACGAAGAGGTATTCTCGGCTGGTATGCAGGTGATAAATGGCGGCGCTATCTCTGCCGCATGGTGGGGGGGTGCTTTTAGAGAGGGTACCGAAGAAGGCTTTGTGCTGATAAACGCATACAAAGATGGTACTTATGACTGGGAGTATATTGACTACGGCTGGGTTATTGAAAAAAAATAAGCGATTTTGCAAAGCGCCTCTCAGCAATGCTGAGAGGCGCTTTTTTAATTTGTATTCTATTCGTATTTCGAAACTATTCAGTCGGCTGAACTTGTTGATTTTCGTCTTGTGGCTTATACTCTAAGCGGAAGCCTTGTCCATGAATATTTACCAAAGTTAAACCGGGGACAGTCTTAATAAGCCTACGCAGCCTAACGATATAAACATCCATACTACGCCCCATAAAGTAGTTATTATCACCCCAGATAGCATTTAAAGCAACTTCTCTACGAACTGTCTTATTTAAGTTTACGCAGAACAGGTAGAGTAATGTAGATTCTTTTCGGGTCATTTTAATTTGCTCTCCGGTAGGAGTAACCAAACGCTGGTTTAGGCTATTAAACTCATATCCGTTGAACATAAACTTGCTCGACTGCTCGTCGGCAATATAAGATGTTCTGGCACGGCGGAACAGCGCTTCTAAACGAAGCAGCAGCTCTTCCGTATTAAACGGCTTAAGAATATAATCATCGGCTCCAGCTTTAAAGCCTTTAAGAATATCGTCTTGCTGCACTCTTGCCGTTAAGAAAATAACCGGAACCAGGTTATTCCTGCTTCTAATTTGTCTTACCAATGTAAGTCCATCCATTTCAGGCATTGTGACATCCAGAATACAGATATCAAACGGTTCTGATATAAAGGCTTCCCAACCTTGCACCCCGTCATGTCTCCACACAACGGTGTAACCGCTTTCTTCTAGAAGTTCTTTGCATACGAACCCGAAATTTCTATCGTCTTCTACTAATAATATTCTTTCCTTTCTCTTTTTCATATGACAGATTTCAATAAATAATGATTATTCAATTGGTTTTTGGTTATTACTACTGTTTCTCTATTTTTTGTTAATTATTACGGTTCAAGATAACTTTAGCGGAGCTTTTCTAAAGCTTCCGGGTAAAGTCAGGTAAATATTTTTGTTTC
>JAIRNF010000056.1 GCA_031258195.1 Prevotellaceae bacterium
CACACATTCTATTTACACATTAAAGAGTGCGAGTTCAGGTACAATTTTCGAAACCAAAATATTTATCTAATTTTACTCAAAGAACTTAGAAAATTACCTCTTAACTAATCTTGAACCAAGATTTTTAAATAAATATTAATCGTTTAAGAACTTTTACACTTCTTATATCTAAAGTTTTTATACTTTAGCAAGAACTAATAGCATTGTAATGAAAAGATTCAACCTATTTATTTTAGCCGGCTTAATAACACCTGTGTTTACCATGTGCTGTTCATCAAAAAATAGCTTTGAGCAAAAAGTAAGATCGTCGGTACAAGAACAGCTAAAACAGTACCCGCAATCAACTTTACAAGATTTATACAAGAACTTTTTTCAAGATAAATTTGGTCCCGGGCATATTATTGCAGACGCAGATGCCGCTCGCAGATACCTGGATAGCGAATTAGTATCTTTTGCAACCTCTGCAAACCCAGCTATAGAACCCACCGGATGGGAGCATAATTTTTACCGTGTTAATTTAAATGTTCTTAAGAAAAATAAAATTCCTTACGATACTTTCCTTGCCGCTTTTATTGAAAGTGTGAATAGCGTCACTCCTCTTTCTATCGAAGAGTGGAAAAATGAATGGAGTTCTATAGAAAAGATTATTAGCTCAATGAACCTATCATTACCTAACTACGATAACGATAAGCGAAGCCTTGATTCTATTATTGATGCAGGAAATTTCGCAGTACACCACAGCCGTATTTATAACCAAGCATATGAACCTCATTACCGGATTATAAGTAGAAAAGTGTTTGAGCGAGATTTACAAAAGTATTTTAATGAATGATAAGCCAAAAGCTACTGCTATATATTATATTTACCATCGTAGGGATAATCCTTTTGACTATATTTTCCTGCTCTGCCATTAAATCAACAGGGAAATATCCAAACAAAAAAGAACAGGCAAAATTTGCATTACTACCAAACTATAAAGACGGTTCGTTTTGGAATCTGTACAAAAGAACAGACACTTTAGATCGATCAAGCATTCCGAAAAGCGCATTTAGAAAAGAGCGATCGAGCAGATTTAAGAAGCCTCGGCTATCAGAATCTATGCCTTCCATAAAAACAGACCTAAAGGGTACTATATTCAACGCGCCAACGGTTATATGGTTTGGGCATTCTTCTTACCTGATAAGCTATAAAGATTTTAATATTTTAGTTGATCCTGTTTTCTCTGGATATGGTTCTCCTATATCTTTTGTCAACCGTAATTTTGAGGGCAGTAATATTTATCAGGTGGAAGATTTACCACCAATTGATATACTGATTATTACACACGACCATTACGATCACTTAGATTATAAAACAGTAAAGAAGCTAAGAAAGAAAGGCGTAAAAGCAATTGTTCCAATGGGAGTAAAACGCACATTAAAAAGCTGGAAATACAAAGAAGAGAAAATAGCAGAAGTAAGCTGGGGCGACTCCCTTAAAATACAGAATAATATAACTCTTGTATCCACGCCTGCTCAACACTTTTCGGGAAGAAGATTTAAAAGAAATAAAACGCTATGGTCATCATACGTACTCGCATTATACGAATATAAAATCTTTATCGGTGGTGATGGCGGATATAATAAACACTTTGAAGATATTGGTAAGCAGTACGGACCGTTTGATATAGCAATACTCGAAAATGGTCAGTATAGCCAATATTGGACTTCGAGCCATTGCTACCCTGAGCAAACGGCTCAAGCAGCAATCGATCTTAATACACACATAATATTACCTGTACATTGGGCTAAATTTTCTGCGACCTACCACCCTTGGAACGAGCCGATAAAAAGGCTTCTACATGCTGCCGATTCTCTAGGAGTACAAGTAACAGTTCCTCGAATAGGAGAGCCGTATACTATAGGAGATAAACCAATGCAAGAAGTATGGTGGAACTTTGATTGATACTAATCAAGTGCTTCTAACAAAGTAATCGGAGACATATTAATAGCTATACCTAATCCAGTAGTACTTTTTCACATCGCTCCATACATAGTAAGGAAAGACCTTTGTTTCCACAGGTATTCTTACCTCATTTTCATTAAGTAGAACTTTTATAAGCGCGGGTTCACTGGTATCTTTATTTTTATAAAGAACGAGCTGGATATTAGCCGCCATTGGAGATATATGCTCTGCACTCCAGTAGCTGTCAAATTCTACTATAGACTTAGCCGATTTATTTGCACCGTCAATCTCTAAAAGCGTTGCTAATGGAGTAACAGTTTCTGCATGACCAAATTTTAGATATGCATCAAGCCGCTTTCCGTTTACTACGCTGTCTGCCGTTTTGAGTATATTAATTAGCAAAGGCGCAGCAACTTTAGTTTGAATACCCTCTATATTAAGAGCAGTACCAAGAGTCATATAGCTACGACATGATATCGCTCTCTCAAACCACTTCTTTTCCCTTAAAATAATAGTCATTAAGATTCAAATGGAAAGAGGCGATTGTCTCATCCGGCAAAGAATACAGCGCCGTATAAAAATCATATAGCATCATTGCAAACTTTTCCCGACCGCATATCGTACTATCCGCGAAAGCTGTTCCGGCATTCAATACTTCTATAAAATCACTTTCAAAAATTTCTTTCAGCAGATTTGTAATATATCTATAGCCTTCGTCCGTATTACGTATAGAATCTACAACTTCTGCGACGTAATTATTTTTTCTGTATTCGTTATATTTATCGGAGTATTCAAAAAATCTAAGCCTTGTTTGTGCAGTGTCAAGTTCTTGTTTTATAGCTATACTATTGTAGATATTTGCATATGGAGAAAGAAATGCCTGAGCGCTTTGTATTGTTCTTTTTTGTCTGTAGTCAGCACTTTTAAGGCACTACTTTTAAAAATCTCAGAGTATTGAGCTAATATCCTACCTCCTATTCCTTCTAATTCTTGCTTACCAACAGCTGTAAGAAGCCCATAATTTCCCTCATTCACACGTATAAAATGTTCTGCTTTACTTAGTAAGAAGTCTCCTTTTTTTTGTCAGCCGATTTATGATTTTAGCCATCAATAAAACCTCTACAATCTGTTTATCTATTGGTTCTCCTATAAATCTTGAACCATGCCTACCGGTATAATCCATATGAAATGGATAATACCCTTCCGGAGGTAACGTTGTTACATTCTCTTAATAGGCATAGGGGGTCTTCGTTCCTGCATATTTTCTTTCCTCCTGCTCGCAGGATATTGCTAAAAGTAATAGTAATACTAAACAGACTATTCTTTTCATTAAGTAATAAGATTATGACTAAATAAAAGTAAGTAATTATACCAAAAAACAAAAGGTCTATACTATAAAGCATAGACCTTTTTTACATATTTTATTTATACCTCTCTGGCTAAATCGCGTCTTTCTTAGCATACTCAGAAAACTCACAGCCATAGGTATCTGCTAAATAGTTATCTAAATCATCAGCCTTGAATGCGAGGTTCGTAAGGTTTTTCCGCACCTCTTCCGCATAATCAGAAAATACATCAGACATATGAACTCTGTAAGAAATATATATCTGATTTCCGTCTAATCCCAGCTGGTAAGGCTTATTTTCTGAACTTAACAAATAGGAAAGTACCGGCTCTAAATCTTTCTTAGGAAGAATGTTTAGAGGAGATGTAGCAAACAGATATGATCTATCGTAAATAAACATTCTGATTTCCGCGCTACCTTTATGGAATCTCCAGCGCTCGTATCCAACTCTTGCAATAATAGGGTTAATACCCATTTCTTCAATAGCCTTTTCGCAGAATTCGGCTAGCTCTGTTAGCCCTCTTTCTTTGAAAATATTCTCGGGCAGCTTCTCTCCGCATGAAGGGCAAAATTCTTCTTCGTTTGCAATAAAACCATCACAGCTGCTACACTGTACATTAAAGGTTGTTTTATCTAAATCTCCTATTTCTTCCAGCACCTTCTTTAAGGTAGCAACAGGAATTCCGAAGCCCATGTTATCCGCTTCATTAAACTTGCTAACAGTAATACCTATTACATTACCTTTATCATCAAACATCGGACCTCCACTATTGCCAGGGTTTACAGCCGCGTCTGTTTGAATGTAATAGCTGTTATTCATTAGCTGCTTTGGCGAAGAAACGGTACCTTCTGTAACCGTAAAAGGCATTCCAAATGGATAACCTGCAACATTAATTTTCTGACCAATAGCCGTCTCAACTTCAGATAGTGAAATGTCGGGTAGCGCTGAAAAATCACCTTCCGCAGAAAGCAACGCAATATCGGCAGCAGGGTTAACCAAAACTACTTTAGCTAAATAAAAATTCTTATTGTTATCTTGAACGGCTAAGTTATGATATCCGTCAACTACGTGAAAGTTCGATACAAACAGGTTGATTGATTTTAGGTAAAAGCAACTGCCCGAACCTCCTGCATGGTTCACTTTAAAAACAGCATTATATATATTTTGTGACATAGTTCTTCGTATTATTAGTTAGAGTTATTGGTATTGTTGCCACCCAGCATAGAAGCCATCATGTTTTGAATATTCTTAGCAATTTCCGCCATATTACCCTGCATACCCTGCCGCATAGCTTGCATGTAAGCAGTCATATCCATATTTGCAAATGGATTGTTTACCGGAGTAAGATTCCCTTCCATAATGTTTTCCATCGCTCCGTGCAAAATAGGGGCCGCTTCTTCCCAAGGTTTTGCAGAAGCCTGTATCATAGCGGTAACTACGAGATTGTTGATATCATCTTGCACGTTATTATAGAAGTACATATTATAGAAGTTATAAACAATCATCATACAGCATGCCATGTAGTCTTCCTGCTCTAGCGCTGAAGTTGCCCTGTCGAATATATTCTCAAAGTTTTCCTGAATATTCTTTAAGATAGAACGACGTTTAGACGGAACAAATGTTTCTACAAAATATAAATCTTCTGCTGCTTGTTCCTTTGTCATTTTTTGTAGCTTTTCAAGAACAGATTTACCTTGAACCACAACTTCCGGCAAAGGAATATCTTCACGATCGTGCTCCCAGACAGCCTTATTAAGGTCGTTTAACAGCTGACCTTGCGGATGTGCGTAGTATAAAATTTTGCGTAAAGTAGTAGCAATTATATTCCACGCAAAGCCATACTCACGCCCGCTTTCGAAATATTTAACTGCCTCTAAAGCCTCTTCGCAGCTAAGCTGAATAACACCGTAAACCGCCTCAACGGTTTGAGCATCGTAGGGGGTTATCTTAGGTTCATAAATACGCTCGGCACCAAATTTTGTAGCAAACTCATCATCATACTTATCTCCTGTACGGCATATTTCTTCGAGAATGTAGTATATTTTCCACGGATTAACCAAAGCAATAGGACAATCGTATTCAAAATATAGCTGATTGTCTTTTAACGCGATCTGAGCGATATCCATATTGTTCATATTAAGCCCTGCCACTTGACGCAAAAGTGGAATCCTATTCTTTTCGGGTAACAAAAGGAAAGGAGCGTTTATGTATAACCTATCGTTATCTAACTTAAGGTTAACGACTATTGAGCCGTGAGGAATGCAAAACTCATTTCCCTGAACATTTCCGTATTTTGTACGGAACTCGGGGTTCAAATAATCTAATAGGGCATAAAGCGATTTTAGGTACTCCTTGTTATCAAAAGCTTCGGTACTTACATCCCAAGCGTCTACGTTAATTCTACTTTCTGTTGAAGAAATAGTAGAAGGATTAAATGTTAGCGTTTGCTTCATGGTTATTTGGTATATTAATTTAGATAATAACAATACTGCTATTTCAATTTTAAGCAAACAAATTTAAACTAATTGCTGAATTAACCGCTACTTAACTTATCCACAATTCACCTAAAACCAGCTAATAAATGCCTATCATTTAGAATGCGTTTTGTTAATACCAAGAGGATCAAACATTTTAATAAAAAAACGGCTCTCCTAAAATAAGCTAATAAAGCTTAAAAAGAAGCAGCCTTTGTTTTTTCAAAGGCTGCTTCTTTTTATAAAATTATGGCTAGACTTAAAAATCAAAATTATCCAGGTCAGGTCCTATTCTTTTGTTGACATTCATTTGAGCTATTTTATTCATATCCGATTCGGTTAGCTCAAAATCAAAGATGTGGATATTCTCTTCTAATCTTTGCTTGTGCGAGGATTTAGGAATTGTAATTACGCCCCGCTGATAGCTCCAACGAAGAACTATCTGAGCCGTTGATTTAGCATACCGTTCTGCTATTTCAAGCAAAACTTCATCTTTAAGCAAACCTGTTTTACCGGCCGTAAAAGGACTCCAAGCCTCAAGTACAATACCTTCTTTGTCGCAATACTCCAGTTCCAACTCTTGCGAAAGATATGGACGCAGCTCTACTTGATTTACTGCGGGTATAATATCGCTTGCTTTTTTCAGCTCTTCCAGATGATGACGCTTGAAGTTACTTACCCCAATAGCCTTTGCTTTTCCGCTTTTATAAATCTTCTCTAGCACCTTCCACGATTCTACAAATTTACCGGGTACGGGCCAATGAATTAAATAAAGATCGATATAATCCAACTCCAGCTTATGCAAGCTTTCTTCAAAAGCCTCTTGCACATCACCTTTACGCTGATTTTCATTCCAGAGCTTTGTTGTAACAAAGATTTTTTCGCAAGCAATACCAGAAGCCTTTATGGCTTTTCCTACGGCTTCCTCATTCTGGTAAACCATTGCAGTATCAATACGCCTATATCCTACAGATAAAGCCAACTCTACAACTTTTTGCGCTTCTTTATTGTCTTCCAACCTAAAAACACCCAAGCCGACACTTGGTATGTCTAGACCATTATTCAGTTTAAAATTTTTCATAACCAAACATCTATTTATACCATTAAAAATAAACAATTTATTAATAAAAAATGAGCATATCAGGTCGTAAGCTTAGACCGACCCTTACCATCGACCTATACTTATTATAGTCCAACAAACCTTCGCCATAACCATTATACCGCTGTGCGAAAAAATACACATTGGTTTTCTTATTTATTCTGTGGCAAAAATCAATTTGAGTATTTACAGAAGAGAACTTTTTTCTGGGGTTAAGCACCGATGAGAATTTCACCTTATCTTTCAATCCTCTATGGCTTAACGCAATCATCCCGTAACCTTTATAGTCGTACAAGTCTTTATTATACTCTCCATCTATAATTGCGGGCCATACTTTTATTTGACCGCTTAATTGCATATTGAAAAAGTAAGTGAACGATAAGCCAAGGAAATCCCAGCCGCGAGAGTCGATAGAATCCCCACTATTCGACTCATGTTCAATAGAAATAACGCTCATACCTATAAGATGGTTATTCCGAATTATTGGCGTGAAAAATGCTATCCCCGGATTATAGTTATTGTCTCTAAATGGGCTAGAGTTCTCATAGATATTCCAAAAAGATTTCTGCGAATAAGTAATCATCATAAAAGCCTCGAGGGAAAGGCTGGTTCTCGTTATTCGATGCCGAATGCTAAACTGAAATTTCGCATCGGCAGTATGATTACTCGTCTTTTTATTGGTTGGGATACCTGTAATAATATAATTCTCGCAGTACATCCCAAAATTTGACAAATGATCTGCAAGCTTGAGATATTCTTCTTTTGTACGCTCAAAATACGCGGGTCTCATAATACCTATTTTAGACAACTCCTCGTGCTGCCGAACTAGCTTATCTTGATGCTCTATCAGCTCCTCATCAGCTAAGATTCGCGCCCCGCTACTTAAAGAAAACAAAAGTAAAACACCAAGTAGTATTTCTTTCGTAAAATTTTTTAATGATAATGACAAATACATAGTATTTTCATCGCAAAATAAGCTGAGATTCTTTCATAATATATATTTTGCAAAAAATATAATATACGGCTAATACTAAAGAACAATATTCTTTTTACTATTGTTCTTTATTCAACTTACATTTTTTAAATACTGTAATTACACTAGCTATATAAATCGGCTTGCTATAATTCATCACATATATACCTCAGTATTATAATACTATAACGCATGCTTATAACTATAATTATTCTTGTACTAGCTGTTATTTTCTTTATTATCGGAAAGGTCAGATCTGATATCGTCGCCCTATGCGCTCTGATATTGCTGATGGTATTTAATATTCTAAGTCCCGCGAAAGCGCTATCAGGTTTTTCAAACTCTATCGTTATCGTGATGGTAGGTTTATTTATTGTTGGCGGGGGTATCTTTCAGACCGGCTTGGCTAGCATGATTGGCGGTAAGATCATGGCTTTAGCAGGCAATAGCGAGCTGAAGCTATTTATCTTAGTAATGCTTGCAGCTGCCGGAATTGGTGCTTTTGTAAGCAATACAGGCACTGTTGCTATAACGCTCCCCATTGTTGTAAGTATGGCTGCCGGCAGCGGAATAAACTCAAGACGAATACTTACGCCTCTTGCATTTGCGAGCAGTATGGGTGGTACGCTTACGCTAATCGGTACTCCTCCAAACCTTGTTATTCATGAAACGTTGATAGAAAAAGGGCGCGAAGGGTTATCGTTTTTTTCTTTTTTACCGGTTGGGCTTATCTGCGTAGTAATAGGTATTGCCGCATTAATTCCTCTCAGCAAGCTGTTCCTTTCAGATAATAGCGAGAAAGAAAAAGGAAAGGGAAAGAAAAAGGGAAAAACACTAAAGCGGCTAGCCAACGAATACCAGCTATCGGATAACTTATATAGGGCGCGAGTAAAGGCAACCTCCAATTTTGCCAATAAACAGATTGGAGAACTTGATATAACACAAAAGTATAACATCAATATCCTCGAAATAAGAAGAAGACCTCTTAACAAGAAGCCGTTTGCAAAAACCGTTAACCAAATTATCAGCGGACCTGCTACCATAATAGAAGATAATGATATTCTATATGTTATGGGGACTTTTGAGGATGTAAAAGTATTTGTTGAAGAAAATAGGCCGGAATGGGTGGATACACGCGAAACCGAGGATTCTGCTCCGACTTTTTCCGGTAAGCTTAGGCTTGACGATATTGGTATTGCCGAAGTCGTTGTTATGTCAGACTCGATGTTAGTAAATACAAAAGTCAGAAATGCAGGATTCCGAGAGAAATATAGCATAAACATACTGGGTATTCAACGCGGTAAAAAATATATATTGCAAAATCTTAAAGAAGAAAAGATACATGCAGGAGATGCTCTATTAGTACAAGGAACATGGAGCAACATAACAAGGCTAAATGACGAGCATGAAGATCGGGTTGTTGTTGGGCAACCACTATCAGAGGCATCAAAGGTAACCCTAGACCATAAAGCACCGCTAGCAGCGCTCATAATGGTTGCCATAATTGTGTGTATGGTATTTAATATTATACCTGCCGTAGCAGTTGTTCTTTTAGCCGCGGTTTTAATGATTCTTACCAGATGCCTGCGAAGCGTTGAAGCTGCTTACCGAACAATAAACTGGGAGAGCATTATCCTGATCGGAGCCATGCTACCAATGTCTATAGCACTTGAAGAAACAGGTGTTTCGGGCGCTATTGCCAAAGTTATTGTTGACTGGCTAGGTAGTATCGGACCAACAGCAATACTAGCCGGAATATACTTCGCAACCTCATTGCTTACACTATTTATTAGCAATACCGCAACTGCCGTGCTCTTTGCGCCCATTGCATTTAAAGCGGCTGTAGATTTTGGAGTAAGCCCATTACCATTCCTATTTGCCGTAGCTGTAGCAGCAAGTATGTGCTTTGCCAGCCCGTTTTCTACCCCGCCAAACGCATTGGTTATGTCGGCAGGTAGATATTCGTTTATGGATTACGTAAAAGTTGGAGGACCCTTACAAATCATATACGGCTTAGTAATGATATCGGTATTACCTTTACTATTCCCATTTTAACCCTAATGATTTTTACCAATGAAAAAAACAATACTAATAACCATACTATTATCCGTAAGCTTCATAGGGTACTCGCAACATACAATAAGGTATCAATCATCGCGCCCTATTTTACCCGACTCTGCGGATATAGAATACTATTCAAAGAAAAATGGGTTACGAGCCGCCTCTCAAATATTTACTATAAATATGGGTGTTTGGGCATTTGACCGATATATACTAAAAAGTGATTTTGCCTATATCAATATTCATACCATAAAAACAAATATAAAGAAAAGGTTTGTGTGGGATAACGATCAAATGGGAACAAACATGTTCTTACATCCATACCACGGCAACTTATACTACAACTCAGCCCGATCTAATAGCTATAACTATTGGGCTTCGGGCTTATTTGCCTTTGGCGGAAGCCTAATGTGGGAACTTTTTCTGGAAAATGAATATCCTTCTGCCAACGATATTATTGCAACACCTATAGGAGGTATGGCTGTAGGTGAAGTTTTCTATCGCGCATCCGATTTAATTCTCGACGACAGAGCGAGAGGCTCTGAGCGATTTGGACGCGAGCTGGCTGCTTTTATCATAACTCCGACTAGAGGAATTACACGCCTTATGAGTGGGGATATGTGGCGAAAAAGAGCGACATCGGGAAGGCAATTCGGAATACCGGATGTAAGTATAGAAATTTCGTCAGGAGCCAGAGCGCTAGAGCCGAAAGACCCAATTATTGATAAAGGTGTGGGATTTGTTACACACTTAAGTGTAGAATATGGCGACAGGTTTAACGACGGTGGAGAAAAACCTTTTGATTACTTTACGCTAGAATCGAGCATTGGCATCCAAGCATCGCAACCAATACTCGGGCAACTAAATATAATGGGACGCTTATGGGTAAATGATATAGCCGAAACCAAGAAGAATTTTTTAAGTATGGGGGTTTATCAACACCTCGACTACCACGACTCTGATACTATATCGGATATATCTTCGAAAGTACCCTATAGATTTTCTACTCCCGCGTCGTTAGGCTTAGGTTTTATTTACCAAAACAGAAAGTGGGAGAAATGGCATCTTAATGCGTACTTACATGCGAATATCGTTTTGTTAGGAGCAAGCCTTAGCGACCACTACATGGTTAAAGGCAGAAACTACAATCTAGGTAACGGATTTAGTACAAAGCTGGGTTTGAATTTTTCGTATAAAGATAAGTTCAGTATTTCTATTTCGCACAAGTGGTATCAGCTATACACTTGGAAAGGATATCCACAAGATATTGTATGGAGAGATGCAAATATAGAAGAGCTGGACTACCAAGGTGATAAATCACAAGCCAGCGTACATACCGCAACTTTAAGAATTGACCTAAAGCTTAAAAATCAGCTATACTTAACGGGTATGTATAGCACGTATAGTCGTGATACGAATTACGATTACTTCGACGACGTTTACTCTCTTACATCCGATGCAAGGCTTATGCTTACCTATAAGTTCAAATCACGATAAATAATATATAAAAGTGGCAGAGTATATCAACTCTGCCACTTTCCACATTATCCTATGTTTCTATCATTTTATGGCGTAGGGTCCATAGCAACATTCGTAACTATTAATGTAATCTTGCGCTCATTACCCTCTACAACATAATTATCATTTGGCGTAACCTTAATATCAACTCCATTATGTCCTGCTGGAATAATAGCTGTTGTTGTAGAATCTATCGTATAATCGGATGGAGATACATTATCATGCACAATCTGGTATGTTATTGTTACATTTCGTTTAGGAGTAACATTTTGGTTAGCAAAGCGAATATGGAACTTGCCTTCAACACCAGACTCTTCTGCATTTACAGGAATTTGCTCAACAATAATATCACCCAAAGTACGATCGTTGATAGTACCTTCTCCCCTACCTTCTGTTGTACTTATTCTACATCCGTTAGCATCGCTGAGCTGTACAAACATATTTTCAACTCCTTCAAGAATATTATCGCCTTTTACTTTTACGCTAAAAGTTTTTTCAACTTCCCCAGCGGCAAAAGCTATAACTTCTGTTTTTGCCGTATAATCATCCGGAGCGATAGCAGTACCATCTTGAGTAGTGCTTTTCACACTTACCCGATGATCCAAACCGCAACTGGTTAACGTTAATGTAAAGGTAAGATCAGCCTCATCACCCGCCACGTCCGGTTCATTTATAGTAACATTACTAATGCTAACTACAGGTGCGGGATTAACCGTTACGGTAAGAGTTTGTATGCTCTTACATCCATTTGCTACCAACTCTATATTGTATATAACATCTATAGCAGCATCCGTTGTATTTGTCAGCGTTTCCTGAATAGTGTTCGTGTTACCGCTAGCGGCAGCCTCCGTAATACCTGTAACAGCCTCTCTTCTCCAGCTAAAGCCGGTTCCTGAGATTCCACCATCCTGAATAGTATAAGTAAACGTGTTACCGCCGCAAACCTCTTCCGGATCTAAAGTAACTGTAACTGTCGGGTTTACCGTTACGGTTATATCTTGTGTATTTAGACAGCCATTGGCTGCCATGCTGATACGATATGCTACTATTTCAGGATCGTTGCTTGTGCCGGTCAGCATATCGCTAATATCCGCTCCAGCACCCGAAGTATTGGCGCTGGTTACATTGCCATTTACGTCTACGCGCTCCCAGCTAAAGCTTACGTTATCAACCGCGCTTGTAGCGGAGTAGGTAAATTCTCCGCCGTTACAAATAGGATCGGGAGTTAACGCGCTGCTCAGAATCGGCTCAGGGTTAACCGTTACTATTAATTCCGCAGTATTCATACAACCATCCGGACTTGTCATCGTAATCGTGTACTTAACAAGCTGAGGTACAAAGCTAGTATTAATCAACGTTTTGCGGATTTCCTCTCCGTTGCCTATTGCGGGATCTATACTAGTAATATTTCCATTAACCTCGCGTACCCATGTATAGGTTGTACCCAATACATTGCTGGTAATCCGATAGCTAAACTCCGCATCGCCGCATGTTATTACCGTAGGCACACTGCTTAAGGTCGGCGTTTTCTTAACTTGTATCGTAACATTAGTAGTAGCCTTACAGCCCTCAGGATCTGCTCCCGGACGCGTTATCGTAAGCGGGACAGCAATGGTTTTAGGACCGCTCTCAATGGTTTCTGTCATTGGATAGCTAAAGGTAGCCTGTGCTGAAGTTGCATTATTTGTTATGTAAACAGAATTCCAGCTATAGGTATATCCTACTATGGGTAAATCTCCGATCGTAAGCTCCGTACCTTGACAAACCGTCAAATTAGGCTGCGCTAACGTATATGAAATAGCCGTAGGCTTTACTGCTAAATGATCACATAGATATGCGTTTTCAGCAGTTCCCGAAACAGCAACTAGCATTAGCTTACATACTTCCGACCCCGGAATATTAAATGTTCCTGTAAACGCTAGCGTACCATCAATACCTTGATCTTTCGCAGGAATATTAGCCACATTAATTATTGGATTTCCAGTAGCAGGAGTATCACCAGCATCAAAAATGCCATTATTATTGTTATCCAGATATAGCGCAAGCCGCATACTTCCTATACGCTCGGATACATTAATAGCTGTTCCGTTTACAACTATCGTTTCGCTATTAGCATCGTTATAGCTTCCGGTAAAAGTTACATCCGAGATAGAAAGATATTGCTTTTGAATAGTAATTATTGCCGTTTCTTCTTTTGTACCATATTCTATTATTTTACACAAACCCTCTGGTGCATTAGAGCATGTCATATCAACCTCCGTTCCATACTTAAGAATAACGTTTACTATATCTTCGCCACAGCTCCACTGTTCAGGATTATTAAGGGTTAGATCTACGCTAAACTCGCTTACGTTTCCAAAAACAGCATTATCCGGAAGCTTTGCAACTAAACGATCTCCTTGCTGACTAAAAGTAAGGTCTGCGCTTGACGATTTTAAGCCGACATTGCTATTTGGTAACTGAATAAATATATAATCGTTTGGTGTAGCTGTAGCGCTTGACAATGTTATTTTACCTGAGATGGTCAGCTCTCCGGAAGAACCGGGATATAGTATAGCCGGAAGAATTTGATCCTCATATACCGTAATAGTATAGTCGGGAAGCTGAGCCGATATACCCGCTATCCGTATTCCTCCGCTATTTGCATAAACTACAGCTTCCCGCCCACAACCATTATGACCAATAAACCTAGCAAATACCTGTGTATTGTTAGCGTAATTGCAGGTTGTATTCAGCTGAAACTCTACCTCCATCTCCACATTAGGGTTATCTATACCATATATGTAACCATCCAATTCTTTAGAAGACAAATCGATTGTTACGATATACCCGGATTGAGTAATTGAAGCATCAGGAATATTCTCGTATGCTCCATTGCCCAGCTTAACCCGAGCGTTACCTACCCATAATACGTTACTTGGCAGGACTATAGCTAATGCCGGGTCGTATATTTTCGATTCAAGCGCATTAGTAAAAGTAGCTTTAAACGTAATCGGATCGCAGAAAGTAAACTTACCGTTAACCGCACCTTGCTCCACCAAATTTGCGCTAAAGTTTATTACCGAAGGTATAAACGTTAACCTTACCGGCTCGGTGGCGCAACGTAATCCCGTATTGTAATCGATATAGCCCTGATAAGGATCGGTTGGATAAGCAACTTTGCTCATTCCATAGCGAACATAGAGCTCCGGAGTAGCATCGCAATCCTCATATTCGCATATTAACTTATATCTTTTACTGTCGGAAATGCTTCGCGTACCCATTTTCCACCAATACCCTCCGTTATATTGTATAGGAGTATCTATAGCATTATCATCTTCATCTCTTAGCTCAACAGCTCTTACTCCTTCCGGCATATCAACCGCAATCCAGCTATTAGGAAGATTGGGATCTGAGTTCTTCCATTGACTTCTATTGGTTAGTATCAACTCCCACTCTAGGCGGTTGTCCGTAGGGTATAAGGTCGGATTAATTGCGGTTAAGCCGTATTCATAGTTAGTTACGGTAAGACCTATGCTTACTTTATTATCAGTAATTTGCTCTACTTTGGGTTCTTCGGACGTAGGGAAATGCTTAGTCGTAGCACTTAAATATGCATAGTCCGAATCCCAACAAATCGCATCCCAGCTTACGTAATAAAAAAACCCATCTGACTGATTAAAAGCAGCAATCTCTTTTGTAGGATCATTATCAATGCGTACTATTGTTCCGCCGTTCTCGTATGTAACACTGTACTGATCTTGTGTTAATATATTATATGTAGCAGTGGTTAACGACGCGTGTCTTGCCAGAACTTCGCTTATATTTACTAACGACTCGAAAGCTATTTTTATCCCCGATACTTGAGCGTTTGGGCGATATTCATTAGGAAAATAGTTACCCGGCGAGCCTGTTCCGTATTCAATACATTCTCTAAAAGCAAGGTAATATGCCGGATTTTGGTTTACATAATACGCAGCATTACCGTTTCCAACTGTTGGTAGCTCTAGCTTTGTATTTACCACGCGAAATACTGTGCCCAGCGGGCTACAGCCCTTATTACTCGACCCGCCATCGGTATATACCTGCGCCTCAAGATTGCCAATATACGCAGGTATTTTAGGAAGAGACTCCGTTGTACGTGTTAAAAACGCAACCTCTACGCTATCATTCGCGTTTAAGGATGGTATATATTTACTCGCTCCTATGTATGGCGCAAGATTAACCTTAAGGCTATGCTTACCTCCAGCTACAAAACCCTGCGCAACATCATTAGGTTGTATTAAAACCGACGCAGCGTAATCAGCAGCTCCATCTGGCTTATAACGCAGCTCTACTCCGCCGTCTTTGCTGAAATAATACCGGTCGACATTATTATTACCGTCATAACGAATTTCAGCATATAGCCGTTCGCCGGCTTCTAATACGGTACTATTTCGAATAGCTATCTTAAGATTCATCTTTACGTTATCGTACGGACCGGCGACCTTAACATCCGCGCCCGATTCTTTACTTGCCGGCGTTGCGTCTGTCTGACTTTTAGCTCCAAAAGTGGTACGTTCCACACTGAAATCCGCCAATTCTATCTGAGCGCAAGAATTTAGTATCGTATAGGTTACAGGTTTAGTATAACACCCATAAACATACGTTTTACCTCCGGTTATCGCACTTCTAAACGTATGCTTTATCTGTATATTATTATTTGTAACTGTTTCGTTTATAGCCTTAACGCTAATATGATACTGCATCTTGGAATCAACATTTACGTTATTTCTAAATGTCAGCTCTCTTGTGCCGGGATTATAATTTACTTCATCGGCAGACACTTCATTTAAGCCATTAGCATTCGCTATTTCCACGCTATTATTAAACTCAAGCCCCTCGGGGAGTATTATCGAGACCCCATGATGCGTTGTAGTGGTAATATAATCCTTCGCGTAGGCTCTATTACGATCTCCAATCCCCGGCTCTATAATTTTAAGGGTAACAACATCATCGGGGTAAAGATTTATCTTTGGCGTTAAAATAATATCCGGCTCAGAGTATCTATAAACTCCCATCCAAGCATCTGTAGTGTTAAATGTTGGATTCCAACCGCTCTCTCCGTATTTCCTTGGCGGATAAGTTGATTTATACGCTCTAGAGAAAGACGTATATTGCCCAAGCGTATTCTGATAAAATAAGAATCCCTTTCGAGTCATCGAACTTTGCAAATACGGCTGATTTACATCCGTAGAACACTCTTCTCCAACTCTGTCATAATTAAAGCCGAACTCTACCGTAAACACAACAGAGTCGCCCGGAACTACATCATCATATATACCATCATTATCAAGATCTGATAATCTTTGGGCAGCATATAGTGTCCGTAAAGCAGAGTTATCGCTTACATCAGGCAGGTTATCAAAGCTTACAATCCATTTTTTATATGCTTATCAGGCTCACGATTAGAGATTAACGGAATCTTAAGGGTATCTGTCCCATTCATAACCGGCATACTTGTAGTATCCGAAAAGTATGCCTTTTTGTAATCCATCTGCCTTAATTCATTACCATAAACAGAAACCACAACGTTGTACATATTCGCCGATGGATCGGTACTGTTATTATGGACGCGCATAACAATTACGCCATTCTCTCCATCCTCCCGCACATTCCGAAACGCCGTATTAATACTCTCGATGTCGTGGATATAGGGAAGGCTGCGCAATAGAAGCTATCGTGTTAACATTAATCGGAGGTTCGGGCGCACATGTTCTTACTCCATCACCATATACAACGCCGTACGTACTTATTTGATCGGAGGTAGTACCTTCTACAAGCTTATACGTTTCGCGTATAAATATTCTCTCCGTTCGTTCCAGCTTTTTATCGTTATTACCAATCAGCTCAAAATGCGCTCCTGTCAGCTTAGCTACATATTTCCCTCCCTGATCTGTAGCAAGGGCATCGTCAATATTTGCCAGCACCGTACCGCCCTCTGTTACGATATCTAAATGGGTAACGATTAAGGACGACTTATCGCATGCGATATCTACCGTCAGGCTTTTCACATATGAGCTAACGCTGGTTTGCTCTATCGACTATGTACGGCATGCCTCTATATTAGGCAAAAGTTGGTTATTGCTTGCCGGGGGAGAAAAAGAAATAACAGGTACGTTAATATTCCCGATTTCCGGAGAGGTTGCCTCCGCAATGGGGGGGGTACTATCATCGTCGGGATACCACTTGTAAATTATAACTTCAGGTATTTCCGTATTAATATCGCATAACGGTTTAAGCGTAAAATTTATTGTTTCCTGGCTCATTGCGGGAGCGGGAAAAGCTACTCTTGCAGTACGCTTGTCTAAAGAAAGAGAGCCTTCTTTTAGATCCGGGTTTGCGAAAAGAATTTCCCACCCGGCAGGAACTTGAATCTCTAATTCCGTATTAGCATATGCGTTATCCGGACCATTATAAGCAACTACCGAAAAACTAGTAGAATCTCCTAATGGAACTATTGGCGAAGGATTCGTAGCAGCAGGAACTAAAGAAGACTGGAGCCATAAGAGTCCCGCCACATAACACACTTATAATTAATAAAAATAGCTTCATATCTCAAATATTCGTTTACAATATTCGGAGTAAAGCTATAGCAAAAGACCGCCATGCGCACCACCCCGAAAAATAGATTACAAAGTAAGCAGAATAATTGTTATATACATTAGCGCGAGTTAAATAGGGTTAAAAGAATGGGTCTGTCAGCCCTGTTATTTGTAAAATTTTAACGTTACGCTCTGTACTTTCTATTAAATCTAATATTAATTAAAACATTCAATTGCTATAAACGGTTTTAACGTTTATATTGTTCTTGCATTCATAAAGAAAGAGGCTGGACATAATACCCAACCTCTTTTCTTTGCACAAAATAAGATATAGAATTTTAGTGTTCTTCTACATCTATACTCATCAGCTATTCCATTGCATCAGCTCAGAAATAGCATATTGATAATCGCGCTCCGCTTCAAGTAGCGCATCTATTGCATCGTAGTATATAGAGAGCTCCATCAAATAAGAAAGTAACGATAGCTTCCCATTATCTAACGCTTTTTTCAGCAATTCGTCGCTATTAATAGTGCTTAGTATTTTCTTATAATCATCTATCAGATTATGTAAGCCGAGTGCCTTTTCGTACCGCAGCTTCAGCGTATTATAGAACTGCAGCCGCGTATCGACTTCGGCACTTTCCAATGCTTTCGTCTGAATTTTTGCCGATTTTACAGTATTCTTGTTCTGCCACAACGGGACAGATATCCCAACAGATAAACCATGCCGGGTATTACCTCCCACTCTTTCGTTTATGTAGCCGGCAGATAACTTAGGCAAACTCATTGCTTTATTTAGCTTTACCTGTTTCTTGCTCAACTCTATGTTATAAGCGGCCGCTAGTAATATAGGATTATTAGCCTTAATTCGCTGAAACCACTCGTCGAAATTTGATGGAAGCTGGTAGGCAAAATAGCTTTGCGGCTCAGCAGAAATAGAATTTCCCCCATTCAGCCTGGCTAACTCTGACAATATCGCACCGCGCTCAACCTCGTTTGCCTCTGACGCTTTTCTTGCCGATAGCAAACTAAGCCGAGCTTTATTGCGTTCCAGTATATCTGTTTCGCCGCTATTGAACCTAACCCGCGTTGCATCCGCTATTCCTTTTGCATGAGCGAACCGTTTTTCCAACTCTTTTTTCAGAATATTCCGATAGGTAAGATTTACGCAAAGCATTGTTGCTTCAAGCAGAATATCTTTACGAGATTGCTGATACTCCATATCTACCACAAGGTTCCGCCCATCAGCAATTTTAGATCTATGGCTGTACGCAGAGGGAAAGTCGAAAGACTGCTTAACCGAAATTTCGGTCAACGCCCCTTCGTCTGACGAACCTTCGAACATACGCTTAAGCTCAACCTCAGGGTTATCAAGATATATACCCGTTTCATTTTCTAATTTCAACGCTTCGGCTTGCCGTCTTAACGCTTGAAGGGTTGTATTATTTTTTTCTATTTCGCTTAAAATATGTTCATAGCCGTTCTGCGCATATCCTGTAACGGCAACGCATAAAGTAAGCGTCAATATTGTAATATATCGTTTCATTGTCGCGTCTTTTTTGTATTAATTAAGCTATACACCAACGGTACTACAAACATATTAAGTAGCGTAGATGTAAGTAAGCCGCCAAGAATAACTTTTGCCATAGGACTCTGGATTTCGTTACCCGGTAACGATCCGCTCAATGCCATAGGTAAAAGAGCCAAAGCGGAAGATAAAGCCGTCATTAAAATGGGATTCAACCTATCTTTCGAGCCTTGCAGTATAGCATCTTTCAACGCTACACCATGCGCCTTAAGATCGTTGTAACGAGAGATAAGCAGCATACCGTTTCGAGTTGCAATACCAAACAGCGAAATAAAACCGATAATGGCAGGAATGCTTATTTCGCCCGAAGAGAACCAAATGGCAAATACCCCGCCAATTAACGCTAACGGTAAATTCAGAAGAATAACCGTTGATTGCACTCCGCTTTTAAACTCGTTAAATAGCAAAAGAAAGATGATTAATATTGCAAATAACGACGTTAATAGTAGCGTTCGCGAAGCCGCCGCTTCGCTTTCGAACTGCCCGCCATACTGAACGTAATACCCTTCTGGTAGCCGAATATTATCATCTATCGATTTACGAATACTATTAACAACGCCAATTAAATCGCCACCCGCAACATTTGCAGATACTACGATTTTACGCTGTACGTTTTCACGACTAACGCCGTTTGGTCCTGATGATGAAATAATATCGGCAACATACTCCAACGGAATCTTCCTACCATTGGCATCAATCATAAGGTTTTTTATTTTTTCAGCGCTATTTGTATAAGAAGTATCAGCTTTTACCGTTAAGTCGAACGATTTACCGTCTTCGTAAACCATAGATACCACTTCGCCTGCCAGCATTACGCTAATAAATTCGGAAAACTCAGGCATAGTGATGCCATACTTAGCCAGCATTTCTCTTTTAGAAACTATCTTTAGCTGAGAACTCTCAATCTGTTGTTCTACATTCAAATCAGCAATACCGTCTATACCTTGTATGGTAGCTTTAACCTCGTTGGCAAGGCTGTATAACCTGATTAAATCGGAACCGAAAATCTTAATGGCAATATTGGCTTTAGTACCCGACAGCATTGCGTCTATACGGTGCGAAATGGGTTGACCTATTTCGACGTTAGCGCCCGGGATAATCTCAAACCTTTTACGTATGTCTGCAAGCATTTCATCTTTCGAACGCTTGTCCAGTACAAAAGGAACCTCGATTTCAGATGTATTCACACCCAACGCATGTTCGTCCAACTCGGCTCTACCTGTTTTACGAGCAACCGTTTGTATCTCGGGAATTGATAGCAATACGTTCTCCGCCATACGACCGATTCTGTCCGACTCTTCTAACGATATGCCCGGTAGCGTGCTTACGTTTATAGTTAACGATCCTTCGTTAAAGTCGGGTAAAAAACCGCGTCCTAGGCTAAAGAATACAACGAGGGAAGCAACAAGCAAACCTAATGTAGAACCTAAGATCAGCTTTTTGTGATGAAACGACCATGCCAGTATTTTGCCATAAAAAGCTTTAAGCTTACGAGAAATAAAAGGCTCCTTATCCTCTTTATCCTCATTTTTTTTTCGCCCGAGCATATAGCTACATAGAACAGGTGTAAGCGTTAAGGCTACGATAGTCGAGGCAAACAACGCTACAATAAACGTAATACCAAGCGGCGCAAGCATTCTGCCCTCCATGCCCGTTAAGAAAAATAGCGGAATAAAGCTGGTAATAATAATTAATGTTGAGTTCATAATAGGCATACGAACTTCTTTAGACGCCTCGTAAACAACAGCCACCGTACCTTTCCTTTCTTCTTTAGGTAACAGCCTATTTTCTCGTAGCCGCTTAAAAACATTTTCAACATCAACAATAGCATCATCAACCAACGAACCGATAGCAATCGCTATACCACCTAAGCTCATAGTGTTTATAGTCAACCCCATTAGCTTTAGTACAAGAATTGAGACCAAAACAGACAGAGGTATTGCCAGTGTAGAAATAATTGTTGTTCGAACATTGGTTAAGAAAATAAACAAAACGATTATTACGAATATTATACCTTCGAACAATGCTGTTTTTACGTTGTCTATAGATGTTTCTATAAAGTTAGATTGCCTAAAAATATCTGTAGAAATTTTCACATCGGCAGGTAACGATTTTTTTAAATCTACCAATGCGTTGTCTAGTTTCTCTGTCAGCTCAAGCGTATTTGTGTTCGGCTGCTTTGTCACGGTAACAAGTACGGCAGGCTTTGCCCGCTCCGAAGCCACGCCTAATTTAGGAGTCTTGTCGCCTATTTTTACCGTAGCAACATTTTCAAGCATGATAGGAATGTCATTAACTGTTTTCACTACAGTTTTTTCAAGGGCGGAAATACTTGTTGTAGATAGTATCCCTCTTACGATATACTCGTTACCATGCTCGTACAAAATACCACCCGACGCATTTAAGCTCATATTTTGAGTGGCACTCAGCACCTCATCTAACGTTACGCCATAATGCCGCATTCTGAGAGGATCTATAAGAACCTGATACTCTTTAATTTCTCCGCCCAGCACCGCGACTTGCGCAACTCCACCGGTAGCAAGCAATTGCGGGCGGATTGTCCAATCGGCAATAGTACGTATGTCTTGTAATGAAGTGCTATCGGATGTTAGTCCAACTATCAGTACCTCTCCAAGAATTGATGATTGTGGTCCTAGCGTTGGTGTTCCGGCGTTTTCGGGAAGAGACTCGGATACAACAGCCAACTTCTCCGACACAATCTGACGAGCCCGATAAATATCCGTACCCCAATCAAACTCCACCCAAACAACAGAAAATCCGGTAGTGGACGAAGAGCGAACCCTACGAACATCAGTAGCGCCATTCACTGCCGTTTCTACAGGAAACGTTACCAGACGCTCTACCTCCTCAGGCGCCATACCCTGCGCCTCTGTCATAACAACAACAGTAGGAGCATTCAAGTCCGGAAAAACATCTACTTCCATATCGCTGGCGGTGTACATTCCTGCTATAAAGAGTAATACGGAGCAGATAAGAATAACCAAACGGTTATTCAGCGAAAATTGTATAATTCTATTCAACATAGCTCATTCCTCCGTATTTAGTGGCTATGGCTATGTCCTTCAGGAATAACGGACGCCGTTGCCGCCATCTTAACCTGATACGCACCTTTGGTTACAACAATATCCCCCTCATGTAAGCCGGCTAAAATACGAACATCCTCGCCGTTATTCTCGCCAATAGTAACTTCTTGCTTTTTATAATCCTCCGCAGCAACCTGCAGATATACAAAGTAAAGCCCCTGCTCTTCAATAACAGCTGAAAGCGGTATAGCTATTACGTTGTTAACGGGTGATGAGATTAGATATACTTCAACAAACGATCCCGGAATAATTTGTCCCACATTATCAAACTCAAAGGTAACAGGTACGTAAAATGAAGCACCATCAGACGATTTACCGTATGAAAGCATTCGCCCCTTGAGATCGGACAGCTTATATGAAGTTGCATCGTAAGGTGTTCTAAAGTTTGCTGAAGCTATTGTAGGTAAATACTTATAGTATCTTTCGGTTACCTCCGCTTTAAGCTGTAAACGTCTGTTTTGCGAGATAATAGCTAACGGCCGCCCTACCGATACATACTCGCCTTCGTTAACCAGTCGGCTCTTTACATACCCATTAATTGTAGATGTAACGCTTATACCCTTTGATGTCTGGCTATTTGATAATGCTTCGTATGCAACTTTCGCCGTCTCATAGCTAAGCTTAGATTGCTCATACTCTTTACGAGAAATAAGCGTATCTTTAATTAAGGATTGCGTACGTTCGAAATCATTCTTAGCCGCTTCGTACGCATAGCGTGCCTTAAGAATAGGATCGCCTTCCGCCATGTTTTTAGCAGAAATGGCAACGATAGGTTCTCCAGCCTTAACCGCATAACCCTCTATAAGGTTAGGCTTGGCATAAGAAACAACTCCGCTGGACGAAGCAACAAGTGTTATTTCATCACCTTGGGCAGCCTCTACCTTACCGCTTGTTTTGATTATATGGTTAAAACTTCCCAGCTCTATTGTCTTTACTTTTAAACCGACTGCTTCGGCTTGCTCTCTGGTAAAAATAATTTCGTCGCCACTATGCTCATGGCCGGTAGCATCGTGGTTGTGCCCGTCTCCCCAAGCACTGTAGCTATCATGGTCGAGACTTTCATGATCGCCTGCGCAATTATCATGGTTACGCCCTTCATGGTCGTGACCTCCGCAATTCGAATGGTCGTGGTCATCGTGATTATGTCCTTCGCGAGAGGATTGTTCTGTATTGTGGTTATGTCCATCGTCGCTACTTTTCGGATTACTTTTGCATCCCCAGAAAAGCAGCATGAAGCACACCGCATAGCTAATATACTGTTTCATTTTAATATTTTTTGGTAATTAAAAATATGGAAGCACTATCCTATTATTGTATAGGACAGCAAAAATGAAGCGCCATTAAGCGCGTAGTATCAGCAAGCCGGAGGTGCGCGTAAGCCTTGACCGCTTACAATGAGAGACTCATACAGCGATTGTGAAAAATCGCTACGTAAGAGTAGAACAATATCAACTTCGTGATTGTCTAAGCTAATAAGTTCAGGTATAACAGCAAGAAATAACGAATGAAAATCGTTAACTTCTACTTTAAACTTCTGATCGCTCGATTCGGTAGGAACAACATCCTGAAGAATCCGACAAAGTGAGGTATCGGAATGATCGTGGTTGTGATCTGCTTCATGGTTATGATCGGCATCATTACAGCAATGAGAAACCTCAAAACATGTTACATTACCATGATGATGGTGCGGAATTACAGCATGTGCCCAAAAAACAAGATTGGCAAAAAGTAAGAATGATATGGCAAAGATTTTCTTCATTAAGCGCTTCTGATATCGATGGTAAAGGTAAAAAAATATTTTCACATGGCATTCGCTTTACCTAATTATGTAACTTTGAGTTCTAATCTCGTAAAAGCGAATGCCCTATTAACCTATGCAAAATGTAGCACAGCGCATACTATACGAAGACAACCATATACTTGCCATAAATAAGCTATCGGGCGAAATTGTTCAGGGCGATAAAACAGGAAATGAGCCGCTAAGCGAACTGCTAAAACGTTTTATCAAAGAGCGTGATGCCAAGCCGGGAAACGTTTTTATGGGTGTAACCCACCGGCTTGATCGACCCGTAAGCGGCGCTATGCTATTTGCCAAAACCAGCAAAGCTTTGAGCAGGCTAAACGAGGTCTTCCGTACAAACGATGTACGGAAGACCTACTGGGCTATTGTAAAAAACCGCCCCCCAAAAGACGAGGATATACTTACGCATTACCTTACCCGCGACGAAAAACAGAACAAATCGGCGGCATATAGCAAGCCCGTACCCAATTCTAAAGAAGCAAAGCTGATATATAGGCTAATTGCCTCTAGCGATACTTATTACATGCTCGAAATACAGCTGCTAACGGGACGACACCACCAAATACGTAGCCAGCTGGCGGCAATAGGATGCCCCATAAAAGGCGATTTGAAGTATGGTTTTCCACGCTCAAATCCTAACGGAGGAATATCTTTACATGCTCGAACAATAGAGCTGATTCATCCGGTAAAAAAAGAGCCGCTGAAAATTGTAGCAGCTGTACCTGATAACAAGCTATGGAAATGGTTTGAGAAAAGAACGAATACTTAGTAATAGTTATGCGAAGAAAAGACCGTCAAGTAACCGATATACAGGAGATAAAAGCCATTATAGACAAAGCCGATGGATGCCGCATTACTTTCGCCGCTGATAAGGTACTATACATTGTTGCGCTGAATTTTGGCTACGAAAGGAATGGTGAACTGCCTATATTTTACTTTCACTGCGCGCATGAAGGCAAGAAGCTGGATTTAATGAAACGGAACAACCTCGTATGCCTTCGGCTTGATGTTGATCACGAGCTTGAGTATATAGCAGAAAAAGTTTACTGTACCATGAACTACGGCAGCATTATTGCAATGGGAAGGCTAGAGCTGGTTACAGATGAGGAAGAGCGTATCAAAGGGCTTAACTTACTTATGCAACACTCCGACAGACCCTATTCCTAAAGAATATCCGGAATCATCGTTAAAACGGACAACAGTACTACGGCTATCTGTTACAGAACTTACAGCAAAGCAGAAGTTAAGAAAGTCGGATAAACATCCTATGTAGCAATATTATTATTAATTTTTTCATATTTATTATAATTTCAATTATATCGCACAACGTTAAACTAAAATTTTGTGCCATAAAAAATTATCTTTAATGAACTTGAAGCCGGATGGTAACAAGCTATCTAACGCCGAAAAAAGAAAAGTAACCGGAGGTTATGACGATGATTGTTTTGTTCGCTGCCGATGCGCCATGGCAGGAGAAGCGGAAAAAATTGTGAGAAGAAGCCAGTGCCGTATTAATGGCAACCCTGTTTGTTTTATGAGCGCAAATTGCATATAAGCGAAAAAAGAGGCTGTCCAAAAAGTCTATAAGCCATCATTCCGAGCGAAGGAAGAAATCTCCCCATAATCACCAGTACCATTGAATTAAGAGATGCCTCACTTTGCTAGATATGACAAGAAAATTAAACTTTTTGGACAGCCTTTTTTTATTTATAATTTACTGGCTTCTACTAGAATTCGCTCGTAAAGTAGAACTTTATATCAGGAAATTTTTCTTGTGCCATTTGTAATGAATACGGCGAATCGGCAAGAAATACATCTCGCCCATGCTTATCAGTAGCCATTTGCGTGTGCTTGCGCTTTTTGAAATCGTCCATCTGAGCCTTATTTGTACTTTCTATCCAGCAGGCTTTGTATAAATTTATTGGCTCATATTTACACTTCGCCCCATACTCATGCTCTAAACGATACTGGATAACATCGAACTGAAGCATACCAACCGTGCCAACAATTTTACGACCGTTTAGGCTACTTATAAATAGTTGGGCAACCCCTTCGTCCATTAGCTGATCTAAACCTTTTGCAAGTTGCTTGGATTTCATTGGATCGGCATTCTCTACATAACGAAACAACTCCGGAGAAAAATTGGGAATACCTTTAAACCGAAGTATTTCGCCCTCTGTAAGCGTATCGCCAATTTTAAAATTACCGGCATCGTGCAATCCGACAATATCGCCCGGAAAAGCCTCATCTACAATAGATCGCTTATCTGCCAGAAAAGCATTGGGAGAAGAGAACTTTAAGGATTTACCTAAGCGCACGTGGTAGTATGGCGTATTGCGTTCAAACGTCCCCGAACAAATCTTAAGAAATGCCAACCTATTCCGGTGGTTAGGATCCATGTTTGCATGGATTTTAAAGATAAAGCCAGTCAGCTTTTCTTCGAACGGACTAACCTCTCTAACATCCGTAGGACAAGGACAAGGATAAGGCGCTATCTGACAAAAACAATTTAATAGCTCTTGAACACCAAAATTATTCAATGCGCTACCAAAAAAAACAGGAGCCAAGTCCCCCTCTAAGTATGGATGTACATCGAACGCAGGATATACACCCTCCAGCAAATCGATATCTTCGCGTAGCTTGCCCGCATAATCTCCTATGTAATCTTCCAGCTCGGAAGACGAAATATCGTCAAAAGCTATCATATCTTCAGCAACGTAGCTCTTAACATCGCCGGAAAAAAGGTTAAGCTTCTTTTCGTACAGGTTATATACACCTTTTAGCGAAAAGCCTTCGCCAATAGGCCAGCTGAGAGGACGAACACCGATCTTAAGCTCTATTTCTATTTCATCTAATAAATCAAATGGGTCTTTACCCGGGCGGTCTAGCTTGTTTACAAATACAATAACAGGAGTTTTACGCATACGGCAAACTTCCATTAACCGCCGGGTCTGTATTTCTACCCCCTTTGCCCCGTCAATTACAATGATAACACTATCTACAGCAGAAAGTGTACGGTAAGTATCTTCGGCGAAATCTTCGTGTCCTGGCGTATCGAGGATGTTTATGCGTAAGTCGTTATACTCAAATCCCATTACCGATGTAGCAACCGAAATACCACGCTGCCGTTCGATTTCCATAAAATCGGATGTCGCAGTTTTTCTTATCTTATTCGATTTTACCGCACCTGCCACGTGAATTGCACCGCCAAAAAGCAGCAACTTTTCGGTAAGAGTTGTTTTTCCGGCATCGGGATGCGCAATAACGGCAAAGGTTCTACAACGTTTTACTTCTTTTTTTAAATCCATTAATGTATTGGTTAAAAGACAAAATAGTAAAGATAAAAGAACAAGGACTAGCAAGTTAAGCTTCAACCAGAATATTTTGAGCTACTCAAACTTCTTAGGACATCTATATTCATTATATCTTTGCTCTTTTTAAACATTTAAATTATTTCGATAACTTTCTATTTCCGACTTACAACCTAGCCGTAAAATCTTTATCCGCATCTGGATTCTGAACGCTTTCTTGCGGTACCTGTCTTTCTTTTACAACCGCTTTCTTTTTCCACTTTTCGGTTCTATAATAAATATAGCTACCTGCCAAACCCACAGACCAGGCAATAGGTATAGCCCACCAAATACCCGCAATACCCATCTTTTCTGATAGGAATACGGCAACAGGAATACGTACCAACCAAAGCGACATCAGCGTTGTAAGCATTGGTATTATCACAGCCCCGGCTCCTCTAAGAAATCCGTTCATCACAAACATTGTGGAGAAAAGAATATAAAACGAGCAGATAATAATCAGATATTGGCGCCCTATCTCAATAATTTCGTTAACTACCGCGGTGTTTGTTCCATCATCGCTTACGAATAAACGCATAATATCGCTACCCCACAGTATGGCAACTATGGTGAGGGCAACACATACCGAACCTGACATTAACAAGGTTGACTTTAATCCCCGCTTTAAGCGCCCATATAAGCCTGCTCCAATGTTCTGCCCGACAAAGCCGGAAAGGGCTCCGGCAAAGTTCATTGCGGGTGCAGATATAAGCGTATCTATTCTACCGGCAGCGCCATAAGCCGATACTACTGCCGTTCCGAACGGATTAATAATCCTCAACAATGCCATTGCACCAATAGCAACAAAGGTTTGCTGTATGCCCGACGGCAATCCGATTGAAAGGGACCGCCTAAATATTTTCCAATCGAAAATAAGGTTACGGAACGATATGCTGAGCAGGCTGTTCTTTTTATTAAAGTAAAACAGCGTCAGCAGCCATGCGGCAGCGTTAGAAATAACGGTAGCGTGCGCAATGCTGGTCAACCCCCATTTAAAGTAAAGGACGAACAGCAAATCGAGCCCCAGATTCAGCCCAGTTGAAAATATAAGAAAATATAAAGGCGTTTTAGAATCGCCTACCCCTCTCAGAATAGCAGCAACACCATTATATCCGAATATGGCAACGCAGCCGAGCATCATTACTTTCAGATACTCCGTAGTCATTTCCATCAGCTCTTCAGGCGTATCTAAAAGCCTCAGGATGTTATCGCTGAAGAAGTAGCCAATAGCACCAAATATCAAACCTAAAACAAATAAATAAATGATGATGGTATTGGATGCGCGCTTTACTTGATTAAAATTCTTTGCTCCGAAATTCTGCGCAACAACAACTGACCCGCCAATAGTTAGCCCGATAGCCATTGCGATAACAGCAAATAGCACAGGAAACGAATCGGTAACTGCCGCCATCTTTTCGTACCCCAAATAACGCCCTACAACAGCCGTATTAATAAAATTATACAGCTGTTGAAATATGTTGCCGATAATCATCGGCATAGCATATTGCAAAATTACCTTACCCTCTTTTCCTTTGGTTAAATCTTTCATTCGGTTGGCGTTGTTGCCTTATAATCAATAGCAAACAAACTTGTCCTTATTTGGGTTCGCAAAGGTACAAAAAAGCCCCTAACTTGTAGTATGCAATAAATAATTGGGGTAAAATGCTAAGGAAAGGCAGAAAAGTAAAAGATGGGGTAACAAAAGGCATACCGCCATTTTAAGCGAAGCGAGAAATCTCTTGAAAAGCAGCAGTACGCTGAATGAGAAGATTTCTCGCTTCGCTCGAAATGACGTAGAGAACCAGCTATAGGTAGCCTAATTATTTGCCTATAGCCTTTCTAACTCTACGGTAAAATGGCGCATAATAGGCGCTTCTTTAACAATCTTCATACCTCGCTTTATGTCATTGCGGCGATCGAATACATTTTTCAATGCCGCTGCGATAACATCCATATGATTGTTGGTATATGTACGGCGCGAAATTGCCAAGCGGCATAAATCTAACCCTCCAAAACGATTTTCGCGCGTCACAGGATCGCGGTCTGCAAGTAGATACCCAATTTCGCAAGTACGGATACCTGCCTCCAAGTATAGTTCCACAACCAACGTTTGTGCGGGAAACTCTTCTTTAGGAAGGTTGGTAAGAACCTTTAGCGCATCAACAAAAATAGCATGACCTCCGGCAGGTCTTTGGTAAG
This sequence comes from Prevotellaceae bacterium, assembly GCA_031258195.1. Lineage (GTDB taxonomy): Bacteria > Bacteroidota > Bacteroidia > Bacteroidales > UBA932 > JAIRNF01. Next base: position 30,021 of record JAIRNF010000056.1, read on the forward strand.
GAATTTCATACTCATCCAACTTTTTCCCGAGATAAGCAACCTGACCGACACGCGCATGAAGCGTATCGTACTCTGTACCCTCATCAAGACCAACAGCCAAAGCATTCATATCACGCCCGCTCATTCCGCCATAGGTAACAAATCCTTCGTACATGATATTAAATGTAGCAGCTTGCTTAATCCAACCTTCGTGGCGTGTAGCAATAAATCCGCCAATATTTACAATGGCATCTTTCTTCGAGCTCATTGTCATTGCGTCGGCATACGAAAACATTTCCTTACAAATTTCTTTGATCGTTTTATTTTCGTAACCTTTTTCGCGTATTTTGATAAAGTATGCGTTTTCTGCAAAACGAGCGGAATCGAATACTACAGGTTTTTTATACTTATCGGCAATCTTACGAACTTCCTTAATATTCTCCATTGATACAGGCTGTCCACCTGCCGTATTGTTGGTAAGCGTTACAATGATAAAAGGAATCTTATCGTGATTTTCCGCCAGCTCTTTCTCCAATTTTTCAGGAGACAGGTTTCCTTTAAACGGAATTTCCAGCTGTGTATCTTTCGCCTCATCAATAGTGCAATCTACGGCAATTGCCTTACGATACTCGATATGCCCCTTAGTTGTATCGAAGTGAGAGTTTCCGGGTACGCGATCTCCTGCCTTAATCAGCACAGAGAACAAAACATTTTCGGCCGCGCGCCCTTGGTGGGTTGGTAAGAAATAATCAAAGCCTGTGATATCTTTAATCGACTTCTTAAGGTTGAAGTAGGACGACGAACCCGCATAGCTTTCGTCGCCAAGCATCATAGCCGCCCACTGCCTATCGCTCATTGCACCTGTTCCGGAGTCGGTCAATAAGTCGATAAAAACTTGTTCCGAACGAAGGCTAAACGTATTATACTTCGCTTCTTTAATCCATTTTTCGCGCTCTTCGCGAGTGCTTAGCCTAATAGGCTCAACCATCTTAATTCTGTACGGTTCTGCGTATGGTAATTCCATGATAATATGTTTTTAATGATTATTATTTGAATTAACTATGTAAGGATTGACAACATAAAGCCAATCACATTTATTTATGAATGAATTTTATAGCCGAGAAAGCGCTAAAGAGAAACTCTTAGCAAGAATAGTAGCACACATCTCTTCTTTTAATATTTAAGAAGATGTAAACAGGCGGTAGTATAAATAGCTGCTTATGCATAAATGTTGACTATTTAAACTTTATGGATACAAAGTTAAACGATTTGATTTAAAAGAAAAATAGAAGTGTTTTAAAACAAAAAGTATCGATTCTAAAGAATCGATACTTTTATAACTATATTTTATGTTTAGAGCTATCTGCCAATAAACCAACCTCCTTCTATCCAAATGTAACCTCCTCGAACCAGCTCCCAATACCCAGGGTAGTAAACGTATCCTACTCTATCTCTCATCCAGTAGCCACTTACCCAGTAGAAGCGCCCCATTCTGAAATCCCATTCCCAATATCCGGGAACCCAAACATAACCTCTGTTGTAATAGCGACGGTCGTATCTTAAGTGGTACTCATCCCTTAATGGGGGTGGTGTTCTATATACGTATCGGTTACTGTGCTGGCGGATATAGTTAGTACGGTAAGCATCGTGCCTGTTGCCGTACCTGTTATCGTAAACTTGGCTATTATGGCGTTGTTCTTGCGGACGCTGGTAGCTTTGCCGCCTGTTATCCTGCCTATTTGGTTGTACGCTTTGTTGCCTATTAGACGTGCCTCTGTCAGTCTGATTTCCGCTATTAGAAGATATCGTAGTCTGACTGCGGTTTCTGTTACTTTCTTGACGAACGCTTGTGTCAGACTGGCGGGTTCCGCTATTGTTGCTACCGCTGCTTCGTCTTGAGGTGCTAGTTTGTGAATACAATGTTTGTACTGTAAAGAACGAACCTATTGTAAGCACCAGCATCGATCGTATAATGAGTTTTGTTTTCATGATGTTTGGTTTTAAGGTTCCGTTAAACTTCTTTATAGCAACATTACTCAATAACCGTGCCAAACCTCTTTTATACATTCAGAATTTTGATTATCAACGAAAGGGCACTAAATCTGTTCGATATCCTTCGCCTCTATCCAGCCTTGATTTCCGTTGCTAATTTTAATTTTTTTCCAACCGCTCAGCTCATCAAGAATATGAACTTTAGTGCCTTCGTGCAGAATAAACAATTCTTTACCGCTAGCATCGGGAGAGCTTTTTATAGTTGAAACAGGAGACATAATTATAGCTTCGTCCACATTAACAATACTTCTCGCCGCCATATTACTTAGCAAGCACAGTATTATTGCCAGCACTCCCACCCAAAACGAAATACGCCGAAGTGATAGACGCCGCACAAAGAAATAAGCCGAAAGTATAAGAAATAAACCAATGGCAAAAAGGGCTATTGCTACAGTAGCCCATCCATCGGCGATAAACATATCTTTTATTGACTGAAGTGTTTTTGCAACAAAGAATGTGGGAAGGGGGTCTACTTTATCCAGCACCTGAGTTTTTGCAAACTCGAGGTTGTAGATAATGTCTTCGTTAGAAGAGTTAAGCCTGTACGCTCTTTCGTAATATAAGATAGCCTTACCCAGCATATTTTGCTTGTAGTAGGAGTTAGCCAAGTTATAGTACAAATCGGCAGATTCGTTCCCATCATTTACAATATTCCGGTATATATCCGATGCTTCTTTAAACGAACCGACAGCATATAACTCGTTCGCTTTATTCCAAAGAGTATCTATGCTTTGAGCAGCTATGTTACTTACTGCAAATAATCCTATAAGTAGTATATATAAACGTTTCATTTCTGCTAACGTATTTTTTGTTCCAGCTTACTAATAACATTTATGGCATCGTTATATACTTTTTCCATTTCGGAATGACCGGTACCCTGCGCATAACGAGCAAACTCGCATTCGTCAACAACAGCAATAAACGCATCAATATCTCCTTCTTCAACCCCTTTGCTGCTTAATGCTTCGCGAATATTATCTCGCGAAAGATTTGCAACTGGGATATTCAGCTTATCGCTTAAATATCCCCACGAAGCTTTCAATAGCTCTTCGTAGAAGCAAGCGATATCGCCGGCCTTAAGCAGCTTACCCGCGACAGATAAACGCTTTTTAGCGACGGCATTCGCCTTACGATTTCGTGTTTGTACGGCATTGTTCCTTCGTTTCGCTCTTTCTCTCAGTATGAAAATCGCGACGACAAACAGCGCCAAAGCCAAAACATACAAGCTGTAATATGTCATACTACGGAAAAAGAAGTTATCGGCGACGCGCCAGCTTTGCGGCGCGAATTTATTAGCCCTGATATCTTCTCCGATATAACGTATATCTTGCCGCCTATTGGTTGGTACCGCTATTGATGTTGTAGAAGTAGAATCTCTATCTACGGTTAACGTATGCTCTTTCGATCCGAGCGTAACATACTCGCCCTTACCAGGATTAAAGTAAGAAAACTCCGTAGGCCGAATTGTATATATACCCGCGCTACGAGGTATTATTGTAGCCTCGGCTGTTTGAGAACCGGCTATCCCCGAAGCCGAGTTTCTAATATTATCGCTTGTTTTAGGCTCATAAACCTCAAAATCGGTAGGAAAAGACGGTTTAGGTATAGCGAACAGCTTAAAGTTTCCGGTACCGGTAATTTTTACGGTATGCGTTACCGCGTTGTTTGCAACGACATCATTCTTTGATAATGATGTTTCCAGCTTAAAATCGCCAACGGCTCCGGTAAAAGAAGGCGGAGCCCCCCCCGGCAAGTCTTTTACATTAATGGTAACAGGAGAAGATACCAACCTTTTGCTAACAATAGTACCTTGCGGACCGAAAAAATCATCAAACGGACTTTTTGATGAACGCGTAGGTACAACAAGTATAGCCAGAGTTATTTCAAATGGTTCTATTTTTAATACTCCATTATGCTGAGGATAAAGCAAGTATTTACGAATAACACCTGTATTATATACTTTTCCATTAACATTTTCGCGATGCATTAAATCTATCTCCGTAGGAGTTTCCAGCTCTTGGCTATAGAATCCGTTAAATGTAGGGAATTTTGAACCTTCAAAGCCACGCAGATCAATATCTTTTATATATAACTTTATGGTAGCGACAAGATGTTCTCCCTTAAATAGCGTTGTTTTATCAACTATAATCTTCACAAACATGTCTTCTCCGGAGGCAGAGCCGACAGCTTGCTTTACAATTTCTATTTCTTTAGTAGGAAAATCATATTTTTCTCCCTTAATTTTAACGGAGGCAACTACTGGCATTTTACCTTCTTTTTGAGCGATAGCCGTATAGGTTATTGTTGTACTCACAGAAGAAGTAACCTGCCCGTTTATAGCAGTATAATTACTATTATCATATATACCGGGTCCGGCAATGATATTAATATTATCCAACGATGAGTGTATAGTAAGGTCTGCAATGTCCGACCGGACAACATCTAGCTCAAACCTAATCTGGAATCGCTCTCCTACGCTAACTACATTAGGAACAACAATATTAAGCGTAGGTTTTTGGGCATATACCCCAAATGGTAAAAGTAAGCATGCTATTATGCCTATATATCGTTTTGTTAGCTTCATAAAAAATGCTGTTTTCATAGCTACAAGCTTTACCAATTCTTTTCTGTATTCTGTCTTCCAACAGCTTTTACCTTTTCTTTCTTAGCCTTTTCCTGCGCCTCTCTTTCGTCTGCCTGTATTGCCTCTAATAGCTGCTGCGCTTCTTGTGGCGATAACTTAGGTTGTTGCTGTTGACCTTGTTGATCATTCTTTGGGTCTTGATTGGGATTTTGTGGGTTTTCCTGCTCCCCTTTGGGGTCTTGGTTAGGATCTTGTGAATTTTCCGGATTATCTTTTGGATCTTGATTCTCATCGTTATCGCCGCCGCCACCGCCATCGCCATCCTGATCTTCCAGCTTCTTTTGGGCATAAGCGAGGTTCGATTTTGTTTCCATATCGTTAGGGCTAAGCTTCAGCGCGTTTTTATACGCCTCAATGCTTTCCTTATACTTCTCCTCGCTCAAAAAGGTATTACCTAAGTTATGGTACGCTTCGGCTTTTTTTATCTTATCTTCCGTACTACCGATTATAGACGAGTAACGTTTCCCGGCATCTTCAAACTTTTCTTGCTTATATTCTGTATTAGCCAGATTATAAATGGCATCGAACGAAGCCGGACTGGCATCTATAGCACGACGATAGGAAACGTCTGCTTCTTCGTAGCGGCCTTTTGCATACGCCTTGTTCCCTTTCCTAATATTTTTGACCAGCTCCCTTCTATCCGGCGCTTGCGAAAAAGCAGGAGCTGCAACCATTATCATAAGAAAAACTAACAGCTGTCTTTTCATACGTCTTTACTTTTATTCTTCACTTGAAAAATATCGATACTATTTAACAGCTTATTCTTTCGCTCTAAAAGCAAAGGTTCCAGCAGTAGCAGTAATGCCGCTGCGACAAAGAAATACATAAACCACTCGTTATACTCCTGAAATACTAATGCCGAAAACTCTTCTTTATCCATGCCTTCAACTTCGTCTAAAAGCTTAGCCAATCCTACATCCGTATTAGACGCTCTTGCATAAAACCCATTACCGGCTTTAGCAATTTCAGCAAGCATCCCTTCGTTCAGCTTTGTTATTACCACATCGCCATTCTTATCCTTAAGCATCCCGTTTGCAGTAGGAATAGGAACGCCTTGGGGAGATCCGATACCTATTGTATAAACGTTAACGCCCATGTCTGCCGCTTGTTTAGCAGCAGCAATCGCATCGTCTTCGTGGTTCTCTCCGTCCGAAATAATTACGAGTACACGCCCCCGATTACCTTCTTGCGAGAAAGAGCTAAGCGCCGTTGTTATTGCCGAACCTATAGCAGTACCCTGCCTTGGAACAATATTGGTATTTATAGATGATAAAAATACTTTAGCCGAAACAAAATCGGCAGTAACAGGAAGCTGAACGTAGGCATCTCCGGCAAAAACAATAAGCCCTATACGATTGTCGCGCATTCTGTCAACCAGCCTAGATATAGCCATCTTTGCACGTTCCAGACGGTTAGGGGTAAAATCTTCCGCCAGCATACTATTAGAAACGTCGAGAGCAATAATAACCTCTATCCCCTTTCTCTTTACCTCTTTCGCCTTTGCTCCTGTTTGAGGGCGAGCCAAGCCGTATGAAATTAAAGCAATGCATAGGCAGATTATCGACATCTTTACCCATCCACGATACTTTGAATAATCGGGCATAAGTCGCCAAAGAAGCTGCATATTTCCAAAACGCTTTAATAACGCTCTGTTTCTGCTATTGCCAAGCGCAAATAACAGCAATAGCAACGGTATAAGCAGTAATAGCCACAAATATTGAGGTTGTGCCAATCTAAACATATGCTATTATGGTATTCGTCTGAAAATAAATAAACGCAACAAGAGCTCTAGCAGCAGTAAACCAAGTGCTGCCAAAGCATACGGTAAAAACTCTTCTTTATAAACAGGAAACGAATCGACTTCCGTTTTAGTTTTTTCCATTTGGTTTATCTCATCATAAATCTCTACAAGCTTAGTATTGTCAGTTGCCCTAAAATACTTCCCTCCAGTAATTTCCGCCATCTGAGTCAGTAAATCTTCATCAATATTTACCTGTGTCTGTACAACCTGCATGCTACCAAATACATCTATAACCGGATAAGGTGCCGTACCCTTTGCTCCAACACCTATGGTATATATGCGTATATTATAAGTTTGAGCAATTTCTGCTGCCGTTAACGGATATATTTTACCCCTGTTGTTCTCTCCGTCGGTAAGCAGTATAACAACACGGCTTTTAGCGTCGCTATCTTTAAGACGGGCAACGGCAGTGGCTAAACCATCCCCTATTGCTGTGCCGTCTTCTATTCCCATTTTTGTTTTTACTTCTTTCAGCAAGTTGATAAGTGTTACCCTGTCGGTTGTTAACGGACATTGGGTAAAGCTTTCTCCCGCAAAAACCACCAGCCCCATCCTGTCGGTCTGGCGTTCTGAAATAAACTGAACGGCTATACTTTTGGCGGCTTCAATACGATTAGGCTTAAAATCCATCGCCTCCATACTGGTAGAAATATCAAGCGTCAGCATAATATCAATACCTTCTGTTGTAACATTCTCAAGCTCTGTAGAAGAACGAGGACGTGCTATAGCAAGGATAAGGCAAGCTATACCCAAACAACGAAAAGCAAAAGGCAAATGTCTGAGGTAATAACGAACTCCGCGCTTAACTTTTGCAAACCCAATAGTTGAAGACATCCGCATTGAGACGCCAGACTTGCTAATACGGTAGATATACCATGCAATAAGTGGTATTAACAGCAATAAAGAGTAAAGTATTTTCGGATATTCAAATGTCGGCATACTCTCTTCTATTGGTTTTGTTGTTCTTTAGCCGATATTTCTTCATCAGCTTTTTCATTTTTTTCAACCTCTCCCGGTCCGTCAAGCGGCTTGGTTGCTTCTACAAACTCTATAACGGTAATATATGCCCGCTCATTCTCATCGGGCGCCGGTGTATATTTGGCAAATTTCGCTAAATCTGCCACAGTAAACATATCGCGGAGCTTTATCAACGGATATTTCTGGCTTAACTCCGAACCTTCCAGATCGTATAAAATTTCCTGCGATGTCTTTTCCATTGCCTGAATACCGTAACCGTCTTCGATATACACACGAAGAATATCAGTCAGCCGAGAATAGTATTGCTTAATCTTATTCTGTTGCCAGACTTTTTCTTCTTTCAACTTTTGCAGCTCACGCATCGCTACAACATATGGTGGATCGACCTTTTTAGGCTTAAAGAATGTAGGCTGTTTCTTCTTCCATCGTATGTATATGTATATAGCTAAAAGAATTAAAAGCAATATACCCAAGCCTAAAAGAAGCCACGGTAAAATTTCTTTAAACGTAAGCGGGTACCGCACTACATCTTTAATATCGTACATCACATATGTTGCCGTATCAATAGGAATTGTATTTACATATAGCGATAATGGCTCGCTTAAAAATGTATCAACCAGGCTTCCCCGTTGCAACAAATACGGAATAGCAAAGTAGTATTGAGAGCTATCGAAAGACGTAATAATATATCTCTTCTGAAGCATAACTCCGCCGCCCTCACTCCTCAGTGTATCCATCGGCAAGTCTTCGACCAGCTCTATACCCGGAAAAATAGTATCCTTAAACATAGGAAAGCCAAATTGATGCGACTTATCCAAGGATATTTCGAGCGAAAGAGTAACATGATCGCCAATAAGAATGCTGTCTTTATCAATAGTTGCTTTTACCACAGGCTCTTGTCCTCTAGCAGCCGCTGCCGATAAAGCAAGCAAAAGTGTTATCCATACTATTTTTACATGCCTACCTATCATACTACCTTCTTTTGAATAGCTGAATTAATGGTCGAACATAATCTTCGGATGTATTTACCGAAACGCTGTCTATTCTGCATCTAGAGAGCGCTTGTTGTATCTTTTCTTCCATAGAGCGCATAAATCCCGCATAGTTCCTGCGTACCGAACGCCGCGCGGTATCTATCCACTTAATCTGACCGGTTTCCGCATCCTGTAGCTGAATTATTCCAACATTCGGAATCTCTTCTTCACGCTTATCATATATCCTGATAGATGCTACATCATGCTTGCGTCCTGCTATTTTAAGCGCGTCGTTAAAGCGAATATCACCGTTTTCATCTACATCTATCAAGTCGGAAAGAAGAAAAACGGTACAGCGTTTTTTTATTGCATTGGTAAGAAAGCGCAATGCTTCTGAAAGGTTGGTCTGCTTACTTTGCGGCTCGAAATCCAGCAGCTCTCGAATAATACGAAGCGTATGTGTACGACCTTTCTTTGGCGGAATAAACTTCTCTATTTTATCGCTGAAAAAGATTACACCCACCTTATCGTTGTTCATGCCTGCCGAAAAAGATAGAAGCGCCGCCAGCTCTGCGATAAGAGTCTGCTTCATTTTATCGCCGGTACCAAACATACGCGATGCGCTGACATCCACCAATAGCATTACGGTTAGTTCGCGTTCTTCTTCAAATATCTTGATGTACGGAGCATTGAGCCTTGCCGTAACATTCCAATCAATGCTACGTACATCGTCGCCATACCGGTATTCTCTTACTTCGCTAAACGCCATACCCCGCCCTTTAAAGGCGCTATGGTATTCTCCGGCAAAAATTTGGTGAGATAACCCCCTTGTTTTTATTTCAATCTTTCTAACCGTTTTCAGTAGTTCGGTTGCATCCATCTTTATCTGTGTACTTTAAAACGTTAAATGCTATAGAGTTCTTTATTTACTAAGGAACTTCTACAGCATTTAAAATTAAAGTGATGATATCTTCGCTTATAATATTCTCTGCTTCCGCCTCATAAGTCAGCCCTATACGGTGGCGCATAACATCGTAGCAAACAGCGCGCACATCTTCGGGTATAACATAGCCTCTTCGCTTTAAAAACGCATACGCTTTAGATGCCAGCGACAAGTTAATACTCGCACGAGGCGATGCCCCGTAGGCAATCATACCGGAGAGCTTAGATAACCCGTAGTCATCGGGGGTTCTAGTTGCATACACTATATCTACAATGTATTGCTCAATCTTTTCGTCCATATAAACTTCGCGAACAACGCTACGAGCACGGATAATATCCTCGGGCCTCAATACGCGGCTGGGCTTGGGGAATTCGCCCATTACATTTTGGCGAATAATCAACTTTTCTTCCTCTTTCTTAGGATAAGAAATAACCACTTTCATCATAAAACGGTCAACCTGCGCTTCGGGCAACGGATATGTTCCTTCCTGTTCAATCGGATTCTGTGTCGCCAGTACAAGAAAAGGCTCAGGAAGCTTATAGGTGTTTTCGCCTATTGTTACCTGACGCTCCTGCATAGCTTCGAGCAAAGCACTCTGCACCTTTGCAGGCGAGCGGTTAATTTCGTCGGCAAGAAGAAAGTTTGAAAAGATAGGTCCCTTCTTTACATGAAACTCTTCGTTCTTCTGACTATAAATCTGCGTTCCGATAAGGTCGGCAGGCAGTAAGTCGGGCGTAAACTGGATACGATGAAACTTAGCGTCAACAATGCTTGCCAGCGTGTTTATAGCCAGCGTCTTTGCCAGTCCTGGAACTCCTTCCAGCAAAATATGACCATTCGCCAAAAGCCCTATCAATAAGCTCTCGACCAGATGCTTCTGACCAATAATAACCTTGTTCATCTCAAGGTTTACAATGTCCACAAAAGAACTTTCCTGCTGGATTTTCTCGTTTAATTCACGAATGTTTACTGTTTCACTCATAGTAAGCTTATTATTCTATTACTATTGTTATATATGCAACTGCAGCCCGTCCTACACTATAAAAGTGATTGACAGGAAATATTGATCGAAATAAAATAACAATTAACCACAATTCCCCACCATCAACATATGGTAGTGCAAAGATTGTGGAAAGCCCGCAAATCTAGCACTAAAAACTGTTAATTAAGTGCAAGGAGTCTAAAGTTTACGTACATTTTTTCAACAATCTAGACCGCTTGGCTTATCGGAACACAAAGATAAAATATTTATGCATTCTGCAATACGAGATAAAAAAATTTAAAGACAAAGGGATAAAGTTGGCTATGTGAAAGTGCTGATCCGGCTTACGCCAAAATATCCTTGTTGTTCGTTCTTTAATCCTTATTCAATAAATATATATATTCGCATCAAATTTCGAACACGCCATGAACTATAAACAAACCCTCGATTGGCTCTTTAGCCAGCTACCAATGTTCCATCGAGTTGGTAAGGCTGCATATAAAGCCGATCTGGAAAATACGCTAAAGCTAGATGAGTACTTCGAACATCCGCACCGCAAGTTTAAAAGCATACACGTAGCGGGTACTAACGGAAAGGGTTCTGTATCGCACATGCTGGCGGCTATACTGCGGCAAGCAGGGTATAAAGTGGGGCTATATACTTCGCCCCACCTAAGAGATTTTAGAGAGCGGATAAAAGTTAACGGCGAAATGATTTCGGAAAATGAAGTCGTTAATTTTGTTGAGAAGCACCATTCTTTTTTTGAAAAGATTCAGCCCTCATTCTTTGAAATGACGGTAGCGCTTGCATTCGATTACTTCGCCCGCCAGCAAATAGACATAGCCGTTGTTGAAGTAGGCATGGGAGGGCGGTTGGATTCTACCAATATTATAACGCCTCTTCTCAGCGTTATAACAAACATCGGGTTAGATCATACGGACTTTTTAGGTAAAACAATAGCCGAAATCGCCGGAGAAAAGGCCGGCATAATCAAACCTGATATCCCTGTTGTTATTGGGGAATGGAACGAAGAATCGGCTAAGGTTTTCGAAGAAAAAGCACGGAAAAAAAATGCGCCTATAGTATTTGCCGATAAGCAGCTAAACGCAACAAGCACCTCTAACCAAACAGGAAGACAATGCTTTGATATAGCTTTTCCTCCATCTTTTTCGTTCCAGACAAAGAACTACCGCATAGATATGAACGGCAGCTACCAAAGAAAAAACTTACTAACGGTACTTGCCGCAGCCGATATCCTTGTAAAAAACAGATCGGTAAGGATAAGTGAAAATAACTTATCTGAAGGGTTAGCGAATGCGGCAAAAACCACAGGTTTGATGGGACGTTGGCAAATAGTATCAAACAAGCCTACCATAATTTTAGATACCGGACATAATGCTCATGGGTTTGAACAAAGTATGCAACAGCTGGAGCAACAGCCACGCGAAAAGCTATACTTTATAATAGGTGTAATGAGCGATAAAGACCTGCGAAGCATACTACCGCTAATGCCCAAGGATGCCTACTATATTTATACGAAAGCAGATTTACCGCGCGCAATGAATGCCGATCTACTGGCAGAAAAATGCAGCGCTTACGGATTGCATGGGGAGGCTGTAACACCTGTTAGCCTTGCATTTGAAAAAGCCAAAAGTATGGCTGCTGAAAATGGTATAATTTTTATAGGTGGTAGTACGTTTGTTGTGGCGGAGGTTGTATAACCACACCTCAAAATAATACTGTCATTTCGAGCGAAGCGAGAAATCCGCTGAATAGAATAATAAAAGTACAACGTATGTAGCATGCATCATAAAAAAGACGCCTAAGGTACACACCTTTCAACATGCTACTGTTCTAGAGGAGATTTCTCGCTTCGTCCGAAATGACGGTATCTTCTTAAAGCAGATTTAACTTTCTTTTGTCTCATCAACAAATGTACGGGATGCTAAATCTTTATCAATTGAATATAGACCATACCCGTTGTCGCCAATAAGCTTTAACGAATCGATAATAGTTTTTGCAGAAGACTCCTCTTCAACCTGTTCGTCAATAAACCACTGTAGCATACTTCTGGTTGCGTGGTCTTTTTCTTCTATAGCAATCTCAACCAGCTTATCAATCATAGCAGTTACCTTCTGCTCATGTTCTAAAGATGCCTGAAAAACATCAAGCGGAGATTTCCAGCTTGTAGCAACAGCCTTAAGGGGCTCTAAAGCCACTTTTCCACCACGTTCAAGAACATAATTGTATATCTTCATGGCATGAGTAACTTCTTCCTGAGCCTGAACATGCATCCAGCCGGCAAAACCCGGAAAACCTTCGGACGTAAAGTATGCAGACATCGATAAGTAGAGGTAGGCAGCCCAAAACTCCTCGTTAATTTGCGTATTTAACGCACTTTCCATCTTTTTTGTAAGCATAATACAAATGTTTTAGTTTATAATTATTAACGAATAAAGATAGGCTAAAATTCGAGAGATTATTTACAAAAACAATAGATTATATTGAACAGGTTTATAAAAAATCTAAATCCAGCTCTTTTCGGAGTTCTATTATCGTCGGATTCTTTTGGCACAAGTGCTTCAGCTTATCCTCATCTGTGTATAGCGAAGGAGCCTTCACATGCCCTTCGTTATCAATTCTCACATCCAGGCTAATGTTTCCGTTACGGAGGCTCTGGCGTAAAAACTTCGAGAGTTCCGCTTTAAGCTTTTGCTCAACAGATTCTTTCTGCGCTTCGTTAGATACTAAAAACACAACTGTCGTTTCATCCTCCAGCCGAGGGGCAGTAACCACCATAGCGTTGGCTAATCGAGGGCGAGTCTTTCTGTTCTGCTCCGCAAACTCCAGCCATTTCTCTTGCAGCTGATCGAATGTGAACGAGCTACTTTCAACCTCCTCTACAGTATCAGCTTCTTTTTCTTGAGGTTTCAACAGCTCAGAAGAAATTTCGCCTATACCTCCAATAGAAATGCTCTGAGGTTTTGCCTGAATAGCTGTTGAATTTTCTTTTCTATTCGTGTTGATCTGTTGAGAAAGCTTAGCCTTTCCGACTGAAGGGGCTACATAGCTACTTTCTGTTTCAACTTTTGTTTCTTCTGTTTTTTTTGAATCAACAGGCTCTGGCTGATGTTCAAAATGCCCCATTAGCTGAGATAGCTTTACCAAGCACAGCTCAACATGCAAGCGGGTATTCGAGCTGGTTTTGTAGCCAATATCACATGCATTTGCTATAGCCAATGCCTCGAACAAGAATTTTACCGAACAGCGAGCCGATTGTTCTCTGTAACGATCGGCAATAGAATCGCCAACTTCCAACAGCTTTACTGTACCGTCATCCTTACAAACCAAAAGATCGCGGAAATGAGTGCTTAAACCCAGTACAAAATGCTGCGCTTCGAAGCCTTTAGAAAGAACCTGATCAAAAATCATCAGCGCAGAAGCATAATCGCCGGTAAGAAAAGCGTCCGTTAACCTAAAATAGTAGTCGTAATCCAGTACATTAAGGTTCTCTATCGTTTTAGTATAGGTAACATCGTTCCCACAAAACGCTACCACTTGATCGAAGATTGAAAGGGCATCACGCATTGCTCCGTCAGCCTTCTGCGCAATAACCGTAAGGGCTTCCCGCTCGCAGATAACCTTTTCATTTTTGACTATGCCATCGAGGTAGGACACCATATCTTCCACCCTTATTCTATTAAAATCGAATATCTGGCAACGAGAAAGAATAGTAGGAAGTATCTTATGCTTTTCGGTTGTTGCAAGAATAAAAATGGCATGTGCCGGCGGCTCCTCAAGCGTTTTAAGAAAAGCATTAAAGGCGAAAGGCGATAGCATATGCACCTCGTCGATTATATAAACGCTGTACTTACCGATTTGTGGTGGAATACGAACTTGCTCGATTAGCGTACGAATATCCTCAACCGAGTTGTTGGATGCTGCATCCAGCTCATGAATCGAATACGAACGACCTTCTGAAAAAGACTGGCACGACTCGCACTCTCCACACGCCTCCATTTCGGGCGTAGGATTCAAGCAGTTTATCGTTTTTGCGAAAATGCGCGCGCAGGTAGTCTTCCCCACCCCGCGTGGTCCGCAAAAAAGATAAGCATGCGCCAAATGCTGGCGCTCAATAGCATTTTTTAAAGTTGCTGCAATAGACGGCTGCCCAACAACCGACGCAAACGTTATCGGTCGATATTTTCGAGCCGAAACAATGTACTGTTCCATAATGCAAATATACCGATTCTTGCCAAAGAAATGAAAATATTAACTATCTTTGCCATACTAGAGCATTTAACTAAGAATCTTAACATTATCGTTGTTTTGTTTGTTTTACCATAGCAAAACAATAAAATAATGAAGTATAATTTACACCTAAACTTTAACGCAAATGGTGGTTGATAAGCATCTTAAAGAGCTGGCGCTGACCAATCGGCGTGTTATCATTCCCGATTTGGGAGCGTTTCTTTCTAAAGAGGGCGATGGCGATGAAAAGAATCTTATTTTTTCGTCGTTCTTAAAATATAATGATGGTTTTCTGGAAAAGCAGCTAGCCGACAAAGAAAAGCTATCTCAAATCGAAGCGTCGGAAGAGGTTAAAAAGTTTGTAGGCGAGGTAACCAAAACTCTCCGGGCTAAGCATAACTACGTTATTGATGGCTTCGGATTTTTCCATATGGATGAGAGGGGGAGTATTGCTTTTTCTCCTCAGGACACCGAGATAGCTACTAAGCCTGTTGAAGAAAAACCCGTAGTAATAGCAACAGCTCCTTCGACACCTACAGAAGCAAAACCGGCAGCCACAGTAAGCGCTGTTCCTCCTAAAGCCGAGCAACCAAAAGTTGAACAACCCGTTGTAAAGCCTTTAACACCACAGCAAACAGCACCTGTTACTCCTCCGCCCGGCAAACCGACTCAGACTCAACAAACGCCACCAAAGCAGCAGTCCCCTAAAAAATCAAGCAATAACGGGTTGCTTATAACAATAGTAATTTTGTTAGTGGTTATTATTATTCTGTTGCTACTGTATTTTATGGCGCCTTCGATAAAAGAGAAGGTAAACTCTATGTTTGGTATAAAATCAACCACCACCGAACAGGTTGTCACACCACCGGCAGTACAACAGTCTGCTGATACAATACCTGCAATTGACTCAACTCAAATAGACACGGTAAAAGTAATAGAACCTGTAAAAGAAGAGGTCACTACACCTAAGTCAGTATCAACATATGGCAGTAACTACTATGTGATTGTTGGTACATTCCAAGAAAAATCAAATGCCGATAAAATGTACAAACGCTGCATTGCCGACGGATACGATGCCGAGCTGCTACCTAAGATGGGAGCGCTTTACCCTGTATCGATATTCAACTCGCCCAGTAAAGCAGAGTGTACAAAAGTAATGAGAGAAGCACAACGTAAGTATGGCGATGCCTGGATATTCAAATCAAGACGACACTAAAAACGCTGATCAAAAAATACTTCAACACCGAGAATTGGGAACCCTTTTGCTAAAGAAAAGCAAGAGGGTTCGTCGGTTAAGTATTGCCGTAACCCCCGATAAAGGTGTAGTTATTACTATGCCTTATTACGTATCGTATGCAGAAGCCGAAGCCTTTGTTAACGAGAAGAGAGACTGGATAAGAAAGACCAGAAGCAAGGTTGAGCAAAAGAAAACCGTATTCGATAACTACACCGAATTCACTACCCGGTTCCGTAAGCTGAAGCTGGTTCCCGAAGCTAGAACCAACGTACATCTTAAGGTTACAAACGAACTTATGGAAGTACACTACCCTAAGAATGTACCGCTCAGCCATCCGGCAGTACAGGAGGTTATCCGCAGCTGTGTAGAGCATACCTGGAAGATAGAAGCCCATGAACTACTGCCTGCCCGTGTCCGCGATCTGGCAGCTAAATGGGGTTTTACCTACAAGCAGCTTAAAATTAAGGCTAACCGTTCGTGCTGGGGTAGCTGTACCTACGATAATATTATAAACCTTAGCCTACACCTTATGCGTATGCCAGATGAGCTGGTAGATTATGTTATCCTACACGAGCTGTGCCATACTATACATAAGAATCATGGTCCGCAGTTCTGGCAGCTGCTCAACTCTGTTACCGGAGGTCGTGCCCGTCAGCTATCTAAACGTACCCAGCAATATAACCCCAGGGTGATTTAGCCAAAATCAACTTTTCTTATTTTACAGGGGTTCTATAATTTTTCTTAGATCAAAAGCCCCCTATTTTCAGCACGTTAGGCATATTGAAATTTTTATTATTGATTATCAGATACATATAAAATATTTCACAAATATATTTGGTTTATATTGTAAACTAATTTATATTTACAATATATTTATAATTCATCCAGCATAACCCATGAAAAAATCACTTCTTTTTATAATAGTAATGTGCCAAGTGCTGGTAGTAGCCGCCCAAACTAAGATTACCGGAATTGTATCAACCATAAAGGGAGCAGGAATACAGGGTGTTAGCATCAGCATTACCGATAGCTACGACGGCACCACTACCAATGCCGACGGACACTTCTCTTTTCGCACCTCCAGCAAAGGGCAGGTTACCATACTTTTCAACAGCATAGGGTATATTCCTTATAGCCAAACATTAAACCTTCAAGGCGACAGCATAACCCTAAATGTTGCTTTAAAAGAAAATATAGAGGAACTGGAAGCGGCAGTTGTAATGGCAGGCTCTTTTGAGGCGGGCGATAAAAAGCGTGCAGCAACCGTGCTCAGCTCGCTAGATATGCTAACAACCGGCGCCTCGAATGCCGACGTTACCTCGGCTATCCGTACGCTACCAGGTGCCCAACAGGTTGGCGAACAAGAAGGGCTTGCCGTACGCGGTGGCTCGGTTTACGAAACCAAGCAATTTATAGATGGTACGTTAGTGCCTAAGCCCTACTACTCAGGTCCCGAGAATATCGCTCAGCGCAGCCGCTTCTCTCCTGTCCTGTTTAAAGGTACAATATTCAGTACAGGCGGTTACTCCGCTCTCTACGGGCAGGCGTTATCTTCGGCGTTAATATTGGAATCTATTGATTTACCAGACAGATCGCAAGCTAGCGCTACCCTTTCTACCGTTTACTTGGGGGCAGGTTTTCAGAAGCTGGCGGAGAACAAGAAATCTTCGTGGGGTATAGACCTTACCTATACCAATCCGGGACCGTATTTCAAAATAGTAAAGCAAGCTTACGAAGTAAACGAGTCGCCCCAGTTCTATGCGAGCAACGCCAACTTCCGTTTTAAAACCAAATGGGGCGGAATGGTTAAGTACTATACCAGCCTCGATTTTGACAAGATGGATATAAGCCGCGAAAATATTGACGTTGAAGAATACAAGAACAACTTTGATATGACAACGGCTAACTGGTATAACAACCTTAGCTGGAAAGAATACTTTGGTAACAGCTGGAAATTTGACATGGGTGCGAGCTACAGCTATAATAGGGATAAGTTTAAGCAGGTCGTAAGGAATAAGAACGGCGAAACTGTTACCAGCCTACCCTCTTACCTCGATTCCGCCTACAACTTCAACACTAAGACTGTTCAGAATTTTGCACAGGCAAGGCTTGTACTCGAAAAAAAGCTAGGCGGACTTAACGCTGTACGATTTGGTGCAGAGCATTGGTATGAGAATGTTGAATATACATACGGGCAATACAGCAGAACGCTTATCGATAGCTATACCGCCCTATTCGGCGAGGTTGACTTTCATCTATCATATAGAGTTGCCCTAAAAGTTGGTGCGCGTGGCGAATACTCAGACATTATCAATAAATGGAATATCGCACCCCGTTTATCTGCTGCGTACAAGATAAGCGCAAAATCTCAGCTATCAACTGCCTATGGTGTTTTCTACCAGAAGCCCGAAAACTTACAGCTGATATATACTTCAGACCTCGGCTATCAGGAAGCATCACACTACATCCTAAACTATCAGTATGGCAATAAATATCAGACCTTACGAATCGAAGGCTTCTATAAAAGGTATAACGATTTGGTAAAAACGGCGCCGGCATATAATAACAACGGATCGGGCTATGCACGCGGCGTTGAGCTATACTGGAGGGATAAGAGAGCATTCGGCAGCTGGCTCGACTACTGGATCAGCTACTCTTACCTAGATACAAAACGCGACTACCTGCAATATCCAGAAAAAATGCGCCCCAACTTTGCAGCAGAGCATACCTTATCTGTAGTAGCCAAGAAATGGGTAGCTGCAATTAGCAGCAGCGTTAACCTAAGCTACACATTTGCTACAGGTCGCCCGTACTTCAACCTCGCACACAACAGCACGAACAACAGCTACCATATTGCCGATTGGGGTCGTACTAAATGCTACAACGATCTTGGGTTCAGCATTAACTACATAACAAAAATATTTGGTGCAAACGCCGTTGTAGTGGGCTCTGTAACCAACCTTTTAGGACAAAAAAATATTTACGGCTACAGCTACTCGCATAACGGAAGTATAAAAAAGCCGATAACTCCAACCGCCGACAGATTCTACTTTGTAGGTGTATTCCTTAGCTGGGGAGTGGATCGGTCAAAAGATATTATTGATGGAATATACTAACTAGAAAATTCAATGATTACAACATTTAAAAATCAGCTTAATAAATGCCATTCCATATACAAAGCCATTCCTCGCTTCGCTCGGAATGACGAAGAAATTCGTTCATCATAACAAAATTTAATAGCCAATACCATAATATTCACACTAAAAAATACAATCATGAAAACGTTACTCATCACCATCGCTCTACTATGCTCTATGGCAAGCTTCGCTCAGACCGGAAAGTACATTTCTGCCATGAAAGAAAGCATTGCAATGCAAGATTCTGTAAAAACAAAAGAAGACATGCTTAGCTTGAGCAATATGTTCGAACGAATTGCAAAAGCCGAAAAAGACAAGTGGCAACCCTACTACTATGCTGCATTACAGCAGATACTACGCTGCTACCAAATGCAGGGTGCCGAAGCAAAAAATATAGACGTAGAACTTAACCGCGCCGACGAGCTGCTTGCCCATGCGGAAGTAATCAGCCCCGAAAACTCCGAGCTGATATGCTTAAAAAGCATGATAGCAAGCGGACGTATGATGGTTGACTACATAACGCGTACTTCAACCTATGGACCTAAAGCCGCCCAGCTGCTAACCGAAGCCATTAAGCTGAATCCGAATAATCCGCGTGCATACTTGCTTTTAGGGCAAAATTTATTCTATACTCCGGCTACATTCGGAGGCGGAAAAGATAAGGCAAAACCCATTCTGGAAAAAAGCGTACAGCTGTTCGAAACTTTCGAACCCGCAACAGAGCTCGATCCTATATGGGGTAAAGGCATGGCAATGTCAATGCTTAAGCAGTGCGAATAAATACACCGTCATTTCGACCAAAGGGAGAAATCTTCTGAATAGTATAATACACTCAACAATTTAGCTAAAAAGCGATATGCTGTCGGTTAGGAGATATCTCACTACGTTCGACATGACGGTAGGTTTTTCGCCTTACTCAAATTGTAATACTTGATACTAAAAATTAAACTGCTAACTTTGAAACTGCTTATCTATAAGCGCATATAGCTATGGAAAAGAAATTTACAGAAAAAGAAAGCCTAGACCTCATTGTAGGAATGATAGAAAATGCCAAAACTAACGTTAGAAAAGGGCTTGGAAAACATTTTCTGTTATGGGGCTACCTAGTAACATTTGCAGGTCTTATGAATTTCATCTTTTGGGGAAAATCTTGGGCGTTTCTCGGTTGGCTTGGTATGTTGCCAATTGGTATAATCGGAGGTTTTATTATTGGAAGAAGAAACGCACGAGAAGCAAGATACTATACACATATCGATAAAATTGTTGGCTTTGTATGGACCGGATTTTCCATAAGCTTAGCAGTAATTACCTTCGCCGTGTTTAATCCATTTATGCTCATAAATTTAACACGAGGAAATCTTTTCTTTTTCTATCCCTCCATGCTAACAATTGCCGCAATTGCACTTTTTATTAGCGGAAAAGCTTATCAGTTTAAACCGTTGATATATGGAGCTTTCATCTGTTGGGCGTGTGCTGTTATATGCTATTTTACAGAACTCAGGTATGATACGCTAATATATGTCATAGGCTTTATGTTGGGTTATATAATCCCGGGTCATATGATTATGCATAAAGGCTCGAATACTAATAGGAATGTTTAAAGACCTCGATCCTATATTACACTCTCAACTGCGCTTAGCTATCATGTCTCTACTCATTAGCGTAAAGCAGGCAGACTTTGTGTACATTAAAGAGAAGACAGGAACTACAGCAGGCAACCTTAGCGTACAGGTGGAGAAGCTGAGCGCAGCAGGCTATATTGAGGTTACTAAGCAGTTTAAAGGTAAATATCCACAAACAATCTGCAAGATTACAAAGAAAGGAATAGCAGCATTCGAAGCATATGTAAAAGCTATCCAAAACTACCTGAAACCGTAACATCGCACATAAAAAATACTTTCGTCATTTCGAACGAAGTGAGAAATCTACCGGCTATCGAGCAGATTTCTCACTTCGTTCGAAATAATGGTTCTGTAACTATTATCTGGCACAGAAAAGCCTTCTACCAACATTATCAAAGTTTGTTAAAATCCCTCATAGAAAAGCCGGAGAGGGGCTTTTTTGCTACCTTTATCGCAAAACCACACTGATGCGACTTTTAAGAGCCACAACCATTTACATTGCTTTATTCTTTTCTTTTTCTGCAAATGCCCAAGATACCTTACGCCTCACATTTATAGGCGATATAATGCAGCACATGCCGCAAATAAGCGGTGCAAAATATAACGAAACGTACAGCTACTACAGCTGCTTCAGCCACATAGCACAACATTTAAGCGAAGCCGACCTTACAGTCGCCAACCTCGAAACAACCTTAGCCGGACCTCCATACGCAGGATATCCGTGGTTTGCAGCACCTGATGAGCTTGCCTACACGCTTAAGGATGTAGGAATAGATATTTTGGCAACCGCAAATAACCACTCATGCGATAAGGGATTGAAAGGCATTACCCGTACGCTCGATGTGCTCGACTCTTTAGGTATCGTCCACTTAGGCACATACAGAACGCAAAACGAAAAGGACCGCTGCCATCCACTACGTGTTGAAAAGAGTGGATTCCGGTTGGCATTTCTTTGCTACACCTATGGAACAAACGGCTTAGCCATCCCATCTCCCACCCGGGTCAACCTTATTCAGCAAGACAGTATAGCAAAAGACCTCGCTTCGCTCAATCCGTGGAATCCCGATGCTACCATTGTTATTATCCACTGGGGCGACGAATACCACCGCTTACCCAACACTGAACAGAAGCGTTTAGCCAACTTCATAACAGATAACGGCGCAACGATGGTTATCGGCTCGCATCCACACGTTATTCAGCCTATGGAGCTAAGGTATTCGGGCGAGAAGCCGCACCACTCAACAGATTTTAGAGCGCAAAGCGCCGTAGTGTACTCGCTCGGTAACTTCGTGTCGAACCAAGAACGAAAGCATACCGACGGCGGTGCCATTACCTACTTTACGCTAGTAAAAGAAAACGGCAAAACCCAAATTGCCGATGCTTCCTACTCGCTTGTTTGGGTTTACAAACCTATCGAAGAAAGTGTTAAACGTTTTTATATTTTACCTGTTGAAAACTTTGAAGATAAAAGCGAATTCTTTCAGCAAGGCTACTATCCACGCTTTATGCGGTTCGTTAACGATGCCCGTAGCCTGCTCGAATCAAATAATTATGGCATATATGAGCGTAAATTTTAATACATTTGTACCAAAGCAAATTGTATTAAAAACTGAATGGCAGAAAAGTTAATCATTATTGAGGGGATAGACCCCGTAAAGTTCCACGGAGTACATAATAGCAACATAAACTACATAACAAGTAAATTTCCGAAGCTAAAGGTAGTTGTAAGAGGCAACGATATCCGCGTATTCGGCGATGCCGACGAGATAGACGATTTCGAACAACGCCTTAACCAGCTGGCAGAACATATAGGAAAGTACGGAAGCATAACGGAGGCATCGCTTCGCGATATGTTCGACAGAAACCAGACAGTACAAGAAACCGAAGGCGAAGAAAACATAAACGATGTTCTTGTTTACGGCAACAACGGGCGGATTGTAAAAGCACGTACGGTTAACCAGCAAAAACTGGTAGAGATGTATAAAACCAACGATTTGCTGTTTGCTACCGGTCCTGCCGGATCGGGTAAAACATACACCGCCATTGCACTTGCCGTAAGGGCATTGAGGAATAAAACCGTACAACGTATAATTCTAACACGCCCGGCAGTTGAAGCAGGCGAACGCTTAGGCTTCCTCCCCGGCGATATGAAAGAAAAGTTAGATCCGTACTTACAGCCATTATACGATGCGCTAAACGACATGATTCCGCCTCGTAAACTGGCAGAATATATGGAGGACGGAACGGTACAAATAGCACCTTTGGCATACATGCGTGGACGTACGTTAGACAACGCTTTCGTAATACTTGATGAAGCGCAGAATACCACGCTTAACCAGCTGAAGATGTTTTTAACACGTATGGGTACCAATGCCAAGTTCATCGTTACCGGTGATATGACACAGATAGACTTACCCCGCAAAAGCGACTCCGGCTTACTAAAAGCAAAGCTGCTGCTGAGCAACATAAAAGGCATCAGCTTTATTGATTTTGATAACCGCGATATACTGCGCCACCCATTGGTAAGCCATATCGTAAAAGCATTTGAGACAGATAGCGAACAAATAGGTTTTAAACCACAAACAACATAAATACTAAACCGATGAAAGCCCTTATTCAAACCGACTTCAATTTTCCTAAACAAACCGCTAAGTATGTAGGCAAAGTACGCGATGTCTATACCATAGACAACCGCTTTTTGAATATGATTGTAACCGACAGAATATCGGCATTTGATGTTGTTTTGCCAAAGGGTATTCCGTACAAAGGACAGGTACTGAATCAGATCGCAGCAAAGTTTCTGGATGCTACGGCTGACATAGTTCCTAACTGGAAGATCGCTTCGCCCGATCCTATGGTTACCATTGGTCATAAATGCGAGCCTTTTGCCGTTGAAATGATCGTTCGTGGTTACCTAACCGGTAGCTCATGGCGCACCTATAAGTCTGGAGCGAGAGAAATATGCGGAGTAAAAATTCCCGATGGTATGCGCGAGCACCAACGCTTCGAACAACCCATCATAACCCCCACAACAAAAGCCGAGGTAGGTGCCCATGATGAGGACATCTCGCGCGAAGATATTTTACGCAGAGGTATTGTCGCAGAAGAAGATTACGTACCGCTAGAAAAATATGCTATGGAGCTCTTCCTGCGCGGTAGCGAAATGGCAGCAAAGCGAGGTCTTATTCTTGTTGACACGAAATACGAATTCGGAAAAAAAGACGACGAAATATACCTGATTGATGAAATACACACGCCCGACTCGTCACGCTACTTCTATGCCGACGGTTATCTGGAACGTTTTGATAAAGGAGAGCAGCAACGCCAGCTATCGAAAGAGTTTGTTCGCGAATGGCTGATGGAAAACGGCTTTCAAGGGCAAGCAGGACAAACCATTCCGGAAATGACAGACGAAATTGTTACTTCAATTAGCGACAGGTATATTGAGCTATACGAAAATATTACCGGAGAAA
Organism: Prevotellaceae bacterium; assembly: GCA_031258195.1. Classification (GTDB taxonomy): domain Bacteria; phylum Bacteroidota; class Bacteroidia; order Bacteroidales; family UBA932; genus JAIRNF01. The sequence continues at coordinate 54,094 of JAIRNF010000056.1, forward strand.
AATTTGTAAGGGCCGATTATGACGGAAGCATATATGAACGCATAGAATCCAACGTTAACAATATGTTGGCGCGTCTACTATAAAACTATATTCTACTCAATTTTAAACTAAATAAAACAGCGGGTATGCGATTTATTAGACTAATAAGCATAATTACCTTACTTATTACATTTACCACTGCTAGCTCTGGACAAGATGTACAGGTACAAAAATCAACCGAAAAAATTCGTATTGATGGCAACGTGTTCTATGTTCATAACGTAAAAAAGGGAGAAACTATCTACTCGCTTACCAAAGTATATAACATATCGGAAGATGAGCTGAAGCGTACAAACCCCCAGCTGGTGGATGGGTTAAAAGATGGACAGGTTTTACGCATTCCCGAAAAACCGTTGCAAGCGGCTGTAGCGCAAACCACTCCTTCGAAGCCGGACGGAGCTGTGGAGCACGAGGTCCAGCGTAAAGAGACACTCTACTCTATTTCTCGACAGTATAACGTTAGCATTGATGCCATTAAAAGAGCTAACCCTACTATTGATGACAATATCAAAAAAGGGCAAATTCTATACATCCCAACTCAAGCCGCCATAAACGGGCAAGCCAATGCTATACAACCAGAAGTTCAACAGCCCGTAGCTTCTATAAGACATGAGAAGGAAGGCGACAATATGGCGGGCGAACATATCTATCATTCCGTACAAAAAGGCGAAACATTATATAGTATAGCCAAGCAATATTCTGCCAACGAAAATACGATTAAGCAGCTTAACAGCGATGCGTTTAAAGATAACGCATTACTGGAAGGAGCAGTGCTGCGAATTCCGAAATACGAGCCGGAGAACCTATCGTCGGGTACAAAAATTCTATTTCCCGGTTATACCTATCAACCTAACGAAACCCTTACTCCGGTAAACTCATATAGATACACACGTACAGATATTTTTAATGTAGCATTTTTAATCCCATTCAACGCCAAGCAGTCAGAAAGCGCTACAGCTGCTGGGGATAGAAAACAAAACCAATATCTTGAATTTTACGAAGGCGCGCTACTTGCTATCGACACGCTAAAGAAAGACGGATTATCGCTAAACGTTTCAACTTTTGATGTATCAGATGCCAGAAGTCTAGAGTCGGCATTGCGTAGCTCTGATGTCCAAGCATCGCAGCTTGTAATAGCCCCTGTATCGGCTGAATTTACCGAGCCGCTGACAGCTTTTGCCCAAAGAAGACAAATACCTGTTGTTTTGGCAAGGGAATCGGTAACAGATTCTATAGTCGCTTACAATCCTTATCTTATAAAGCTTAGACCATCTCCACAGGCAGAAAATCATAAATTATTAAAAGACATTTGTCTGCCTAACCGTAATATTGTTTTAGTTGCTCACCATGGAGGAGACACTATCCTACTGCATAGCTATAGCCAGATTCTGAAAGAAAAGGGGTGTACTTATTCTACGCTTAGCTACTCTATTGCACAATCAAGAAACGAGCTGGAATCAAAGCTTAATTCTACACAAGAGAACCATATAATTGTGGCTTCCGCTAATAGCCAGCCTTTTGTAATGAATATTCTTGAAACGCTGAATGTTTTATCTATAAAAGGAAAGCTTAAAACGTTTATTTATGGCTCGCCGGAATGGCGTAAGATGAGCATGAACAGCATGCAGCTGGCATACCTATATAGCTTAAATTTACGTACAGCACAAGTTTTCTATGTTGATTATAACAATCTTGACACAAAAAAATTTATAGCCAAGTACCGCCGCCATTACAAAGGCGAGCCTGGAAATTACTCTTTCTACGGACATGATGTTAGCCTCTACTTCCTAAGCTGCCTGAAAGAATACGGCGCTAATTTTATGCCGTTCTTACCATCGCACGAAGAAAGCCTGCTTCAATCGCGCTTTTTATTCAAGCAAATAGGATACGGCGGTATGAAGAACGAAGGTGTATTTTTGCTTGAATACCAACCCGACCTAAATATTATAAGGAAATAAACAATGAGGAAATGTAGCATAATCATCATTTCTCTTCTTTTATGCAATGCCGGCTTAGCTCAGGAAATAAAATGGGCCGAAGGCAGAACCCTTACCGTTGAAGGAAAAGCGGGTAAAGGACAAAGAGATCACTTTTACGATCGGCTACCCGGCTCGGCAAAAAAAGAAGCGCGCCAAGAGCTTTGGGATTTGGCACAGCACAGCGCCGGTTTATGTATCCGTTTTAGCACCGATAGCCCTAACATCCATGCGCGTTGGACGCTGCGTTTTGATACCAATATGCCCCACCTAACATGTTGTGTTACAAACGGAATCGATTTATACGCATTAGATGAACAAAGCGGAAAATGGCTATGGGCAGGGCTAGTAAAGCCATACAAGAAAAGCGATAATAGCGGAGCAATTCTAAAAAACCTGCCGAAAGAAATGCGCCACTATATGCTATACCTGCCGATGTATAACGGTATTGATTCGGTTTTTATAGGAACGGATAGCGACGCACAGCTTCTTTCTTTTGAAAGAAATAGCAAGCATAAACCTGTTGTATTCTATGGCACATCTATTATGCAGGGCGCGTCGGCATCGCGCTGCGGCTTAGCAGCAACAGCCATTTTAGGTAGATTTTTCAACGTAGAAACCATAAATTTAGGATTCTCAGGAAATGCTCGAATGGAAAGCGTTATAGGAGATGTTATGACCTCTATGGATGCTTCTTGCTATGTCGTGGATTGTCTTCCAAACATGACCTTAGCTATGATTAACGAGCGGGCGGCAACATTTATCAAGCAGCTTAAAACCGTAAAACCGCACATACCTATTATACTTGTCGAATGCTCTCCTAACGAAGCGGGTTGGCTGGATCAGTCCGAAGAAACCCGTATTAACGAGAAGAATAAGGCGTTCTACGCTATTTACCAAGAGCTGTTAGCTAACGGTTATACCGATATTTACTATGTACCGAATACCACGCTAATAGGTAACGACCGAGAGGCAACTATAGACGGAACTCACTATAACGATCTAGGGTTTGTTCGTTACTCTGAGTGCTTGAAATCTGTTTTAGGAAAGATATTAAGCGAGCGATAGACCATTGCCTTCCGTCAATGCCAAACGAAGTGAGATATCTGCCCCAAAGTAGCGGTAAGGGGTAAGGTAATAACGTCATAATAGCCGGTAACGCGAACCGCAAAAAGATTTTTATACCATTACCTAAAACATACCATAACTTTTAAAAAATAGTATTGTCATTTCGAGCGAAACAAAAACCGTCATTTCGAGCGCGGCGAGAAATCTGTTTTTTCAACGTACTTCTGCTATTTAGCAGATTTCTCGCCGCGCTCGAAATGACGGTTTTTAGGGCTAAGTATGATTAGCTAAGAAAAGGCAGCCAACGCATTAAAGCGCATTAAAGTAGTTATCAAACCTGCTCGACCGCTTGTCATACTTCAACAGATCTCTAAGCGACGATCCTTTTACGTTGATTCCAAAACTCCAGCTTTTGTATCGTCCAACCGGAATCCAAGAGAAGTTAAACTCAAAACAGTGCAAGTCTCGGTGGATTGAAACTTGAGTATTTGCTATTTCGCTTGTATTAAAATCATAGCCGGAAGAAAACGAGACCATCCAATTCTGAGTAGGGGTAACACTTCCACGCACGTTGAGCGTTATAATGTTATTCGTTACAGGAGTCATAACTCCCGTTGCAGAATTATAGGGATACGACTTCGTCATAGAGTAGTTAACGCCTGCGCTTAACGACCAAGGTACGCTAAAATCAACGTAGTATAGCGTATTATGCGGAGAGAAATAATCTACCCCTTCTACAGGGTTAGGGTTCTGCCCTGCTTCCACCCCTTTGCCTTTTCCCCCGCTAATTGTATAGTCGAATGATGTGTTAAAGCTAGTCATTCGTCCAAATTTTAAGCCTCCATGCCTAGCCCAGTATAACTTGTTTATTCCGTTTCCCTTTTCGTCAATATCATAAGGATCGACCCTAAAGCCGAAGCTCATACCGAACTTATCAAAAATATTTGTTCGTCCGCTAAAGTTAATTATAGCCAATTTCATCGAATCTGCCAAAAAGTTATACGATGTACTGATATTAAACGATTCGAGCAACTTAAGTTTTAAGCTGTTGGTTCCGGTAGTATCTTTTCTATTACGCAGCTTAAACTCAAGCGAGTTGCTTATGTTAATGTTCATAGATGCAGACTCGGAGCCCCCCAACGATGAGAACTTTTGTCCCGAATAAATATTATATTCCATCACCTTACCATCTTCCGTAGATTTTACCGACCGCCAGCCATTACCATGATTCCTTAAATCCGGCGTATAGCCAAAGCTTATCGACGGCTTAAATACATGCCTAACCGCCTTAATTAACGGATCGCCTTTCTCCGGGTGGCTTTTAAATTGAATTAAACCGTATAAAGTAGTATTCATCGATAAGCCGAATCCGTAATTCTGAGTAATGCCTAATTCGCTAAAAGCACCGCTTTTAATGGTATCGAGTGCATTTGTAGTATTATTCCATGCGTACTTGGTCGATCTAAAATGCCAGTTCATACCGTAGTTAACAGACGGGCTTACGTTGATATACTTAAACAAGCTGAAGCTTGGCAGATCAATTCCGAAAGCATGGCTCATACCGTTGTCGAGCCTATCAAAGAAGTCTGATTCGCCCCACTGCTTATCTGTAAACGTTATGCTGTTTTCGAATCTCATGCCGTAGCTAAACCTAAACCCTTCGTAAAACTTTTCTTTACCCACGGCATTCTTTCGCTTAAAAGGTGCGAATTTACCAACATCAAAAGTTAACGAGGGTATCCCTAAGGTATATTCGCCCTCTTTTTTTCGGGTGTCGCTATCCAAGTTTCTCATTTGCTGACGATGGGTAAGGTTTATAGATAAGTTTATCGGCTTATCTTCCCAGCTTTTAGAGAACCGGACGGTTGACGACGTTGATGGCGACAAATGCTGATTGAGCGACTCCCCGTTAAGCGACGAGTATGTTGGAGATGATAAGTTTACGCTTGCGCTGAATTGAGTTGTAGGATTGGCTTGTTGCGCCTGAGTGTGGGACCATGTAAAACGAAAATCGCCCGATTTATAGTAGTCGGTAGAACCTTTATCTCCCACAACGTTATTTGTAATATCGAAGTTTAGGCTACCATCAAAACGATAGCGCTTTTTATATCGAATAACATTATGAGATCCCCACGAGCCCAACGTGTAATAATCTATCGTTGTAGCGATATCAAAATACTCGCCCAACACAAAGTAGTAGCCCAACCCTTGTAAAAAGAATCCCCGTGACACCTCCTCCCCAAAAGTCGGAAAGATAAGTCCCGATGACCTATCAGACATTCTGGGCACAAAGCCAAACGGGAGAAAGGCAGGCATAGGTACATCTTCTATTACCAGATACGAGAAACCAAACACGATTTTACTATTCGGCTCCGGTATCATCTTAGACTTTGTCATGCTAAGATAAAAGTGCGGATGCGGATGGTCGCAAGTTGTGTACATCCCGCCACCCACGTTAACGCTCTTATCGGGCATCATCTTAATCTCTTTACCGTGTAAAAATCCCTCTCCCTGATGCGTAATTACGGTTGATATCTTAGCCTTCCGCGTTTCAAAATTGTAGTTGAGGGTCTCCATGGCATACTCATCTGCCCCCTCCTTAAAAACAGGCGTTTCGACTATTTTAGTTCCGGTAGAATCCGGAATACCACAAGCAAAAAGCTCCTGAGTCTCGTAGTTAATAACAATATAACCGGCTTCTACCTGTAAATCTTGGTAAACGATTTTAGCCTGCTTATGGAGGTACACCTTCTTATTATCCATAGAGATAATCATAGAGTCTGCCGCAACAATATCTAAAATATCTTCCAGCCCTCCTTTTCTTACAACGGTGTCTTGAGCGTTATCCGTAGAATCTTTTAGCGCAATGGTAACAGCAGACGTATCTCCTATTGAAGATTGCCCTGTTGTATCTGATGCCGCAACGCTATTTTCTTTTACAGTAGTGTCTTGAGCATTAATCAACCTCGCATTTATAGCAGCCTTATCTCTTACTATAAATTGCTCCGCCTTTGTAGTATCAGGTACTACAATAACTTCTTGAGCACTCCCCAATAAAGGAATACCCAAGATAAACATAGCGGTAAGTACAAAAATATGTACTAATGAAAAATGTTTAAACAATTCTACTCGAAGATATATTTTGTAACTTTGCTCTAAGTTTGATCTAAAAAACAGCCAAAACTAATCATTTTTCCAAAAACAAAGGAATGGCAAGCAAAAACAATGTACATTTTTCGAGTTCAAAATACCTTTTTTGTCTATATTTAACGCTAGCTTGCGTTGGTTTAGCACAAAATACGCACGCACAGTCAGCACAAATAAAAAAAGTGGTTATTGATGCCGGGCATGGAGGAAAAGACTCCGGAACAGCTCATGGAGGCGCTAAAGAAAAAGATATCACATTGACAGTTGCCTTAAAGCTTGGCAAACTAATAAAACAGCATCACCCAAATGTTGAAGTTATCTATACGCGCGATAAAGATGTTTTTGTTGATCTGGATGTACGTGCAAAAATTGCCAATAAAAACCACGCCGACCTGTTCATATCCATTCATGTTAATGGTGCAGAGGATACCAGAGCTACCGGTAGCGAAACATTCGTTATGGGGGCAAGCAAGTCTAAAGCAAATATGGCTGTTGCCCAACGAGAGAACTCCGTTATTACTTACGAAGAAGATTATACAACAAAATACGAAGGCTTCGACCCCAACTCTCCCGAATCGTATATTATGTTTAGCCTAATGCAAAATGTATATCTTGAGCAAAGCCTGCATCTAGCTTCGTTTATACAAGAAGAATTTGGAAATAACCCGATAAAAGTAAACCGAGGGGTAAAGCAGAATGTTTTTCTAGTTTTACACCAAACTGCGGCACCCAGCGTTTTAATAGAGCTAGGCTTTATATCGAACTCTACCGACAGAAGCATACTAACCAACGATAAGCAGCAGGATCGTATGGCGTTATCTGTTCTAAACGCCTTTACACGGTACAAAAATATGTGCGAGAAGACGGGAACAGCATCGTATGCCTACGAGAGCTCTGCCACAGAAGCAGCCACGAACAGCTCAGCCACAACAGTAAGTAGCAGCGATAAAGAAACGGTTTACTACCGGGTACAAATCATGTCGATCAACAAGAAAGAATCGCCAACCTCTAAGCTGTTCAAAGAGCATAAAGATGTCAGATCTATAAAAGTTGGGAATTTGTATAAATATACTCTCGGGAATTTTACAAAAAAATCGGAAGCAGCAGCATTAAGTAAGCGCATTCAGAAAGACTTTCCGGGTGCTTTTGTTATTGCCGTGCAAGATGAAAAAATTGTTCCGGCAAAATAGTATCAGATACTTTTGTCATAGCAACAAAATATTTAAACAATCCTAAATAGACGGTGTTATTAGATAGAAAAAGAGTTGTTTTGCAATTCTTTCTTATCTTTGCACTCTATTTAGCCACAGAAGAATAAAGCTGCTATAGCATGAAAATAAAGAAAGAGCTTAAAATAGGAATATACCTTGTCATCACAGTTGCTGTACTATACTGGGGGCTTAACTTTTTAAGAGGTAAAGATATTTTCGGTAAAAACCAGAAATTCTATGCCGTCTTTGAAAACGTACAAGGCTTACAGCAAACAAGTAATGTGCTGATACGTGGTTTAAAAGTTGGGATGATTGAAAAAATCGTACTTAACGAAGAAGAAAACAATTTTATTGTTACACTTCGCATAGACTCTAAATATAATATTCCTGTGGGTACTAGAGCGGTTATCTACAGCGTAGATTTGCTGGGCTCTAAAGCCATAAAGCTGGAGTTTGGCAATAGCGACAAATTGCATATTGACGGCGATACGCTTGCCGCCGGAATCGAAGGTGACTTAACAACAGTTTTAGATGGACTTGTTCCTATTAAAGATAAGCTGAACGTCACGCTCGATCAGGTAAACACGCTACTATCCTCATTCAACAAAGTACTCAACGATAAATCGACAGAAAATCTAAATAAAGGTATCGAAAACTTCAGCAACATTACTGAAAGCTTAAACAGCATTGCAAAGGCTCTTGATGAATCGATAGAAGAAGAAAAAGGTACAATCTCTAAACTCCTTGGTAATGTGGAAGAATTTACCGATAATCTTAAAGGTAATAACGATAAGATTAATACAATTATAAGTAACCTTGTCGAAGTAAGCGATGGGCTGAGTGGGGCAAATTTTGGAGATCTTGCCGATAACCTCAACGATATAATCCGTAAACTTAAAGAAGGAGAAGGCTCGCTGGGTAAGGCTCTTACTAACGACTCATTATATATTAATCTTGTCAATACAACAAACAGCTTAAATACATTGCTGAAAGATTTAAAAGAAAATCCGGGACGCTACGTTCAAATTTCTGTTTTCGGAAGAAAAAATAAGAACTAGCTGTCTGTATTTTTCAGATAAAAAAGATAGCAGCTGAACTTACAAATTTAATGAGTTAACGTAAACTTCATATTATGAGGACTATCACATTTATTTTCTGATTATCAAACAAATAATCTGTTAATATTTTTTAACTTTTTTGATTTGTACAGATAATTAGTCAATTGAAAGAATATTGAATTTTGCAAGACTAAAAAAAATTTTTTTTTACATTTTTTCTCTGCAATTTTGGTATTCAACTTATGCGTCAATTTTATTAAAAACTACTCAGGATTATGGATAGACACACGGAGATTTGGGATAGTTGTGTGAAAATCATAAAGGATATCGTACCTGAAACTACCTTCAAAACATGGTTTGAACCGATATCTCCTATTAAACTTCAGGATCGTATTCTTACCATTGAAGTGCCTACTCCATTTTTTTACGAGTATTTGGAAGAGCATTTTATCGACCTGCTTCGTAAAACGCTACGAAAAAATTTAGGTCCCGATGCAAAACTAGAGTATAGCATAAAGGTTGTAGAAGGTACACCCACCATCAAGTATCCGCAACAAAACAGACCTGAATTAAAAAATAAGCCTGTATCTTACCCCAATATACAGGAAGAAGGACGAGTGATGAATCCATTTGCTATACCGGGACTAAAAAAGTTAGAGATAGATCCGCAGCTAAATCCGGACTATACATTTAATAACTTTGTTGAGAGCGAATGCAACAGGCTTGCACGTTCTGCAGGTTTAGCCATTGCACAAAATCCGGGAAAAACAGCATTCAACCCTCTTTTTATTTACGGAAATTCCGGGCTTGGAAAAACCCACCTTGCGCAAGCAATAGGCATTGAAACAAAAGAAAAACACCCAGATAAAATTGTACTGTACGTTAATGCAAATCGTTTTCAGACACAGTATGTAGATGCTCAAGTAAATAAAAATAAAGTGAACGATTTTCTACACTTCTACCAAATGATAGACGTGTTGATTATTGATGATGTTCACGATTTTGCAGGAAAAGAACGCACACAAAATACGTTTTTCCATATTTTTAATCACCTACACCAATCGAGCAAACAGCTGATTTTAACATCAGATAAACCGCCTGTTGAGCTACAGGGTTTAGAGCAACGTCTGCTTTCTCGTTTTAAATGGGGACTATCGGCAGAGCTGCAAGCTCCCGATTTTAAAACCCGTGTAGATGTTCTAAAAAGAAAGATATACAACGACGGCATAGATATAGACGAACAAGTCTTAGAGTTTATTGCAACAAAAGTAACAACCAATATAAGAGAGCTTGAAGGCGCGCTTATTTCGTTGTTAGCCCAAGCAACTCTTAATAAAAAGGCTATTACTATAGAGCTTGCGGCCCAGATGACAGAGAAGCTGGTTTCTTCTGTTCAGAAAGAGGTATCTATTACCGAAATACAAAAAAGCGTTTGCAGTTACTTCGGTTTATCAACAGAAGCTATGACTTCTAAGACAAGAAAGCGCGAGATTGTACAAGCCCGGCAAATTGCAATGTATTTCTGCCGTAGCTTAACTAAAACATCGCTGGCAAGCATAGGTGCGCAAATAGGAGGAAAAGATCACGCCACCGTATTGCACGCCTGTAAAACTGTTGAAGATCTGGTGGAAACAGACAAGCTCTTCCGTCAGCATGTTACCGAAATCGAAAAGAGGATACGCATTAACGCTAACCTATAACATATACAGATTAAAGCTAAAAAAGCGCAACAATGTTGCGCTTTTTTAGTTTACTCACTAATAGCCGTGATTTTTATAATACTTTTTATCTCTACATTTGCATAAGACTTATAAAACATAATGCTATGAAGCTCCTCTCCGATAAAAAATTCGTATTCCTACTGGTAATGGTTGCCATCGTTATCGGCTTAGAAGTACTATCGCTAACAGGTATCAACATCCCCATGCCATATGCTCCGTTTATTTTTGCAGCCTTCATTCTTATTATAGGTTACGAAGTACTATGGAAAGGCGTAACAGCCTTGTTTACGCTTACATTTAGCAGCATTAACCTGCTAATGCTGATTGCGGTTATCGGTGCTTTTTATTTAGAAGAATATCCCGAAGCCGCCGTAGTTATTGTACTGTACGTTCTGGGTGAAAGGCTCGAAGATATCGGTCTTGAGAAAAGTAAATCGGCATTAGACGATCTGGTGTCAAAGTCGCCTAAAACCGCCATACTAAAAGGAACCGGACAAGAAACACCTATAGATCAAATACCTATTGGTAGCATTATACAAGTAAAACCCTACGAACAAATTCCTCTAGACGGCACTGTTATTGACGGAGAAACTACTGTTGACGAATCGACTATTACAGGAGAACCGCTGCCTAAAGATAAGCACAAAGGCGATGATGTTTTTGCAGGAACCAACAATAAATCGGGATTCATAGAAGTCAGAACGGCTAAACTTGCAAACGATACCACTTTTTCTAAAATTATAGAGCTAACGTATAAAGCGCAAGCCAACAAATCGGAGAGCCAGCGCTTTATTCAGCAATTTGCAAAATACTACACACCTGCAATTATAATTATTGCCATACTCATTTTCGCAGTTCCTGTTTTTATCTTAAACCAAGACCTGAACCATTGGTTACTGCAAGCCATTTCTCTACTTGTAATCTCATGCCCCTGCGCTTTAGTAATATCAACGCCTGTAGCAATATATGCGGCGTTAGGTAATGCATCATCTAAGGGTATTTTGGTAAAAGGCGGAAAGTATATTGAAGCAATAGCAAAAATAAAAGCCCTATGCCTAGATAAAACTCGCACTATTACATACGGAAATCCGATTGTATCGGATATCTATCCGCTCAACGGAACAAGCGGAGAGGAGCTGCTGGCGTGCGGGGCTGGCGCAGAGCTATTTTCCGAGCATCCGTTGGCACAAGCCATAGTAGATGCCGCAAAAAAAGAAGGATTTGAGCCACACACCGTAGAAAAGTTTCAGAGCATCGCAGGAAAAGGCGCTACGGCTAAATGTCTTGTATGCGAAGACGAAACTATACTCATCGGAAAAATGGCTTTTATAAAAGAGTCGCAACCCGTAACAAAAGAGGAAGAAGAGCTGGTAGAGAAGCTATCGAAGGAAGGAAAGACCAGCGTAGTAGCCAGCTTTGGTAAAGGAGTTGCCGGTATTATCGCCCTGTCTGATGAAGTAAAACCCGATAGCGCAGATGCTATCAGAGAGCTAAAAAATATGGGTATAGAACCGATTATGCTTACAGGGGACAGCAAGCTCGCAGCCCAATACACAGCATCGGAAGTTGGAATTAAGGAGGTATATGGCGGACTTATGCCCGATGATAAGGCTTCTTTCGTAGCTAATGCGCTTAAGCAGTATAAATATGTTGCAATGGTTGGCGATGGCGTAAACGATGCCCCTGCTCTTGCCCAATCTATCGTTGGTATTGCTATGGGAGCAGTAGGAAGCGATACTGCTATAGAAGTTGCCAATATTGCGCTAATGAATGACAGGCTCTCGCTTATACCCTACTTAATTCGCCTAAGCAAGGCTACTACCAGAACAATTAAAGTAAATACGATAGGTGCTATTGCAGTAAAGCTGATATTTATCTGTCTGGCGCTAATGGGCTATGCCAACTTATTGTTAGCCATTACCGCTGATGTTGGTATTACCATTATTGTTATACTAATCAGCCTGCGATTATTAAGCTTTGGCAAGAAGAAAAAAGAAAAGGCTTAAGCTATTTTCTAACTACATATATAATTTCCTCTACAGGCAGCGCATATCGCTTTTGCTCTTCGGGAGACAAGGTCTTTACAAAGTCGTTTTCTTCGACCTTAAATCCTCCTTTTTGTAGCCGTTGAGCGTAGTCTTTACCGTACTCTCTCAGATGGTCGTGCTGCCCGAAGCGTTTCATGCGCTCCTTTGGGTCGATAATGGTGTCATCCTCGTAAGTTATTTCGCGGCTATAGTTGATTGGCGATTGCAGAATACCCCATCCGTCGGGCTTTAGTACACGGTGCAGCTCTTGCATTGCTCTAATATCATCTTCGACATGCTCTAGCGTATGGTTGCAGAATATTACATCGAACGAACTATCGGGAAAAGGAATATCCAGAACATCCATTTTTACCTTTGCCAAAGGCGATTCTAGGTCGGCTGTAATATGCTGATCGCCCAGCTGCTTCTCAAAACGCTTAATAAAGCAATATTCCGGCGCTACATGCAGCATTCGGGGTTTAGAGGTATAGAAGTCTGTGCGGCTTTTCAAATACAGCTGTATTAACCGATGCCGCTCTAGCGAAAGGCAATTCGGACAAAGAGCATTCTCTCTGGGATAAACATAGCCATATGGCATAAACTTACGATAATGTTTACCGCATACGGTACACTCAACTTTATTTCCCAAATAGAATATGCTTGAAATACAAGTGCTAAACCGCGCAACCCGCTGAAGATACTTGCGAGGAACTTTTTGTAGAAAAAATCGAATAATATATTTCATAGCTACTTTTTAGCGGCTTAAAGTTATGAAAAAGAAAGATAGCCATACCAATTTACCTTAAAACAATCCGGCTATAGTATGCAAGATGGCTACCTAATAAATAGGTAGCCATCTTTCTCACATCAAAATTTAATCTTACTACTCACCTTTTTGGCAAAACAACACGCTTACTACATATAAATAAGTAATTAAAGGTTATATTTAAGTCCTACGTTAATACCGAACGTTAAATTCTTATCTGTTCGTATGCTTTTAGGCTGATCGTTATCAAAATAGTATGATAGACGTGGCGCTAAAAATAGGCTAAAGTTTTTACTAAGATAGTAGCTTGCACCAATCGATGCATTTAATGAGAATTGCACCCCGTTAATACTTTCACTCCAGTTCAAAGTTGTAACTTCTCCTACTACTTCTTGTACCGTTTCTTTATACTTAGCCCGAATTCCTTTTTCTATCATCGCACCGCCGGAAGCGTATAGATTCCATCTAGAGTCTCCTCTAAATGCAAATACCGTTACATTTACAGGAATACCTATATAGTGCAAGTGTTGCTTAAGCTCTAGGTTAGAAAACTGCTCTACTCCATCATATTTCGTATATAAGTAGGTATAAGTTATACCACCCTCAACAGAGAGCCTATTGCCTATCCGCTTACCAATAGAAAATGATAGCGACATTTCGGGAAAATGTTTTCCTTCACCATATTTATCAGAAACCGCCTGCCCTACAATGCCAGCTCCTTCATACGAAGAGCCAACGGATGATCTCATTAATGCCGGAATTTCCACATTATTCTCACTACCCTTTCCATTTGCACTTCCTCCGTATGCAGCAGTCAAGGTCCAATTCTTCTTTTCGTTTTTCTTTAGCAGTTCATCTTCAAAATCAAAAAAGTCTATCCATTGGGTCGGCTGTTCCTTTACCCGCTCCGGTTGCTTGCTTTCGGCCTCTGCTACTACATATTCTTGAGCGACCTTAACCTCCTGCTCCGGCTGAACATCAGCGGCAACAATACCTTCTGTTGTTTGCTCTGTAGTGATTTTTTCTTTAGAAGTATCTTCTGCCAGTAGGTGCTGCCTAGGCTCGTCCGAAGTAGCAGCCTGATCTTCAACATATGCAGCATAAGTCTTTCTAGACCCATGTTCTGCTATTTTTACTTCATCCGCTACAAAACTCTTACTATTTTCTGAACTAGCTGAATTGCTTTGCTCTTGAGGCGAAGCTGTATTGGCAGCTGTGGCTTTATCATTCTGATCGTTAACGATTGTATTCGTACTCTCTCCCTGTAATGGATGATCTACAGGAAATTGCTCTTCCGATGGGGAGAGAATAAACAGCAACGCAACTACGGCAGCCGATACCGCAGAGAAGACCATCCATAACCTCAACTTTTTATTACCTCCGAGCTGCTTCTTAATGCTATTCCAATCGCCGCTATCAACGGGAATTTCATGATCTTTCAATTTTTGTTGAAAGAGGTCTGCTAAAGGGTCTTTAATATTATTAGGATTAATTTTATATGACATATTTTATGTTAATTCTTGCCGGTTCTATTGTATTTAAGTACGTCACGCTCTTTTGTAGAATCTGCCGTGCTCTATAATATTGTGAACGTGACGTACTTTCTTGTATATTCAACATTCGTGCTATTTCCGCGTGCGAATAACCTTCAACAACGTGTAGGTTAAATATAACTCTAAAGCCATCGGGAAGCCGAGCAACACATGCCAATAAATCATCGGCAGAAAGCTGCTCGAATGCCGATATGTTGATATCTTCAATGCTATCAACATATTCCTCTATATCTACGCTAAACCTTAAGGCGTTATTAGCTCTTAAAAACTCTAACGCAGTAGTAACAAAGATCTTTCTTATCCAACCTGCTAAAGAACCTGTTCCTGTATATGTATTGATTTTGGTAAATATCTTAATAAATCCATCGTGCAACAAATCGCGCGCATTCTCCCTATTGCCTGTGTAGCGCATACACAAACTCAACATAGCAGGAGCGTATCGCTCATATAACTGCTTTTGAGCCCACGACTCGCCATTTTCGCACCCTTTAATTAGCTGCTGCTCTTTCATCAATACTTTCTACTATTATAGATGCAAGTTATGCATAAAACGCTGCATGTATCCCAACTTTTTTATAGATATTTTGCAAATAATCATCTATATAACTAGTTATCAAAAGGTTAATTTGTCATTTTTTAATTCCTACTTCATCTCCAAAACAAAACCAACCTAGCTAATTCACTTCCGATATTTCGTCATTTCACACAAAGTGAGAAATTCCTTGAAGACCAAACCAAGAATGGTCTAAATATGATACTTGATTGATGTTGCCACGAGAAAGATTTTCACTTCGTTCGAAATGATAAAAATAATGTACTACCGCTATTGGCTTTCTGCTTTTAATTTAAAAACAATCGGATAATAGGTAACTACTATTTATTTACTTAACTGATTGCATCATGAATTACTAAATGATCTTGATCCGTCATTTTCTCACAGTAATGACATTGTAGCAACACATCTTTTTTAGACAGAACTGTAAACTTTGTCTTTACCTTCTCTTTATTCGTAACGCACTGGGGGTTTACGCATTTTACAAGCCCTTCGATATAATCGGGCAGCTCTACAATTTTTTTCTCTACCACCTCGTAATCGCGTATAACGTTAAGCTTGGCTTGAGGAGCCACTAACGCAATACGGTTAATTTCTGCCGTTTCGAAAAAACGATCAGAAATTTTGACAATGGCTTTACTCCCCATACGTTTACTTTCTAAATTCATCCCGAAAGTTGTTTGGCTAGTACAATTCTTTAAGCCCAGTATTTCTACCACTTTAAATAAAGAGGTAGAAGGGATATGGTCTATTACCGTTCCGTTTTTGAGGGCGCTTACTTTCAGTTCTTTTTCCATATACCAATACTTTTATTATTACGACTCGAGTATAACAAAGGTAGCTGTTTTTACTAAGCGTGTTTAAATTTTTTTTCGTCATTTCTCGCTTCGCTCGAAATGACGAAAAGAATAGCGGTATTTTATACTCTGGTAGGATGATGCTAAGGGCGAGTAAGAAGCGTTACCTTAGAATCGTCGGTTAGCTGCATTGCGTTAAAATCAACGCCATCTATTAGTACTACATGAGGTTTTTTACCTATCTCAAAGCTACCTATATGCTCATCAAAGCCTAATGCTTTTGCACCTCCCATAGTTGCCCACGCAAGCAGCTCTTCAAGGCTGACATCTCTAAAATACTTTCCTATAGTTTTTAGCTCTTCAAGTATAGATAAGGCTGTATTAGATGCAAGGCTATCGGTTCCGATAGCAATGTTGGCGCTCTTTTGCCTTAGCATATCAACCGGAGGCAACTGCTTTTCTATATACAAATTAGAGTTCGGGCAAAGCACCCAGTGTGTATCTTTATTTTTAGCAACCGCAGCATCATAGTCTTCCGCAGAGGTATAAATATTATGTATCAGCAACAGCTTTATATCTTCCTTTAACTTATCAAGAATACGGTATATAGAGGGTTTTCCGATCACTGTAGGCGGCACAAAATCATCAATAGCATACCGTCTGGAAAAAGCGCCTTTCCCATTGATAAAGTACTCGTTCTCATCTTTACTTTCCTGATTATGAATAGAAAGGATACTTGATTTTTTTGTTTCTAAAACTACCATATCCAATAGCATATCCGACATAGAGTATGGAGCATGAGGGGTAAGTGATGCCTTAAGCCCTCGCAGCATAGCTTGTGCAACTACCGCGGTACCTCTGTTAAAATGGCTTTCGGCAATAGCCGAATTACTACCATATACTTCTATAAAGTTACGGTATGATATGGGACTGCTAACTTTTATATCGAAGCTGACGCTTGTATTCGAAATATCGCCAACCGCTATAATACCATCAGCAAACATGCTGTTATCCGCTTTAAGTATTGCCGATATTTGTTCTTGCTCTTTCGGATGCTCGCGGCTATTCATATACTGAATAAATCCGAATAAACTGGTATATTGAGGAATAGAACCCAGCATTGATGAGAGTTCGAGATGGCAATGCGCATTTACAAAGCCGGGGCAAAGAATACCATTATAAAACTCTACCGACTCTTCTTCGCCTTCAAGCCCACTAATAGCAAGAATCTCACCCTCATCGCTAAGGGTAAGCGCTCCATTCTTTATCGGCTTATCGACTATAGGAAATATATAATGCGCTGCTATTTTTCTCATATAAACAAATCTTCTACCACCAAACCTTAATTGTATCACCAACTATTGATACATCGTAGTGAAAAAATTCTTCTATTCCTTGAACCCCATCTCTACCTTGAAGTTCCCTCTTACTTTTAAACCCTTCTTCAATTTGGAGCCTTTCTTCAATTTGGATATCCTCCCTATCTTCCAATTCTCTTATATTCGGGTTTTCAATATGTATATCACCGGACGCATACTGCTTTTGCATGTTTTTTAATTGCTGAATAACTTTATTATAAACACTTTCAAACTCTCTGGGATTTTTCATATATTGATTAAGCGCTTCTCTAAAATCGGTAATGGTATAGCCATGCTTCTGCAAAATAGGAGTATATACTTGCGCAGAATCAAATTCGTGAACACTAAATTCTTTCGACATTAAAATTCCATCTGCTAAATGAATATCAACAAGTATAGCAACCATTTTCTTTTCAGGTATGCCGAGCTTAACTTTGCACGACATGACCAAAAAAAATAAAGATAATATCAGTATCCAGCAGATTATACTCTTTTTATTCATACTTTTAAGTTCTGGAACAGCAAATATAGTATTATATTGAAAAACTATATTGCTATATTTTCCTTTTTAGCCATAAATAAGGTTAGCCGTACAATAAATAATACATCTAAAATGAATGTTGTACCGACAGATTTTTTTAAACGCGACGCTCTCACAGTAGCCCCTGAACTGCTTGGAAAATATCTTGTACGTAAATATGAAAATGGAGAGATTGAACGTTTTAGAATTGTAGAAGTCGAAGCATATAGAGGACGCGAAGATTTAGCTTGCCATGCCAGCAAGGGACGTACTAAACGTACCGAAGTAATGTATAACACAGGCGGAAAGCTATATATGTACCTCATTTACGGTATGTACTGGATGCTAAACATTGTTACAGGTAAAAAAAACGAACCCCAAGCTATACTCATTAGAGGAGTAGAAGGGGCTATAGGACCGGGACGATTAACCAAACGGCTCGTTCTGGACAAAAGCTTTTACGGCGAAGCAATCCCATCGTCAAGAATATGGATAGAAGACCACGGCGAGCACCCAGCATATACAACTACGCCCCGTATAGGTATTGATTATGCAAAAAAGTGGAAAGATAAGCCGTGGAGATACATCGTAACGTAAATAAGCTGTCATTATTTATTGGTTATAGAGATACTTATAAAGTTTTTATATTTTTGTTGCTTAGTATTCTGAACGATAAATCCGTTATATCATCATATGAAAAGTTTTAAGACGCTCAACCTTTATACGGCATGGCTGGTTTTTGCCATAGCAGCAGTAACTTACTTAATGTGTATAGAGCCTACCGCCAGCCTTTGGGATTGTGGAGAGTTTATCTCGGCTGCTTATAAGCTGGAGGTTGGACACTCGCCGGGGGCACCTTTCTTTTTGCTGATGGGGAGATTCTTTACCCTTTTCGCTCCGGGTGTAGAGAATGTTGCCATAATGGTAAATATTATGTCGGCACTTGCAAGTGCATTCACTATACTTTTCTTGTTCTGGACAATTACGCATCTTTTCTGTAAGATGATAAGAAAACGTGGAGATGAGCTTAACCCTACAGAGCTTATTCTATGCCTTGGCACAGGCATTGTGGGAGCCTTATCCTACACATTCTCCGATACGTTCTGGTTCTCTGCCGTTGAGGGAGAAGTTTACGCAACTTCTTCGCTTTTTACCGCCGTAGTATTTTGGGCAATACTAAAATGGGAAGATGTTGCTAACGAACCTTACGCCAACCGCTGGCTAATACTTATAGCCTACTTAATGGGATTGTCAATAGGAGTTCACCTGCTCAACTTGCTGGCAATACCGGCTATTGTAATGGTGTACTACTTTAAAAAGTACAAATTCTCTGCATGGGGATGTACCAAAGCCGCTATTACCGCTATTCTAATTTTAGTTGCAATACTATATGGTATTATACCACTTTTACCGCTATTTGCATCTAAAGTTGAGCTGCTGTTTGTAAACAACTTCGGATTACCGATAAACTCAGGGCTGTTATTCTTCATCGCGCTAGCTATTGCTTTACTCATTTTTGCTATATACTACACGCTGAAAAAAGGACGCGTTCTGGCAAATACAATAGCACTATGTACAGCTGTTATTTGCTTAGGGTATGGCAGCTATGCGATGATCGTTATTCGTTCGTCGGCAAATCCGCCAATGGATCAGAATAACCCAGACAACATGTTTTCGCTAATGTCGTACCTAAATCGCGATCAATACGGTACGACACCATTGCTTTATGGCTACTACTATAACGCCCCTCTTGATTATAGCAGCCCTTGCGAAATTAAAGATACGTACGCTAAGGTTGGCGATAAGTACGAAAAAGTTGAGGAAAAATTGGAGTATAAATATATGCCCCAGTTTAAGACCATATTCCCACGTATGTATAGCAGCTCCGACGAGCATGTTATGGTATATAAAGCTTGGGGAGGATCAGGCGGGCATCCGGTAAAAGGCGACAGAAATAGCTATATGACCGATAACGAGGGGTATGTAGTTGATAGAGATGGAGAGCGACTTTTAAAGCCGACATTTGGTAATAATCTTAGCTACTTCTTCAGCTATCAGGTTAACTGGATGTACTGGCGTTATTTCCTATGGAACTTCTCCGGTCGCCAGAACGATTTGCAAGGTCACGGCGATCCGCTGAGAGGCAACTGGATTACCGGAATTAAATTTCTAGACGATGCTCGTTTAGGTAGTCAAGATAAGGAAGATTTGCCCGAATATTTAGCCAACAACAAAGGTCATAACAAGTACTATATGCTGCCTTTATTGCTTGGGCTTATCGGAATTGTTGTACACCTTATGGCTAATAAAAAAGACTTTACCGTAGTACTGCTTCTATTCTTTTTTACCGGTTTGGCAATTGTTGTATATCTCAACCAAACGCCCTATCAGCCAAGAGAAAGAGATTATGCCTATGCAGGTTCTTTCTACGCATTTGCCATTTGGATCGGGCTTGGGGTAGTCGGTGTTTACGCCTTAACTAAAAAGCTGTTGCCTTCGAGAGCTGCCGCAATTTCTTCTACCGTTGTCTCGTTATTAGCCGTACCGGTGCTTATGACTAGTGAAAACTGGGACGATCACGACAGATCGGGGAGATATCTGTTAAACGATTTTGGCTACAATATGCTAAACTCCAGCCTTCCTAATTCTGTTATTTTCACATACGGAGATAGCGACACGTTTGCCGGATGGTACTGCCAAGAAGTTGAAGGTGTGAGAACAGATGTCAGAGTTTCAAACGTATCATACCTATATTCCGATTGGTACTACGAGCAAATGATGCGCAAGACGTATGAGTCTGACGCCCTAAAAACTTCTGCCACACCCGAGAGTATCGCAGGTTCGCGAAGAAACGTTATAGGCGTTGATCATCGTGTTGATGGTGTTTACACCTTCAAGTCGGCATTAGATTTTGTAATGTTGGAGAATCCGAAAGCAAAAACGATGAGCCCCTACTACCCCAGACCTGTTAGCTACTTCCCAATTGACACCGTAATGTTAGATTTCGATATTAACCGATTAAAGAAGGCTGGTGTCGTTCCTGATACTGTTAGCGAAGAAAACATTCGTAAACCTTATATTATTAATCTGGATAAATCGATGTATGGGAAAAATCAGCTGGCTATCTTCGATATTATTGTAAATAACTACAACGACAGACCGATTTATTTCTTTAATACTCCTTCCAGCTTTAGTAGCGAGTTTGCTCCTTACGTTCAGACTTCCGGCTTAGCAAAAACCATAACTCCGTACGTAAGTCCGACACGTGTTGACACAGAGCGATCTTACGACTTATTTATGAATAAATTCCGTTTCCGTGGACTAAATGATAGCAGTATATATGTAGATGAGTCGGTATTGCGACAGATTGTTGTTTACAGAACTTGCTTTATTCAACTTGTCGAAGCTCTTATAAAAGAAGAGAGATACGAAAAAGCAAAAAATATTCTGGATAAGTGCGTAGAAGTAATGCCACTATTCATGGAACCTTATTCAGAGTATGTGGTTCCTATTGGACGGCTATATGCACGCATGGGCGAAGCTGCAAAAGCCGAGGACATCTTATCTAAAACGTTGGCTGAAGTGCAAAAAGAGCTTAAGCTGTACGCTTCGTTCCCTCAAAAAGAATGGTACACATTGGCTCGCGACATCTGGGTTTCTCTTAAAGCGTTAGATAGTATTTACAGCATAGCTACAGATTATAAATATAGCATACAGCAAGAGGCGCATAATGTATATGCAACGTACAGCCCTATATTCGCACCGCTATTTAGATAAGCTATGTACTTTAGACCGCCTAAGTTATTAAAGCGTTTGTTCCCTTCTTTAATCTGGAATTTTCCGGAAGAAGAAGTAGGACGTACTATCTTTCTTACTTTCGACGATGGACCTACGCCCGAAGTTACACCGCGGGTATTAGATACGCTTGATAAGTATGAGGCAAAGGCTACGTTCTTTTGTTTGGGAAAAAATGTAGAACAGCATCCCGAAGTATATAACGAGATACGCGGAAGGGGGCATGCTGTGGGCAGCCACTCATACAGCCATCAAAAAGGATGGGGAATGAGCCTTAGCCGCTACATTGAAGACTATAATTTTTCCGATTCTTTTATCGAGACGAACCTAATTCGCCCACCCTATGGTAGAATAACGCCCAGGCAGGCAAAGGTTTTAAGCGAACGATATAAAATTATAATGTGGGACGTTTTAACGCACGATTATAGCAGAACCGTATCACGTAAAGGTTGTTTAAAAGCCGTAACAAAGCATGCCAGACCCGGGTCTATCATTGTTTTCCATGACTCTAAAAAAGCTGAAAAGAATCTTATATATGCGCTTCCTCGCGCGTTGGAGTTTTTGAAAAAAGAAGGCTACGAATGTCGGCGTATAGAGCTGTAAAGTAGAACCTAACAACCTACCGATAAGAATCATGTCATTCCGACCATAGGGAGAAATCTGCCAATAAGCAACATTACACCAAGTAAGCAGATGTCTCGCTTTCGTTCGACATGACGAAAAAAACAAGGTTCTTTAGGTAGCTTCTTACAGAAAAACCCTTCTTATCCTCGTTCGCTAATCTTTTCTAAGCGTGGCAAATCGAGTATTTTTATCTTCCGTCCGTCCAGCGATATAATATTTTCTTCGCTAAAGTTAGATAAGGTACGTATAGCGTTAGATGTGGTCATGTTCGAAAGGTTTGCCAAATCTTCACGTAAAAGGTAAATCTTTAAAGTTTTTCCATCGGGTTCTAAGCCATATGTGTCTTTAAGAAAGATTAAAGACTCGGCAAGCCTTCCTCTAATATGCTTTTGGGTTAATGTAACTGTTCGGCTGTTAGAAAACCCTAACTCTGTAGCAAGCCCTTTCAAAATATCCAACGTAAGACCTACGTTAGAACGAAGTATATCGTACAGACAAGATTTATCTACCGTTGCAATAATAGAGTTCTCAATTGTTTGAGCCGATGCTATATGATTCTCTTCTGCAAATAGCGCCCTAAACCCGAATAATCCTACAGGTTTTGCCATTCGTACTATTTGGTCTCTACCTCCTACCCCTTCTTTAAACACTTTCACCTTACCTTTTACCAGAACAATTAAGCCGGTTGGTCTTTCTCCTTCCTTATATACCATTTCGTTCTTACGACAGTTGGTAAAAGTTGTATGCTGCTTCATAAACTCTTTTTCTTCTTCCCTAAGCTTAGGAAAGAGAGTAAAAACAGCACTCATACACTTATTGAAGTCTATTGGATTTTGGTTCATAAACAGAAAATATGTTTTTCAACACAAATCTACGTGAAATTTTCTGATTTAACAAGAAAGCACATTCGAAATATGTGCAGAATTACACCCATTTATACTCTGCCACCAATGGTTTAGATGAAGCTTTAATAATAGGGGGGCACTGAAGGGCTTTAAATTTATTGGATTTTGTTAACGCCGACACTCTGCCTACCAACTTCTTATCTATTCCGTTATTGATAATTTCTTCTTCTGATAGTCCCTGCTCATTAAGCATAAAAAGGATGGCGTCCAGCTCTTCATATTCGGGTAATGAATCAGAATCCTTCTGATCATGACGAAGCTCAGCAGATGGCGCTTTCGTAATAATATTAACCGGAATCAGCTCTTTATTACGATTAATAAACCTCGCAAGGTCGTATGCCTGTGTTTTATAAACATCACCTAATACAGATACGGCACCACATAGGTCTCCGTATAGCGTACCATAGCCCACAGACAGCTCGCTTTTATTACTGGTATTAAGTAAAATATGACCACACGTATTCGACAGCGCCATCAATAGCGTACCACGTATTCGGGCTTGCAAATTCTCCTCCGCTACGTCATGCTCTTTACCTTTAAAAACAGGCGATAACGATCTATTAAACTCCTTAAAAATAGGCGTAATCTCAATTATATCATAGTCAACATTCAGGATATCCGCCATTTGTACCGCATCGGTAATCGAATGTACGGTAGAGTATTCTGAGGGCATCAGCAACGCTTTTATATTTTTCGCACCTAAAGCATCTACTGCCAACGCCAAAACAACAGCAGAATCAAGTCCGCCCGATAAGCCGAGAGTTGCCTTTTTAGTATTTAACGATGAAAAAAAACGCTGTAGCCCCTCTACCAACAGCCTGTATATTTCTTCTGTGCTTTTCTCAAACCTCACATTCATAGTAGCTATCTGATTAATTGTCTCTTAATGCTCTGTTATATTATTAGTAGATTATTGCTGACAAATTTATAAATTTACCTCTTCTAACTTATCAGCTTACAAATAAAAAATACACTATGTACAAAAATATCATTGTTCTACTTTCTGCCATTATACTATGGGGTTGTGGAGGCAACGATCCGAAACTTAATGATGATAATACTGCTGAAATGCTACCTGGTAAGCTAATCCGTTTTGATAAAGAGCTATTCGCTATAAATCCCGATAATATTTCCACACAAATAGAACCGCTAATCCAGAAATATGGAACTTTTTTTGAGCTATACTGTACTGGCATACTTGGCATAGCACATCCCTCAGACCCTGTTTTCGAAGAGCAACTATACTCATTTTTTACCAACGACGTTATAATGGAGGCGCACAAAAAAGTGGCGGCTTCTTTTACAGACGTATCAGACATAAACATAGAGCTGGAAGCCGGATTTAAACGGTACTCCGAAATATTTAACGACAAGCCTATACCTAAAGTTTACAGCTACATATCCGGTTTTAATCAGGCGCTAATGCTAACAGACGACGCCGTTGGTGTCTCGTTGGATATGTTTTTAGGTCAGAACGACTCTATTTATACCGATCTTAGCTTTCCGCGATATAAGCAGAAAAATTTATATAGAGAACGTATTCCGCTAAACGTAATAACAGCATGGGCTATTGGTGAATTTTACTGGGATAAAATGGGACAAACCCTACTTGCGACAATGATATACGAAGGCAAGCTTACATATCTCGGAAAAACCATGCTACCAAAAACAGCCGATACAACTCTTTTTGGTTTCAGAGGCGAGGAACTTCAATGGTGCCTTGACAATGAGAAATATATGTGGGTTGAGCTGGTAGAGAACAGGCTGCTATTCGAGACCAGCTATACCACAGTTAAGCGCATGACGGAAGATGGTCCGTTTACACCTAATATCTCCGGTTCGCCGGGAAAAGCGCCTAACTGGATTGGCTACCGTATTGTAGAACAATACATGAAGCAAAGCAGCTCTACCCTTCCGGGGCTAATGGCAGATAATGATTACAGAAAAATACTGGAAGTGTCGGCTTACAACCCTTAATCGGTATTAACGACAGAAAAATAGGTATTGGTATCTGTGGTTTCTATGCTCACCAGCTGGGCTAAGATAAGTTCGATAAGTATTTCTTCCACCTCTTTTTCCGAGCTGAATGCTTTTTTGCTTAGCTGGAGCAGTGTAAGCTTTTCGTTAATTCGTAGTGCATCTAAAACCGCATCATACTTATGTGAATAGACAAAGGGCTTAGGCTGTTTACTTGCTTTTTTTTTCCATACTTTAACTTGTATCGGACTGGCAATAAAATTCTCGTCCTTAACTCTGATATATGCCGTATACTTACCATTTTTATCGGGAGCCAGATGCGGACGCTTATCGCTCTTTTGTACTATAACCTCAAGTACTACTTTTCCGCTTATCTGCCAGCGCTGTACTTCTAACTTTACCGATGGTTTACAGTATAAATCCGCCGCGGATTCCATCATGTAATATTCTTCATCGCTATTTACCCCAACAATGCGTCCGTTATCTTTTACACCTAGCAGTAAAGTTCCGCCATCGGTATTAGCAAAAGCGGCTAGCGTGCGTGCAATTTTTTTAGAGTCGTTTACGGCAAACTTAAAGTCTAGCCGTTGATGTTCGCCTTGCTCGATAAGCTTGTTTATATATTCGTTTACATCCATTCTTTAAAAAATCACGCTTCAAATTGAAGCGTAAAATTACTATACCTAAGTCGCAATAAAAAATTTGTCTGTTATCTTTGCCGATAAATACACTTATTATGCGCGTTTTAGTTCAAAGAGTAAGCAAAAGTTCGGTTACTATCGAAGAACAGGTGGTAGCAACTATCGGAAAAGGAATGCTATTACTTGTTGGTTTTGAAGAAGCCGATACCAAAGAGGATATCGAATGGATGGCTGCAAAGCTTGTCAAACTCCGCATATTCGATGATAACGAAGGAGTAATGAACTTATCTATACAGGATACTAACGTCGATGTAATTATTGTTAGCCAGTTTACCTTACACGCCCAGACAAAAAAGGGGAACCGTCCGTCGTATATTAAAGCCGCACGACCCGAACAGGCGATACCTTTATACAAAGAATTTATTGCAGCTATGGAAAAAGAACTGGGGAAGCCGGTACAGACCGGAGAGTTTGGAGCAGAAATGATGGTGGAACTGATAAACGATGGCCCTGTAACCATTTGGATTGATACGAAAAACAAAGAATAGCAAGCCATCCTAAAGCGATGATTGTATAATCATCGCTTTAGGATAACAATTTATACCCGCCTACTTCTTTTCAATCTCTGTTACGATTTTTTCGCCGTTACTTTTTTCTTTGACTACAATCTTATCGCCTTTATCTTTAACCTTCAGCACTTCTTTATCTCCATCTTCTTTTACCTTTTCTACATACTTACCATCGCTTTCCTTAAGCTTTTCAACAGTCTTTTCATCTCCCACATGCTCTTTCAATACCTCATTTATAGCCATTGTTAGTAGTCGTTTTCTTTTAGTGTAAAGCTAACGTTTGTTCCGTCGGCAAGCTTAGTTTTCCACACCTCTCTATTTTTTCCGGCATTCACCTTCCGTACGTCATCCATTAAAACCAAATCATACGTTACATCCTCCGTTTGACCATTATTATACTCATGGTTCAAAGTAGCGTTTGCCGATTTTCCATCTGAGGCAACATTTTCCGACTTAACGGTAATATTCTTGAGCCCCTCGTTCTTCTGTATGTGAGGTTCTACATTTGATTTTAAGGCTTTTACATGCTGTACTTTCATAGCCTTTACGTCGGATGAATTTACATCTTTTTTTGTGTTAGGTGTCGCTACAGGAATCTCGTCGATATAGACATATTCGATAAAACCATCGTAATCATTATTTTTAATACGCTCGGTATATTCTTTAGCGCTTTCGCTTGCTGTTTTATGTTTCTTCGAACAGCTCGACATTGCCCTTACAACCAATAGCGGCATCAATAAAAAAATCATTCTTTTCATAAGTTTTCAATATTTATTATTAATAATTCGTATTAATCTCATTATGAGATTTAAAATTCTATCACCAGAATTTTAAGCATTAGCAGGTTAACAATCAAATTATCAACCTAATAGAGTGACAGTCACACTAAGCTTCTAGTAACTCCCCATAAACACACATTTTTGTAATATGTTCTGCTCAAATGTGTTAAAGTAGTAAAATTGTATGGTGGGACTACGATTTGAATAGCAAGAAATTGTTATCGTTAAAATTCGGCATAGAATAAGTGTTCCAAATGGTATTTACAAGATAGGGTCGGTTGGTAATTACCAACCGACCCTATCTTGTCTGCTTGTATCGGATAAGACCGATGGCTAGATTCCCGTGTAACTTTGTGGAGTAATAGCTTTCAGCTCATTCTTTACATTGTCAGAAACATCCAGCTTAGCAATAAACTCTTCTATATCTTCTTTTGTAATCGGTTTATTGGTACGCGTCAACGACTTCAAAGCCTCATACGGATTAGGGTACAACTCTCTACGAAGTATTGTTTGAATACCTTCTGCAACTACCGCCCAGTTGTCCTCAAGATCGCAATTAAGCGCATCGTTATCTACAATAAGCTTACCTAAGCCTTTCATAATTGATTTAAACCCAAGTATGGTATGAGCCATTGGTACGCCTATGTTACGAAGTACGGTAGAGTCAGTTAAATCGCGCTGCAAACGAGAGATAGGAAGCTTAAGTGACAGATGCTCGAAGACGGCATTTGCCATCCCGAAGTTACCTTCGGCATTCTCAAAATCAATAGGGTTTACTTTATGCGGCATAGCCGAAGAGCCGACTTCTCCTTCTTTAATCCTTTGCTTAAAGTAGCCCATTGAAATGTATGTCCAAATATCTCGACAAAGGTCGATGAGAATCGTATTAATACGTTTAAAGCTATCGAAAATGGCAGCAAGGCTATCGTAATGATCTATTTGTGTGGTTAGCCGCGAGCGTTCCAACCCTAATACTTCGCTTACAAAATTGTTGGCAAAAGCAATCCAATCAATCTTTGGATATGCTACATAATGCGCGTTAAAGTTGCCTGTTGCCCCGCCAAATTTCGCCGAGCAAGGCAATGCTCTAAGCAGCTCTACCTGCTTTTCTAAACGCTCTACAAACACGCCTATCTCCTTACCTAAACGAGTTGGAGAAGCCGGCTGTCCGTGAGTATGTGCCAACATGGATAGCCGAGCCCACTCCGTCTGCATCTGCTGCAGCTTCTTCTGTAGCTCATCCAACTCAGGATAGTAAACATCGTGTACCATCTTACGTAGGCTGTATGGCGTTGCCGTATTATTAACGTCCTGAGAAGTTAGCCCAAAGTGTATAAACTCACGCCATTGGGTTAATCCCAGCCGGTCGAATTTTTCTTTTAAAAAATATTCAACAGCTTTAACATCATGGTTAGTTACTTTTTCTATATCTTTTATTTGTTGAGCATCATCGATAGAAAAATTCTTATACAAATCTCGCAATTTAGGATAGCTCAGCTTATCCATATCTTCAAGCTGTGGTAACGGGATCTCGCATAGCGCGATAAAATACTCGACCTCTACCAATACCCTATAGCGTATAAGCGTATATTCCGAAAAATATTCACTTAAAATGTTAACCTGTTTTCTATACCTGCCATCAATCGGAGATATTGCCGTTAGCTCATTCAATGTCATATGATATATAGTTTAATGGCGATC
Source organism: Prevotellaceae bacterium (assembly GCA_031258195.1). GTDB lineage: Bacteria > Bacteroidota > Bacteroidia > Bacteroidales > UBA932 > JAIRNF01. Next base: position 82,879 of record JAIRNF010000056.1, read on the forward strand.
TTGCCAATAGATTAAGTACAAAAGTACAAATTTTACAGTTTTACTCCACATTGGCAATAACCAACTAATTTGATTACCTTTGCGCCGAAAAATTAGCATGCAGATGCCCTCAGGATAGTAACATAAAGCTAATATGGTGATGAAAAAAGTTAGAGTTTCAGCAATATCGTACCTTAACACGATGCCTTTCGTGTATGGTCTGCAAAATTCAGCAGTAGCCAACCATATAGAGCTAACGTTAAACTACCCGGCAGAATGCGCGACGATGCTTAAAGAAGACAAGACAGACATTGGTATCGTACCTGTTGCCGTTGTTCCCGACCTACCCGAATATCATATTATAAGCGATTACTGTATAGGCGCCACCGGAAAGGTACGCTCCGTTGCGGTTTACGGCACGGCTCCTCTGCATGAGCTGAATACTATATATCTCGATTTCGAATCAAGAACATCGGTTCTTTTATGTCAAGTTTTAGCAAAAAAATTCTGGTTCATCTCTCCTGTATTTACTAACCTAAGCAGTCTAAAAGAGGTTGATGCTAGTAAAGAAAAGACAGGTTACGTGCTGATTGGCGATAAGACTTTCGATTTTGATGGTAAGCTTCCTTACAAGTGCGATTTAGCCGAAGAGTGGATAAAATTCCGTAAGTTGCCCTTCGTATTCGCCGCTTGGGTTGCAAATAAAAAGCTTGAGCCCGAATTCGTAAGTATGCTTAACGATGCTCTGCAAAAGGGCGTAAATAACATACCCCATGTGGTTGAACACGAGGTAAAAAACTTTGATAAGCAGCTGGCGCTAGATTACCTGCAAAATAACCTTAGCTATAATTTTGATTGTGAAAAGAAAAAAGGGCTGATTGATTTCTGGAACCTGGCTTTAGGTGTGATAAAATCGAAAGTCCGATGTAGCCAATAGCTGTAAGCAAGACTACACTTGCCCAATCAACTATTATTACACTCTTTAACACCGAATACTATGGTTATTATTTACTATAAAACACCAGAAAAAATAGTTCGCAGCAGCGACATTAAACTGCTCGACCAACTAAAGAGAGAAAGCATTATCTGGATTGACCTTATTGATCCTTCGGGAGATGATAAACGTAAGGTTGAAGACTTTCTTGGTACCGATCTACAAAGCCGTTCGCAAGCCGAAGAAATTGAAAGCAGCTCGCGTTACTCGGAAACAGAAACGGAAATTTTTGCAAACACTAACTTTTTAATCTCTCAGCCCGACAGCTTTACCTACGAAACTGTTTCGTTTACTATTACTAACGATGGAATAATGGCTACGCTTCACAATTCTGACCTCAGAACGTTAAACGAAATCGGTAAAAAAATTCAGCTAAACCATAAAATAAATACTACAGGCTATCATTTAATGGTTGCTATACTCGAAAGCCGTATAGACCTTGATGCCGATATGGTTGAGGGCATTGCTAAAGAAATTGCGTACCTTAGTAAGCAGATAAACTTAGGCAATAAGGTAAACGAAGACATGCTACTGGACATTAGCCAGCTGCAAGAAAACACGATGGTAATCCGTGAGAATATAATCGACAAACAGCGTGTGGTATCAAGCATTCTAAGAAGCAGCAAGTTTCCGGCAGATGTTTACCCCATACTTAATGTGCTGATAAAAGACGTAAACTCGCTTATCAATCACACCGACTTCAGCTTTGATCGTCTGGAGTACCTACAAAATACCATAGTCGGTCTTATCAATATCGAACAGAATAAAATTATTAAAGTGTTTACCGTTGTTACCGTATTCTTTATGCCTCCAACTCTTATTGCAAGCATGTACGGTATGAATCTTTGGCTGCCTTTATTTGGTGATGGTTTAGACCTAGTCGTTTCTGTCGTACTAATGATAGTATCGGTAATAATAACCTTCTTCTTCTTCAAACGAAAAAAGATTCTATAAGTTTTTAACGCCATTTTTATTTATAGCGAATCACAATATTTGTCATTTCGACCGAAGGGAGAAATCTACTCAAAAAAGGCAGATTTCTCCCTTCGGTCGAAATGACGGGGCTATAGCATTTACTATTCTTTATATCCTAAGTTATTCTATCCAACTAATCACATCCGGATTAAACTTATCTTTAGGCATATGCTCCCCATCGGGATAGCCAACCGGTATAATATTTAACGGCATAATATTCTCTGGCAACCGTAAGGACTCTTGCACAGCTTTTACCCTGTCGCTATAAGGAAAAACGCCTGTCCATACAGCACCTAATCCTTCAGCCTCTGCAGCCAAAAGTAAGTTCTGAGATGCAGCAGAACAATCCAATGCCCAATTTAACGATCGCTCCGGGTTAACTACACCTTTTGTATTATCGCCGCATACAACAATAGCAAGGGGGGCTTTAGCCAGCATCTTTGCAAAAGGTAATTGCTCAGCTAGCTTGGTAAGTACCTCTCTATTGGTAATTACATAAAACGACCATGGTTGATTATTTTTAGAAGAGGGTGCAGCCATCGCCGCCTTTAGCAATATTTCTATTTTTTCTTTTGGTACCACTTGATCTGTGTACCTACGCACACTCGTACGGTTGTGAATGGTTTCTAACGTATTATTCATTGTTTCTTTTGTTGTTGTTTGATTACAAGATAATAACACGCAAGACACAAAAATAGCTGTGCAGATTATCATCTTTTTGCCGTCCAAAAAAGTAATTTTATTCATATCTTCACATATTAAATTGCCAGTACGAAGATAACAGCTAAAACATATATAATGAAACGTTTGCTATATATTTTGTTGGGAATAATCACCCTGTCTTCGTGTTCGAGTACATACTACTACTACTCCACTTTAAGCACCAACGATGAGGGCATTGATAGAGATGAAATAGGTTCCTTCATTTTTGATACCGATACGATACAGGTGGTTTACTCCTTTAAAGGGCAAGATGGTCCTATTCAAATTAGCATACATAACAAATTAGATATGCCCATGTACATTGATTGGTCTCGATCTGCCATCCTTATTAATGATGTGGCGACTAGCTATATGGGAGAAAAGTCAACCCTTAATAGCTACCGAGTAGCCGCCACAACAACCACTGGCTACGAATACGATCCAAGCTATGTAAGTTTCGTTCCACCCATGCGGAAAATTGAACATTGCAACTTATGGCTATCAAACCTTAACTTCGACTATATCGATAAGAAAGAATATACAAATACTTCTATATCCAACCGCTCTAGCCAAGCGATGAAAGTAAAAATGCTTAATTTTTCCGAAGAAAATTCTCCACTATTTTTCGAAAGCTATCTAACAATCTTTTTAGAAGATGGTACTACATACGCTATCACACAAAGCTTTTATATAGCTAGGCTAATTCGAGCAAAGAGATTAGCACCTAATGAGCTGGCCAACGATTTTTCTCAAAGAAACGATTTAATGTTTACTCTTATCCAAGCAAATAACAAAGGGTGGGAGGTTGCCGCTATAGGTGGAATTATTATTGGCTCAACTATTTTGGATGCAGTTTTTAATAGCCACTAATATATTTTATTCGTCGGTATTTTAGCCAGTAAAATTTATCTTTTTAACTAGGATTTCTCTAAGGACTTTTTAACTTTGCATAATAATTAAGAATAGGTTATGAACAATCAACAAGCTATACTATCGTTTAAATTCCAGATTAAGCATGCCTGGATGGTTGTTGGGCTATTCTTTGCTGTTACACTTGCCGTAACTATACCTGTCTTTATCGCCGATTTAATTATTTCGAAATTATCGATAAACAGCCAACCGCTCGAATCATGGATTACCGTACTTTCTAACATTGTAACCTATGCCTTTTTATTTTTTCTGATCAATCAAATCTTTGGAAAATCCACCATATCAAAACCTCTGTTTGGGGATAAGCGTATTGATTGGACTGTTTATATTCTTTTACTACTGGCAACTCTGTCTATTGCCATTATATTAGAGCCACTAAATACCCTCATCGTAAAGCTACTACCAATGCCCGATTGGGTTGAGGAGATTTTTAGTAGTGCATTTACTCCAAGCATTGCAACCTTTATTATGGTCGCTATAATTGCTCCTTTGTGCGAAGAAATACTTCTGAGGGGAGTTATTCTTAGGGGTTTACTTAATAGCTCATCGCCGAGGAAAGCGATTATTTGGTCGGCTTTTCTTTTTGCTTTAATCCATCTCAACCCCTGGCAAGGAGTGTTTGCTTTTCTCATCGGTTTGTTTTTAGGCTGGGTATATTGGAAAACCCGCTCAATTTGGACTTGTATTTTTATTCATTTTATCAATAATAGCCTCAGCTTTGTAGGGCTGGTTATCGCGGAATCAAAAGGTTTAGGAGTAGATGCCACTCTAGAAGATATAACAGGCGAATACTTCGTATCGCTATTTTTTGTTGCTGCAGTTTTGCTTATTGTTTCATTGGGATTACTTCACAAGAGGTATAGGTTAAAGAAGGGAATCGTTCCTTAACCAACAACTTTATTCGCCTTTATCCTATTATTTTCAGCTAATTGTTTTCACATTCTAAATTAGGTGCTTACCTTTGCACCCTAATTTTTATTTAATGCAGAAAATACGAAACATTGCAATTATTGCTCATGTTGACCATGGAAAAACTACGCTGGTTGACAAAATGATTCTACAAGGAAAGCTATTCCGCGACAACGAAAAAACAGGAGACTTAATTCTCGATAACAACGATCTGGAAAGAGAAAGGGGCATAACCATTCTCGCTAAAAACGTTTCTGTTCCCTATAAAGGCTATAAAATAAACATTATTGACACACCTGGTCACGTTGATTTTGGAGGCGAAGTAGAACGCGTTCTCAATATGGCTGATGGTGTATTACTTCTTGTTGATGCTTTTGAAGGAACCATGCCACAAACCCGGTTTGTTCTTCAAAAAGCTTTGGCACTGGGGCTTAAACCAATTGTTGTAGTAAATAAGGTTGACAAGCCAAATTGTCGCCCCGACGAGGTAAATGAGCAGGTGTTCGACTTGATGTTTGCACTTGAAGCAAATGAAGAACAGCTGGAGTTCAAAACCATATACGGAAGCGCTAAACAAGGCTGGATGTCGGAAGATTGGCGTAACCCTACAGCGGATATCACTCCCTTGCTCGATTGCATTATAAGCGAGATTTCTGCCCCTAAAAAAGTAGAAGGTACACCTCAGATGCTTATTACTTCCCTGGAATATTCGCCTTATGTAGGTCGTATCGCAGTAGGTCGTATATCTAGAGGATCGTTAAAATCGGGGCAAAATGTTTCGCTGGTAAAACGCGACGGTACAATCGAAAAGACAAAGATCAAAGATTTGATGGTTTTTGAAGGCTTAGAAAAAACGAAGGTCGAAGAGGTTGATTGCGGAGATATTTGTGCTTTAGTCGGTATTGAAGGGTTTGAAATTGGCGATACCGTTGCCGACCACGAAAATCCCGAAGCCCTTCCTCCTATTGCTGTTGACGAACCTACCATGAGCATGTTGTTTACCATTAACAACTCTCCGTTCTTCGGTAAAGATGGAAAATACGTTACCTCTCGACATCTTAAAGATCGCTTAGATAGAGAGCTTGAGAAAAATCTTGCTTTACGTGTTAAAGAAGACACTTCGGCAGATTCATTCGTTGTATATGGTCGTGGAGTACTGCATCTCAGCGTACTGATTGAAACTATGCGTAGAGAAGGCTATGAGCTACAGGTTGGTCAACCAAGAGTTGTAGATAAGAATATAAACGGTGTACGCTGCGAGCCCGTCGAACACTTAACTATAGACCTACCAGAAGAATTTGCAGGTAAAGCCATCGAGATGGTTACGCGCCGTAAAGGAGTGCTGCTTCATATCGACCATAGAGATGATCGCAGCTATCTGGATTTCGACATTCCATCTCGCGGATTGATTGGACTTCGCAGCAACTTGCTTACCGCAACACAAGGAGAAGCTATCGTATCTCACCGCTTTAAAGATTTTGAACCTTACAAAGGAGAGATTGAGAAACGTAATAACGGCTCATTAATAGCAATGGAAACAGGTACTGCCATCGCCTATGCTATGGATAAGCTACAAGACAGAGGTCGCTTCTTTATTCCTCCGGGAGAAGAAGTTTATGCCGGACAAGTAATTGGAGAGCATACACGTGCCGACGACTTAACTATTAATATCTGCAAAACAAAGAAGCTTACAAACATTCGTGCCTCAGGCACCGACGATAAGGCAACCTTACCTCCGCCTGTTATTTTCAGCCTAGAGGAAGCGTTAGAATACATTCAAGAGGATGAATACGTAGAAGTAACTCCCCACGCTATGCGCATGCGTAAAATATACCTCGATGAGAACGAGCGTAAGCGCAGAACTAGATAAAAATCGCCGTCGTGTCGAACGTAGTGAGACATCTCTTGAATAGCCGCAGTACGCTATAATGAGGAGATGTCTCACTACGTTCGACACGGCAGGGGCTTATTAAGAGCTTATCTAAAATGCGAAATTCCCGAGATCTTCTTTTTGCATTTCTTTCTTTACACACTCAAAAAAGACGAGGTTATCTCCTATAGATAAAATATTTTCCTCTGCTATGTCGGCTTTCAGCCTGGTCAAATCATCTTTTGTCTTCACAAAAACCAAAGCCTTATTTTCTTTTGTCTGCCGATTCTGTATATACCACACATCCGTATAGGCAATATCTGTGAGCATTGTAGCCAAAGAGAAATCGGTATTAGAAATGGATAACGGTCCTTTCAGATATTTAAGCCGTCCCGAATATGGTAATGATAGCTGAAGTTCCGCAGGAATTGATAACTTCTCTTCTTTATCAATAGCCACATATTTCTTTATCAGCTTCTCTGCACTGCTACGTGCCTCGTCTGAGCCCGACTGAAATACAACGGATATATACTTATTCCCCACTGCAAACAGCAGCTGATAAGTAGAAAGACAATCAAAATATCCTAACTCATCCGCCTTATCGCACTTAAACACATTTACAGAATATATACCAAAAGCATCGGCAGCAGAAGGCATAGTATAGATATCAACAGTATATTCTTCTCCTCTAAAAACAACATCTCTGGTTACCAGCTCCTGTACTCCGTACTCAAGGTACAGATCGGCTCCACCATTCATAAAGCCATACAAGCCTTCGCCTGTAAATGTTCTTTCTCGTTTTACAGTAACATCTTGTACGCTCTGTGAATAAAGAGCTACAGACGATAACAGAATTAAGCAGACAATACATATTACTCTTTTCATCTAATCCAGATTTATTTCATCCAATTCTATCCTGCTCCTATCGGCTATTCCAAGCTTAAGGTTTTGCGCCAGCTCCATAAACTTTCGTGCCCCTGCTTTTTCTTCCGATTGTAGCCCCTCTTCAATTCGTTTTGCAATAACGGTTTCATAACCTATACAATCAACTGCAACCGCATCGCTACCTACCATCAGCGTGTTGTAGTTACAAATAAACTGCGGGTTTGCCGACGGTCCGCCATCAAAACAACCAATAAGTCCATCAACAATATTTAGCACCACTTTATCTCTTAAAGGCGGAAAGGCACAAGCATACGCGCACGTTTCGTGCCATAGCTTTTGATGCAATCGTCCCGTGTTGCTGATAGCCCCAAAAGCCAGATTTTTCAAGCAAAGCGTAACCGATGTACCGGCATTTTTTAGTATGGGAACGTTGATAATCTTTGTTACCTGCTCGGTGCATATTTTTGTAAAATACGAGTATTTTCCACCATTAACCATAAAAGGCATGGTATATGCATCGTACTCCCCCTCTACATCGGCATAGAAGTAATGATTCTTATCGACTCTATCCTCGCTGTAAAGACGACCTTCTTTATTAATATATCCGCCATCGGCATCTTGGCACTCCGTACCTGTAATTTTTATACCCGGATAGCTCTCTTCGGTATATCCAACCTCATGCAGTTGCATTTCTCTTCTATCCCATAAAACCAAGCCGCTAAGGGGTACGCCCGCTTCTTCCAGCTGCTTAATAATAGCCTTTGTTACAGCATGAGAAGTTGACAGCAATTTCCCCGCCACGGGGTTAAGCTTAAGCCCGATAATATCGCTAGGCGAAACAAACTGCAGCCACGCTCTCTCTATGCTGTCCTCATTTGTAAGGCTTAGCATAGCGGCTTTCAGCATATCGTACGCAGCCTCTTCTGAGGGTTTACCATTAACCACGCTTCCGATATGGTTAACCTTAGTTACTTTTCCGGGATATTTACCCGGCATAGAACTGCTATTACGGGGAACTGCCAATGCATCTTGCAGGTTTGTTTCGGGAGTATCGTCGGTAAAGGCGGCAGATGCTTTAAGCGCAGGAGAAACGGCCAAGCCAAGCCCTCCAGCAACAATCGACTTGAAAAATTTTCGTCTTTGCATACCTCTTGGTTTTGGTTTTACGATGTAGTAAAGATAGAAATTGAAACTGTTATTTCATAGCATCACACAAAATAATTTACTAATAATGAGTAAACTAAAAAGAGGATAATAGTTCGTATTATCCTCTTTTCAATACATATTGTTTACCTTCTATAAGAGGTTTTTCAATTCGGCTAAGCTAACTAAACTATAGTAGCTATCATTACTTACATCTTCGGAAACCACTTCGTGCTGCCAAGTAACATGAAACGGAATATGTATGCCCTTCCCTCCCAGCGAAACTATTGGTAAGATATCAGACTTAAGAGAGTTACCAATCATTAAAAACTCTTCTGGTTTGATATCAAGATGCTTGATTAACGCCGCATAGTCCTCCTCTCTTTTATCGCTCATTATCTCTACATGATGGAAATAATGCTCAAGACCGGATTTTCTCAGCTTGCGCTGCTGGTCAAGCAAATCTCCTTTTGTAGCAACAATTAACCAATACTTTTCTTTTAACGCCTCTAGCGCCTCTACCACACCTTCGAGCAGAACAACCGGCTTTTCCAGCAACGATCTGCCCAACTCTATGATTTGCCCGACCCTATGTGCAGAACATTCGCTATCTAGACGTAACGCCGTTTCTATTAATGATAGCGTAAACGCTTTTATCCCATAGCCATAAATGGCAAGATTTTTCATCTCGACAGAAAACAATTCAGTCGAAACCTCTTCTGCTGTGTAGGTGCTACTAAATAAGCCGCAAAACTCCTTCTCTGCCTCCTGAAAGTAGGATTCGTTTACCCAAAGCGTATCGTCAGCATCAAAGCTCACCACTTTAACGCCCTGCAACATACTACCCAAGACCTATCTCCTCGTGCATTTTAGGAATATGAACGTCATCAAAACCTTTTTTTATCAGACGCTTGCGAAACGCTTCCTGTACTTCGGGTTCGCCATGAACAATAAATATACGCTTTACCCGTTCGGGATCTTGGCAAGCCAAGTACTGGCTAAGATCATCGTAATCGGCATGCGCACTCATCGAATCAATAGTTCTGATATCGGCGCTAACCTTAAGTCTTTCGCCAAAAATAGTAACCTCCTCGGGACGTTGCTTTAAACGAGCACCCAGCGAGTTAGGTTCGCAGTAACCAACAAGCATAATTGTATTACGCTTATTCTCTATATTATTCAGAATATGATGTTTTACACGTCCTGCATCCGCCATGCCCGAAGCGGATATAATAACACATGGATCGTGCTTTCCGTTAAGCGATTTAGACTCTTCTACATCTTTTACATAGCGCAAACCTTTAAATTCAAACGGATCGGGATCAAATCTCATTAAGCGAATAACCGACTTATTGAAACACTCCGTATGTCTTTTTACGATTTCCGTTGCCTCAATCGATAGAGGGCTATCAACGTAATATTTTATGGGGGGTAATACGCCGTTTTCTTCGAGCTCGTTTAAACCGAAAAGCAGCTCTTGCGTACGTCCCACGCTAAAAGCTGGAATAATAAGCTTGCCCCCCTTCCCCATACAGGTTTCTTCTATATGACGCTTAAGCTCATTAGCATAGGTATCAACCTCTTGATGTAGCTTATCTCCGTATGTTGATTCGATAATTACAAAATCTGCCTGCGGAAAACGTTGTGGAGACTTGAGTATAGGGTCGCCATATCGTCCTACGTCACCACTATATGCAATACGCGTATATCCGCCATTTTCTTTTATAGTAAGAAATACCGTAACGGCACCAACAATATGACCAACGTTGAAGAATTGCAGCTCTATATCCTCTTCTATTTTACGAGATTCGTTATAATCTAGTACCTCGAAATGCTGTATAGCCTTCCGAGCATCTTCTTCATTATATAAAGGCTCGATAGGGGGCTTGTTTTCTTTTGCTCTGCGTTTATTAATAAAACGGACATCGGATGTTTGAATCTCGGCAGAGTTGAGTAAAAGTATTTCGGAAAGATCTGCCGTACCCGATGTTGCCCATACCCTACCCCGAAAGCCATCTTTTACAAGTTTTGGTATTAAACCGCTATGATCGATATGGGCATGAGAAAGTACAATATGGTTTATATCCTTAGGATTAAAACCCCAATCGTTATTTAGGGGTTCGGTATCCTCTCCTTCTCCCTGAGACATACCGCAATCAAGCAGTATTTTCTTACCATTAGTTAAAGATATTAGGTGCTTCGAACCTGTTACATGTCCTGCTGCTCCGTGGAAAGTTATTTTCATTCTATTGGATTTAATTCTATACTCTACATCATAGCTATAAGCTCCTTTACAAGTTTATCTGCTTCTTCAAAGATATTGGTAATGTTAGCATTGAGCATATAGCAGGGTGCAGTAACCACCTTATTAGCCTTATCGATACAAATATTTCCGCTAGTAGTTGCTACATGAGTAGCTCCTACTCCTCCTATTGCTTTTGCCGCGTCATCGTCAGAGCTACCAATGGTAACAGAAACTTTTCCTAATGATTTTGCTAAAAGTATAGGGGCGATGCACATGGCACCTATCGGCTTACCTTGCGCATACATCGATCCAATCAGCTCGCCTACTTCTGGCAATACATCATAGTCCGCACCTTTAAACGCATAGCTGCTTAGATTCTTTGCTACGCCAAACCCTCCGGGGAATAAAATAGCATCAACGGCGTTAATATCTAACTCTCGTAATGGTTTGATATTGCCACGAGCAATACGCGCAGCCTCAACCAACACATTGCGGTACTCATCGCTTTGTTGTCCATGATAGTGATCTACAACATCGTATTGTGTTTTATCCGGAGCATAAATCTCATACTCTGCTCCGTTACGTTTTACAGCCAATAAAGCCATTGTTGCCTCGTGTATTTCGGAACCGTCGTACACGCCACATCCCGAAAGAATTACTGCTATCTTTTTCATTTCATTATCGTTATAAATATTATCTATTCTTCGTTACAACATCGCAACCACTATAGCTGAAACCAAGCATCATTATATTATTCGTGTTCCTATGCAAATATAACAGAAATATAAACAGAATTTAGACTACAGAATAAATAATAGCTAGCCGTAAATTAAATCATCCTACTAGTATCATAAAGGATATTTATACCAAAATAGATTTTATCAGTTTGACTGGCATATCTTAACATTGTATTTTTGTATCAGAAATAAGAAAGAAACATATTCTGACAAATAATAATAAAAACATATAACCATGAAAACATTAGACTATTTAAGTTTAGACGAAAAATCGACTGGTAAAATTGTAGAATCCTTACAACAACTTTTGGCGGATTTTCAAGTATTTTACACGAATCTTCGCGGATTCCATTGGAATATTAAAGGACATAGCTTCTTTACGCTACACAGCAAATTTGAGGAAATGTATGACGATACAGCTGAAAAAGTTGATGAAATTGCAGAACGCATACTTATGCTAGGAGGTGTTCCTGTTAATAAGTTTAGCGATTATCTAAAAGCCGCAAAAGTAACAGAGGTTGCAAATATCTCTCGCGGAGAAGAAGCAGTAAAGAATATTCTCGATACATATAAGGTTATCATTGCCGAAGAAAGAAAACTTCTTGCATTGGCATCGGAAACAGCAGATGAGGCAACTGTTTCTTTAATGAGCGATTACCTTACTAAGCAAGAAAAGCTTGTTTGGATGTTGGCTGCATACTCTACCAACGATTGCAAAAAATAAAGAGTATTTCACTTTCATGTATTCATGTTTTAATAAGGGAGAAGAGGGGAAAGCGTAGGCTTTCCCCTCTTCATTTTACATGGAGCTAAAGATTTTCTACTTCTTTATTCTTACTATTTTATCCTCAAAAAATGTTTCCTGGTATTCTACCTGATCGCGTTTATCATACCGACTCCTCAAATCATGCTTCTTACCATCCTTAAAATTACTAATTTGCCATAGCTGTCCGGTTTTTCTATAAAATATCCATTCTCCTTCCATCTTTTCATTGATATATAATCCCTTTGCCTTTATTCCTCCGGTTTTAAAAAGTAGGTCAACATATCGCCTTGCAGCATATAAACTTTCTGACCATTGGCATATGTCTTTTTGCTTAGCATAATTATTACTGAGTATTAAGCGAAAATTAGTGGCTTTTTGTCTTCAAGTATCCCACAGTAATTCCCGCAATCATTTTATGGCACATGGCAGAAGGATGTACGCCATCGGGAATTAAAGGATTATAGACATCCGGAGAGGTAGGGTCTGCTCCTTGCAGCGTTCTACCAACATGAGGATTTACCATACTTTCGTTATGCAAGTCTAGAACCGGGAGACTATAATACGCTCCCACTTCTTTTACGGCGTTAGCCCATGCCTGGAGCGTAGATCATATACCCAGTGTGTACTAGTTAAAAACTTAAGAGGTGTAAATAGAACAACTGTTGCCGGCACGAGATTGGAAGCCACTCTTGCCGTATGATATTTCAGAATCAATTTTTCACATAAAATTTTCAATGCCCCATAGTAGGTAATTTCCGTAGTATCGGCAAATGTATCAAGCGGAATATTTTGCCTGTAATCGTTGGTTCCTCCCATTACCGTTATCAAATCTGCATCATCGTCCAGCCCGTCCACGCAGTACACCATCGGACTTCGCTCTACTGTGCCAATAGATAAAGCGGCTAATGTACTTCCATTTATACCAACATTAATAAACTCATCGGCTATCTCGTCAGCTGTTAACTTTGCATAAGATTCCAGCGGCATGCCTGTACCCTGATTATTACGCGGAGTAAAGCCCCAGGTAATACTATCTCCTAACGCTATATATTTCCTAAATAACTTCATTTTACAGCTATAACTAATTCATAAATTATATAAATTTAGGGCTGTAAATACATCGCATTTACAGCCCTATTCAACTATGATTGAGCGAGAAACGAGGTTCGAACTCGCGACCCTCAGCTTGGGAAGCTGATGCTCTACCGACTGAGCTATTCTCGCAATGTACTTTACAAATGTAGTAATTTGTTTGAAAATATATAGATAAACATGCCTGTTAACAGATTAACGAAAAGTAAATCTATTTCAATATGTTTGTTAACCATTAAACCCGACCTCCGAATATGAGACACCGTTTAGTATCAAAAAACATACTAACCTTTTTGTTGCTACTCGCCGTTACTGTAAGCCACTCAAAAGAGAAATTCAGCAGTAAACAGGACTACTATACCGCTTTTAAAAATATCGATATTAGCAATGGTTTAAGCTCAAATCTCGTTCTGAATATTATTCAGGATAAATATGGTATCATGTGGTTTGCCACAGGAAACGGACTAACCCGATATGACGGACATTCGTTTACCATTTACCAGAAACAAAAAGAAAATGAGCAGAGCTTATCCGATAATTTTGTTACTTCACTAGCCGAGGATATTTACGGCAACTTATGGGTTGGAACCCGTAACGGTCTTAACTTGTACGATCGTGAGCTGAACCGATTTACCGGCTATTATTATGACCCCAACAATAAAAATAGCCTTAGAAATAACTATATTAAGGCTTTACATGCTGATAAAGAAGGGAACTTATGGGTTGAAACAAGCCAAGGATTCCTAAGCAAGCTCAACATAAAAAGTAAGGTATGGGAACACACACACCATTTTTCTGTACAGTTTGAGGGAGACTACTATTACCACCATATCTTCGAAGATTCGAAAGGTAACTTATGGATAGCCGGACGTTGCAGGTCGTTAATAAAAATTCCAGCAAAAAATATAAATATTGTCCAAGACGTATATAGCTGGGCTTCTTGCTCCGTTGAGAGGCAAGATGGAGAGCTCTTTTTTGGCTCTTATAATAAATTTTTTGAGCGTTATTCCCCTCAAACAGACAGCGCCGAGATTTGTGCAAATATTGATGTTGGCGTAACATCGGCAACATGTGATAAAAACGGAATACTATGGTTTGGAGGAAAAGGAGGAATCGCATTGGCTAACCTAGAGCGTAATGAGATTATACAGCTTAACCATAATTCTCTAAATCCACAATCCATTGCTTCTGATGAAGTTCTTTGCCTTTATAAAGATCGAAATAATTGTATTTGGATAGGTACAGATAAAGGTATTAGCATGTATTCTGAGGACCTCAATATTTTCAGGCATTACCGACAGCTAAGCAGGATACAAAACAGTATGACTTCAAACGCCGTCACTGCTTTAATGCAAGATGCAGACGGGTTAATATGGGTTGGTACTCCTGAAAGCGGAGTTGATACATTTTCTGTAGAAAATGAAAAATTCGGTAACCTCACTTATAATCTACTAACCAAAAATATAGACAAACGGACATTCGACCGAGAAAACCCCACGTTAAGGCAATACTTTAGGCACGAAGCAATTACTTCACAAAATGCCAGCTTAAAGGAAGATGATATTTTTCGAGATTACCAACACTTCCAACAAGCGCCTTTGGTTTTTTCTAAACGTAATGAAAATAAAGTTTCAGCCCTATACCAAGATAAAGAAGGCAAGATATATGTCGGCTTATGGACACATCTGGGTTTTAATACATACGATAAAATACGAAAAGAGTTTAATCGCCACGCCCTATGGGGAGTTCCCCATACACGGTATATGCCATACATTCTTGAGGGTAATCCTTATGGAGGTAATTGGTATAACGATTTTTTAGAAGATAATCGGGGGAATTTATGGTGCGCTACATGGGAAGCTACGGGTTTAAATTTATTTGATCGAGAAAAAGGAGAGTTTACTCAAAAACACTATACACCCACGCATACACCAAGGAAATATCACTTCCCTTACTTATCTTATGATTCTATTAGGCAACGAATGTTTATAGAAACCGGCGCGTTTTATGGCTACTATAGCTTAAAAACAAAATCGTTTAATAAGTACAGCCAACCTGTATTTGACAGCTATACCAACAGTGATATTTTCAAAAGATATGCAAAGTATAGCGATGTTGTATATGCCAAGAGTTTTCCTATCAACTTTAGCAGAACAGGCTCTATAATTCACGATGATATTATGTGGATCACCACATTCCACGGATTGGTAAAGCATACCTTTGCTACAGATAACTTTGAAATTATAAAAGAATACGATAAAGCTATACCTAACACCGTTTTTACAAAAGGTATTCAAAAACAGAACATTTGGGTAGGTAGAGGCAACTTGCTTGAAAAAATTGATGTGAAAGTAAACAAGGTGCACTCTATGGCGACCTTAGATGAAACAATTACGTCTCTATATGAAGACCGCTCAGGGATATTATGGATAGGTAGTAAAAAAGGTATGTACATCTTTGATACTGAAAAAAGGCAGCTCGGCTTTAGCGATTTAGGCTTCATCAATGTTCGATCGATAGTAGGCGATCATCGTGGCTTTGTATATGTTGCTAACTCAAACGGATTAACAAAGTTCGACGGCAAAAAGATTGTAAAAGAATATCCCTTTAGCTACATGGATGCTAACGGAATTATTGGCAGCAGCATATCACGCATATATATAGCCAGCGATAGTAGCATATGGCTTGCTACCGACCAAGGACTAGCAAAGCTAAACCCCATAACAAACGAAGTTACAACTTTTACAATCGATTCCTCTGATCAGTTTTCTCTTTTGGATAACAATATAATTGATATATGCGAAGATGGTGAGAAAAACATATGGGTTTCTACCGGCAGAGGGATATGTACGCTAAAGCATAATACCGGAACATTTATAGATTTAAGCAAGCCAGACGACAAAACAGTAGTATCAAGACTACTAAGCTGTCTTATGCAAGATAGGCATGGCAATATATGGATAGGCAGTACCGAAGAAGGCATCAGCGTTCTTAATCTGGATACGGACAGGTTTAAGCATTATAGGCATGAAACTTGGAATGATAATAGTATTTCTGACAACTATATCGCTTTCATTTATGAGGATAGTCGGTTCAATATCTGGGTTGGTACTCGTAAAGGTATAAACAGATATAACCCAAACAAAGACAGCGTTGAACGTATAGAACAGCTTAGCGAATACCAAACTCTTAATATGCAAGAAGACCGCTTCGGATACTTGTGGGTAAGCACCAACGACGGGCTATTTTGTCTCGATTCTCTCGGAAAAATCATTCGTAAATATGCTAATTTTCCTGGTATGCAAAGCAACGAATTCAACTCTGCCGGATGTAAGCTGAATAACGGTTACCTCGCATTTGGCGGCGACTCAGGATTTAATATATTCAACCCTGAAAAGTTGATTAATAATAGCTTCAATCCTAAGCCTATCGTATTTTCAAATCTTATTGTTAGAGATTCAACTCATTACTTTGATTTAAACGGGCTAGAAACGATCTGCTTAAGCTACTTAGACAATGATTTTTCTATCACCTTCTGCTCTACCGACTACGAATATGCAAACCTTATAAGCTATAGGTATAAGCTGGATGGTGTTGATGATAGCTGGAGCTATACCAGCGCGCCTATTTTAACAGCAAAGTATAACAGCATCCCTTTTGGCAGCTATACATTTACTGTTGAAGCGTCAAACTGTTTCGGCGAATGGGTAGGCGCAACAAGAAGCCTGACCGTAAATATTGCTGCCCCTTGGTACTATCGATGGTGGTTCTTCGCCCTATTTGCGGTAATTATTGTTGGGGTAATTTATAGTATTATTCGAATAAGAGAACGTCAGCTGAAGCTAGAGAATATAAGGCTCGAAAGCATAGTAGAAGAACGTACTTCTGAGCTAAGAAATACCAACCAGAAGCTGCTTGCATCAGAAAAAGAGCTTCGCTCAATGAACGATTCAAAAAATAAGTTTTTCAGCATTATCTCTCACGACTTACGTAACCCGCTGAAAGCACTAAACCTTACAACACGGTCGCTATACGAACAGTATGATAGTCTGAGCGAGGATGAAAAGTATAGCATCATCAGCATTATTCATAAAACGACTAACAAAACCGGAATGTTGCTTGAGAATCTTCTTACATGGGTTGTTTCTCAAATGAACCTTTTAAAGCCTCATCTCAAAAAAGCAGAGCTATCGGCAATTGTTGATTCCAACATCGAGTTTATGCAAATAGAAGCCCAGAAGAAAAAGGTTAACTTGGCAAGCAATGTAACGAAGAGTATTTATGTATTAGCAGACGGCAATTTGCTTTCAACCATTTTCCGTAACTTAATCAGCAACGCCATACGCTACTCTTTTCCCGGCTCAACAATTACGATATCGGCAAAAGATAATAACGATGTAATTGAAGTATCGGTCGCAGACCAAGGAATCGGTATAAGCCCGGAAAATATAAAACGAATATTCTCTTTAGATTCAAAAATACAAACAAAAGGTACGGATAACGAACAAGGCACAGGGCTAGGGTTAATCATCACCCATGAATTTGTACAGCTGCATGGAGGAAAAATTTGGGTAGAAAGCGAGGTTAATAAAGGTACGATATTTATATTTACCTTGTGGAAATTTTCGGAAGATGACAGAGGTAACTAAAATATTTATTGTTGACGACTCTCAAATACACCTTGAGGGGTTAAAGTTAATTCTCAGACCGCATAGTAATTTCAAAATAGTAGGAGAAACAAACAGCACTAAAGAGGCTTTAGACCTTCTGAAAAACGAGATTCCTGATATTGCGATTCTTGATATCAGCCTCGAAAAAGATATGGATGGTATTGAGCTGGCTTTAGCTATTAAAAATACCCATTCTGAAACAAAAATTATTTTCCTATCTCATCATAAAGAAGTCAGCTATCTTGTAAATGCGTTAAGAGCCGGCGCATCCGCCTACCTCGCCAAAGATATGGATCCCGAAGAGTTGATACATGCTATCAATGCAACTAAAGAAGGAAAAGGTGTTTATTTTGGCGACACTATTCCTCTTGCCGTTTTACTAGAAACGTTTGGCTCTGAAGATAACCTCACAAAAAATAAAATTTTCGACCTCACAAACCGCGAAGTTGAAGTTATTAAGTATCTGGCTAAAGGGTACTCTACAAAAGAAATAGCATCAATTCTAGACATAGAGGTAAATACTGTAGAATCTCATAAAGAGCGTATAAAAGAGAAATTAAACGTAAAAACCATTATTCAAATCGTTATTCTTGCCTTAAAAAAAGGCATCATTACCCTCGACGATTAGTCCTTTTCACCAAAGTAATTTCTTTCATGGTAAAAATTCAGGGACAAAAATCCCTATTTTTTACCCCTGACCGGTATTACCCCTTTTCCTACTATTGTAGTATATTTTTAGAGCACTACAAATGCTTATCTTCTTTTGCCACAGATATTCTTAATGAACTAGATAGAACCTAACCCCATAAACAAATTCACTATGAGCTGGTATCTAAAAGTTTTCAAGCTGTACGCCGATTTTACCGGACGTGCCAGAAGAAAAGAGTATTGGATGTTCATACTGTTCAACTTTATTGCTCTTGTTGTCGTATCCCTTCTTGATTTTCTTATCATTTCTACGGTAGAATACGTTCCATACGGATCGTTAAGCATTTTATATGCATTTAGCGTTATGATACCAAATTTAGCCGTTTTTGTAAGGCGATTGCACGATACGACCCATAGCGCATGGTGGTATTTTATTGCTTTTGTACCGCTAGTTGGTTGGATATGGCTACTCGTTCTTTTAGTATCAGACAGTACTCCGGGGATAAACCAGTTTGGTGTTAATCCTAAAGAAATCAAGGAATACCATCAGAAAGACAGGACAAAAAGTGCTGCACTTTCGCTGATAATTGCATCCTCCATATGGCTTGCGGTAATTATCTCCAATATAATCATAATGTGGGTAAACGGCTCTTTTCATTTTAGAACCACAACAGGTATTATCCTTCAGAATTTAAACCATCTTATCCCAGTAGCACTACTCATTACGGGAATTTCGTTGCTATCAAAGAATTGCAAGAAACAAGCCGCTGCGTATATCCTGATTATAGCCGCTCTCGTTAGCCTAGTATTACGAATCATAATAGCTATAGCAGACACCATTTTTCGTGGCACCTTAGTATTCGATATTTCATCACTACTCGAAATACTATTCATTATCATACCTCTTGCTCTACTAATCCTTGGCTTATCAATGCTAAGAAAGAATGGAAAAGTTCTTATTGATTCCCAAATTGCCGGATTATCTCTCTTAGCCGTTGGCTGTTTCTGGATATTATATATTATCTACCGTACCGTAATCTTTCCGATTATGTTAAGCGGCATGGATATAGCGCTCAGCGGAAGCGACATCCTTCCGTCAGCCGCAACGATAGCTGTGCCGATATCGCTTATCGTACTGGCATTCTCGCTATTACAGGATAAAGAAAAAATTCCGGCAGAAGACGAAAGAGTTATTGCATACAGAGAAGAGCTAAAGCGTTTGCGAGCGGAAAGAGAACCAAAAATATGTATAGGATTTGCAATTGTAAATATTGTAATCGGAATAACTCCTTTTATTTCCGGTATCGCCCTATTCTTTGAAAGACATGTGGGGTTTTATGCTATTATTCCTTTTAGCGTGGGCTTATTCTTATGGGGAAGCGGCGTGTATGGTCTGTATGTTAGAAGAAAACATACAGAAAATAAACCGTTAACTAAGAATGTAAAGCTTATTGTATTGATTGGTCTTATTCTATCGTGCGCTATTGTTGCCTTCCTTGCCACAATGGCTACGCTATCTGTAATATTTGACTGGTAAATATTTTATAGTTCAATATACCATTTTTAATTTTGGTTCAAACCTAGTTAAGTAGTAATAAAAACTATTTAACTATCTTTGACTTAATGAGTAACAAGTATTTTTTTCGCGGCAAGATTTCTGACGAGAAATTCAGGACGGCTTTACGACTTTTTTGTCTGGACACGGAGGCTAAAAAGACGGCTGAATTTACAGGCTTAAATCAAGACACGGTAAACAATATTTACAATAAGTTTCGAGAGCGGATCGCCTTGCTTTGTGAGTCGGAAAGCCCGTTCGCAAACGGCGATGTCGAACTCGACGAGAGCTATTCCGGGGCGCGACGCGTACGCCGGGATCCGAGGAAGAGGGACCAAGGGCAAAATCCCTGTTTTCGGAATGCTCAAACGAGGGGATAAAGCTTACGCCCGGATCGTTAAAAGCCGCTCTATAAGTGAGCCGTCGCCCATTACTAAGGGCAAGACAGCTACAGAAGCCGTTATTTATTCCGAGGGTTTTAAGACCTATGACGGCCTTGTTAATTACGGGTATAAAAAGCATTATCGCGTCAAGCGTGGCGAGAGGCGAATTTGCCGCCGGGCACAACCATATTAATGGAATCGAGAACTTCCGGGGACTATGCGAAGTCAGACTTTCAAAGCTCCGCGGAGTACATAAACACACGTTCTATTTACACATAAAAGAGTGTGAGCTTAGGTACAACTATCGAAACCAAAATATTTATCTAATTTTACTCAAAGAACTAAGAAAAAACAAACTTAACTAGGTTTGAACCAAAATATAACCCGGGATAGAATACAGCAATTAGCATTTACTGCTTATGCTGAATTTTTGCTGATTCACCCCCAGGATGACGGTAGCCGGAGGATGAGCGGAATCATACTCCGCTCTATTGAGACGATGTTTAATACCCCCCTAACCAAAGTTAGTGTAGCAGATATAGTAGACTATTCTTCTACCCTTGAGATTTTTTTGGATAAAAAAGATACTTCGAAGTTCAATGATTTTATGTTACTTCAACATGTGAATACGGTAAAGGAGGATATTAGGCTTCTTTCTTCAAAGAGAATGGATTTTTTAAATAACTATAACGATGATGAGCAAGAAAGAGCCGGTGGACTTCAGACGGGCATCTGAGGAGCTTAGTATTATTGATTTTTGTCTTGCACATAATTATTCTATAGACAGATCTCGAACAACAAAGAAACATACTGTAATGGTGGATAATGCCGATGGAGAGCGCATTATTGTGGTCAAAACGCCAAAGGGAGAACGTTTCTTTATCGCCGGCATACAGAGTGTTGACAACATTGTTGTCTTTATCAAGAATAGGCTTCATAAGTTTTTCTCTAGCGGTAAGGATGATTGGGAGCAGGTATCTAACATCTTGCGGAACTATATGTCAAATGCACCAACTATTGTAGCGACAAGTAACGAAGGAGCCGGAGGTAAGGAAAGCCAGTTTAATGTCGAAAACTACAAGCTAAAACCGATTTATAAGTTCGACTACCTAAATGGGAGATGGTTAGAAACCTCTTTTTTAGACCAATTCAAAAATAGAATTTTCAATAACCCTACAAGGGGGAAGATTACACAATATTCCCTTATTTCGATGAAAAAAACCAAATAAGAGGCCTCGGATTACGGACAAGTAATCCCCAATTTGATAAGCGCATTTCTCCCCATGCGGATATTTCATCTTCATACTGGTACACACCTGCAAATCTTTCTGAACAAAATACAATTATTGTACTTGCTGAAGCACCTATTGATGCTCTCTCTTATGAGCAAATTCATTATAAAAAGGATATTTCGAATAGTAATATCTCCTTAGCCAGCTTCGACGGGAGCGTTAGGCAAGGCGTGATAAGCCGCATCAAACAACATATGACCAACAATCCGGCTTTAAAAATTATTCTTGCAGTTGATAGAGATATTGCCGGTATTCAACACGCTGTAAATATTTATAATAAGCTATTTGACGATTTCCCCCTTTCATTTACCAAGATAGGTTCAAAGATGGAGGAACATGGGTACTCCATTAACGGGAAGGTTTTCAAATTGAATAACGATCTTGATAGTTATCTTTTATTTCTTAAAACTACATTTAAGACAGTCTCTCAAAAGTATAGTAATATAAAAATTCATCTACCGGAAACAGAAAAAGACTGGAATAAGCAATTGATGGTTTATTATGAGAGCACACACATATACTTAATAATGCTAATTTAAACCAAATCCATCAGCAAAAAAATCTTCAACTTTGATGAATACTCCTAAGACATTACAATGATTTTAGTTTTCGGTACACTAGTGGTGCGTTAATTTTTTGATTTCGTTTGTAATTAATTGAATTACATATAGATATCAAAGAATAACTAAATTTATTTAGCGATTATTTTTAACGCACCAGCACTGTTTTTGGTATAAGGATGTGAAACTATCAAACTTTAATATTTTTCCCGACACCCATAAATAGGGGCAAAAAGAGAAAAGATCCTATCAAGGATACAATCAATCCTCCAATAGTCCCCGCTGCCAACGGAAACCAAAAAGCCTCTCTTTCGCCGATCATAAAAGGAATAAATCCTAAGATTGTAGATACCACAGTTAAGAATATAGGAGTAATCTTGATATTCCATGCCTTAATGTATGCTCTTAATTTGCTAATATGGGGCTTTGCAACACGTATATTATTATACTGATTCAAAATATAAATGTTAGTATTAACAGATATACCACAAAGGAGCACAAAAGATGCAAATCCTCCTTGATCAAAATTCAGATCAAAAATGTAGAAAGAAAGAAATATACCAATAAAAGAAATCGGTATTACAAAAACTATAGACAAAGGTTGCACTAAAGAATTAAATAGAATACCGCAAGAAAAATAAATAACAACAAAGATAAGAAACAGTAAACCGTATTGATTTTTTTCTTCTTTTCCCAAAAACCATCGTTGACCAGATCTTTTTATTGAGTAACCCAAAGGAAGTTTTGTTTTTAGTGCTTCTATTTTTTCATCCAGAACTTTTTCACCTTGCTCGGAGTTGCCAATATACTCATATTGAATACATACTTGATATTGTTGGTTTATTTTAACTATTTTTTGCAGGCTTTGACTTTTTTGAACATTTACTAATTCGGATAGTTTATATGTAGTTGCTTTTGTATGACCAATTTGCTGATTGCGAGTATTCCATAAATCGTATTCTTGTGACTGTTGTGACTGTAAATTAATTGCTTCGTTTCCATATATCCCATATATTTTTGTTACATATACCCCCTTTCCTAATAAGGAATTTAAAGAAGAAAATAGTTGTATAGGAGAGATACCTACAACGGCTAACCGTTCTTTATCCATATTAAAAACAAATTCTTGGTAATCGTTTTTGAAAAAACTGAACTCCGAACTAATAGAAACATCTCTGATACGACGATGAGTGAGTAATTCTTTTTTAAAAAATTCAGCCCAAACCATTAACTCATCATAGTTAAATCCAAACATTTGTACTCGATGTGACCCAGCAGATTCGCGAGAGTCATTGGAAAACCCATCGCCAAAACCCATCACGCTCCAACTACCACCTCCCAACTGGAAAGATTGAGAAATAAGATTTGACCTTAATTGATATGGAAAGTTACTACGTTCGGCTTCTTTTGTAAATTGTATATCAATACTTGCTTGTTGAGCACTATTAATCTGTGTTTGGAATCGTTTTACACCTTTAAATTGGCTTATAAACTGCTCCATTTGCTGTATCAAATGGTTCATCTGCTCCATAGTAGAACCATTGGGCAAAGAGGCTGCTACATATAAAGAAGTTTCTCCTCTATCAGTAAGATATGATCCTTGATATACCTTTTGAACAAATAATCGCAAACTTCCTCCAAATATGATATCAATATATGGCTTAAGGTTATTTTTATAATAATCAGATCCAAGAGTATTATTATATAGTTTGCTTGATCGATTTTCTTCTTTGATTTTCTCTGGTAACAGAAAGATTGGCAAGCCAAAGCCTAATATAAGAAAGGTTATAACAACAACGCGCCAGCGCCAGATAAAGTGACAGAAAAAAGCATAAAATTGATTGAATCGAACATATTTGCGCTTTCCTTTCAAAAACCGAAAAAACGTTGTTTTTACTAGAATCTTTGTTCTTTTCCTTTTTCTACTCTGTATTCCCAATTTATCAACCAAAGCTGGGAGTAAAAATAAGGCTATTAATAATGATACCGCAAGGTTAATAATAACAACACAAGCAAAATCAAGCAGGTTTAGGCGCAACTTTTCTTCTAAAAAAAAGATAATTCCAAGCGCTCCAATCGTTGTAACCGTTGCCGCCAAGATCGCCATGTATGCTCTTTTGTTCTTTTGTCTGATTAATCGATCAGACATTATAATCGTATTATCAATTATAAGTGTTAGCGAAATTGTGATGCCAGCCAATGAATATAGCTGCATTTCCAACTTAAACAGATAGTAAAAGATAGCGGCAACTGCAATATTCACAAATAATGAAATAAAGAGGAGCAATAAATACTTGACATTACGATAGATTAGAGCAACGAAAAATAAAAGAATAAATAGCGTTAGGCCTGTTCTGTAGTAAATCTTATTCAACTCATCTTTTATATATTCAGTTGCATCATAGTTCATGTATAGTTCATATCCAATAGGAAAAGATTTTTTTAAAAAGGCAATCTCCTCTTTTATTTTTTTACTTAACTCTAACTGGTTTGCGTAGTCTTCAGCGGTAATGGAAAGATATATTGAGTTCAACCCATTGATCCGATAATAACTATCTGGGCTAGACTCTAGATGGAATACATTGACCAATTGGTCTAATAATATAAGTTTACCATTGATGTTTCTAACTTGAATTTTTGATACATCAAGTTGATTGTTTTCGCTCCCTCTAGAATTAAGAACAACTCTTAACCATTGTTTCTTACCTGAGTCGGAATATATAGTTGCAACTCCCAAATATTCTTTGCGCAAAAAGTCTTGAATAGCCGATTGTATATCTTGGGCTGTAATATCTAGCAGTCTTAGCTGTTCATAGTTGTATTCTAGCAGCCATTCCATCGGTTGGGCCCCATATACGTTAACCTTGTACACCCCTTCTATTTGCGACAGCTTTGGACTAATATTACTATTTGCGAATCGTTGAATATCAATCGCATTAGCAGAGGCATTTATCGTGTATGTTAGAAATGGGCGATTTGCATTATCATCAGATCTGCTAATAGATATTGTTGGATAGTGAACGTCTTTGGGTAGCGATGACCATGTTTGCCTGATAATTGTTGATATTTCAAATCTAGCAGCATCAATATTTGTATGCTTATTTAAATGAATGCTAATATAGCCCCATCCATTTCCGGAGGTAGAGTTTATTTTCTCTATCCCTTTTAAACGGCTAAGCATCGCCTCTAACTTTGATGTAACCTGCATTTCTATTACGCGGGGAGAGTTTCCAGGCATAGAAAACCTAACGTTTACCTGCGGAGTTTGCTGAGAGGGATTAAGTTTTACCGATAACCGTGGAATTAACGCCAACCCGACAATTGCAAGGCAAACAAATACAATTATGATAGAAAAAGAAGAAGTTCGCTTATAGCCCATATTTACCATCAAATTCAACACCAAGTTTCTCTCGCTTTTCAAAATCAAACAAGGTTAACTTACGTATTTTATAGTAACTCAACCAATAGTTTTTTAGTGCAGAGATATAGTTTTGCTGCGCCTCTTTATGCCTGTTTAAGGAAAGGGTAAGAGCGCTTAAATCCGCTTTGCCAATTTTAAATCTCTCTTTTGTGCTGTTGTATGCAATAATAGCAATATCCATAGCCTCATCAACGCTTTGAATAAGGTCTTTTTGGATGCCAAAATCGTTTAGTGTCATTATAATATCGTTATTAAGTACTCTTGCTTTTTGCTGACCGGATATCCTTGCCACATTAAGGTTATTCTGTGCCATATTGACTTTCCCCTTTCTAACACCCCAATCAATGATAGGAACAGAAAGCCCAATAGTTATAATATCTTGCCGGGAAGGGTCTTTGTATGCTTTTCTAAAGTTATCCGCCACTTGGTTAAACCCTATGCTGGCGTATAAGGATACATTAAAAACTGATTTTTTTGCTTCATCTATATCTCTTTCCGCTTCCAATTCGCTTTGTTTATACTCTAAATAGTCGGGGTTATTCTCTTTTGCCTGGAGTAGGGCCTCGTTAACGGGTATGTCTATAATCGCAGGTACTTCTGGTAGCTTCAACCGTATTTGAACATTCTCTTCTAAATTAAGAAAAGAGGCTAGTGCGAACATGGCCCTCTTTAGGTCAATTTCGGCCGTTTTAAGGCTATTTCGTGCATTAAGGGCGTCCAGCCTTAGCGTCATTAAGTCAGATTGAGGAATAGACATGATTTTGAATCGTTCTTCTCCTATCCTATAAAGGCTATCGGTTGAAACAATATTTTCTTTTGCCATATCATATTCGGCTTGCGCCGTCGCCAAATCGAAAAAGTACTCTGTTGCTTCTTCCGATATGCTTTCGCGCTCATACAGGTATGTTTTTTTTGCTTTCTCATACTTGAGCGGCTCTATCTTTCTTTCCCACTTAAAACTGTTAAATCCAAATAGGCTTTGCGAGTACCCTACCCGAATCGGAACACTTGTGTATTGTGTATAAGTATTGTCTCCAAAGTTTCTCATGAACGTCAAATCTGAATCGACAAAAAATGTTCCTCCCGTAATATCTACGTTTTGCTGAATAGATAATCCACCCGAAGAGTATAAAGACTGCTGTTCTCTATAAATATCAATATTATTATCTGAGTCATAACGCCGCGTGATATCCCGATAGTATTGCAAGGGGGTCATATCTAAATTTAACGACGGTAACCGGGATGCTTTATACGAGCGAAACTCCCAATGGCTTGCCAGATATAAGTTTTTTGCAATAAAAGCCTGTAGCGAACTATCCGCTGCTATTTCTATCGCTTGCTTTAAATTCAACTCCATCACTACCTGAGATTTTGAATGGGCAGCAAAAGCCATAAGCAATATAATAAGTAGAGTATGCTTCATAAGACGGAATACTTATATAATAAATTTAAATGTTGGCCTTTTTTCTATATATACACCAATATGCTAGCGGAACAACAAACAGGCTTATTATCGTTCCGATTACCATTCCTCCGATTGTTGCAATAGCCAAAGGCTTCTCCAACTCAGATCCCATGTCGGAGCTAAAGAGTAAAGGAGCCATACATACTATGGTGGTAAGGCTTGTCATGATAATAGCTTTTAAGCGACGGCGACCTCCTTCATGTATCGCGTCCATCAGCTCCACTCCCTCTTCTCTAAGTTGATTTATAACATCTATTTTTAAAATACTATCATTAATTATAATACCGCATGTTACGATAATACCTATTGCCGACATTAGGTTTAGGCTATGTCCCATAATCATTAGCAACCCGATAGCAGCTGTAATGTCAATAGGGATTTCCAATAATACGATCAATGGCTGAACAAAACTTTCAAATTGAGCAGCCAATATAAAATACATGAGTAGTATAGAGATAAACAGTATAACCATCAGTTCCTGTATCATTTTTTTATTGGAAAAAAAACTGCCTGAAAAATCAACTTCCCAGCTGCTGTTGCTAGCAGCATTATCTCTTACATCGCTCACTACCGATTCAACATTATCAATATCAAAGAAATTGAACGGAATGTACTCGCCATTTCGTCCGGCTATAATTGTTTTAAGGTCTTCTGCAGCCGTAACCGTTACAAAAGAACTTAGCGGTAAACGGTTCTTTTCTCCTTTATCATTTTCTTCTGTATAAACCAACGTATTTTCTAAGATTTCGAGAATGCTTAAATCTTCACTACCGATTAAAACAGGTAGATAGCGATGGAATGAACGCATTTCTGTTACTTGATTCTCTCTGAATGCTGTTTTTAAAGTATTGTGGATTTCATCATATGAGACATTATATAGTAACAACTTATCTCTATCAACTTGTATATTTAGCTGCTTTTGAAAAGAAATACCTGAGGGAGTTGTTCCAGCTAAGTGCGTCAGCTGAGTTTCTATTGTTCTGATATTCATAGAATTTTGTTCTTGAGATGTATTTCTTGTATAATACTCCACTGTCAGCTTCGCTTCTCCGATATCAAATATTTTCTCAAAAATGGTAGATGGTGGAGTGAATGAAACAACAGCATGTGGATAGTGGGTGTTGAAGAAAATAGCGATATCGTCTTTTAATCCTGCTATACCATTCACATGTGGCGTTTTAAAATAAACTTCTGCTTCAGAAGAAGTAAGCTCGCGTTCTCTGTTTAAAAGATATTGTTGTTGGGCAACTAATGCAGAGTACTCAATTACATTTTTTTCAATAGCCTTGAATAGGCTTAATACCCGTTCTTTATTTTCTTCTACATGGATGTTCTCATTCCATTCAACGTTAACAATTAATTCGTTTTGGCTTATTTCAGGCATTCGTTCTTTAGGAATGTTATTGAAAAGTAGCACACAGAGTGGAAATACAGAAAGCATTACCACTAATACGATAATTTTGTGGCTAAAAACCCACTTAACTCCAGCATGATAACACTTTTCTAAAAAAGATTCTTTTTGCTCTTGTTTCTTCTCTTTGTTTTGAATATTATTTTCGGTTGCATCGCGTTTTTTTGAACTTTTCCTTTTAAAAGAAAATACTAGTTTATATAAAACAGGTAGTAAAATTATACCAGTTAAATATGAGACAAGCAGTCCGATGGTTACAGAGAAGGCCTGATCAAAAAATATGGCACCTGCTATTCCGCTTAAAAATATAAGAGGAACAAATACCGCGATGGTTGTTAAAGATGAACTTAGCATGGGAGCTATTACTTCACTTGTTCCTTTAACGCAAGAATCTTCAAAGTTTAACCCTCGTTGTTGATATTGCCCTATATTGTCTGTTACGATAATAGAGTTATCAATCATCATTCCAAGCGCCAGAATTAACCCTGTAAGCGAAATAACATTCAATGACACATTAAAAAGATAGAAGAAAAGCAGGCTTATAATTAGCGAAACAAACATGCTAAGACCAATAATTAAAGGCGAGCGAACGTCTTTTAAAAATAGGGCGGAAACAATACAAATAAATAAGAAAGCTAGTATTAAGTTTTGTTGTAGGTTAGAGATGGTATAATCCAACAGCTCTGTTTGATTCTGAGAAATATTAAAATCAATATGAGGATAGAGTTCTTCAAAGTCTGAGATAGTACTATTTAGGCTTGCCTGCATATTGCTCATGTTTTCATCGGCCTGCTTAATAACGGCCATTGAAATGGCTCGCTTACCATTATATAGCACTAAGCCTTTTTCTTTTTCCGAGACAAGGGCAACCTCTGCAAAGTCCTTTAGTTGGAATATTTTATCGTTTTTTTTGATATATATGTTTTGTATGTCTTCTATTGTCCGTAGAACAGATGAGAACTTAACGTTGTATTCGTAATATCCATCACGGATAACCATACTCCCTGGCTCGATATTGTTGTTTTGCAAAACTTCTTCCAGTTCTCCAAGCGTAATTCCAACTATCTCGAGGTAGCTTGCATTGGGCGTTATCAGCACCTGCTTGTTGACAATACCTGACATATCAACCATTGCTACTTGTGGAAGTTGCTCAATACGTCTGTGAATCACGGCTTCAGCAAATTGGCATAGTTCTAAAAAGTCTTCTTCCTCTGACTCTCCAAAAGCGGTGGGATTCTTCAAGGTGAGATAAAGATAGAACACGGGTATATCGGTTGCACTCGCCTTAACCACGCGCGGCCTATCAACTTCTTTGGGAATATAGTTCAGTGCCTCGTCAACTTTCTCATTGATTTCTATAAAGGCCAGATCTGTATCTACGCCAAATTCAAAGTTTAACTTAATGATAGCGCTACCGTCTCTTGTTTCGCTACGAATATCCCTTAACTTACCTACCTGTAAAAGTTGCTGGCGAACGGGTAAAACAACGGTGTTTTCCAGTTCACGTGCAGATGTATTATCCCCAGATATTTGGATAGTAATTTCGGGTATAGCGATATCGGGAAGTAGCGATACCGGTATGTTGATATAAGTAATAATTCCCAGCAAAAAGAATGCTACGAAAGCCATACAAACAGCGACAGGATGGCGAACAAGAAATCTAACCATAGGATTATTTAATGTTTCTTACCTTTACCGGTGCTTCATGTGCAAGATTTAGATTACCCTCGTAAATTAAGCTGTCGCCTTCATTTAGCCCCTCTACTACAATATATTCCGTTGAATTTTGCAGTCCGGTTTGTACATATACCCATTGAGCTTTTTCATTCTTCAACGTGAACACTACCTCTTTATTTGACCTAAGCACCAATGCTTCTTTAGGAATTACCAGTTGATTAGGGATTACTTGTTGTATCTTTACTTTTACATTCATCCCATCATACAAATTCTTAATTTTATCATTGATGGATGCCTTTACCCATACCATTCCATTTTTATCAACACTAGGGTTTATTTCCGAAATGTAGCTGTTGGTAGAATAATCCAGTATAGCAAAAGGAGAAATTTGAACCTTATCATTCAATTGAATAGCAGACAGTTCACTTTCTAAAATATAAAAAATAACCTCAAAAGAAGAGTTGTTTACAATAGAGCAAAAAGTTTCGTTGGTATTGGCAGTGTTATGCTCTTTTAAAAATAGGTTTGCAACAACTCCCGAAAAGGGGGCTCGTAGCACTGCATTGTCTAAATTATGCTTACTCAACTCATATTGTATGGTGGATTGATCATAGTTACTTTTAATCTTGGCTATCTTCATGATTTCGTCTGGCACCCGCAGGGAATCACTCGGCAGATAACCCTGACTGATTAGCGCATCTTGTAACTCTAGTTTTGCTCTTTCTAGGTTGTCTTTAGCCTGATCGTACTCATTTCGGATTTTGAATAAATCAAGAGAAGCGAGTTGCTGTCCCTTATTTACAACATCTCCATTTTTCACGTAGATATTCTCTATTCTTTCTACGGACTCAAAATATAAGTCTGCCTTTTGAGTGGCGCTAATAGTTCCATTAGACATGATTTCTTGGTGAAAATCTTTTGGAGCCAGCATCATTACACTTACCTCATTTCCTGTTTCGGGAAGTATGGTTAGCGGATTATTTTCATCTGCATTTTTATTCGTACTAGTGGATGCACAAGAAAGAAAAATTATTGATAATAATAAAATGACTATTGCTTTCATATGATTAGAACTAAGAGTTTCTACATTTTAACTATTTTCCATACACAATATTTTCTTTACCTGCGAAAACTTGTACCCCATTTTTTATATAAAAAACCTGTTCCTCTTCTCCTCTTGTATGATTTCTTAGCCAGAGTAAAGCGTTCGAAGGTATATTCGTATATTTTAGATAAAGATTTTTTGCTTGCTGTTGACCTAAAGACTTCCAGCCTTCTTCTCCTCCATGATAGAATAGCTCATATACATCACCTATTCGTATGAAGTTATCATCTGTGCGAGGCAACAACTCGATACGATCAAGGGGTATTGGTTTTAAAAGATCAAATGTTATTGTTGCGGCAGAATCTGCGGATATATAATAGGTTAAGATATCCCCATCAATGAGGTTCTCAAATATTATTCTCTTTTTAGGATGAGGTACAGGATTTGCTCCTGATATTTCCATATTTCTTATAGGGATAGAATTTCCAATAGCATAAACATAGACTTCTGCTATATCTATTATGCTACTATCTGATGAAGTATATCTGATATATTGAACGGTTTTTCCCCCAATAGAAAATATTTTTTCGATATCATATAAAATAGAGTCTTGTAATTGGTATGAAAAAGTAATATCAGAGAAATTACGGTTAGCAGAGCCTTCGAGTGTAGAGTTAACTATTGAATTAATAGACGTATAAAGCCATTTGGGCAAAAACCACTTGCGGTAAATGGTAAGATTTTGCATATCAGACAGGTTGGGTGTAAAAGTATGAATGGATCCCATCGAATCAATGCTAACTGGGTACCCGGCAGGCACTAGCATTCCATTGTTATATTGTAACAATTGGTACACAAGCCCAGGTTCAACATCGGCAAATACTGCCTTCCCATCCTTTGCTTTAGTTACCGCAATAGGTATCGTCTTTGGAGGAGGGAGCACTCCTAAATATATATACGGATTTTTGGAGGAGAAAAAATTAATCTCAAGTTTATTCCTACCCGAATAAGCGGCAGTAACATCTTTGAGCAATGGATCCATAAAAAACGATGCAACATATCTATTATCATACTCCCCCTTATCTTGACATTCATAGCAAAGTTGATACACCTTGCCCTTCTTTTTGATATCTTGTGCCCCCCTTTCTATAGAGAGACCTATGTTGTTAAATGCAATATGTGCTCCTGTTGTATCTCGAATAGCCGTCCATGAATGCCCAATATTGTAATCATCAGGAGCAGATATGTAAAAATGTCTAACGGCAGGTATTCCAACAGAGCGAAGAGCATATATTGTTGCATTTGTTAGATCTATACAATTGCCACTTTTGTTATTTAAGAAAAAAAGTGGCTCCACATCAATAAAGGTAGAATGGTGATAGTGCACGATGTCCTCTGATTTATCTACATATAAACTAAGTTGGTTAGCGGCCTCTATGATATCTGCTCCAGAATAGATAGAGTCTAAAATTTGACCATACTTTTTATAGTAAACAGTTCTCCAATTTTCTAAAGGTTCATTTCCTAATCTATATGGAAGTAAATATTCGCAGAAATCACCAAAAGAAAGGTTTTTATTCCATGAAAGATTTTGCCATTGATTGTAAGCCATATCTATATTCTCTATCAAATAGTCAGAAGTAATAATATCAATATCATATACCTTATCCAAACTTTCAACAGTAAAGCACACTTGCAGATTTTTGTATCTCTTCTGGAATATTAAGAATATCTTTAGAAGCATAAATCAACGCCTCTTTTCTTTTCTCTAGGTCTTTTCCTTTATAACCAAATTTGCCAGGCATATTTTCAATAAGAAATACCGCAGCCGGATTTTTTTCTTATATTAGTTTTCATAATTACATATTACATCATAATATAATTGCGCGAGACCCTCATTTAGGGTAGGATCCCCGATTAGTATTACCTCATCATTTTTATTTAGCAATACAGTTTGTAGTCTAGGATCATATATTTCATTTTTTTGAAAGTAACTATGGCCTAGGTCTAATATCCATGGGCATTCAAACCCTACCTCTAGAAGGGGGTTTGTATTTTCCTGGGTATTATATTCCGGTAGGTCAATAAAAAAATAGAACCTACAATCTTTCCGTTCTTTATATATTTTTATCATGAAGTCTTTCCAAAAGGCGAGATTTACCATGCATGCACTACATGACCCATCTACAAATGTTGCGACTTTTAAAGTATTGCCTTTTTGGGTTATGTCATACTGATCCAAAGTCCCAAATGATATAATATACATAGAATCAGGCAAGGGCATTTTTTCTCCACTCCATTTTTCTACTATTGCTTCTGTTTTTTCATTCCACCTTTTATTTTTAGTTTGTCCACAAGAACACAGTGTTATGACACATATAAAAAATAGTGGAATACAGCATCTATTCATAATTTACTTTTTTGTTTTAAATTAAATTCTACAATAGCAAATTCTCCATTATTTAAAGCTATACCATAGAGTTTATCACCATTTTCATCAACCACTATTCTTTTTAAAGGATAGTCAACATGTAGTTCATATGTTTCTTTTCCACCCCAATCTACTACTCTAATTATATTTGCATAGTAATAATCTTTTGTATCCATCTTCCTTCCAGAAAACAAGGCGTATACATTTTCTTTTGAGGAGGTTATATCAAGATAACCATTTCTGGATTGGGCAGTATAAGCTGCTACAGGTGGATAGTTCTCAAATTCAATAATCTTTAAATTATGAGGCAGATAAGTTTGATAATGCCATATAGAATCGAGCCTATTACCTTTCATCTCATAAATATCAATAATGTCTGCCATATGTGTAGATAAAGCAACCTTCTTTCTGTCTGGGCTAATTGTTATATCGGATGAAAATAATTTTGCATTCTGCCTTTCATTTAATCTCGAATCTATGGTGTCCGTTATAGGTATATAATAACTGATATCATGAGTTTTTTTGTTGATTAATCCCAGTCGTCCTTTACTCGAATTTAAAACACCAAGAAGATAATCTTCGGTAAAATAATAGTATTTAGAAATAAGTTCATCTTTGTCGATCTGATTTAGATTGTAGTATGGTTCAACAACAATATTCTCTCCTTTCTTTTTTAGAGAATTTTTTTCTACTTTAAGCATTTTCATTCCAATCAGATCATATAAAAAAACGTACTCTTCACCAGGAGCAGCTTGAACAGCGCTCAAGGCTAGAACCTCGGTAGGGCCTGAGCCGATTTGTAGAAATGAATTGATGAAGTTACCTGTGTAGTTATCATATACTTCTGCCAACGGTTCTCCTTTTGAGTTGCTAATAATAAGCAAAGAATCAACCAAACCAATAGACCAGGGGTCTTGTAGCAATTCTTCACTGATAAGTAAGGTACCTTTGATTTGAAATTTTTCCTCGAACTGTGCCACTTCCTCGTGCTTACAGGAAGAAAAAAATAGCAGCAAGTATAGTACCAAGCCAAAATATATTAATCTTTGTATTGTATTAATCATCATGTTAATTTTTAGTAGTTGTATGGAGAAGATAAAACCATTTATTGTTTATTGGAAGGTAATTCTATTTTAATTTAACATGGGGGGTTACCCCCTCATGAAATTATTTGGTTCTTAACTGTTGCTTAACCGAAAATTAATGCTCCAGTTCCTTCGCCAATACCGTATATTACACATTGATTCGTATTTGATGCATCGCATTTAGCTTCAGAAGCAGATGACTGTGGCATCATAACGTTTTTTAAAGAAATGTCGTTTCCTTCATTCTTATTAGTGGTTACAAGTAAAGATGTAGCCATGGCAAATGTAAATAATGCTGGTAGTATAAACTTTTTCATGATTTAATAATTTAAAGTCTGCTCAAATTGCTATTAACTAACGCAATATACTCAAACAAACTTTTGTTTTTATTGCTTTAATTCTTACTGTATCTATCATTTCAACAGCACCACCTTATAAGGTAGTAATTCATCCTAATAATAAACTATATTTGCACCACCTCCTTTTTATAGATGGGAGTCAGGAGAGAGGGTGAATCCCTTTATTAGCATGAATAGAAACCCTCTTCTCCTTTTCCCTAGTTTATATCTGAATATTTTACCACCCGAAATAGATTATTATTGTATATTGGAGCGAGAAAACAAAGATCTAAAATCTCTTTAAGTAGTTAAATTGCTTTATTAACAATTTAAACCCTACTCCGCTGGTCTGCAAAACAAGACTATTTTTAGTTTTAATGAGTCTTCTCCATACTGCACAGGGCACAGAGAATTTTTGTTTGTTATTGGTAAACAAAATGTAAAACATAAACAAATCTAAGATAAATATAGTAATAATCCGAATATGACTATCTAACATTTCATTATGTGAAATTAAATACTATTTATAAATAAATAGTTAGTTGGCCGTTAGAAAAGAGTTTCAGCTGGAGAAATCTCCGCTATGACATAAATTTTAGTATGAATAACCTCTTTATATAATATATCTTACAATATTAGTTATGTTTTTCTAGCCATTAATCCCGTTAACCACCATTAATACAAGAATATAGTTATGTAACACTAGCCGACATGTTTAATTGTAAAAATATTCGCCTACAAATTGTTGATTTCTAGTTGAAAAAAGGAGAGTGTTATGTAGCGCTAGCCGTATTTTTGCTTATTTTTGGACAAAATAAAGTTAGCGAATATGAGCGAAGTTATTATTACGGCTAGTGATACCGAAGAAACAAACGGCTTATTGATGTTTTAATGCTTACAGGTATAGTTGTTTTTACGGTATTCATCATCGGATTATGGATTGGTCAGGAACGACCTCCAATGCGCACTATGGGCGAAACAAGGCTATGGTATTCGTTTTTCTTATCGCTAGTTGGATATATTACGTATAAACATTGGAAATATCAATGGCTACTCCCATTCAGCGGACTAGTTGTCTGCGTATTTGTATGCATCAATATATTCAAACCCGAAATTCATTCAAAGAACCTAATGCCTGCGCTACGGAGCTATTAGTTTATTCCGCACGTAACGGTATATATACTTTCGTATGCAATGCTTGGCGCAGCAACTATAGCCTCAATAATACAGCTGAATAAGCTTAGCAAAAATATAGCGGATATAAACCTCTACCGTATTATGGATAACCTTGTATATGTCGGCTTTGGTTTCTTAATGCTAGGCATGCCGATGGGTTGTATATGGGCTAAAGAAGCCTGGGGGCACTATGGGTCGTGGGATCCTAAAGAAACTTGGGCTTTCGTTACTGCCTCGGCATACTTAATCTATATCCATATGCGGAGACAAAAGTATTACCCAAAAGCTACTTTACGGGTTTTGTCTATAGCATTTGTTTTACTAATGATAACATGGATTGGAGTAAGCTATCTGCCTTCTGCGCGAAACAGTATCCATACATATTAAACTTTTACCTAGGCTATGCTTACGATTAACGGTTCTGTAGTTGAAACTATACTGGGCGACATTACAACTATTAAAGTAGATGCTATTGTAAATGCCGCCAACTCGTCTTTACTTGGTGGTGGAGGCGTGGATGGCGCCATACATCGGGCTGGTGGAGAAGCTATACTAAACGAATGTAGAGCCATCAGACAAAAACAAGGAGGGTGTAAAACAGGTAAGGCTGTTATTACAACAGCAGGTAACCTTCCGGCAAAATATGTAATTCATACCGTAGGTCCGGTATGGAATGGAGGTAACAACAACGAAGAACAGCCGCTGCTTTCTGCCTACTTAAACAGCCTGGAACTTGCAGTTGAGAATAAAGTTGAATCAATCGCTTTTCCTAATATCAGTACAGGCGTATATCGTTTTCCAAAAGAACAAGCGGCACAAATCGCCTTTAAAACGGTCACATCCTTTCTAGAAACAACAGATAAAATAAGAAAAGTTATTTTTGTTTGCTTCGATAACGATAGCTATCAGCTATACCAAAAATTAATAACGGAAAAGGCTAATAGGCTCATTTAAGATTAGGCGAAATATATATAGATATAGCCATTGCTCTTTTTAGCAATGGCTATATTTAC
Organism: Prevotellaceae bacterium; assembly: GCA_031258195.1. Taxonomy (GTDB): domain Bacteria; phylum Bacteroidota; class Bacteroidia; order Bacteroidales; family UBA932; genus JAIRNF01. Next base: position 120,276 of record JAIRNF010000056.1, read on the forward strand.
AAATTATTACCCCAACTATTCTGTAAGATATCCGGGGTTTTGCTGCTCTTTTAATGCAGGATTCGGCTTAAACTGATCAAGCGGAATAGGTAATACACATCTTTCAAAATCCCAATTTATAACCATATTAGCAGCGCCATAATGGTAGCCGCCCGTACGTTGATATGTCTTGCCGTTACGCAATAAATCGAAGTAACGATGACCTTCGCCTATAAGCTCTAGACGACGCTCGTCCAGCACTCTATCCAGCGTATAATCTCCAGCAGCAACAGAGCTATTCGGATCTCCACGCTTAACGATGTCGTTTAAATATTCAAGCCCCCTTGTTTGGTACGCCGCATTAGATCCTTTAATAGCGGCTTCCGCTGCTATTAAATAAACTTCAGATAGCCGAATTAACGGATAGTTGTTATCAAACACGGCTGTACCATATTGCGGACCCGGATATTTATATAAATACGGCGCTCCGTTACTCCAATACCCGATAACTGAATTACGAATATCATCGGGATATTGTGAAATGAAGTTCTTAAAATCCGACGTTACCATGATAGCTCCATATCCACCGGGAGTCGCCATATAGCCGGTACCATCCCGCCCCGGATTATCTGCCGGCGTATTAAATACTTCTAATAATGATTCAGGATCGTAATTTGTTCCTTGCGAGTTATAGCTGAATGCCTTAGGATATTCTTCATTCGTATATAATCTATATACCCCCGAAGATTTTAAATCCTCAATCAACTCGCTTGCAACCTCAAAAGCTTTGTCGTTCTTTTCCCAGTATAGATACGCACGGGCAAGCAATGCGCGAGCGCCATATCTATTCATCCTATTAAGCGGATCTTTTGCTGTACTCATAAGCGGTATAGCTAACTCTAGCTCTCTGGTAATAAAATCGAACGTTTGATCTACCGTACTGCGAAGAGGTAGCTCATCTTCAGCCAACACGTGGTCGATAATAATAGCCCCCCATGAGGAACCGTTATTTTTCTTATACGGATAGCCAAATACTTTTACCTGATCGAAATGCGCCATTGCGCGTAGGGCAATGGCGTGTCCCTTAATATTATCCAGCCGCATTTGCGTTGCATCGGTAATAACTCCGTTATCAATTACTTCAATTATTCGAGATGCATTTCTGCTTAAGTACATAGGGTTATGCCAAAAACGTCCCGACATAGTGGTAATTGAGGTAGCATTAGCAGAATGATGGTTAAACGTGTACATGTGGTAAGATATCTGCGTACTTCCGTCCGACTGGATATCGTCTCCGCGAATATCTCCATAGATCATAAAGTAGTGATTATAGTACGTATTTCTTTGCAGAATATCGTATAGCCCGTTAATCGCGCCTTCCGCGTCAACTAGCGTTTTAATAGCAGATGCTGTAGGCAAACCTGTAGGAGGATCTGTATCTAAGAAATCGCTACAGGAAGTAAAAGTAAGCGCAACGCCCACTATGAATGATATGATAATTTTTTTCATAATACTTTTCTTTTACGTTTTAATAAGATTAGAAACCTACCTCAATACCAAAAGAGAATGTTTTCATCGGAGGAATTCCAATTCCTACAACAGTTCCAAGTTCAGGATCGTACTGGTCGTATGCGGCCCATGTCAGCAAATTACTTCCCGAAAAGAATACTCGGGCAGATTCTAACCTCACTGCTTTTAGCCATTTTTCAGGCATCCTCGCGCCTACCGATATGTTTTTCAACCTTAAATGGTCTGTACTATGTATGGCACGAGATGTAGTATAATATCCACCATGCATATAACCATTTACGTAGCGGGGCACATCTGTTATATCTCCCGGCTTTTGCCAACGCCGACGTAACTCGGTACTCTTGTTATAGTAGTCGCGATAACCATCGTCTTGCGCAGCCCACATTTCTTGGTCGAGGCTATATCCACCTAAAGTAAACGAAAGCATAAACGAAAGATCGATAAACTTATAGCTGAATGTATTGGTTAAACCTCCCGATAGGTTAGGGTCTGCGTCTTTTAGAGGAGTTCTTGCCGCCTGACGAACATCGTAAGTAAGCTGTCTTTTTAATGGTTCGCCGTTAGCATCCACTCCGTCGGTATTATAGTAGTATTGCATTTTTCCATTGTCAGGATCAACACCCGCCGACTCTATTACGTATAGCGTATTAAAGGGTAAACCTACACGATGTATTCTATAGCTACTGAAAAGGTCTGCGTTGTTTTCATCAGTTCTGATAACCTTAGACTTATTAGAAGACAAGTTTAAGGATGTTGTCCATCTGAAATCTTTCTTACGCATATTGTTTGACGTAATATCTATCTCGAAGCCACGATTTCTAAAATGACCCACATTTGTTATTTTACTATATAAGCCAACAGCAGCATATATCGGCTTATCCATAAGCAAATCTTTCGTATCCCGTTGATAGAAGCTGAGATCCAACATAATCTTTCCGAACAAAGTTAAATCTACCCCAATATTTGCATTATAACCTTTCTCCCACGATAAGCGGTCATAACCAAGATTTGACTCACGGATAGCACTATTGCCCGAATACCTTTCTGCTGAAGAATACATATACATATATGAATACCAACCTCCGGGTAAAGTTCCGTTTACACCATACGATGCTCTCAGCTTAAGATCGGTTAGCCAAGACTTAAGGCTATTCATAAAAGGCTCGTGGGTAATACGCCATGAACCTGATAGCGACCAAAAATTTGCCCATCTATGATCGGGATTGAGGCGAGACGATCCATCTCTACGATAGGTCGCTGTAAAGTAATACTTATCTTTATAGTCGTAGTTTAAAAATCCGATAACAGACAGCTGTCTGTCGTTTTCTGTATATTGACGGGTCAGTATTGGATTTGCGGTATTACTTATATCGTGATTAGTTTTTTGCCCGTAACCCTCGCCCCTCATGTACATAAACTCATAGTCTCTTGCATAGCTTTCAAAACCGGCAGTAAAGTTAAGACGATGATTGCCGAATACTTCTGTAAATATAAGCCGCGTATCGGTTTTAATTTGAAGAACCGAAGGGCTCCAATACATTCCGGCTCCTTTAACCGAAGCTCCATCTCTAGAATCCGGACTCCAGTATTTAAAATCTTTTGTACCTGAGTACTCAACACCTAATGTGGTAGAAACTTTTAGCTGATCGATTATCTTATACCCAACACCGGCGCTTCCTAAAAAATGTGAAATTCTAGTATATTTTTCGGTTTCCTGATCTTCCAGTAAAGGGTTATAGTTATTATTACCTGAAAGATTTGTATTAAAAGTCCCATCAGGATTATAAATGGGATTAGATGGAGTAAGAGTGGTTGTAATACCATAGATAGGGCTCGCGTAGTAATAGTTTTCTAATGCCGGGCTATTTTCTGTTTGAGAAAACATCGCGCTAACAGCCAAATCAAACTTATTAACAACATGGTTAACCGACACTCTACCGGTATATCGTTCAAAACCACTGGAGAGCGTATTACCGTTATTGTCCGTATATCCTAAGCTGGCAGCAAAGGTAGTACCTCCTGTTCCTCCCGATACAGATACATCATAATTTTGCTGAAATGCTGTCTGAAACATCGCGTCTTTCCAGTCAGCCCAGCCGTTCACAGGCATCGCGGCATAGTTATCGATTTTACCATCTGCGTAGCTGATAGCCTGAGCTTCTGTATATCCATTTTCTAGCCGTTCGTTTACATATCCTTCGTAAATCAACTCTCGACGTTCTTCTCCTCCCATTACCGGACGATATTTAGTCGCAAAGTCTGAGAAGTTAAATGATGATTTAAAAGAAACTCTGGTTTTTCCGACTTTTCCTTTTTTAGTAACAATATTAATAACACCATTCGATCCTCTGGCTCCATATAGAGCGGTTGACGTAGCATCTTTAAGAATAGTCATACTCTCTATATCGTTAGGATTTATGGTTGATAAAGCATCCAGTCCCGCATTGTTATCTGAATCGTTTGACATGTCTCCCGAAATAATTGGTATCCCGTCAAGTACAATCAGAGGCATGTTACTGGCATTGATCGATCCTATACCACGAATTGTCATGCTTTTGTTCGCTCCTGCTTGCCCCGATGTCGAGGATACTTTTAGACCCGGAACTTGAGCTTCGAGCATTTGCGCAACAGAAATTACGGGAACGTCCTTGATATCGTCCGTACTTAAAACTGTTGCAGCGCCCGTATAGGCTGATTTATTGATATTACCGTAACCTGTAACAACGGCAGCCTCCAGCGTTTCGCCATCTTCAAATAAAGTAATGCTTAAAGGTTGCTGGTTAATAACCGTGACTTCAACTGTTTGGTAGCCAATAAAGCTGACTCTTAACGTCTCTCCCTGTTCTGCCTCGATAGAAAAAGATCCGTCTGTATCGGCAAGAACAATTTTATTTGATTTTAAAGCAAGAATACTTGCCCCAATAATAGGCTCTCCAGCTTCGTCTTTTACCACTCCTGTAACTTTATTTTGCGATTGTTGAGCTACAGAAAGCGTTTCGGACGAACTACCCTTTTTTAATACAATGTAGTTGTTATCAAACAAAAAATCGATATTAGCCTGATTTAATGCATCGGTCAGCACATCTTTTACTGTTGCCGCTCCCCTTTTTAGGTTAACGACATGGTTGGTATTCATATCGTCGTTACTAAAAACAACGAGATAACCTGTTTGGTTTTCTATCTCGCTGATAAGCCGTTTAATAGTCATTTCATTTTGCGAAATAGTAATTAAAGCATCTGGCGAAGTTGCCGCTTTTACCAACAGCGGGAAACTTAACAAAGATAATATTAGAGATAGGGAAATGGCATATGCGCGCCTAGCGGAAGTACTTAACCGCTTTAGTTGTTTTTTAGGTTTTATTTTCATAGTAGTGTTTCTTAAGTTTAAAGTATTTACATCAAAACATAATACTATAGTTCTATAGTTTCTTAAGCTACTGTTTCCATAGGCATAACTTTTTATTTTAAAATGTATAAAGTACTGAGATCCTCTCTTTCTATTTGAAATTCACATGTTTTTGCAATAATTCTTAAAATTTCGCCTACCCCGTCTTGCTGTCGAAATTTTCCTGTATAAATTTTATCTTTCAGGCTAGCGTTTTGTATATCAATGGTTACATCATAGTATGTTTCCAACTTTTTAGCAATGTCCGCTAACGGAACACTATTAAAATGGTAGATACCCGTTTTCCACAAAAAGTGATTTTCGTCATACCGACCTTTACTAACTACTCCGTTAGAAAGGCTTAAAAATTCACCCGGAGTTAACCGATGTACATCATTTTCAATATATATTTCAACCGCCCCTTGCTCTAAAGCTACTTCTGCATAATCTGCTGTTTCGTAATCAATAACATTAAATGATGTTCCTAATACTTTTACTGAAAGGGATGGTGTGTCCGCAGTAAAAGGACGAACAGGATCGGAAACAACTTTGAAAAAGCCTTCGCCCTGTATTTCTACCTTTCTATTCTTACTTCCAAAAATAGCAGGATATTTTAACGTTGATCCGGCATTTAGCCACACTTCTGTTCCATCGCTTAGTATAACTGTTACACGCTGTCCCGGAGGAACAGAAATTTCGTTATATGGAGTGTTATTGATTAATCGTTCGTGGGCAATATGCTGAGAAACAAACCACGTTGTCAAAAGAATGACAAGCACAGCGGCTGCTTGGGATACTCTGGCTAAAATCTTTCGCTTTGCTACTCTAGGCTTAAGTCTTTGTTTAAAAATCCCGTATGCTTGCTTGCCAACGCTTAAATCGTCCGGACGTGATTGCAACGCCAGTAATCCGTTTAAGTTAAGATAAGATAAGTACTGTTGACGTAGCTCGTTGTTTTGGTTGATTTCTTCAATTAACCCCTCCTTCTCTTCTTCAGAAAGAGAACTATTAAAGTATTTTACAATTCTTTCGTCCATAGTCTAGGGATACATCTTAACTATATAACGAACGAATTTGTAAAATCCACTAAAACTTATTGAGTTTTTAGTCCAAAAAAAAGATGAGAAGAAGGGGAAGTAGGTCTTTTAGCTCTTCTCTAAGCTTACGATACGCAATGGTCATTTGTGTTTCGATTGTATTTATCGATATATCCATCTCCCGAGCTATATCTTTATGTTTTTTGCCTTCGATTTTACTCTTATAAAATATATCCCGACAACGGGCGGGCAAAGAATTTAATGCTTGCTGTATAGCCGTGGCAATATCATTTTCGCTCTTAAAATCTGTACCGAATTGCTCAAGAGCCTGAAGATTTAAGCTAAATAACATTTTCTGCTGTTCAGCCAACTGCCGATAAATATTTTGTATGGTAGTTTTACGACGAAGGAAATCGATACACTTGTTTTTTACAACAAAAAGAAGAAAGGCTAAATGGTTAGGATGATTATGAAGCTCGGACCACCGCTCCCACACATCACTATACGTATCTTGCGCTATATTTTCTGCATCTTCATCTGATAAAACATACTGCTTTGCAAAACGTACCATTTTTGCATAGTATAACCTATAAAGGTTCTCAAAGTAATATTTGTCGTTAGAATCTATAGCCAAAGCGCCCTGATAATATCCGTCTAACAAATATAACTTTTTTACTCGTAAGGCAGCTTTATCAAATCACTGGAAATTACGAAAATCAACACTTCTATAGATTTTTCATAAAAATGTTAACGTTTCTGCTTTGAGAGCATCACATAACATTAGATTAACCCCTCACAGCTAAGCTCCATCTTATAGCACAAAAAACCTATTAACCATCCGATTAATAGGTTTTACCAAAGTACCCGGAGCCGGGACATACCCGTATAAAAATAAGAAAGCAAAAGAAAGCAATATGCTGTATTTCATATAATTATAATTCTCATTTGTTTGCTATTTCTACCCGTTTTTGCCTGTTTTTGTCACATAGTACACTTTCAGTACACCTTGATATTCCAAAATATTTTATACCTTTGTAAGCAAAAGAAAGCATTGATAATCAATACATCATTTCAGGCGGGGCGTAAGTCCAATCACCTGAACATTGTTATTTGTTGTACTGACTATTAATATCTTTACACATAGACCTTCCTAAATCGCCCAATTTGGAATTTTGGTTAAAAGTAAAATATTAGACGGCTTTAAATCTTAGAGGGAAAATAGTTGGTTCTACTATAATTATTAAAAAGATAAATGCATAAGAAAATATAAACCGTCCTGAAAAGGACATGAACATTAGGAAGTATGAACCAACCAACAGAAAAGTGGCTGTATGTTATGCTAATAGTAAGAGGTAAATCATACAATAAAGTACCAAAGCGGTAATTACAAAATATGTGGACTAGTCCTATAAACCTGTAATGCTTATTTAGGACTAGTCAATTCAGTTAGTATCCCTGATACAAAATCAACTCACAGGATACGCATACTACCATTCAACATCGCTAAACGACTCAAACTCAGCTTCATCATCGCTTACGTCATCAAGCTCTTTAGCTTTTGCAAAAACCTTTGCACCATGTAGCTTTACAGCCCTAAGATAGTAAACAACTTCCCGCCGTATGCCGTTGATGTACTTTCCACGCACGCTGGATGGCGCAGCCTCAAGGCTTTCCAACGGCTCAGTGATATCCTCTGTTAGCATCTGTGATATATCCTCAATAAGAGCATCCCTAGCATTCATCTTTTTCAGCTCGGTTGTAAAATCTTCAAGTATATTTTCAAGCTCCTCATCAGCATCATAATCATCGTCATCGTCCAAGCCCCAGCTAACATCGCTAAACGACTCAAACATTTCATCGCCGTCTTTGTCATATTTAACTTTCTCAGGATCAAACTTATCCACACCTTTCAGCTTTACAGCCCTTAAGTAAAATACTGCTTTTTGTCTGGCATTTTTGACAATATTCTTTTTTATTTCTTCTGTTGCAGCCGCCATACCTGAGAGAGAAAAAAGAACAGCCGCTAAACCATTGCTTATAACGTTAACCCTTTCTTCGTCCGCACCCATTTTTTGAGTTCTTTTTCAAAATCCTCCAACATTTTTGCATTCTTCCCATTTCTGCATTTTTCTGGTATTGCGCAGAGATAATGAATGGAACTATTTTGTTTGTATTTGTTACCTTGATCTCTCAAAAAGTTTAAGATAGATTTGTACAGACCTCTCATAACTCGCTTAATGCTTCTGAAGCAAAATCCCAGGTTCAAGATTAGTTAAGCGACTTGAAAAGTTATTTAACTATCTTTGAATTAATGAGTAACGCGTATTATTTTCGGTCGCGTATTTCAGGGGGTCAATTTCGATTGATTTTACGACTTTTTTGCCTTGACATCGAGGCGAAAGAAGTCGCGGAATTTACGGGTCTGAATCGTGGCTCTATAAACAATATTTACAGCAAACTGCGAATGCGAATCGCCCGGCTTCGCGAAGCGGAAAGTCCGTTTACGAACGGCGAGATCGAGCTTGACGAGAGCCGCTTCGGAGCCCGCGGCGTTCGCCGCGAACGCTGGCGCGTAGCGCGGGGCAAGCTACCTGTTTTGGGGATACCCGAGCGCGGGGACGGGGTTTACGCTCCGCTCGCGCGGAGCCGTTCGGCGGGCGAGCCGACGCCCGTTCTTAAGGGTAAGGCGGACGCTGACGCAGCCGTTTATTCCGACGGATTCGGAGCCCGCGCCGGAGCGGCGAGTTACGGGTATAAAAAGCGCCACGGGGTCGGGCGCGGAGAGAACGCGTTCGCGAACGGAGCCGACCGTATCGACGGGATCGAGAGCTTCCGGGGGCTACGCGAAGTCATATCGGCTAAGCTCCGAGGAGTTCGCGAGCGTACGTTTCACTCGCGCGTCAACGAGCGCGAGCTTAGCGATAGTTGCGGAAACGAAAATATTTACCTAACTTTACCCGGAAGCTTTAGAAAAGCTCCGCTAAAGTTATCTCGAACCTTAATATATCACATTTTATTGTAAATATTTACATTTAAACTAAAAATTAAAACCGTATGAAAAAATTATTGTTAGTTCTTGCGCCTGCCGTGCTTTTACTAACCTCCTGCCTAGGTGATGGTGATGACCAACCTGTTGATCCAGTAGAAGTAAATTTTTATAATACTTTTATTGTTATGCAAAATCATGGGCATAGTTTAATAAATATAGTGGACGAGTTTATGGATATGTATCAAGAAGATGAATTGCCCCAAGGAGTTACTGTCAATGATAATGGAGATGGAACCTTTTCTTTAGTTGCAAATTTTAATAATCTTAATAATAACGATGATTATCAATATTATAGAGGAGAATTAAAAGCAAGGATAGAAATGTCGGGTGCATCTATAGAAGATGGAGTGTCAATAGTTATTGATGTGAATGATTTAACCTTTCAAGATAGTTATGGTACTTATAGTTATGAAGGAAAACTTACTGCAATAGATATTTTCACTGGTGATCTTGATGTTAGGATGCAAGATATTACTTTTGTTAATTTGTCTCTAACTTCAACATCTACTTCAGAATTGTTATGGCAAGTACAATATTCATATTCGTTAATACAAGATGGTATATCTACTCCAAATGATTCTTCGGATGATATTTATACTTGGAGTGATGGGCTGGCATCTGGTAAACATAATTATTTTGGAACATTTAGTGCAAATATTCAAACGAAAATTGTAAAAAAAGCAGCCTTAAGATTTATTTCTAGTGGTAAATATGTGTTTATTGTTCAAAATATAGGAAATGGAATTCTTCCTTTTTATGCTGAATATGGCGTACCGAATGATGGTCTGATCACTATTACTACTACCGATGGTTATATACACTCTTATCCACAACAGGGTACTGCCTATTAATGGTTGCCGTAGTTTATCTAAGTAAAAAATCTAGGTTCAAGATAACTTTAGCGGAGCTTTTCTAAAGCTTCCGGGTAAAGTCAGGTAAATATTTTTGTTTCCGCAACTATCGCTAAGCTCGCGCTCGTTGACGCGCGAGTGAAACGTACGCT
>JAIRNF010000013.1 GCA_031258195.1 Prevotellaceae bacterium
CTACGAGGGGCTTTTGAAAGGTGTGGAGGAACAGATGCGGAACGATGGAATTGACTCACTGACGATACAAACCGAACTGGAAAAGGTACAACAAACCGATAGAAAAAACGTTAACCACCAAAAATAAATAGATTATGAGAAAAAAATTATATGCTATACTAATAGTGCTACCTATGCTTATAGGTACGCTATCTTTTGCACAAGAAGCGCAAAAGGTTAATCCATACGCGGCGTTAGGGCATACGCCTTACGTAGCGGGAGCAGAAAAGCAGAGCAACAACGTTTTTGTTATTGAGAACTTTGAGGAAGGTTCTGTAGTTGGTAGAATTGAACACAATCCGCGAACCGGAGTAGTAAAGCTGTTTGATAAGAATGGTAATTTTGTGTGTGATGCACAGCTTAGCGAAGAGGAAAGGGCTTTTATTTCTATTGACCCACGAGCAGAGAAATATTATGGTGTATCTCCCTATGTTTATGCTAATAACAACCCTATTAGGTTTATAGACCCTGATGGAATGGATTGGTACTCTTACCAAGAAGAATATAAGGATGAAAATGGCGAAATGCAAACCCGTACAGCCTATAAATATACGGAACAAGCCATGTCTAAGAAAGAAATGGAAAAAGGAGGATATACTCATTTAGGTAAATTTACTACTCAAAATGGAACATACTATAGCTTACTTGGAGAAACATTTGACGCTAATAGTAAGGAAGCAGCCATTGTTCAGGTTTTTGATAAGGCTGTAGATGCATCGTATAAAGCTAACTATCGAAATAATCAACCCGGTACTAGCGAAATGTTTTCAGGGGCAGTTAATGCATATACGCCTTGGCCAAGTGGTCAGCATGAAAATAACTACTCTTTTGATTATGGTGGTGCTACATTAACATACTACTACAGCGAAAATGAAAATATGAGAGGAAGTTTTGAATGGGGGAAAAAGCATGGTACAATGGCTGGTTATGGAAATGGCCCTAAAATACCAGGCTACCATGCTATTGTAAATGCGACAAATGCAGGATTTTATCCTGTTGTATGGACGTTTGCAGGAAATGAAAAGCAAGCCCATACAAAACAAACGAATATGCAGAACAGGTTGGGCAAACTCTACAAAAACACTATATGGTAATGAAAAAAACGCTGGTATATCTACTAATAATTAGCCTTTTGCTTTTATCGTCACAAGGAGTTCGGGCTCAACGATGGTACTCCAACACTGATGAAATAGGTAGGGCAATTGATCATAACATTCAAAAGGCTAAGGACAGTATTTTATTATTAGGTGCAGAAGACAGTGTTTTTTTATTGGATTATGAGAATGAGACAAGTAGGTATATTTGCTCGTATGTAAATGCTTATTTTGGACCACCTGAGGATATAAACTTTTTAATCAGTGGATTTGACCGTTCTCAAAATGGAGGATTTATGAGGTCTGTTTATCCAATGACATTCCATCTTCTAGAAAAATATAGAGATGATTTGCTAATTTATGCCGATGATTCTGTTACTGCTATCTTTTATAAGACAATAGACGTATCGAATCTTGCAGCTGCAAGCGTTTGTGTTAAGCCAGATAAGGACAACTATGGAAAATTCCTTATGGCTTACTCATTCTATGATAAAGATGGTTATACCGTGTATAGAGAAGAGATAGAAGAGCAGTATCGCAAGGAGCATTATGCTATAATACGTAAGTATGATGACTGGCTTCCAGCCATACAGTTATGGCCGAACAATTTTCCGCATGAAATGTTTTTTTTAGAGTACACGCTTGAGCAAGGGCTGGTTAATGCTGAAACTAGGGAACCAGTTGATATAGATAAGTCAGAGTACTACAAAGAGGTAGAGCAGTGGATGAGAGAAACGTGTAAAAAAAACGGTTACTCTAAAATGATTATCTCAAGCCCCATCCCAAGTTTTGCGCCATTTACAGAATCACTATAAAAATTATTTCTTTGCATTGCCTACCACAACGGTAGGCTGTGATTGTGCTAAAGTAAAACGCCGTTCTCACAATAAGAACGGCGTTTACATAGCTACTAGCTCTTGAAATTATCTCTTATCAATCTTGACGGTTTCTTATTAATTTTTCGCTTTGCCTTATGGTAGCTATCGGGCAGCATATACCCATATCTGAGCATCTTACTCTCTAACGATTCCACAAGCTTTAAAAGCTGCTCATGTTTGATGTTCATAAGGCTTTCTATCTCCCATGACGGAAACCGATTTGTACACATCAGGTAGCAAACAAATAGCTCCTGCTCTTGGAGAATAGGGGCTTGGTACTTTTCGCCAAACAGCCTTTTTTTAAAGCCATCAAATACCGAAATCTCGCTTAACGATTTATATATTTCAATATCATCAAGCATATTCTCCCTTTCAGGGCTGTCTATATTATGCTTTACCACATAATCAATTAACCGTTGTTCAACGTCCTTTTTCAGCTCGTACTGCAAAATGTACTCAATTACAGCAGCTTCTTCAACATCAAACGTATCTCGAACAGGAACATGAGAAACAGGCTTGTTCTTTCTACCCAGCTTTACCGTATAAATTAGCAGCAAAACGAATGATGTAGTAATACCTATATATGACAATATTTTTTCGCCCTTTAAGCTGAGAAAAAGCCTTTCATTTTGCTTCATTGCCTCACTTAGCAGCTCTCCTGCTTTCTTTCTTATTTCCTCTGTTAACCTGTTGTTTCTTGATATTCCACTTGTTCGAGAAATATACTCAACATAGCTTTTAAAGTCGTAGTAATCTCTGCTTACGGTATTGGTACTATCTACCTGAGCAAGCAGTATCATTTGGTCATATATCAACCTGTGATTGTCAAAGTCGGTTTCATCAGCATAGGCTAACGCCTTATCAATACATTGATACGCCTCATCAATTCTGTTTGTTTTAGTGTATATCTTAGCGAGCGACAGGTTGGTTGAAGCTATAAAAGCACTATCGTTTGTTGCCATGTAGTCTTTCAGCAAAGTGTTTACTACAGCTTCGGCAAACTCCATATCATCAAGATTAGATAGCATTTCTATTCGGTTGCCTGTTATGCGCTGCTTCGGATATACTGCGCCTATTTGGTCGGCAAATTCAAAAGCCTTATCGTAGTAGTAAAATGAGCTGTCAGGTTTATTAAGGTACATGTAATCTATCCCCATCAGCTCAAAGGTATAGAGCATTAACGTACGCTCTGTATTGCTACGTGTTGTATCTGCATGTCGAACAGCCTTGTATAAGTAGCTTAGCGATTTTTGATACCTGTTACTCCTTTTGTGGTAGGAAGCAATGTTATAGGGTATGGCAATATAGGTAAAGTGTGGTATGTTATAGCTGGCTTTTTCAGCCCAAAAATCGGCACTCTCGTAGGATGAAAGCGCATAAGCTATTTGACCGTTTGCCTCATAAACCTTTGCCTGTACGTAGCAAGCTAGGGCAATATTCTTAGCATCGTTTTGACTTACGAAGTAGGAAAGCGCATTAGCTACATTATCGCCCATACCCGAAATATCAGCACCTAACATGCTGCTTACTCGTGTGCTAAGGAGAACGTAGTAGTAGTTACTCGTTCTTTTCGAGATATGCCGAATTTACCCCTTTTAAAGCCGTTAAAGCCCCTGCTGCATCGCTCTCCATCAGCTTGGCAGCCTTAGTAAGCAAATCTAAGCTTCGTAGCCTATGCTCTTCGTTACTACAGGCTGAAAGTGCAATACATACTATCAGGATAAGAGCAAACAGAAAAGGCAATCTTACACTTTTGGCTTTTGGCTTACGGATACTTAACATAGGGTTTTGGGACAATGAGTTTACTTGGCAAAAAATACCCCTGCTACTACCATCGAGCAGCAGGGGTAATTAAGAGCATTAGTCAACGTTGATGATCTGCTGCTTTACCAGCTGACCGTTTAGCCTTACCCGAACGGTGTACTTGCCTCTGTTCAATCTATCGGTATTGATAGACACTTGGCTGTCTTTCTCTACCGTTCCGTTTGTTTGGTAAACAGGGTTGCCGTTTTCGGTTACAACCTCTACCGATGCTTCGGCTTCCTCAAAGAACACTACCTCGATACTGCTTACGGCTTGGTAAACAGCCACGCATTCAACACAAGGTGATGGAAAGATAGGCGGGTCGATACTATCGCCATCGCCATCAGCATGTGCAACGGTTGGCAGGTTTATAAATACTATGCTGCACATGAAGATAGCTAGTAGCTTAAACGTTTTTTTCATCGGTTATAAGGGTTTAAGGGTTAATGTATAGTGTAATTATGTATCACTCTCAAAAAGCACCCCTACAATATGGGTAGGGGTGCGGAAGAAAATACTTGCAGCTGGAAACCATAAAAATTGTTATGAAAAAAGTTGGAACTAAAAAAGCTTAACTTAACGGTAGTACTTATGTATTAACTAAAAACATATCACATTGAAAAAGTTATTCGTTCAATTTTTGCAAGTACGTTCTTTTCTTATATTAATTGGGGGTTTGGGTTAAACTTAAAATAGAGCTGTTGCTTGTGATTAGCCTTTTCTGCCAAGAATGATAGAGTTGCTTTTTACATCTATCTCACCAATACCTTTTTGATTGAAATACTCATTTTACTATTTCTACACCAACAAGCAACAGCTCAATGCAAAGAAAAGTATATTAGTTAAAAATTTATTGATATATTTGAGCATAAAATATGACTATAGCAGTCATAAATTATGATTTAAACCTTTTCTTGAATACCTTTGTTGTTCAGCACACAGAGAAAATAAAATAACTATGGATACAGCTACGAGAGTTCATCATGGAAGAAACTTAAAAAGTTTACGGACAATTCTAGGCAAGAAACAAGAAACAGTTGCAAAAGAATTATTTGGAGAAAATAGTCAAGCAATGGTGTCTCGGCATGAAAGCGAAGAAGTAATAGAAGATAACCTCCTAAATCGTTATGCAAAGTATTATGGTGTTGACTTTGATAGGCTAAAAAACACTTCATTAGAGCCTCATCATACTGTTGCGTTCAATGATAATACAATAGAAAACATTGGAACTATTTTTGGCGATGTTATTACAAATAACCCATTGGAAGAAGTTCTTAAAATAAGTCAAGAAAAAGAGGAGTTATATCAAAAACTTGCTCAAAAAGAGGAAGAGAAAGTAACATTACTTCTAAAACATGTTGACCAGCTAGAGAAACGATTAGAAAAACTAGAAGCAAAGAAATAACAAAAGAGGGTTTTAGCCCTCTTTTTTGTTTTAGATCGGGCTGGAGTATTACCAGCCTATTTTTGTGTGAAAACCTAACATTTTAGGTATTTGACATATAATTGTAGAATATAGTTATTTGTAAATATTTTACTATATTTACTGTATTAGCCCCTTAAAATGATATGCCATGAAAAAATTATTGGTTTTAGCAGCTTTACTAGTAGGTTTTGGTATGATGGCAAACGCACAACCTCCTTTTGAATTTGACCCCGATATGCCTTTAAAATATTGGTTGCTTGAGAATACCGATGGTCAATATCTTGATGGAGAGGAAATAAAAACTGGCAGAGCGTATGTTGTTATTGCACCTTTTCCAGAAACTGTTCTTCGAAGCACGGTAAATATTTATAGAGCAGGTACTTTCCAAAGAAAATATACTGGTGGTTCTTTTGGTTTACAGCAAATAATTGGAGAAAGGTTTTACTATGAAATTGAAGTTATTGTATATACGCGTGAAGGTAATAGTTATGAGGCAAATTATACAGCATACAACTCTGGTTTGCAGCTTCCGTAGTAGATAAGTTTAGAAAGACTAAAAGAGGGCTTAAAACCCTCTTTTTTGTTTTAGTTGGAGATAACAGAAAGAATAAAATCTATTATTTATTCTCTAAACAATCAGCGATACGTTGTATTTCTGACAGTACTGTTGGTCCATCATCCGCTTCTCTTCCATCAGGATATATCCCAAGCTGCACATCAATTGCTTCTAAGGCGGTTAAATCATCTTTATTTTCTCTTACATTTAAGCCTGCTTTTAATATATCATTGCGCTGCATCTGAATAGCAAGTTTAAGGAGTTGGTAGTCTGAAAGAGCTGGATAATCTCTTTTTAGGGTACTGCAATATTCTTTAATACTTAGAAATCTTTTTTCATCATTAGCATTCATATCGTTCATTTTTTATTAAACAGGAAATAGTATGGTTAACAGACATAAAGTTAGCATAATTGTTTATATGTTACTTTGCTAGGCAGCTTCACTTTCGTTTACTTTTTCCTCACCATAAACCTTTCTAATTACGGCATTTACTACCTTATCAACAGATTCTTGTAGCCTAGTTATGTAGGCTTCGGCCATCTTAGCCTCGCTTGGTGCATGGCCAAGAATGTAGTCAATAAGGTTGGTGTCAAATTCTAAAGAGCTGGCTATGGTAGAGAATGTATGTCTTGCCCAGTAGAGGGTAAGCTCCGGTATAGAATATTGGTCAGCGTATGTCGGTACATCTTTGTCAAGTTCTCCCTCTTCAACAGGTCTAATCTTTCTATTTATAAGGCTTTCTAACCCTTTTTTACACGAACGCCCAAACTCTTTTGCGGTAGCATATCGCTTAATATCAGAAAGAAAACCATTGGTGCTGTACTTATCTATAATGGCCTGTGCTTCTTTGCTTACCTTTATCTGTATCTTAATTCTACGAGCTCGGTGCTTTACCTTATCTCTTTCGTAGGTAATATATCCTTTTACAGGCTTTTCGAGGTTATACAGGTCAACAGGCGCAATACCAGCTAAACAGAATGTAAGAAGAAACATCTCTCTGCCTAAATGTTCGCGCATGTGCTTAGGTTCTGCATTAATTAAAAATTGTAGCACATCAACGCTGGTACTTCTTTTCTCAGGATAAAACTCTTTAATCTGATAATCTTCAAAAGGATAATGCTTTATAAGGATTTTATCTCTAGCGGTATCATTGTACTGTTTTCTTGCTGCTTTAAAGAGTGTTCGTATTGCCCTTAAATAATTGTTTATTCCAGCCGAGCCTAACTTATTCTGTATCATAAAGGCTTCAAATTCCTCTAAAAACGTAACACTAATGTCATTAACATTAAGTGTATCTGAGCCTGTGAATTTTTTAAGCCACTCTACAGCTGCTGTGTTTGAGTAGTAAGTACCATTTTTACCCTTAGTGTTCTCAATTACCTCATTCTTTTTATTGCAAAATGCTATAAAGTCAATAAATGAGCCACCAGCAGTTCTTTCTTGTTCAAGTATATAATCTTTAAGCTGAACTACATCATAGTTATTTGCCTGAATACCTAGCTGATGAATATACTCTCTGAGTTTTTCAACCCTTTTATTTATGGTAGGATTATAAAACCCCTTTTTTAATTTTCCATCGGGGGTTAAGTCTTTTTTGGTAACAAAAAGGTTTGTGTCAATGAAAGCGTGTCTTTCTTTGTGGATTAAATCTATCTTAATCCCAGCAGTACCGTCATTTTTTACGTGTTTTACACGGAGTTTTAAAGTTGCCATATCATGTTAATTTTTTGGTACAGGTTTGGTACGTATTTGGTACAGGTTTATTGTCAAATGTACCAAAAAAGCACCAAAAAGTCCAAAACAAAAAGGGAGAAAGTTTTCACCTTCTCCCTTAATCGGCTGTTTTTCAGCCCTCTTAAAGTCGGGGCGAAATGACTCGAACATTCGACCCCTTGCACCCCATGCAAGTGCGCTAGCCAACTGCGCCACGCCCCGATTTTGTGGATGCAAAAGTAACAATTTATTTCGATAAAGTGACTACCTTTGCTAAAGAATATGTTTCTTATTTCAACATTTATTAAATGACTTAAATAAATACGGTTTAGTGTAATGGAACACACAAAATGTCTAATTATTGGTAGTGGACCTGCCGGGTTCACTGCCGCAATATATGCCGCCCGTGCTAATCTTTCACCTATTCTTTACGAGGGCATTCAACCTGGTGGGCAGCTTACGACAACTACTGAAATTGAAAATTTCCCGGGGTACTCAAACGGAATTTCAGGACCCGAAATGATGGAAGACCTAAAGAATCAAGCCATGCGATTTGGGACAGATATCCGTCATGGTGTTGCTACGCAGGCAGATCTGTCCAGCCGTCCGTTCAAGGTTACTATTGATGGCGGAAAGGAAATTCTGGCAGAAACGCTTATCATAGCAACTGGCGCAACGGCAAAGTATCTTGGACTGCCTTCGGAAGAGAAATTTCGTGGGCAGGGGGTATCGGCTTGCGCTACCTGCGATGGCTTTTTTTATAAAGGTTTAGATGTTGCCGTTGTTGGCGGTGGAGATACCGCCTGCGAAGAAGCGTCGTACCTATCGGGACTTTGCCGTAAGGTATATATGATTGTTCGTCGCGATGTATTACGCGCCTCAAAAGCAATGCGAGAAAGAGTTAAGCACATTTCTAATATCGAAATTCTTTGGAATACTCAAACGAAAGAAATTCTTGGCGATGAAATGGGGGTAAACGCGGCTCGGCTAACACATAAAGACGGATCTGAAAGTATAATTGATATTCAAGGATTCTTTTTGGCTATCGGTCATCACCCTAACTCGGAAGTTTTCAAGCCTTGGATTGAAACGGATGAAAATGGCTATATTATTACAAAAGCTAAAACATCTGAAACAAATGTATCAGGAGTGTTTGCTTGCGGTGATGTGCAAGATACGCGTTACCGTCAAGGCATTACTGCGGCAGGCTCTGGTTGTATGGCTGCCATTGATGCCGAGCGTTTCTTAATGGATGAGGCTGATAAAGCTTGTGCTTTAAATGAGAAAAAGTAATATTTCTTAATGTATATAAAAGGAGCTGATATAGTTTTATCAGCTCCTTTTATGTGGGTAGAATCGTACCATTTCTATACAAATCCAACGCGTTATTTAACAACGATTTTATGAGCTTAAAGAATATATTAGGGTTAACTCTTAAAATCTTCATACGGGTTCGTTTACCTGTTTCCAACATGGGATGAGTAAGATACTTGCCTTCAACGAAAAGGATATAAGGCTTTTCCGTTTTCTAATCCGTCCAAAGGTAACAGAATATCCTTTTCTTAAAGCAGAAGCAAGGCATTCCCCACTTCTGTGTTTCAGAAATATTCTCATCCCGAGTAAGTATAATGTCCCTTAAAGCGAGTAAGCAACTTTTTTGAGGCTCTTCCTTCTCCAAATAATAGTTATAATGTTCTTCGATCATTTAAAATAATAAAAAAATTTACTATAAAAAAGCCAAGCAAAAGATTTTTTATCCGTACAGCGCCGGTTATCCTTGCCTGGCTATTAGCTTGTTTTATCAGATTTTTATCTTATAAGCTAAAAAGGGTTACCTAAGCTCCTTTATTTCTTTCTTCTGCAATTTTCTTGCTAAATACATTACCTGTATTATAACCTCCGCTTGCCAACTTATCGCGACATGCGGTGAAAGCGTTAAGCGTATATTCTACGTCTTCCATTGTATGAACTGCCGTTGGAATAAGGCGAAGTAATATCTGATCTTTTGGTATTACCGGATACGCAACCATTGAGCAGAATACACCATGATTTTCGCGTAAATCGATAATTAAGTTTCCTGCTTCATATTCCGAACCGTGCATATATACAGGAGTTACAGGAGACTGGGTCTTTCCTAAGTCGAAGCCGCGTTCGCGTAAGCCGCCTTGTAGTGCGTTTACAATAGTCCATAGCCTTTCTCTATATTCCGGATGAGCCTTAATCAGCTCAAGGCGTTTGATAGCCCCCGTTACCATAGGCATAGGTAGCGATTTTGCGAATATTTGAGAGCGTAAATTATATTGAAGATAGGTTACGATGTCCTCGTCGGTTGCAAAGAATCCGCCGATGCCCGCCATAGATTTTGCGAAAGTAGCAAAGTATATATCCACCTTATCTTGTACGCCAAAATGCTCTGCTGTTCCTGCTCCTGTAGGTCCCATACATCCGAAGCCGTGGGCGTCGTCAATAAGAAGGCGAAAGTCGAATTCATCCTTTAAATCGGTAATCCCTTTCAGGTCGCCTAGAACGCCCGACATGCCGAACATACCTTCGGTAATTACTAAAATACCACCTTTTGTTATTTTTACATATTCGGTCGCTCTCTGCAGCTGCTTACGCAGATCAACCATATCATTGTGCCTAAATACGTAGCTCTTGCCAACATGTAGGCGCTTTCCATCAACGATACAAGCATGAGAGTCGGCATCATAAACAATAACATCATTACGACCAACTAAAGCATCGATAATGGAAAACATTGCCTGATAGCCGAAGTTGCATAGATAGCCGGCAGGTTTACCAACAAAAGCAGCAAGGGCGTTTTCCAGCTCTTCGTGTTTACGGGTTTGTCCCGACATCATACGCGCGCCCATAGGGTATGCCATACCATATTGAGCAGCAGCGTCGGCATCAGCCTTGCGAACTTCGGGGTGGTTAGCCAACCCAAGGTAGTTGTTGAGACTCCATGTTAATACATCTTTTCCACGAAATTTCATGTGAGGATGGATTTCTCCTTCCAGCTTAGGGAACATTAAATAGCCATGTACAACACTTGCATATTTTCCAAGAGGTCCTTGGGAACTGGTACGAATTTTTTCAAAAATATCCACGATATTATCTTTTAAATTTAACTGTTTTATTTATAACTTCTGGTTTATCCTGTTTTTCCTAACAACATGCAAAAGTATAATTTACCTCTATCAATTACAGAAATTACTAATAAAAAATCTTAAAGATATGTTTTGCGGCATATCACATTATATCTATCGGAAAGTAAAGTTCTAGTATGTTAAAAATGGCAAAGGCAACGCTAGCGATACCGTTAGTTGTGAAAAAAGCGGCGTTGATACGTTTCAGATTTGTAGGGCTGATGATAAGATGCTGAAACCCTAGCAGAATAATAAAAATAGTTGCCCCAATAGTATAAAACAACGTGTGGCTTTTATATATGCCTAAAATGATTACGAGTATGGCAACGCCAAAGTGAAGTAGGTTTGACACCAGCATTGCTTTTGGAATACCTAAGCCAGCAGGTATGGATTTTAGCGAATGCTCTTTATCGAAATCTTCATCTTGTAAGGCGTATATTATATCAAATCCTGTTGACCATAATAACACAATTGCGGAATAAAGTAAGGGTGTAACAGCAAATGCTCCTGTAACCGATATATATGCTCCGATTGGTGCGATAGATAAGCTTAATCCTAACACAAAATGGCAAAGAGCGGTGAAGCGTTTGGTATAGCTGTAAATAATTACTACAAACAACGCTACAGGCGCTAGAAGCAGCGTAAGTGTATTAATAAATGCGCAAGTTGTACAAAACAAAATGATGTTGATAATGATAAACCATAGCGCTGTTTTAGGACTGAACTTTCCTGACGGTATATCACGTCCTTTGGTTCGAATGTTTTTTGCATCGATATGGCGGTCGGCATAACGGTTAAAGCCCATAGCGACATTCCGGGCAAATACCATACAAAGCACAACAAATAACAATAATTCCCATCGAAAACTTAGCTCCGGATGCTCGCTATAGGCTAAGAAAAAGCCGATAAGAGCAAAAGGCATAGCGAATATGGTATGCGCAAATTTTACTAGCGATAAATATCGTTTAATGCCTACCATTACTCGAGGATAATAAGTTAATATGCTGAAAACCTAAGTATAAAACGTCGACCATGGTTTTCGAACGGTTTATATATGTACCATGTACCGTACTCATACAGCGTAAAGGGAAGCGGCTCTCCTCCATTGAAAATATTTACCAAATATTCACAATCGGTGGTACATTGGTAAGCGTAATCTTTAAAGCCTGTTTGCGGTATAGTTTCGTAGCTATCCCATCCTGTAATATCAACCAGAGTAGGTACATTCTCGATGTTTGTTTGAAATATTAAACGAATATCCGATAAGTTGGACTGATTATTCATTATTTCAATTCTTCCGAAGATTTTACTTACCTGAGCCGTATCGGCATATAGAAGAGGGAACTCGTTAATCGTTTGTTGATACATTTTGACTAACGTATCGACTCTTTCTTCAACTTCTTTTTGTTTATTTTTCTCTGAAAGGCAATCGACCACAACGAATGCGGCAAAAGCAAGTATAGCAATAGTTAAAATAGCAATAATGGCTTTCTTTACAATGTTAGATTTTTTTGTGTGTTCCGATTTCTTAAAACGATGTTCTGGTGGAATATTGAGGCTAAGACCAATATATGCCATGCCTGACACAATAGCAGTTGATCCTGATAGTATTAACAGAACCAAAATCCATTCGCCTAAATCGTCTTTAATAATGCTATGGAATAGTGCGAAAAATACGAAAAGAATCATGCCGAATACAAATATAGCGGCTGCGAGAAGCATTAGCTTAGCAGCCATATTTGCCAGCTGAATTTTAGTTAAGAGTTTCATCTTAGTATATGTAGTGTTACTACCTAAGCAGGGCTCCGGCATTCTTCTCGAATGCTTTAAGCAGCTTATCCATAATCACTTCGACTTGTTTATCAGTAAGAGTTTTACTATCATCTCGCAGGGTAAAGCTAAGGGCGTATTGCTTCTTGCCTTCTGGCAAATTTTTGCCTTCATATACATCGAAAAGGCTTACTTTTTTTAGCGGCGGCTTTTCTGTTTTAATGGCGATACGGTATAGATCGCTATAAGATACGGCTTTATCTACCACTAGTGCCAGATCTCGCTTTACTTCCGGATATTTGGGTAGTTCGTGATATTTTACAGAATGTTTTTTTATGAAGCTCACGAATACTGACCAGTATATAGTTGCGGCATATACATCCTGTTTAATATCCAGCTGATCTTTAGCCGATTTGGTAACAACGCCCATTTCCACAAGCGTTTTGCCGTTTAGCTTGTAGGCTAGCCCATCGCTTAAGTAAAGCGAGGAAACCGGCTCTTCGGCAATTGTTTCTAAATTTAATCCAAAGCGCTCTAATAGCATTTCTACCACCCCTTTTAGATGGAAAAATGTTTGTTCGGCAGGTTTCGAGTTCCACGATAAAATGCCTTCAGTACCTGTTACAAATATAGAAAGATGGTAGTCTTCGGAGTACGCTTCCAGTTTAGCGACATCTTTCTCAGGATTCAATTTGTAAATGTTACCGAACTCATATAGGCGCAGATTGCTATTTCTACGGTTTATGTTGTATGCAATAGCCTCTAATCCGCTAAATATAAGTGTTGGGCGCAGTACGTTTAAATCGTTGCTTAGAGGATTTACGATGCATACAAGGTTTGAGGTTGGAAAAATTTCAATATTTTCGAAATATGAAGACTTGGTTAACGAATTTGACATGGCTTCGTGAAAACCATTTGCACTCAAGAAGTCTGACACCATATTAATAAGCCTGTCTTTATCAGGTTTAGGCTGATATGAAAGGCTGGATCTAACTTGTGATGGAATCTCTATGTTATTGTAGCTGTATATACGTAGTATTTCTTCTACAACATCCGCCTCAATCTTAACATCTACACGGTATGCAGGTACGCTTACGGTAATACCTTCTGCCGATTCTTTTTCTATGCTAAACTCAAGAGCTTTTAAGATGGTCTTAACGGTTTCTATACCTATATCTTTACCAATGAAACGGAAGATACGTTGGTAGTCAACATCAATAATAGAAGGCTTTATAGGTGTAGGATATATATCAACAATCTCTGATGAGATTTCTCCGCCCGTCAATTCTTTAATCAGCATTGTCGCGCGCTTAAGCGCATAAACAGTAATGTTTGGATCAGCGCCTCGCTCATAGCGGAAAGAAGCATCAGTATGCAGCCCATGGCGGCGCGCGGTTTTGCGAATCCATACAGGATTAAAGTATGCACTTTCTAAAAAAACGTTGGTAGTACTATCGGTAATACCTGAGGAAATACCTCCAAAAACACCGGCTATACACATTGGTTTGGTTTCGCTACTAATCATTAAATCCTGATCGCTTAGCTTACGTTCTTTCTCATCAAGCGTGGTAAAAGAGGTTCCTTCCGGAAAGGTGCGAACTCTTACGTTTTTGCCATCAATTTTATCAGCATCAAAGGCATGTAGCGGTTGCCCTAACTCGTGCAGGACGAAATTAGTAATATCTACCACATTATTACGAGGTGCCAAACCTATGGTTTTCAGCTTTTTTTGCAGCCATTCCGGCGAAGGCGCTACCTTAACGTTAGAAATGGTAATACCTGTATATCGAGGACAAGCCTCTGTATTTTCGACAGAAATGCTATAAGGATTACTGCTACTATCTATTTTAAAATTTTCAACAGAAGGATAGGTAAAGCCTACATCTATCTTTTTACTTTTAAAGTAAGCTGCTAAATCTCTTGCGACACCTATATGCGATGCTGCGTCAATATGATTCGCGGTTAGTCCTATTTCGAAAACATATTCATTTTCTATTTGAAAATACTCATCGGCAGGCATTCCCACCTGAGCGTCAGCGTTAAGAACCATAATACCGTCATGGTCAGAGCTAAGACCTAGCTCATCTTCAGCACAAATCATGCCCTGAGATTCTACACCGCGTAGCTTCGATTTTTTAATCTTCACTTCATCACCCGATGAAAAGTATAGTGTAGTACCAATAGTGGCAACGGCAACTTTTTGTCCGGCAGCAACGTTGGGCGCGCCGCAAACTATCTGTAGCAGTTCGCCTGTACCAACGTCCACTTTGGTTACGCTTAACCGGTCGGCTTCAAGATGTTTTTCGCACGACATAACGTGCCCTATAACAACTCCTTTAAGTCCGCCTTTAATTGCTTCAACTGTTTCAATTGATTCTACCTCAAGCCCTATAGAGGTCAGTATTGCGCTAATTTCCTCGGGGGGTTCGTTTGTTTTAATATAGTCTTTTAGCCAGCTGTACGATATTTTCATAGGTGTAATATATTATCTTTATAGATCTATTTCTAAAACGTACAAAGGTAGTAAATTAGGGCTGCTATAGCAAGGGGGATTAAGCTTATAAGTATAGAATAAGTCTAAATACAAATGAAGAAGATGCTATTACATACTATTTTTAGCATACTATATGCTAGGAAGTCTGGAGGCTCAGGAGTTGCGCTTCTTTAAGAATGAGAAAGCGTTGCGTATAATGAGTTACAACGTCCGGAATGCTAAGGGTATGGATATGAAGACGGATTATGCAAGAGTTGCCAATGTTATAAACGGAGTAAAGCCTGGTGTTGTTGCGATACAGGAGGTTGATAAGGCAACTAAGCGCAGTAAGGGTATAGACGTTTTGGCAGAATTGGCTTTATTAACGGACGCGCATGGTACGTTTGGTGCGGCAATTAATTATGATGGGGGGGGGAAGTATGGCGTTGGAATTTTATCTAAAGAGCCACCATTAAATATTCGCAGTATTGCTTTACCCGGAAGTGAGGAAGCAAGAACAGTACTCATAGCGGAGTTCGAAGACTATGTGCTTGCATGTACGCATTGGTCGCTTACGGAAGGCGATAGAATAGCATCAATTACTATTGTGAATGAGCTTGCAAAGCAATACAACAAGCCATTTTTTCTGGCGGGAGATTTCAATATGACACCAGAATCTACCGAATGTTTTTTATTGGCTGAGAGCTGGGAAGCGTTAAACAACCTTAACGAAAATACTTTCCCGTCGGATAATCCTGATCGTTGTATAGACTATATATTTTTATACTCGGAAATGAATTCTACTGTTAACGTGCTGCAAAATAGGATTGTAGATGAACCAATAGCATCTGATCATCGACCTATATTTGTAGATGTTGAGCTGTATATCTAATGAAAAAAGAATAAAACGTTATTATGATTTGTTAATATTTTGTGTCGTATTTAGAACAACGGGCTTGTGTTTTTGTTACTTTTGTGTTTGAAAATGCTTTGGCATAATATTTGAAGCTTTAAATTTAGTCGTATTAAAATTATAAATGCAATGAAAAAAGTTTTATCAATTCTTGTATGCGCTCTTATGGTTTCGACCGTAACAGTGGCTCAGGAGCAAGAAAAAACCGACGAAAAGAAGGGTACAATTTCTTTTGAAAAGACAGTACACGATTTTGGTGAAGTTAAAGAAGAGATAGGTAAGGCTACTTACGAATTCGAATTTACGAATACTGGAGAAGCGCCTATACTTATTTCGAATGTAACCGCTACATGTGGATGTACAGTTCCAAGCTGGACTAAAGAACCTGTTCTACCGAGTAAAAAAGGTAGTGTTACAGTAGGTTATTCTACTATTGGTCGTATCGGACTATTTGTAAAATCGCTTACGGTAATAAATAACGGAGATTCTGGAAATATCACGCTACAGATTAAGGGTACAGTTCTTGCTAAACCAAAGCCGGAACCTACCAACTAAAATTATTTGGATAAAACGGAAATATCCCGCTATAGCTCCTTATGGTGGGGTATTTCTTTTAGAAAGGTATAGGTAGATTGTTCAAAATCCAGAATACAACAATAGTGCTTTATACCGTTAGTTGCAACTAAATACGGTACCTTATATTTGAGGTTGTAACAAGCCAGCTGATCGAATATCGCCTGAGTAAGCTTCACAGACTCTGCTTTACACTCTACTATCATGAGCGGATTGCCCGATTTTCCAAATACCATGATATCGGTACGTTTTATCATCCCATTTAGGGCTAATACGGTTTCTACCTTAAGTAACCCTGCCGGATAATCTTTTTCGTTGATCAGATATAAAATTATTTGCTGGCGGACATACTCCTCTGGTGTAAGCGTTACATACTTCTTACGTATGGGGTCGAAAACTTCTTTTCTCCCATCGTTAATACGTATATTTAGCGATTGCTGCACTTATTTGAGTAGTAATAAGATTCAATAGCAAATTTACTACTTTTGTTTTATACATGCTCCTGTTGATGAAAAAGATACTTGCTCCCTTCAAATACTTTATAGATTTACTATATCCGCAAGTTTGCGATGCGTGCGGAAATCCGTTGGTTGACGGTGAGCAGTTGGTATGTAGCTACTGTCGGTACGAAATCCCGTTGACCAATTTTTGGAATTCGCCGGATAATCCTGCGGCAGAACTTTTTTTAGGTAAGGTTGAGCTAGAGCAAGTTTCATCGTTCTTTTATTTTACCAAAAGCAGCCGTTACCGACAGCTAATGCATAAGCTGAAGTATAAGGGAAGAAAAGATATCGGTGTATTTTTAGGGAGGCTTTATGGTAAATATTTATCCGAATCGTCGCTATACGGTTCTATTGATGTTATTATCCCACTTCCTCTGCATCCCAAACGGCAAGCTAAGCGGGGCTATAACCAGAGCGAAGAAATTGCTAAAGGAATTGGTATGAGTATGGAGAAACCTATCATAACAGATGTCTTACAGCGAAATGTATATGCTGAAACACAGACGAATAAAAACCGTATGGAACGGTGGAAGAATGTAGAAAATGTTTTTTCAGTGATAAATAGAGAGCGATTATCTGGGAGGCACGTTTTACTTGTGGATGATATTCTTACAACCGGTGCTACTTTAGAAACCTGTGCAAATGCTATCCTTAAAGAAGTAAGCTGTAAAATAAGTATTGCAACTCTAGCATTTGCGGTTTATTAACGACTAGGGGTAAGGGTGAAAAGAACCAAGATAAAAGGCTTATAAACCTTAGATAATTATATCTTTCATCATTTCCCTTCCCATCTATAAGAATCGACCTTAAAGCCTGCCAGCTGTAGGGCTCGGTTAACAACGGTTTCAGCAAGCTGCTCTATACTTTTTGGATGGCTATAGTACGATGGATTGGCAGGGCAAATAATACCTCCAGCCTCTGTTACAGTTGTCATATTACGAAGATGAATAAGGCTTAATGGGGTCTCGCGTGTTACCAATATCAGCTTGCGTCGTTCCTTAAGCATAACATCGGCAGTACGGCTAATCAAGTCGTTAGCAACTCCATTTGCTATTCGCCCGAGCATACCCATTGTACATGGAATTATAATCATACATTCGTAATCTGACGATCCTGAGGCGCAGGGTGCAAAAAACGAGCTGTTATCAAAACGTTTAACAGCAATGTCGCTTATTGCTTCTTCTCCGAGTTCGTAGCCGAAAACCAGTTTCCCGCAATCGGTAAAAATAACGGCGATATTATCTTGCGGAGTGCCAATATCCAGCAACTTTTCAAGGAGCAGTTTTGCATAAATTGATCCACTTGCTCCGGTAATACCTATAACGATTTTTTTTGTATGCATTAAATTTTTTCCTGGATTAAAAACAAACGACTAAAGAGAATAGAAAGTTAATAAATTGAAGATTTAATAATCAACGATTATCATTTGTATCTTTTGAATTGCTTGAGTCTATGGGTCCTTGTTTATTGTCTGCTATAAGTATTCTGCTAGCAGTAATTTACGAAGTTTTTCTACACCTATGCTTGCTTTCTCTTTAATAACAGTAAGCTCTTTACGCCTACTAATGCTTACATCATTAGGGTCAATAAGGAAAATGGGCTTATTCGAGTCGAGGTAACCAACCAACCCCGCTGCAGGATATACGTTAAGCGAGGTACCAACAACAGCAAGTATGTCGGCTTGCATAACCAGCTCTGCCGCTGTAAGGATAAGAGGAACCGCTTCGCCAAACCATACGATATGAGGTCGAAGCTGAGAGCCTATCTCGCATGTGTCGCCAGGCTTAATATCGGCGTATCCTATATCGTAGATTAACGAATCATCCAGTATGCTACGTGCTTGAGTGAGCAAACCGTGTAAGTGTAAAATGCTAGTACTACCTGCGCGTTCATGTAAGTTATCTACATTTTGAGTAATAATGTTGACATCGAAATCATTCTCTAGCTCTGCCAGAATACGGTGTGCAGTATTAGGTTGTGCAGTCTCCAGCTGACGCCGACGTTGGTTGTAGAATTCTAAAACCAGCTGTGGATTCTTGTTCCAGCCATCAATGCTTGCAACCTCCATTACATCATATTCTTCCCATAAACCTCCGCTGTCTCGAAACGTTTTAATTCCGCTTTCAGCACTTATCCCGGCTCCGGTAAGAACGGCTAACTTTTTTTTCATACTGCTCTGTTTTAAGTCTATACAAAGGTAAACTTATAATTTGTAATACGCGTATGCAAAGAGCTTACTTAAAAATTATAGCATTTTTTGCGTCATGTCGAACGAAGCGAGACATGACGATTATTTAAGAGCCTCTATGGACGTTTAAACGGTAACTTGTTCTTCAGTTTTTCTTTCAGTTTCTCTGCAGCCTCGTTCTTTTTTTCTTCTGCTTTTTGCTGCAGCTCTTCTTTTTTCTCGTCTATTTTTTGTTGTGCTTCATCTTTCTTTTGTTGAAGGATGGAGTCAGCCAGTTGCTTATAATCTTCAACCTTTTCAGCTACAGCGCTGACGACCTGGTCTTTAAGTGAAGGGGCGGTTTCTCCATCTGCACTACCATATTTTGCTTTTGCTAAAGCTAGCTTAGGACTTTTCATGCTACCGGTAATTGCAACACCTACAGGAACTACAGATAGGTTAGGTGATACGTTATTTATACCTGCTTGAGATAGAACGTTGCTGATTTCACTGCTAATTTTGCCTCCGGTTTTACCCATTGGAATATTAACGTCGGCGTGGTAGTTCATGTCGTTAATGCCATGTTCCCCTCCAACTTTCATCTTTACGTTACCAAGCCTGACATCGAATGGCGGAACCTGAACACGTCCGTTAAGAATAGTAAAGTTGACATCTATATCTTTTAGCACGTTGCTCTTTTCGCCCATTTTTAGTAAAGTTGTGAATTTATTCAGTGTCTCTGCATTGATAAGAATAAGGCTATCGGTTTGTAAGTTACCTTTAGCATTAAGACCATTTATATCAAGCTCCATATTGCTGTCGAGAGGTGCATTGAACGCTATACCTAGCGATACTTTTCCCGACATATCTTTAGCAGTAGGAAGTAAGCTGTTTATAAATGCAAACGACTCTACCAGCCTCTTTATTTCTACCTTACGAATGTTGAGCGACATATCGGCTGTAGCGCTTGTATTATCGGGAGCGTAGTAATATCCGGCAACTGTCATATTTCCATCCATAGCATTTGTTACTAGGTTATTCAGGTTCAGCTTGCCGTCTTTAATTACTATATTACCTCCAACATTTGTCATATCAAGGTTTCCAAGCACTACGCGGTTAATGTTGGTTTTCATCGTGAAGTCAATATTATTAGGGATGACGAAAACGTCCGTAGAGGTTTCGTCAGGAGTAGCAACCGTTTCTTCTGTTGCCGTTTTTTCAGAAGCGCCTCCCATCAGTTCATTGCAGTCAATGAGGTTAGAAGCAAGGTTTAGTTGACCTCTTATTGTTTGGTTTCTGAATACATAGCTAAGGAAGTTTTCTAAAGATCCGGTAAGATGAATGTCGCTCTTACCAATAGACGCGTCAAATGCGTTGAGGGCAACTTTTGTCGGATTGAAGGTTAGATTTATCTTATCGATTTTTATTTCCTGTGCAAACTCAGGAGTCTTTAGCGCGAAGTCTGTAAGGGCGAGTGTACCATCCAGCTTGAGCTTTTCATATTGTTCATTATCTATTTGCGACATTAAACCTGCAAAATCTATATTGGCAGTCATTAATCCGTTTAACGACATTTCATCAACCAACGGTAATGCTGAGTTAAGCGATGCCAGGTTGATTTTTCCGTCGAACCTTGCTTTAATGTTGGCATCGGTAAACGGTGTATGTATTGTAGTACTTGCATTAAAAGGGTTTCCGGCCAGCTCGAAATGCAACCTGCTAAGGTCTATTTTGCTGTTTTTATCTGCATTCATATCCAGCAATGCGTTTAGATCTATCGCTACTTTATTAATAGATTCAGGTAATCCCGAATATTTAATATAGCCGTCTTTTACATGTAGGTCTAGCCCTATAACGGGCATAGACGTTTGGCTGTATAAACCTTTTACCCAACCGTTCATGGCAAACTCCCCTTTTGTATCTTCTAACGTAATATCCTTCATATACTCTTTTGGTATAAGGTTTATAAGCGTTGCAAGAGAGGGAACTTTTAATGTATAAGTAAGATCGATATCCATATTTTCGCTCTGTTCGCCAACCATAGCAATTTGTCCATCGGCGGTAAAGTTCATTTGGTTAATATCAAATTCACCACCGGATATTTTGTATATTCCGTTTTCAAGATCGGCGTCTATAGCTGTTCGTACATCTAGCGATAGCTTAGAGACCAACTTGCTTCCCCCAGAGATAACCAGAATATTATTAGCAGAGGTGTTTAGCTTCAACGTAGTTTCCGAAGCGGTAAGATCGCCGCTAAGCCTTACGTTTAAGTTCTCTAATGCGGCAATGGTTGCCGATTCGTTGTCTTCGTAGATGAGAGTACCGTTGTTAATTTCAAACTTTTTAAGGGCTAACTTAAAGTTAGAATCGGTACTTTTTTCTTCAGCTGTTACTTCTTCTTGAACTTCGGCGCTATCTGATTTTGCAATGTCCCAGTTTGCTTTTCCATCAGCTAAAACCTGAGCATGGATAAATGGCTTATTGATGACTACTGTATTAATATCGAGCAAATCATCTTTAAGGTACGACCAGATATTAAGGCTTACATTTAGCGAAGATAGAGAGGCTAATGTATCTCCGGAAAACTCGTTAACTCCCACTACGCGAAGGTCTTCTAGCGTTAAGCTGATGTTTGGGAAATGCTTAAACAGAGAAACGCTAACATCCTGAAAATCGACAACCGCTTCAACATTATCGTTGATAATATTCTTCGCTAGTTGCACCAGCTTTCCTTTAAATAAAAAGGGCAGGGTAAACAGCGCTAAAAGTACTACGACTATAAATATACTTAAGGATTTAAGGGTAATTCTTAATGCTTTTTTCATACGGCTATTGGGTTTTTAATTTCTATATTCAGATTGTTCGAAACATACGTGCGAAAACGCGATTTATATGCTTTTTATACCAAGTGATAATAAGTTGTAGCGCGCTACAAAGGTATGAGTGGTATTTTAATTAGTGGTTAGCCCGATAATTAAATGTACTTTAAAAATATTGAGCAGTAAGACCTGTGATATCTGTTAGTAGGTTGTTTGCTAATCGACTTGCCCCGATTCGGAATAACTCCGGTGTAATCCATTCTTCACCTAATACACAGCTAACGATAGCATAATATAGAACGGCATCGGATGTTGTAGAAATTCCGCCTGCGGGTTTGAAACCGACTTTTCTTCCGGTATGTTTGTAGTAGTCGCCTATGGCGTCAACCATTATCAACGCTGTTTCGGGAGTTGCAGCGGGTTCTATCTTTCCGGTGGAAGTTTTAATAAAATCGGCTCCGGCTTCCATTGCAAGTAAAGAGGCTAAGCGAATAGCCGATAAGTCGGGTAGTGCTCCCGTCTCCAGTATCACTTTTAAATGCGTATTTTCTATTGCATCTTTTATCCGCGCGATTTCCGCACTTACCGTATCGTAGTCGCCGGATAAAAAGCTACCTAATGATATTACAATGTCTATCTCATCTGCACCGTTTTCGATAGCCATTATGCACTCCGATATCTTAATATCGATAAATGTTTGAGAACTTGGAAAACCTGCAGCAACCGATGCTATTTTTACCTTATCGTCCTTAAGGGTACGGCGAACAACGTTGACTAAGCTGGGGTAAACACAAATTGCGGCAACGTTTGGCAGATCTTTAAAGTTTTTAGAAAAATCGCTGACTGATTTTGCCATTTTTTCTCCCTTCCGCAATGTGTCTGTAACGTTAAGCGTTGTAAGATCGATGCTCGAAAAGCATTTCTTAAACACTTCGGGAATATGTAATGTTGCAAGATCAACTTTAATAGTGGCTAAGCGTTCATTTATTTCCGCAAGGTTAACTTCTAGCTTATAGTCTTGTTGTATGTTCATCAGAATTATCTGTTATATTTTAGTATTTATTTTAAAGTGTAAATATACATTATTTGGATGAGTTTGCTTTATTTTTAGCCAAAACAAAAAAGGGAGGTAACCCTCCCTTTACAATCCAACTATGTTGAGTTTTGTTATTGCTTCATGCCTGTAAAAATTCCTTCGAATGCATCTGTCCAGAAAATAAGAAGCTTTATTTTTACCTTTACGTTTATTCTGGCATTTCCTTCCGCATCAATAGTACCGTCTAGAATAACTCTAACGTCATAATTTCCTGCCGGTACCCCGTATTCATTAGCCGGAACAGTAACAACCGCCTCTTTCTCGCCACTAAGCGTACAGTTCGAAATGCTATAGGCGATCGCGCAATCAATGTCTTCTTGTATAGGAATGCCTTCGATTGTTTGGTCGATTCTTAATGTCGCGCTTGTCGAAGAATTATGTGTAGCTATCATTTCTCCTTCTTGTTCAACTTCTTGAGGCGCGATACCCAATATTTCTTTCGTACTACCTTCTAGTATTCCGGGGTATGTACCTGATATATTAGACGCGACTATGAAGTTCGCGGAGGCTTGCTTATTTCCCTCTTCGGTTGTTACGGTTATTATTGCGTCTCCGTCGGCGATAGGTGTTACCAGACCGTTGTTATCCACCGTTGCTACGCCGGGGTTATTGCTGCTCCATTGTACGTTTTGGTTGGTCGCGTCGCTTGGGGTTACTTCGTAGTTCAGCTGTTTGGTATATCCGGCGAACATGCTAAACTCGGTAGGCGAAATATTTACTCCTGTTACCGGTATCGTAGGCTCCACTACGGTAATCTCTATTTCGTCTTTAATTGTGGTATTTTCGGCTGTAACGATAATATTTGCCGTACCCGCGTTAACAGCTGTTATTAGCCCGCTGCTACTAACTGATACGGCGTTGGTATTGGTACTTTCCCAAATAACATTGGTGTTGGTAGCATCGCTAGGTGTAATGGTATAGGTAAGCTGTCTTGTTTCCCCTTTATCTATTGAGAAATCAGCTTCGTTTATGCTGATACTTGTTACGGGTATTTCAGGATTTATTACGGTAACCTTTATGCTATCTTTAACGTTTACATCTTCTGTTAGTGTAATAATATAGGTACTACCGACGCTAATGGCGGTTACTAATCCGGTGCTGCTAACAGATGCTACGTCAGGGGTACTGCTTTTCCAGGTAACGTTACCATTGGTCGCGTTGCTGGGTGTAATGGTATAGCTAAGTTGTTTTGTCTCTCCTCTGTTTATCGAAAAATCATCTTCTTGTATGTTGATATCAGTTACCGAGATTACCTGCTCTACTACGGTAATTTCAACGCTATCCTTTAGCTCCGATTCGGTATGTGCTACAACAATATATGTGCTACCAGCCTCTACTGCTGTTACTACACCGGTAGTGCTAACTGTCGCGTAGCTAGTATTACGACTTTTCCATAGCACCTTGTCGTTGCTTATTTCCGGCACAGCTACATATGATAGTGTTAGCGTTTCTCCCTTAACAATAGTAGGGTTTGTAGGAATCTCTATCGTTAAGGTTGGTGCTGCCGGAGTAATATTTACAGTAACATATACGCTATCGCGCTTGTTGCCATCCGTAGCATTTACTACAACGTATGTATTGCCGTTTGCTACAGCTGTTACTTTTCCGTTCTGATCGACATTGGCAACGTTGATATTACGGCTTAGCCAACTTACTTTTTTGTTGGTGGCATCAGAAGGGGTAATAGTCCACTCAAGGGTCTTCGATTCTCCTACCTCTGTTAGAGTAAAGTCATGAGTCGTGATTTTTATGTCTGTAACTTTAATGTCAAAGTCATCATCACTTTTGCACGAATATAAAGCGACGCAAGTTACTAAAACAAAAATTAAGGGTTTAATCAGCTTCATTCTGGTTGTTTTTTGGTAATTGTTGTAAATACAAATATAACAATTACTAAAAAATGTAAAATAGCGCTAAATGTGTTTTGCTCTATGATTTAAAACATATTTAGCACTATCAATCAAGTAGAAATCAGCGATAAAAAGCTACATATTTAAAATCCATGCAAAAATAAGGGGGGCTACAATAGTTGCATCGGATTCAATAATATATTTTGGCGTATTTATATCTAGCTTACCCCATGTAATTTTTTCGTTAGGAACAGCACCCGAATATGAGCCGTAGCTGGTAGTCGAATCTGAAATTTGACAGAAGTAACTCCAGAAAGGAATGTTCTCCATCTCTAAATCTTGGTAAAGCATCGGTACTACACAGATAGGGAAATCGCCTGCAATACCGCCTGCAATTTGGAAAAATCCAACTCCTTTTCCGCCTGAATTTTTAATATACCAATCTGCCAAGAAAGCCATATACTCAACGCCAGATTTCATAGTAGATGGCTTCAGTTCTCCTTTAATACAATACGATGTGAAAATATTACCCATAGTGGAGTCTTCCCATCCCGGAACAACTATTGGTAAATTTTTTTCGGCGGCGGCAAGCATCCAACTATTCTTAGGGTCTATTTCGTAGTATTGCACTAAATCGCCGGATAGCAACATCTTATACATATATTGGTGAGGGAAGTAGTGCTCTCCGGCATCTTCGGCAGATTTCCACTGCTTATAGATATGCTGTTGAATACGACGGAACGCTTCTTCTTCCGGAATGCAGGTGTCGGTAACACGATTAAAACCGTTATCAAGCAGCTTGCGTTCTTCCTGTGGGCTAAGATATCTATAGTTGGGAACTCGTTTATAATGGTTATGAGCTACAAGGTTCATGATATCCTCTTCGAGATTTGCTCCTGTACAAGAGATAATTTGAACTTTATCCCGCCTAATCATTTCGGCTAAAATTTTTCCTAGCTCAGCAGTACTCATAGCACCTGCTAAAGTTATCATCATTTTACCACCTTCGGCTAAATGTGCTTCATAGCCTTTAGCGGCATCTACTACTGTTGCGGCATTAAAATGCAGATAGTATTTCTCCATAAATGAGGAGATAGCATTACGTTTTATTTCCATAGCAATAAAAATATTTTCTTTTGAACTTAATATAGTGCGCCAAAGGTACCAAAATATGTGGTAGAAACTTTAGACAAACTTATGATGTTTCAATTTGTTCTTAATATAAACAGGCTAGCTAAAAGATATTGCCCAACTTGAAACAAAAAAGGGCTAGGTCATTTATAGATCGTTTATTAGTAAAGTATGATATAAAATAGTTGAGATTTTATATCGATTAGCTTACTATATAACCTCGCTCTTAAACCTACCCCTTTTTCTGTCAACGTTTGTTAGTAGAATACAAGTTGATCGAATCGTAGGCGCGAATTACATCAACTGCCGAATTACCACATTGAATAGAGAAAACAATATGGTATGATCCAATTTCACGCCTTTTAGCTGATTTGGTCGTTATAAAAATATTAAAATTCTTAATATTTAAACAACGGTTTGCGCTAAGAAAAAAGAATAGATGTTTTAGAAGCTATATAAACACGACATTTCCAAATTTTTCAGGCATATGCGTATTAATAAAACCATGTGAACTCCACACCCAATATTTGGCTATATTTCTGCCCGTATCGGGATTGATGGTTTTTATATATTTTCCCTCAACAATAGCTAGCTCCCAACCTACCCGTACAAGATTCATTCGCCATATGCCGCCTATTTCAGGGGTTGGTTTTGGACATAGTCCTCTAAAATTTTCAAATGGTATAGCCAGATATGACGTCCGGCTTTGATCGATATCGTTAGAATTATTAAGCGTACGGTTTAAAACGATTTCCTTTTTATTTCCTTTCATATCATAGCCGGAAATAGCGTCTCCCCCATCACGATAAGGTTTCGCCATTAGTAAATCCCACGTTATGCCTAATGCGTTCACCTCATATTCTACGTAGTTCAAACCATCTCCATCAGGATCTATAAATAGTTCAAATGCTTTATCTAGGTATATTTTACCCTCATTTTCGGTTTGCTCTGCCCATAGATGAGGTTCTTCCATCTCAACCATGATGTACAGGAAACTTTCGTCCCAAAGCATTTTTGCGCGAGTTAGTAAATTCGCGTTTTCTCCTGTTTTTAGATCAACAAAATATGGTATCCATTCGGCATGGCTCCAGAATTGGCTTGTGGCGTACTCTGTTTCTGCATACAGTGCTTTTTCACATTGATAGGTAGGCAGCTGATTACTACTATCATCGGATAAAAATCCGCCTATTAATAAAAAAAGTAAGCCGAACATAAGGTTACGGATTATGGTTTGGCTTTAAAAATACTAGATTTTTAAAGAACAAATCGCTACATTGGTAGTTTATTATAAAATATAATGATAAATAATTTAAAGCCAGATACTATGAAAAGAGTGGTATTGATACGCCATGGCGAAAGCCAATGGAATAAAGAAAACCGTTTTACGGGTTGGACTGATGTTGATTTGACGGAGAAAGGAATAGAAGAAGCTGCTGCTGCCGGTAAGACACTGAAAGAAGAAGGCTATAATTTTACGTTAGCCTATACTTCGTATTTAAAAAGAGCCGTTAAGACGTTAAATATTATTCTCGATAAGCTCGACTTGGATTGGATTCCTGTTGAAAAATCGTGGAGGTTGAACGAAAAGCATTATGGTGCATTGCAAGGCTTAAATAAAGCAGAAACAGCTGAAAAGTATGGCGAGGAAAAAGTATTAGAATGGCGGCGTAGTTACGAAGTTAAGTCGCCGGCTCTAAAGCCCGATGATCATCGTTCTCCCTATCTGGATAATCGTTATAAAGGAATATCTCAAGAAGAGCTGCCGCTTACAGAGTCGTTAAAGGATACGGTAGGTAGAATATTGCCTTACTGGAATAACACAATATTTCCTTCGGTAAAAGAACATAATGATATTATTGTTGCTGCGCATGGCAATAGCTTAAGAGGAATTGTAAAACACCTGAAAGATATTTCGGACGAGGAGATTGTATCGCTAAATATTCCGACAGGGATACCTTATGCTTTTGAGTTTAATGATAAGTATGAGCTGGTTAAAGACTACTTTTTGGGCGATCCTGAAAAAATAAAAGCTTTAATGGAAGCGGTAGCAAATCAGGGTAAAAAGAAGTAAAAAAGAAAGGAGGGCACCACCCCTCCTTTACATCTAACCTAAATTACCTATGAAAAAAACCACTCGTGTTTTACATTACAAATGTACTACCCGGCCGAGCTAATACGCTAAAATAAGTGTTAATGAGTAATGTAAATAGGCGTTTAGTGTTATAGAATCTTATATGTAAAATACAAAAGCAAATCTTTGATAAGATTTGCTTTTGTACCCGGAACAGTATTTGAAAACTGCAAAAACATTATAATCAATAAACCCCTCTAAAATCAACAAAAAACATTGATGTAGAATAAGTTTTCAACGATAAGCGAAGGTAAAAAATATTGCAATAGATTGCATAAAATTTCATTTTGTGGCG
>JAIRNF010000015.1 GCA_031258195.1 Prevotellaceae bacterium
GCTGAAGTACCTCGAAGGACAGAAGGAGAAAGCCGAAAGAATGCCTGCCATTTTCCTTAAAAACCTTAACGAAAAGCGGTAGGTTTGCTATAGTTTGTAAATTAACAAACCTTACCAGCGTCGCCAGGTATATACCTGTCGGCTTGCTCGCTTTTCAGCGAAACGTACACCGGGCGGCTGACGCCGTGTAGTATTCTAACGCGCTTCTCTACCGGATCGAAGAGCCTGTTAAGGTAGGCTTCCATGCTGATGGTCTGCGCCGTTACGTTCGCCTCGTAGTACTTATCGACGCGCCACAGCCCGCTGGATATACCTATTAGCTCGATCCGAGCGGTAGCGATTATCAAGGCAAGCGTACGACTTAACGCCATAAAGTGACTTTTCCTACCGCCCTTCACATCGAAATACATAGCGTTTTTTGCCAAAATACACAATATAGCATTGATTATCAAACATATAGTCGGTTTTTAATGGTATGCTTAGCTGGCGTTATAGGGGGCGTCTATCTTTATATTTTAGCCTGTTTTAACCTAAATAATAAGCGGTAAGCATAGTTGTATCGCTTTGTTTTTCTTGTTCTTTGTCCACCCGTTTGTCCACCCGTAGCGAAATTAGCCCGTTCGATAGGCTGGAATTACGGCATTAAAAAAGCCCCGTTTCGGGGGCTATGTAGGTAATTTTAGTATGTTTGTATGCTGTTAAATACTAATTGCTTATGAAAAGGTCAGAGGCGAATAAAAAGAAAATTGCTTTTATAAAGTTATGCCTATCAGTAGATTACGCTCAAAAAGAAATGTCTCGAAAATCGGGCGTTTCTGAACAAGCTATGGTTCAATGGGTTAAAGAATTACCT
Organism: Prevotellaceae bacterium; assembly: GCA_031258195.1. Classification (GTDB taxonomy): domain Bacteria; phylum Bacteroidota; class Bacteroidia; order Bacteroidales; family UBA932; genus JAIRNF01. The sequence continues at coordinate 854 of JAIRNF010000015.1, forward strand.
GCGTGCCGGTTATCTCGCGTAAAAACAAACCTTTTTAAGGAGCTAGAACGCCTATCTAAAAAGCCAAAAGAAAAAAGACATTATATTTAGAGATATTGAGCATCTCTCTATTTTGGACGAAATAATCAAAAAATCGACCTATTTGCTACCCTGAATATAAATTTGATTAACTTTCGCATCCAAAACCAAAGAAATTCTTTAAGTCGAATTAAAGCGAAGTACGATCCGTTTTTTAAGGGCGGGAGGCGAATTTATAGTTTAATCGGCTAATTTATAGTTATTTATATTGTTTATTCCGGGTTAAAGAATATGTACGATTCGTTTTGCCCCCTATACGATTACTCAAAATGTATCAACTATATACAAAAAAAGAATACCAATCTTTTTTGATATCATCCTCCTATTGTCTATAGGTATAAACAGTTTTAGCCTCTATCCATAGTTGCCTCGTCGGGATTTAGAATATCTAAAGCTGCTTTTATTTCTTCTTCGCTAACCTCTTCTGTTGTATTATCAGCTGCTTGTTCAGCTTTAATCTCATCTATTGTAATCTCTACTTCTTTTGCAATTTCTTTAGGAGATTTAATTTCTGTAGTAGTGTCTTGTTGCATGTTATTTGTCTTTTTCATATCAATTATCTTTTATGGTATATAAGACAAATAACTTATATAATTGTTCGTAAGGAAAATGTTTATTCGCCTGATCTGTAACGCGGGAAAGCCTTAAAAGGAATGTTAAAGTCGAAATGTAGCTAGTTAATGTATTGCTGTATAGTACTTATTTTTTGTATCAGCTCTAATGAGTAGAACTTAGCCTCTGCCATTATGTACTTATAAATTAGCAGAGATTTTTTATAGTATGTATTACTATCCTGTTGATAAGGCGCCATTTCTGATAGCAAATCGGCAAGCAGCTTAAGATTTTTTTTGCTGTTATGTGCTGTTTCTATAAGTTGGCTGATAAAGTCATCATCAGGAGCGTTAACCAGCTTATCAATATCAACGCCCAATAAATCGTTTAAATCTTTTTGCACAACATTGATTTCAAGAGCGGCAGATCCTACATTTTTAAGCCTATAATCTTGGCTATTAAAACACCTATAGCTCTTGCCATTTGCTCGATTTGCCTCATCAATAAATCTTCACGCTCTTTCATAAGTTGTTATTTTAAGGACTTTATATAATGACTGTTATCTGTTCATAAACCTAGCAAGTCCGCCTACAGACGTTTCTTTATAAAGGCTTGGTAAATCATGTCCTGTTTGCTTCATGGTTTCCACGACCTTATCGAAAGTAACCCGATGCCTTCCATCCGATAGCATGGCATAAGTATTTGAGTCGAGTGCACGCGCGGCAGCAAAGGCATTACGTTCAATACAAGGTATTTGAACCAATCCGCATACGGGGTCGCATGTAAGCCCTAAGTGGTGTTCCAACCCCATTTCTGCTGCATATTCTATTTGTGCGGGGCTTCCGCCAAACAGCTGATTTGCAGCGGCGGCAGCCATTGCGCAGGCAACTCCAACCTCGCCTTGACAACCAACCTCTGCGCCCGAAATGGAGGCGTTATGCTTTACTATATTGCCGAATAAGCCTGCTGTAGCAAGCGCTTTAAGTATTTTTTTCTCGCTAAAATCTTTTCCGCTTTGCAGATGGTATAGTACAGCCGGTAGGACGCCACTAGCGCCACAAGTGGGAGCAGTTACTATAGTTCCACCTGCGGCGTTTTCTTCTGAGCATCCCAGAGCATAAGCAAATACCAACGATCGTGTTCGCACGTTATCGAGATAACCTTGCGCGCGAACATAGTAAGACGGTGCTTTACGACGTAAACCTAAGTCTCCGGGAAGTACACCATCCGTATCAATCCCGCGTTTTACAGCTGCAGTCATAACAGCCCATACCTCTTTTAGGTAATCCCATATATCTTTTCCTTCTGCTTCTTCAACATACTCCCAGTATGTTTTTCTGGTTCTCTCACACCAATCGAGAATTTCGGTCATGGTACGGAGTTCGTATATTTCTTCGCCTTTAGCGGGGGCAGTATATTCGTTAGCCAGATCGCCTCCACCTATGCTGAAAATAGTCCATTCGTCGGCTATTTGACCATTTTTGACAGCTTCGAATTTCATTCCGTTTGGATGAAAGGGCAGAATTTCGTTTGGCTTCCATATTAGTTCTGTTTCTTCCGGTGCAATGGCGTTTATAATAGCCTGATCGGTTAAGTGTCCAACGCCTGTTGCTGCAAGGCTACCGTAAAGCGTTACACGGAACGAATCGGTGTCCGGATTCTTTGCTTTAAACTGCTCCGCTGCTTTTTTAGGTCCCATGGTATGGCTGCTGGAAGGACCATTTCCGATTTTATATATTCTTTTTATAGTTTCCATTTAGTGTCTGATTTATAGCATATGAGAAGACGAATGTACGCATTTTATCTATGAGTGAATTGAACATAAATTAAAACAACTTTAAGTTGCACTAGTTCTTACCTATGGAAGTAACAGGTATTTTAAATTTCCGGAGTTGAAGAACCTGAAATAGCGTTCTTCTTCAAGAATTTCTTCTATAGGTATTTCGTATTTATTGCTTTTGTCTGTCAGCTTTTGTGGTAGCTTATGAGGATAGTAGCGGATCTTTTCATCGGGATTTATCCAAAATTCTTGAGGGGGAGTTATACCGATAAGCTGAAAACCCAGTTTCTCGTAGCTAGCGCCTGATGACCAGTCGAGATCGGCATAGCTCATAATATCGTCGGGCTTTACTTCCTGAATAAACCGTTTCAACAGCTTACCTACACCGCCAACAACAATATAGCCGGCAAGGTTTGCAAAGCGCACCAGTTCAAACGAACGGTATGTTTTGCCGTTTCGCTGTATTGGTCGTCCTGCGCTAAAGGATGCTGCTGCTACCAACCGATCTTTATAAAACAATCCGTATTTATATCTTGCGGTAGGCGAACTGTATAGGTTGTTTGTGTGTAGAAAATCATCAAGAGCTCTTTTATCTATGCGAGATACAGAGGTATTTCGAGCACGTATGCTGGTAAATACGCCAAGTATGGCAGATATACGTTGCATTACTACCTCTTTTTTAATTATATAGAAATCTTCAAAAATATTGATAAATCTAATATTTAGTTTTCTGGCTTCTAACGACAGGTTTTGTAAAGTGTATTGTTGGTCCAGTTCAATGCTATATGTAGGAATAGGAATGAGATGAAACGCCAGCTGTTTATGTGGCAGGTAAAGTGTAGGGTAGGGAGTATTGAGAGCAGGTAGCTTATATTGTACCTCATCTGTAGCCAGCGATTTAACGAGTTGCGTAATACCATCCTTAGAATCAACCATACCTGCTTTTACAATAAACCCTAGCAAGCATTAAACTCACTAGGGTTATATGCTATTGTACTTGTTGCTATAAGTTATCTTTCTCAATATCCTTAAAGTAGTTTACCGTACCCACTTTAAGCTCTGCAGTTGCAGCATCATCGCACACAATAATACCTTTTGGATGTAGCTGCAATGCGCTGATTGTCCACATCTGGTTTATGCTGCCTTCTACAGCATGATAGAGCGCGCGTGCTTTTGAGTGACCATTCACGATAATAAGCACTTCTTCCGCGTCGAGAATAGTACCTACACCTACGGTAAGAGCTGTTTTAGGTACTTTGTTTACATCGTTATCGAAGAAGCGAGAGTTAGCAATAACGGTGTCGGTAGTGAGAGTTTTAACACGGGTACGTGATGCCAGCGACGATCCCGGCTCGTTAAACGCAATATGCCCGTCGGGACCTATACCGCCAATAAAAAGGTTTATCTTTCCGTACGATTTAATCTTATCCTCATATCTACGGCATTCTTCATTAACATCTTTAGCATTGCCGTTAAGAATGTTTACGTTTTTTTTCTTTATATCAATAAGGCTAAAGAAGTTGTTCCACATAAAAGAGTGATAGCTCTCGGGGTGATCTTCCGGAATACCAATGTATTCATCCATATTGAAAGTTACAACGTTGGCAAACGATACTTTGCCGCTTTTATATAGCTGGATTAATTCTTTGTACATTCCTAAAGGAGATGATCCTGTAGGAAGCCCTAAAACAAATGGTTTTTCGATGGTTGGCTTGAATTTGTTAATTGATGATACAACGTAATTTGCAGCCCATTTTGATATTTTTTCGTAGGATGGCTGAATAATTAATCTCATATTCAATATTTTTTATGGTTCGAGATAACTTTAGCGGAGCTTTTCTAAAGCTTCCGGGTAAAGTTAGGTAAATATTTTTGTTTCCGCAACTATCGCTAAGCTCGCGCTCGTTGACGCGCGAGTGAAACGTACGCTCGCGAACTCCTCGGAGCTTAGCCGGTCTTACTTCGCGTAGCCCCCGAAAGCTCTCGATCCCGTCGATACGGTCGGCTCCGTTCGCGAACGCGTTCTCGCCGCGCCCGACCCCGTGGCGCTTTTTATACCCGTAACTCGCC
>JAIRNF010000017.1 GCA_031258195.1 Prevotellaceae bacterium
AAAATGCTGTTATGGGGGGAAAGCCGTATACATGGAGACATGTAAGTACGGTTGGGGGGCAGGCTATGGGAAACCTACCACCGAAAGGTGGAAAGGCGCTGATTGCCGAGCCTACGGATAACAAACGAATATCATCGACTGGTTCAAGGAACAATTCGGAAAACTCAGGCAGACCATAAAACCGCATATCAAGCCTATCACACCCACGCCAAAGAAAGGTAGAGGAATATAACCTGCAAGATAAGCAAGATAACAGGATTGGCTTTATTATTCCTTCGGAATATTTTATGCCGTTACGAAACTTTTCGCTAAATTTGTACGGGGTATATACTTATACGCGAATACGCAAAAAAAGAGAATCGGCAATGAAAGACAAGAAGTTAGAATCAGATAACACCCCTCGGCTCATTTCCTTATTTTCGGGATGTGGAGGACTTGATCTCGGTTTCGAAAGGGCGGGATTTAAGCCAGTATGGGCTAATGACTTCGATGCCGATGCTCAAGCCGTTTACAGACTAAACATCGGCGAAATAGACGGACGAGATATATTGAGCGTCATGAAGATGAAGTCCCTGACGGAGACATATTGACTGCGGGATTTCCATGTCAACCATTCTCGAATGCAGGAAATCGGAAAGGCGTACATGACTCAAGAGGGATGCTATATAAAGAGTGTCTGCGAATAATAGAACGCAAGATGCCGAAAGTAATCGTTTTTGAGAACGTAAAAGGATTATTGTCGAGCAAATATGTCGATGGCCGAAATTTAGCCGAAGTCATAATCGAAGACTTATCAGAGGTCGGAGATATCGGCTATAACGTTGTACATAAACTTCTAAACGCATCCGATTACGGAGTTCCACAAAATAGGCAAAGAGTGTTCTTTGTCGGCATTAGGAAAGACTTGGGGGGCACTTTTATTTTCCCTGAAAAGCAGAAGAACGATAATTTAACGGTTAGGAATATAATAGATGTGCCGGAAGGCGTGCCTAATCAAATTGATTGGCCTTTATCGCCTCAAGCTCTGGAAATGATAAACTACATACCTGAAGGTGGATCTTGGAAAGACGTTCCCTACGAACACTTGGCTCCACGTTTCAAACGAATAAGGGACGATATGAAAAAATATCGTTCTCCTAATTTCTATAGACGTTTTTCACGCGATGAAATTAGCGGAACAATGACAGCCTCGGCGCAACCCGAAAACTGCGGTATTATACATCCTACCGAGAATCGTCGGTATACGATTCGTGAGGCCGCAAGGATACAGTCTTTCCCCGATGATTTCTTGTTCATAGACGACTCGCCTAAGAACATAACGGCGATGTATAAAGTCATAGGAAACGCCGTACCCGTGACTTTGGCCTATCATGTGGGAGCGGCTATTATGGATCAGGTCTTTAAGCGCCAGAACTTCTAAAGAAACACAGGGATTAGCCGTTTCCAATAAGGCGTTAACGCAATCAGGACAAGATGTACAACAAAAGAAAGGAAAGATAGAAAACGCCGTTGCCTCAGATGAAAATCTTAACTCCGAAGAAATTAAGTGCAAATCATTATTAAGTCGTAAAAAAATGTTTGCTAATCTTAGCTCGGAAACGGGTAAAATGGGCGCCGCCTTATATTCAATCGGAGTGGATGAATCACATATATATTTCGCAATAGAATACAGCAACAGCTCGAACTTAATATACTACATAGATATTGAAGGATTAATGATAGAGCGTCGGCAAAAAGGAATCGCAAGCACAGGTATTGATAGTGAAGTATTGTCGCCAATTGCTTCTTACGCGCAAATTACGGAGGTCAAGCCGGGCGAGATTAAACAGCTTGTCCTATGCTATAATTTATTTACAATAAAAGCTAATCAAAAAGTAGTCTTTTTTGTACGAGAAACAAACGGGGGGAGAAACGTCGAGTTTGAAATCTCTCCAAAACTCATGTTCAACAAAAAAACCGTTTATAAGTTATGAGAAACGTAACCATGAAAAAATTACCAATAATAGCTTTATTGCTCTTGCCAATAGCGGGATCGTCTCAAGTCATAACCTTTAAAAAGTGGCAATCTTCTATTGCTGTTGCGGTTGGTACAAATTATAATGGTATGGACTACTTTGTGTCATATCAAAATAAAATTAAAAATTCTCCATTCGGATTTTACTTAATGGGTACAAAAGGGAAAGAAAATATAAAGGTTAAAGATGCGGACTACAAAAAGGATGTGGATGGAATTTTTGGAGGCGCAGGATTGTATATCTCACTATATGACTTTATAATGCCAACTCCTATTAATATTACCGCGGGGGTGAATGTTACTTATGTCAATGAAAAAATGAAATTAAACGATGGTGGTGAAGAAAGACATAGCGGGGTAGGTAATGGGCTAGATATAACAATAGAGTATTTGTTGACTAAGAATTTCGCGATACAACTCCGACAAAATTTATCCTTGATTTACGGCTCTCCATTTGGCAAATCTCGCACGAGCTCCGGAATCGGATTAAATGTTTATCTTTAGTGAATTATTTTTGCAATTTTAACAGAAATATACAAAAATCAAAGTGATGAAAAAACTACTCGCTTCTCTAGCATTTTTAACGCTTCTCGGCTTTGTCAGCTGCAGAGAGTACGCCGAAGATAAAACCTCCAGAGAGGTTGCCGTAACTATGAACACAGTGCTCAACTCGTTCACGGGCGGCAATTCGGTGGGGTTTGTGGGCAACACCTATAGCTTGGGGCTATGCGTAAACAGCAAATTCGGAATTGGGGGCTACCCCGTTTCTATGACGTATAGCTGTAATAAGAACCTGGAAGTTTCTGAACAGCCGAAAGTTTATTCGCAAAACGATACGCTAGGGTTTTCTTTAGCTCAAGAAAGGGTGCTGGGTGTAAAAGTAAAAGAGATCGGAGTTCATCGCTTATCACTTACGTTCAAAGACAACACGGGAGCGATACTCGCAGTTGAAGAGCTCAACTTTGAAATCGCCGCGCCTGACCTGACCATAATGATTCTAAAGAATGGGGCAGCCCTGGATAAGCTTGACGACATTCCCCACTTCATCGAGCAGGAGAGTTCGTTTGTCATCAGAACGTTCTCTCTCAAAGAATCGCTTGAAGATGGTAAGGTCGGTGTTACCCTACAGCGCGTCGGTACGAGCGTTGAGCTAAAGAATTGGGAGGACGGGGAAACGAAGTATAGCACTTCGCTACAAACCTACTCTACACGTTCTAGCGCGAAGGAGCTAGACAAGCTGCCTGAATACGTTCGGGAGCTGGTCAGGCAAAACGTAGAGGTTAGCCAAGCCGATTTCGTTGTTGAGCACAAGAACGTTGCCGAAGGCGAAACAGGCTTAAACCTGGTGGCAAAAACAAATAACGCCTCCGTTGCGCTAACTGATAAGATTACCGTTAGGCAGGGGAGTTGGGGCTTCTTCATTAACAACGCGACCTACGATCAGCAGAGCCACCAGTACTCCCGCCCGGAACACTGGGTAGGAGAGGTCGACAGCCTTGACTACACAATTGACGTGAACTACTTCAACGTAGGCTCTAGCGTATTTAAGGTTAAGTTTGAGGTTGTGGGTGATCCGACGAAGATTAACTTGCATTGGCAGAAAGAGCTGCCTGTTAATGCCGATGAATCCAACTTCTACGGCTTTGGTCAATGGTACGACTTCTCCGACAAGCTGACGGGAAAGATTTACTACACGGTAATAGGTGGGGATGCTCATGATGACGTGGTTAAGATTATCGTTAAGAATGGCGAACTCGGGCAGGAGGTTACGGCTGCCGTTGCCGTTAAAGCCAAGCAAACAGCCGACTTCAAACTCGGTGTTCAATTCAAACAGCTGACGGAATCGGGTGATGAGGCTGTAGTTAACGATACAATACTATACAGCGAGCTGGTTAACGGCATACAAAAACCTGTTGTTATCAAGGTGCAGGACGACAACCCAACCAGCCTGTTCGACTACAAACTCATCCAAGACAACGCAAACGTAATTCAGAACAAGCTTCGCCACGTATGGGGTGATGACTATACCATCGTGTATGGCAGCTACGCCGCGAAAGCTACGCAGTATATTTCCGAACAACTCAGCCTTACCCTTGTAGCAACAAATCAAAATTGGGAGGGCTACCTCGGAGACTTTGATATCGAGTACACGGTTAAACGCGTCATCGATGGCAAGGAAAAAACGGTAAAGAAGCACGTTGTCGTGGTGGATGATCGGCTGGACTTCCAGCTGGAAAGCCTGGTCGGTACGCTTGACGGCTTTATCAACGAGCCGGTTAACATGTTTAGGGTTAAGTACCTGGAAGGCTTCCACTATACTAACCTGGAAATGAAGGTTTATACTGATGATAATACCGTAATGTTTACCGAGTTCATGACACCCACCCAAGAATTTACCCGTGTTAACATGGGCGAGTTCGCCACGCCTCCGGCATCGCACAACGGCGCAAATCCTATCGTTAACGGGGGGGCGGTACTCCGAATTATCGGCGCGAAAGTTGGCACATACAACGTTCATTTTCTGCTACGGGATAAGATATCTGGGGCGCAGAAAACCTTAACCCGCACTATTACCGTGAAGGACGACCCCGTTCAATACTCCATCGTTGCCGCCGGAAGTATTGATTTTATGGGAAAAGTTAGAGAAGCCGTTCCGCTTAACGGTTCACACCACGTCAGAGAAATGGCTCGTATTAGACTACGCATATTATCTAGCTCTCTATATTCCGGCAATACAGCCGCCGGAACGGCAAAAGTTGTTTTTATCAAAAACAATAACGGTCAGAATAACATCATACGGTTACGCATGACCGATCATCCAGCCGGAGGAGGCAGCGCTATTACTTACGGCGATACCTATACGCTTGACATAGAAAAGGACTACTATTTAGTTCTTGATACAGATCCCGGAAACAACGCGAACCTGATCGGCTTAGATAAGCAATTTGAGCTGCAAATAACTAAAGCGCATAATCTTGACACGCCAATAGAATCTGAAATAGAAGAGTTTAAATATAAAGTACGAAACTATAGCCCGCCTTCGTATAATTACAGCTTGGGTACTAAAAATAGAACTTTAAAATCAAATAATTCTTCTCAAGGTTTACAATTTTGTGGCGATACAGAGTATACATATCAGATAACAACAACCGTATATAATGTTACCGCAAAAGTTACTTCTGTTTCTATTAATGGAGCGGGTGGTGACGCTCACGAGATATATTGGAAAGCGGATAACGCTACGGGAACAGAAGAAGAAAAAAGCTATACGGCTATTCCTCATCCATCGGGATGGGATAGCGCCTGTGACCGCACCGAAAAAAGCATGATTTTAAAGTTTCATGTTATAGATAATTGGGGATATTCAACCGAATTAATTTATACCGAATAATACGTTCAAAAATATAAACCGATAACCCCCAAGATTTAAAGATATTTTTATCATGACGAAGGCGCGTCAAATGATTGACGCGCCTTACCTCTTTGCTCGGCGAAACCGATTACTATAAAAATACTATTTCGTTAACCGCTATTCCCAAGCTGGCCTTTGCCCCGTTTCCCTCTTTGGTAATATACGCTTTCGCTTGGGGTTTTCCTTTTAAAAACAGCTTTGTTCCCGTTTTAATGTGTTTTTGAAGCTCCTCCAGGTTCGCGTCTTTGCCTTTCCAGTATGACGCGTCAAACCATGTCGTTGTTTCCCGCTTTTCCCCGATTTTATCCTTATAGGATTCGTTTACGGCAATTGAGAATACGATTCCTTTTGAATTTTCGGTTGTTTTAATTTCGGCATCCTTTCCTACGTTGCCGATAACTGTCAGCTTTGAAACGTTACCGAGCGGAAATTGGAGAGTTCTATGCGAAGGCGACCTTTCGGAGTTAAAGGCGGACTTAGCTTCATATGATATTGAGTGTGAGGGTGAATTGCGGAAAAACGCTTCGATAAATAAGATAGTCGCCGAGTTAATAGATGATAATCTGAAACGCCGTTTTATCGCCGGACTTGCGGATACCATAGGTAGTACGAACCCTAATCACAGACGTTTTACCGATGAAGTCCAAATTCTCTCGTTCGAATTGAACGGATTCAATTTTTCTTTCGTTTGCGACATATGTCGTCTCTTGTATAGCGTAAACTACCTGCCAGATCAAATCCTATGGAATCATCCTAATTTCCATTGCACCAAAAATTCTTACGACAATAAATGGCGAAAAGGATTTAAGTTGCGTATCCAGCTCGACCAATATGCGGATTTCGGAGCGTTCGCCTTTAAAACGAAGGCCGAATCATCGAAAGAGAACCTAAAACGACAACAACATGCCCATGATGCCGTAGTTTGTCCCGAACGTGAAGTCCGAGCAACGCCCTCATGCGTACATCCGGCAGAAGATGATATAAGTTTACCCGCTAACATTCGAGAGGGACATTTTATTCATAATAGGCATGTATGCGCCGTTTTAGGGTGTGAACATGCGCCATATAACAAGATTAAGGATTTATTCTCGAAAGCGGGAGAATTGATAATTCCGTTCCCTATCCTCTGTAAGGATAAAACCGATAGGATCGAAGAGATCATTGCAAACGATCCTTTATTGGCGAATCGTAATTATTCGACTTTAAATATAGCTGTTAAGTCTCTTTACGAAAGATTTCAAACAGACCAAAATAGTCTAATGTATGGGGACGCGGACAATAAAAGCGGTTATCCAATTACCGAGATTATGCAAGGCATCGCCTACGTTGTGGCGGAACAAAATGAATTGAACGGTGTACGGCCCCAAGGAAATTATATAAAACTAATTGAGCGTCATATATCTCATAATCCTGATTTGTCAGTTGAAATAAGACAACCAGAACTATTAACTCCTTTGGTGATAATAGGTAGTAACGGGCGAGGAGCGTTAATCGGCGCGCGAAATCCTCGGGTTTATGAAAAACTCATATCTATCTCTTCCGATAACGATTATAAATTGTGTGTTCGAAATATAACCGAAGAGGATTTAAAAGATGGGGAATCGTAACGAAGTATCCTACTATCCGGAAATACAGGACTTTATCGAAGCCCAATTGAGAAGCAACTTTCTGGCAAGCAATCATCGTGAATTATACGTCTATTGGGGAATCGGAGAATTGAAGTCTAACCTCCAACGGATTATCAAAGAGCATCCAGTGGAATGTTCCTGCGCCGCGAAATTCACAGAACGCGTTCCTCCGTTAAATCTTGATATCTTCGCATTAATCACAGATGGCGTAAAATTCGAACTTCTTATATTAGAGGTTAAACTCCTAAAAAGTGCAGGACTGAACCAATGGTCGCAACTTATGGGTTATTGTCTTGTCTCGGGAGCTAAATATGGGCTGCTTGTGAATATAGATAATGGAGGAAGTTCCCGCTTGACGCAGATGCTGCATACGGAGCGTCATATATCCAATATTCAAACCGTAGTTAGCGGCAACCCCCGTGAACACTTGCTTGGTTTTATGCAATGGAATAGCTTTACCCATAACTTTGAATATAGCAATCTCGGCGTTTTAAAATCTTTGTCGGAATTAAGTAGTAGACTTGCTTCGGGATTCGCTATACAAGAGGAGGAATAACGATGAGTAAGTATGAGCAACCTAAAGAAGTGGTTAGTTACGTTATGTCGCGAAATAAAGGCAAGGATACAAAGCCAGAAATCATCGTTCGTAAATATCTTTTTTCTCACGGCTTACGTTATCGAAAAAATGATCGGAGATACCCGGGGCAACCTGATGTCGTATTGCCTAAATATCATACGGCTATATTCGTTCATGGGTGTTTCTGGCATCATCATAAAGGATGTCCACATTTTACTATGCCGAAGATAAGGCTTGATTTCTGGGAAGCTAAATTTAATCGGAACAAGCAACGAGATTTGTAGAATATCGAAAAATTGGAATCCCTCGGTTGGCGAGTGATAGTGGTTTGGGAATGTGAACTTAGGAAATCCGTGCGAGATGAAAGGCTTGAAAGATTATATGCCGAGATAACAAGTACTTCGAGACAGAAATAGTATAATTCTCATACATACCATATATACTCAGTTTAAGCAATGCCATATTGACGGGGATTTGGTGCGAACCAAAATAATCCTTATAAGGATACTCTTTCTTTATCCGAACACAAAGATATATTCCAAGAATGAAACGGCAACACCGAGCCGCAAGCGGTTTTTGTAAATTTCTTCCTTTTCGTTCCGAAAAGAGTAAATCTACAAAAAGTATTGCCTAATTCATTCTTTCCATAAAAGAGGTGTTTACTGGATAAAGAAAGAGAAAAAATATGCGTGGAGTTTCAAGAATATTGCTTATTTTGACGTGAGTTATTTGATAGTATAGCGCCGCAAAACGCTGAAATACGCACGGTTACTAAATCGTTACCTCTGAAATTCAAAAACTCTACGAAAGGTTTATTCCTCAATCGGTTAAATCAAACCGATGAAAATTTAAAATAAAAATGTCCGGCATAAATGCCGGACATTGGTTTATAGTTAGTCATCGTTATTTACTCTTAAATACAACAAGTCCGGCTACCGTAGCAATAGCAGTAGTAATAAAATCCGTAATATGACCGACCGAATAAACTCATTTTTATAATACTCTTCTTGAAAACAAAAAAGCCCCATATATATCGGGGCTTTCCATCATTACTTACCTATAGACATATCAACCCCGATTACTGTTTCTAAAGTAATAATAGATGCTATAATATGAAGTTGAGAATGTCATGCTCTTATGCTAAAGCGTTAGCTGATTTCTATATTAATCATTTGACAATTTGAAGAAAAACCGTTTACCAGTTTACAAGACAAATATAGATGTTTTACTATATCAATAATACTTTTTGAAAGTAGAAAATATCATTTTTAGTTTTTAAAGCTTCACTTAAAAAGTATCAATATGCAACTATTAGCAACAAATTTTGTACTATATTTATTTTTTTATTGCACAAACATTATAAATTACGCTTTTAGCGGCAATATTTGTAACGATTTATAGCGGCATTTTTATACGAATTATAGTTAACCTAAAAAGATAAGCTTTAGAACATTTGTTTTTCGTTTCGGACAAGAAAGGGCGAGAGCCTTCTTTTACTATATTTGACAGCATTAATTGCAAACCTAATTAATCACAAAAACAAACCTATGGATTTCTCCTTAACAAAACATGAAGAGCTTTTTTTGCAAATGATAAAAGAGTTTGCGGAAAAAGAGGTAAAGCCTTTGGCTGCCGAGATTGACGAGCGGGAGCGGTTCCCGACAGAAACGGTAGAAAAAATGAGCAAATTGGGGCTCATGGGTATTCCTTTTCCCGTTGAATACGGAGGCGCAGGTGGTACAAACCAAATCTACTCTATGGCGGTTGAAGAGCTATCAAGAATTTGCGGAACAACCGGTGTAGTTGTTTCGGCACACACCTCTCTCTGCTGTGCACCTATTTACGAATCGGGCACCGAAGAGCAGAAGAGAAAATATTTGCCGAAGCTATGCTCGGGCGAATGGCTTGGCGCATTCGGGCTTACAGAGCCTAACGCAGGTACAGATGCAGCCGGACAGCAAACCACTGCTGTTGCTACTGAAGAGGGCTACGTTCTGAACGGGAACAAAATATTTATAACCAATGCCGAGTATGCGCATGTGTACATTGTTATTGCCATGACCGATAAATCGTTGGGCACCAAAGGCATTTCTGCATTTATAGTGGAAAAAGGCACGCCGGGTTTCAGCATCGGTAAGAAAGAAAAGAAGCTTGGTATTCGGGGTTCAGCAACTTGCGAGCTGATTTTTGAGAATTGTGTCATTCCAAAGGAGAATCTTCTAGGCAAGGTCAACGAAGGCTTTAAGATTGCCATGAAAACGCTCGATGGCGGTCGCATTGGTATTGCAGCGCAAGCCTTAGGTATTGCTCAGGGCGCAATGGACGAAACCGTTAAGTACACAAAAGAGCGTAAGCAGTTTGGTAAATCTATATCGCAGTTCCAGAACACACAATTCCAGCTGGCAGATTTAGAAACCAAAATTCAGGCAAGCCGCCTGCTTGTCCGTGTTGCAGCGTATAAGAAAGATAAAAAAATGCCTTACTCTGTAGATGCAGCACAAGCTAAGCTGTTTGCTGCCGAAACGGCAATGGAGGTTACCGTTAAAGCTGTTCAGTTCCACGGCGGATATGGTTATACCAGAGATTATCCGGTTGAACGTATGATGCGTGATGCTAAGATCACCGAGATTTATGAAGGAACTTCCGAAGTTCAGCGTATGGTAATTTCCGCAAACCTTTTAAAAAAGTAAAAAGATAGTCATGAATATTATAGTTTGTATAAAACAAGTACCAAACACTACCGAGATCAGGCTCGATCCGGTAAAAGGAACGTTGATTCGTGATGGCGTAGTAAGCATCATGAATCCGGATGATAAAGCCGGGCTGGAAATGGCTCTCGAACTGAAAGAGAAATACGGAGTAACCATTACCGTTCTTTCTATGGGACCTGCACAGGCTGATGCTATTATGCGAGAAGCATTTGCAATGGGTGCAGATAAAGCAATACTTCTGAGCGACCGTAAGTTTGCAGGGGCGGATACATGGGCTACTTCTTACACCATTGCGGCCGCATTGAAGAAGCTGAGCTACGATCTGATCATTACGGGTCGTCAGGCGATTGATGGCGATACCGCGCAGGTTGGACCACAGATTGCAGAACAGCTGGATCTGCCACAAATCAGCTATGTTGAAGATTTGAAGGTAAAAGAAGGTAAAACGTTAGAAGTTCGCAAAACTACCGAGGACGGCTACCAACGTCTGGAAGTTGAAATGCCTTGCTTGCTTACCGTTCTTTCATCAGCTAATAAACCCCGCTACATGACGGTAAACGGTATTATGGAAGCTTTCGATAAGGAAGTTGAGCAATGGAGCTACGAAACGATTGCCGATTCTGTTAACGAAGAATTACTGGGATTAAAAGGCTCTCCTACCCGCGTTGCCAAGTCGTTCACTAAAGGAGCGAAAGCAATGGGTCAGCTGTACGAAGTAGGTCCCGAAGAAGCGGTTGAAATTATTCTTGAGAAGCTAAAAGAGAAGTTTATCATCTAATCTGCCAGAAAAATGAATAAAGAACAATATAAAGGAGTTTACGTTTTTGCCGAACAGCGCGATGGCGTAATACAAAACGTAGCATACGAGCTGATTGGAAAAGCAAGAGAACTGGCGGACGTGCTCGGCGAAGAAGTATGCGCCATTCTCGCCGGTCACGACTCAGATAAGCAAGCCCCAGAACTGATTGCCGCAGGAGCCGATAGAGTACTTTACCTTGATTATCCGGAGCTGCAAGATTACCTTACCGAGCCATACGTACAAGCCATAACACAGGTTATACAAGATCGTAAGCCAAGCATTGTACTTATTGGCGCTACTACCATTGGTCGCGATCTGGGTCCCCGTATTTCGGGACGCATACACACAGGTCTTACCGCCGATTGCACTTCGCTCGAAATAGGAGAAGACGGCAACCTTATGATGACACGTCCGGCATTTGGCGGCAACCTTATGGCAACCATTCTCTGCAAAGAGCATCGCCCGCAGATGTCAACCGTACGCCCGGGCGTAATGCGCCAAAAAGAGCGCAATTATAAGCGCAATGGCGAGGTAGAAAAGGTAAAGATAACATTTGATAAGTCGAAGTTCAAAGTTCGCCTTATCGAAACCGTTAAGGCGGAAAAAGCAAAGGTTGATATTACCGAAGCCAACGTTCTGGTATCGGGCGGACGTGGTGTCAGAAACGCCGAAGGCTTTAAAAAGCTGCAAGAGTTTGCCAAAACCATTAACGCTCAGGTGTCATCCTCTCGCGCTATGGTAGATGCCGGAATTATGGCTCATGATGTTCAGGTTGGGCAAACAGGCAAAACCGTTCGCCCTAACCTATACTTTGCACTGGGTATTTCGGGCGCTATCCAGCACCTTGCAGGTATGGAGGAATCGGAATATATTATCGCCATTAATAAGGACAAATTTGCCCCGATTTTCAACTCTGCCGACTTAGGTATTGTTGGCGATGTACATAAGATTATTCCTTTGCTTACCAAAAAGCTGGCGAGAGAGTAGGATAGCTATTATTTAAAAACATATAGGCGCATAGGAAATAATTTTCTATGTGCCTATGTAGTTTAAAAGTAAATGTGTGTTTATGAAAAAAATTGTATTGCTATTACTGGTATTCAACACTATGAATAATTTACAAGCGCAAGAAAACGGAAGGAAATTCATACAAGACATCTTAATAAATAATCAAGATTATGAAATTGGTTTGCTGATTCATAGCTTTGGGTATAAATCTGATGCTGCCGATTCATAATATGAATCGGATGATTTTGCAATTAATAATGAATTTATTGCTTCTTTGCCTTTAAGTATTAAAACGGTACTTGCATATTACGACATTTCCCGCGATTTATCCTTTGTAAAACTACTTGGCGAATATGAAACATGGGAGGAAATGAAAGAAAAGCTATTTGACAAAGTAGAATACAATGGAATGGTTCCAACCAAACATCTTGGTGGAATGAAATCGTTGAAAATGAAACGGGTTGGAACTGTGATTATATTTTGGCACGAAACCAGCTACTATAAACCCACAAATCAAATAAAGTGGGTTGATGTTACCAATGTTGATGTTTTTAAGATTGAAGATGGCTATGGAGAAAAATTAACTTATACAGGACATTTTGAAGATGTCTTCTTTAATAGCGACGACAATAACTTAAGATTTAGAAGTAGCGGTGCCGGAAAGCATTTATCAATCGATTTTATTACTGTGAAGGAATAACTCAAAAGCCTTTCACTTGCTTTCATAACAGATTCGCAGCCCCCTGCTGGCGATGTGCATAAGATTATTCCGTTCTTACCAAAAAACTGAAAAGAGAATGGCTAAAAATAAATCTTTTAATAAAAAAGGCTTTCGATTGAAAGTCTTTTTTATTCCCCTTTTACCGTACGTTATGCTAAAATTTACCAACTTTCAAATAATTGTTTAAACAAAAAACTAAATCATGAAAAAATTAAATCTTAAAGAAAACAGCATCCTTTCTGCCAAAGATAAGAAAGAATTACTGGGGGGATGCCCCGTTGCGCTTGAGTGTGCCGTTGGCTATTATGCTTGTGGATACTGCGGATTAGGATGTTGCTGGAGTGGAGATGATCTTTAGTAAAAGTCTATTTTGTTCCATTTTGATGAGAATATTATAAAGGGTCAAATAGGTAGCCACTACAAACCTTAAGCTATTACAAATAGTAGCCTAGTATTAAGAAGCCCCGATTAGTTAATCGGGGCTTCTTAATACTATATCAAACAATTTTTGAATTTATTTAGGCTTTGTTTTATCCATTCAATCGATACTCCAATAAAACAATCATCACTACAGATATCTTCTATATACCCACATATCGAAATCATCCCTTCATTATTCGCCTCGAAATAATATTTGACTCCATCTCTTTTTCTTAACCAATCGTTTTTTGCAAGGTAGTATATTTCATCTAGCGTAATCGTTGCTGCCCCATATTCATGTGTGTTAAGCTCATCTTCCTGCTCAATCCAATTCTCCACCACTATACCCCCCTCTTGTACACATTGATACTGACGCTGAATAACTTTACCATTCATAACAAAAATAGTTGTACTCCACGAATACCCTGTTCATGAGCTCCCCGTAACCTTATATACGTATGAGTTAGCGCGATTCTGCTTAAAAGAGAGCCAAACTTGATAACTTGACTCAAAATCATCGTAATGCTCAATACGATTATCCTCATCTTTACCACATCCCGCCATTAATGCTAAATACTTAGCATTAACAGTACAAAAAGTGTTTTTTTCATAACTTTAATTTTAAGAATGCGTCAAACTTTCCTAACACTACATACTATTAGGATGTAAAAAACTTAAATCGCTGCATCAACAGTTGATTTTAACCTTTTTATAAGACTTCTTTTGAACTTTACCGCTACACTAAATATCCAAGATGCCCCTGATAATCGTGCAAATTAAAGATCCAATATATGCTTTAATGCTTCAACCTCCATAAAGGTTCGTTTTGCCGTAGCCTCAAGGTCCTTACTCTCTTCTTCATAGATTCTTTGTAAGAAAATTGGCGTCGCTTCGCCAACTTCTATCAAATGCCCGTCGTAATCGTAAAAACGGATAGTGCGTTGCCCCCAAAGTCTGTATTTATTTCGTGCGAAAATTGTACATTATTCTCTTTAAACTTTTTGTAAGCCGTATCCAGATCTTCTGTCTCAAAGCATAGCTCGAAGCGGCTTGTCGCTTTTACATTATAGATATTCTCGCTACCTAATTTTTGGGGAATGATATTTTTTTCCATTATCTGCCAAAGCGCAAAACCTTCTTCAAAAATAATATTCATTCCGCCAAAATCGCCGACAATAGTCATTTCAAGCAAATCGGAGTAGAATGTTTTCGATTTTCGCGCATCTTTAACAAACAGTACAGGCATAGCGTGTTTTAAATCCATTTACAGTAACTTATTGGTTATACTTAAAACAAAGAGAACTTATTATACGAGTTCCGTTGTTATAAAAAAGAGAAGGATTTCAAAATCCTTCTCTCATAACTTTAAAACACCGCACTTTTACATTATTTCGGTTACAACACCATCAAGGGTTACTTTTACATCTATTTCTGCCGACCCTAGTTCCAACTCAAAAAGAAAGTAACTTTCTGTAGGTGTTTCGTAGTAATCTATATCATCTATTGCATAACTACCATATTCTGAATTCTGAAGGGCGGTAAGAACATTCTGTGGAACATTAACTTGTAAGATATCTTCTGTTTTAGTATAGATCCATTCTCCTGCAGAAGTAAATCTGAGCTTCTTATGTGCCGCGCCGTCTATAACATCTACCTCGTAAGCTCCACCGTACTCGCGCTCAACTTCTATAATCTTTGCGCTGGGATAATTGGTAGAGATATAGGTCGAAATGCTCTCGGGTAAGCTTGTTGGCAGATAGCTTCCGCTATCATTATCCGTATCGAGGACAGCCTTTATCAGCGTGCCATCTGCAGCGTAGTATAAATCGTACTCTTGGTTACCCTGTTCTACCTCCACTACATAAGCAACCTCCATATCTTTACGCTCCAGCATATCAACATCGTCTATTCGCCACGAGGCAAATTCGCTCTGACCGAATGCTGTCTTTACCGCCGCAGGTAGCTGATCGAACGTAATATCGGTTTCTGTTAACTGCCAATCGCCATCCCATGTAAACCAGGCTTCGCATTCCAGCCCGTTTAGCCAAAAATCGGCAACATAGTAATTTCCTTTTATCTCCCAATCGACACGATTAATACTAGGGTACTTTGCAGCAAAGGCATTTTCTACCGCAGAGTTATTAATTCCGTGGTTGTCATCGTCGTTACAGCTTTGTATTGAAAAGGTAAAACCAATGACCAATGCGGCAAGTAATAGTAACTTTGTTTTCATTATTTTCTGTTTTTAGTGGTGTATATTTCTGATTATTTAAAGGCGAAAGAACAAAGACGTTGGCTCTGTCTTATATCAAATCTTTGCTCTTTCACCCCCCCGTATTAGCGTTAATCGTCGTAGCCCATAAAATTTTCTTTCAGGTCGAATTTCAGCTCAACCCTATTATCCAGCTTTAGCTCATAGTCTCTGCTATCTCTATCTATTTCGATTACTTTTGCACTAGGCTGATTCTTCGTTATAAACTCCTGTATCTTCTGGGGAACAATTCCCGCAGGCACTTCAGAATATTTGCAGTCAACATCCGTCCATTCCCCCTTCTTATCAAATTCAACTTTGCAGCCGTTAACAAGTATTACCTCATAGCTTTTATCGAATACTTCTGATTCCATTTTTGCATACGATACTTCTATAGCCGCAAAATATTCTTTAATAAACTGCCGGGCGGTCTGTGGTAGCTGATCGACAGTAATGGCTTTATCTTTTCCTGCAAATGCGGCAGTACTTACCAATATCAAACATGTTAGTGATAAAAAAAATCGTTTCATAGCTTTACGTATAATTAGTTATTACTCTAAATTTCTACGGCAAAGCTCATACTCAAAACTGAAAAGAATATGAAATGCCGAAAAAAATTGCTCCATCGCAAAAAAATGATGAAGCAATTATTATCCAAACAAAAACTGCTGAAATAAGTTTCTATAAACATGCTATTCATTCCTAAATCTTAGGAACGGTAAGGTTAAAATGGTGTTCTTTTTCTTTGTAGTTGTAGCGAATACCTATTCCATATAGCTTGCATATGGAGGCGGCTAGCGTAAGTCCAAGCCCCGTAAAACCTTCCTTTTTAGCTCCTTGATAGAACCGTGTAAAAATTTGAGACGAATCTAACTCACCGAGTTCTGCCGTATTAGAAAATTCTACGCCGTTCGACGTTATCAAAACTTCAACACGCCCATCTTTATGGTTGTGGGCAAAAGCATTTTTCAATAAATTCCCGAATAAAACAGAAGCAAGCACGTCGTTCATTCGAACTTTCACTACGGCATTTTCTATAAACGATACCGAAATATTTTGATAAGTATATACTTCTGAGTAGTCATCTATCAACTTTTTGAGCAAATCGTTTACCACAATTTCTTTTTGGTCGGGAAATTGATCATTCTCTATTTTCGTGAGCAGCAAGAGCGTTTTATTAAGCTTGATTATATGGTCGAGCGTATGCTTTATTTTAATAATTTCTTCCAACTGACTTTCTGTAACATCGGCGTTGTTTACCAATAGCTCCAGCCTGTTCTGACAAATGGCTAACGGCGTTTGCATCTCGTGCGAGGCATGACCGATAAACACCTTCTGCTGCTCATATACTTCAACATTGCGTCTTGCGCTACGAAGAACGGCATCGTTAAGCTTACGAAATTCGGTGATTTTAGCATCGTTATTTAGTGGTTCCAGCTGTTTACCTACCGAGAACCTGTCGAGCCATCGCAAAAGCGAGTACATGGGCTTAAAGCTGCGATATAGAATCCAAGCGTTTAGCCCTATTATAACAAACAACAGAATAAGGTAGAGCGTAACAATCCACGATAGAATGGTCTCCTGCAAATCTTCTTTCTCTATAGTAGGTATGGCTACCGTCAGCTCGTAATACCGATTTAAAGAGTCGCGAAAAATGGTTTTAAGAATACGCGCGGGCTCTGTTTCACCCTTACTTTCGATATATATCATATCCTCCGAATATCGAACTCCTTCATGTTCGATAGCATGCTCACGGTTAACTTCGCAAATGTAGTAGGTATTATTTGTACCGTTATCTACCGAAGGAAGCTCTTCTCCGGCTAGCGCACGTGTTATAATATGCTCGGAATAGTCTTCGAGAGTATCATCGGTTTCATCGTTAATTTCGTCTATAATAATAAAGTAGAATGCCGTAGCCCACACGGCCATAAGAATTAGCAGAGCTACAGAAATTCTTGATATTACTCGATAGATCAGCTTCATTTATCTTCAGTAGTCATTTTATAGCCAAACCCGTAAATCGCTTTAATCTCTATACTTGCTTCGGCTTTTTTAAGCTTCTTACGTAAGTTTTTTATTTGGGCATAGATAAAATCGTAGTTATCCACCTGATCGATATGATCGCCCCATACGGCTTCTGCCAGAATAGCTTTATCGATTAAGTGATTGGGACGGGTCATAAAATAGAGCAAAATATCGTACTCCTTACGATTTAAGTCGAGCAAGCTATTCTCTATATACACCTCATACTTATCGGGAAACAACTTTACATTGCCTTGTACAATAGAACTTTCGCCCTGCTGCTGATTTCTACGAATTAGGCTTTTTATACGCGCATTAAGCTCGGCAAGATGAAATGGCTTAGCAAGGTAATCGTCGGCTCCCAGCTCAAGCCCCTCAACCTTATCGTCGATAGAATCTTTTGCCGAAATAACAATCACATTCTCCTGCTTATGCATATTCTTAAGCTGTTGTAGCAAAGCCAACCCATTTCCGTCGGGAAGCATAATATCAAGCAATATGCACTCGTAACTGTACATTGCTATTTTCCGCAGTCCTTCCTGAGATGTTGCAGCCACCTCAACCACATACCGTTCCTTCTCTAGAAAACGTTGTATTACCTCTCTTAAAGAATGTTCATCTTCTATAATCAGGATTTTCATCTCGTTGTTATTTTCGACAAAGTACAAATTAAAATCTGAAATAGAGTTGAAATCGCAATCTCTACCTCTCTTTGCCGTTCCGACCCTCGTCCGTCATTTCGAGCGAAGTGTCGGGAGTATATTTTTTCGAACATCGAACCACTTCCCGCGTCTCCCAATTTGGTTATTTCTCCTTAGCCTCTACTTTAACATCGTTAATTAAAACAAATATCTAAATTTTTTGATGATTTTATAACAAAATTATTTACGATAACCATCATTTAACTACTCCAATATGTCGTTACAACAAGCCAATATTGTAAAGCTGTTTTACAACGAACTTCCAAAGCGAGGCGTAAAAGTCAGCATGAAAGGGATAAAAGATGCGTTGTTTTCGCATCCGTATTATCCCAGCTTACAGTCAATAAGCGATTATCCGGGCACTCTGGGCGTTGCCACTATAAGCGTAAGAATAAGTCTAGAACAACTTCGCGACGCGTTAGGTGAAGCAGAAGCCATAGTCTTTCTCGAAGAAAAAGGGCAAAGCTACCCCTGTACTGATAAGAAACATCGGGGAGAAAACCGCTATTTATACCTCAAATGGTAAAAAAGATGAAACGGAA
The DNA here is from genome assembly GCA_031258195.1 of Prevotellaceae bacterium. Taxonomy (GTDB): domain Bacteria; phylum Bacteroidota; class Bacteroidia; order Bacteroidales; family UBA932; genus JAIRNF01. Next base: position 18,807 of record JAIRNF010000017.1, read on the forward strand.
AGCCTTGAAGGATTCAGCGAAAAATGGAAAGGAATAACCCTTCTCTTTCAAGCAGAAGACGCAATAGGCGAAACCGATTATAAAGAAAATATGCGGCAAAAAAGGCAGGCTAATTTTTACTATACTGTTGCTGTTGCCGGAGTTATATGTTTCTTAGGCTTAGCTTGCTATTATAGCCATGATACATTAAACTTTGCTTTAATGCTTCTACCCAAGCCGCTTGGTTTGTCCTTTGCCGTACCGCTTGCGGCTACCGAACTCGGATTTAAGCTTCCTGTCGCCGAAAGGTTATGCTCTATCAGTACCAACCATGGGTGCGAAAAGGTAATGCACTCTAAAGCATCATCCATTACTAAAGATATTAAGCTGGCAGATGTTGGTGTTGGCTACTTTATTAGCGTAATACTATGCATGATGGTATTTTCTTTTTCGGGACACATGCTATATATATCGGGTATGCAAACGTTAACCCTACTATCGTCGCTATGCCTGCCTCTCGTAATATTCTCCGTTAGCTACCAAACATTTGCCGTAAAAGCGTACCGTCCCCTCTGCCTATGAGTAATGGGTATGCTGGTTGCCGATGTTATTGTTTACTGGGCTTTGGGGTATATCGGTTTTTCTGCCGTAAACTTACCGGCTGTTTTACTGGCGCTAGGCGTACTTATGCTGATTGCGGACAGCTGGATGTCGGTTAAGCGGATTTTATTCAAAACAAACAGTCTTTACAAGAGGAATACCACAAGTTTAACCAACTACGACAGCGCCCCGAACGGATTTCGCGAGCGCTAATCGGTGTTGAGGCAGAAGATATGGGCGAAGGAAAAGGCGATATCATATTTGGCGGCTTAAACCCTAAAGTGGTGTTTACCGAAGTAATTAACCCGCATTGCGGTCCTTGCGGCAGAGCTATTAATGAGCCAATTCCCCTGCTAGATATATTCCCGGAAGACTTACAGGTACGGATTCGCTTTACAGGCAGGGAGAACGATACGGAAAGCGAATGTGCTGTTTTAACCCACCGTCTTATTAGCTATGCGACCACACACACTCAAGTTGAGATAAAAAAAGCACTTACAGAGGGGGGTATAAAGATATGAGCTATGAGGGGTGGAAAAAACGTTTTTCTGTTACAGATAATGAATATGGAAAAACAGTGTTACCCGAACAGCTGAAATGGAGCGCTAAAGCAAATATCGCCTACACTCCAACAACATTCCGTAATGGAAGACGCGTACCCACCAGCCTTCGGTTTAACGATCTCCGTCACTGGCTTAGTGAAATGACGGAACAGCTATAACTTGTAGATACTTTATAAAACAAAACTAAATGTTTAACCAAACCGCTCGAAAGGAAGCAGAGCCCTACATTTTAAGAAAGCTTAAATTATAAAAATTTTTATCATGAAAAAGTTAGCATTGAAAGACCTGTTGTTAAGCCGAACAAATCCTCTCTCCTCAAGCGAGAAAAAAGAACTTTTACGAGGGTTATCCTATCCTTGTCAGCCAAGATATTTTTGTAAAAGCACAACTATCGCCCGCGACGAATGCGCTATAGAACTTCCACCAGCAGAGTGTAATTGCACTTTAGGTGGTCGTTAACACTGTTTATGTTTAACCAAGTTGCCTGAAAGGAAGCGGGATTGTTTTTAGGGGAAACGCGCACTTAGTCAACGTTTTAATAAAATACAAACAGCTAAAATCGAAAGGTTATGAAAAAATTATCTTTAAAAAATTTGACGTTAAACAGCCGCGACGCTCTATTAGACGACGAGAAAAAGAAGGTAACGGGAGGAAATGTTCCCTATACCTACGAATGCTTTAACCGCGGAGGTCCAAAGTCTATTCGCGTATGGATAAGAGTAGGTATTGATCCAGAACCGTGTTAATGTTTTTTGCCAGATACATTTAAGAAAAAGGGAGAGCAAGCTCTCCCTTTTTAAAACCACATTATTAACTATTTAAAACTATTGAACCATGAAAAAGTTAACGTTGAAGGATTTAGGCTTAGATCAAAGTAACATTCTGTCTTCTGATGAAAAGAAAAAGCCGAAAGGCGGAGCTAGCTGTGAATTTCCGGGAGATTACGGTTGCCGCAGTCCGAACGATGCGGATTCGCGCTGGTGGTAAACCTGTTTTCAATCGGCTTAATTTTTTAAGCAAGCTGGAAAAAACGGAAAAATAGGACCCTAAAAAGCGTAGTAAAAAGACTCTGGAAGAACTACAGGTCTTTCTACCGGATATTGCTACCGCTTGATTACTAATCCGACAATGCGTATGGAACATAAGGCGGGCCGATAAGATGTTTGTAGGCTATACCGGCTCGAAGCGGTGGATTTACCCTCATGGAGAATCTCCCCGTCAGGTAAATGTCCTTGCGGCCATTCTCGGATGCGGCTTATTGACGTATGCGGAAGCTGTCGCAGTCCAAAGCAAGGAAGACTTTATCTGCGCCTGCGAAAATACATTTTATTACTATGGGGGTGTTCCCCGGTCCATTGCGCCGGATAGCCTAAAGGCGGCGGTAACCAAAGCCGGACGTTATGAATCCCTAATCAATGAAGAGTTCGAACGCTTCGCCGAACATTACGGAGTAACCGTTATTCCCGCCAGGGTTCGTAAGCCCCGGGATAAATCACATGTTGAGAATGCGGTTAAGTCGGACAATAAAGATATCTTTACCCGAATCGATTCTTCGCATTGTCCGGACCCGATGTCTCCGAGTGTTGCTATCCGTTCCGCTCCGGAACTCCATAACAACGGACCGATGACAAATCGTAAGTACTCTCGAAGAAGTTACGTTGAAGATATAGAAAAGATACGTTGGGACCTTTGAATCCTATCCGTTACCAGATAAAAAAACACGCTATGGCTACCGTAGGGCGGGATGGGTATATCCGTTTACGAGACGACATCCGTTACTATAGCGTTCCTTACATCCATATTGGTAAAAAACTTAAGATATCCTATACAAGTAGCGAGGTGTTTATTTATGACAGCTACAACTGTGTAGCAACCCACGTGCGTGAGCGTAAGGAGCTCCGTCATACAACCAATCCGGAACATCTAAGTCCTAAACATAGGACCATTATGGAATGGTCTTCGGAGACAGTCCTCTCTCAGGCATCAGAGATACACGAAGATGTGGAGTTTTACATCCGTAAAGTTCTGGAAACAAAACGCTATGCGGATCAGGCTAACAAAATCCGTTCAGGCATATTAAACTTAGCCCGTAAGGTTGGTCCCGCCCGTCTGGCGGCAGCCCGTCGTTTAGCCGACAGCCACGGACGATATAGTTCCCTTGAGATACAGGATATCCTCAAAACTAAATCCGAACAAGTAGAAATAGAAGAAGAAACGGCAGATATCCCCGAACATGAAAATATAAGAGGTAAAGAGTATTATAAATAAATCAATTACGGTAAAATCACGAACAATCAAACACCAGAAAAGCTACGTCAGACGCGTCTTTTTGGCATGCATGACGCTTTTAAAACATCATTGGAGAATACACTCAAAGAGCGGATGACACAGGATCAGCTTATCTTCCATCCGGTATCCAGCGAGTGGGATAATCGTCGCAATAGAGCCGTAGACAGGGCTCTTAAAGCCGCCGCCTTCCGGTATAATGCTTCTTTGGAGGAAATAGACTATAGCTTTGAAAGAGGTTTGGACCGTAACCGGGCGGATCGTTTAGCAGCCTTGAAATTTATCAGGGAAAGTAAGGACCTGTTTATTACCGTACCTACCGGAACAGGTAAAAGTCACCTGGCGGCTGCTTTAGGATATAAAGCCCGCCAGGACGGATACAGGGCGCTTTACGCCAGCACCGCTAAACTCATGAGTAGTCTCAAGATTGCAAAAGTCAAAGGAACTATACTAAACGAATTTAAACGTATAGAAAGAACCGGTTTGTTAATACTCGATGACTTCGCCATGCAAACCTTCGACTCCCAATCAAGGGGTATGCTGATGGATATTATAGAAGACGGGCATCGAAAATGGGCGACTATAATTACCTCGCGGATACCGGTAAAAGCACGGCATGATGCTACCGGGGAAAAGACCGTCGCAGACGCAATCCTCGACAGATTGGCGCATCATTCATTAAGAGTCGAACTATACGGGGAATCGATCAGAAAGAGGAAGAACAAGAGTGAGATCAGCTTCAGTTAATAAATTAAACGGACCGGATAATGATATTTTGATATGAATATGTGTTTTTGTAAAATAAGCGGACCCAAAACAAGGGAAAGCTAAAAAATAACAGAAGCTTAACTCGGGCTGAATCTACTTCCTTTTGACCCCAATACCGAGGATAACTTTTGACTATTTCGAAAGGATAACTTCAGGTGGCCTTTTTACTTCGTTTTTTAGGGGTCATTTTATCCGTTTTTTCCAAACAAGCTAAGCTATTGGTATAATAAAAGGCTATTCGCTAAATAGCTTTACGATATTCAAGAGAACCTCTTTTGCTTTTTCCATAGATTCTAAAGGTACATACTCGTATTTACCGTGGAAGTTATGCCCACCGACAAACACATTCGGGCAAGGTAGTCCCATAAACGACAATCGCGCACCATCTGTACCGCCACGTATAGGTTTTACTATAGGTTCTACGCCCGCCATCTGCATTGCCTTGAAAGCTGTTTCTATAATATGGTAATGGGGTTCTACCATTTCGCGCATGTTATAGTACTGATCTTTCATGTCAAGCGCGCAGGTACCCTTTCCGTATCGCTGATTCATAAACTCTACACAGTGCTTCATCAGCTCTTTTTTCTCCTCAAACTTCTTACGGTCGTGGTCGCGGATGATATACTGAAGCGTAGCCTCCTCAACCGTTCCATCCAACCGTATTACGTGGAAGAAACCTTCGTAATCTTGGGTAAACTCGGGACGTTCGTTAACCGGTAGCATAGCATTCAGCTCTGTAGCAATAAGAATTGCGTTTAGCATCTTATCCTTAGCATATCCCGGATGTATATTGCGTCCTTGAATAAATATCTTCGCTCCTGCGGCATTAAAGTTCTCGTACTCCAACTCTCCAACCATACCGCCATCGAAGGTGTAGGCGTAGTCTGCACCAAACTTCTTGACATCAAACTTATCTACTCCGCGTCCTATTTCTTCATCCGGCGTAAAGCCTATTTTTATTTCGCCATGCTTAACTTCGGGATGCGCCATCAGGTACTCTACTGCCGCCATTATTTCTGTAACACCCGCTTTATCGTCTGCGCCAAGCAGAGTTGTGCCGTCAGTGGTGATAATAGTTTGTCCTTTGTACATGGGTAACTCCGGGAAGTCTGCTATTGCCAACTTCGGACCTGATTCTTTGTTGAGTATGATATCGCCGCCATCGTAGTTTTTAATGATCTGTGGCTTGATGTTTGCCCCGCTCATATCGGGTGCGGTATCTACATGGGCAATAAAACCGATAGTAGGCACCTTTTTATCAATATTTGAGGGGATGGTTGCCATAACGTAACCGTACTCGTCCATAGCGGCATCCTTTAGCCCCAGCTGGCGTAGCTCTTCGGCAAGGGCCTCGAGCAGTACCAGCTGCTTTTGTGTACTGGGTTGACTTTCTGATTCAGGATCTGATTGTGTATCGTAGGCAATATACCTAAGAAATCTGTCTAATATATTCTCCATAGCTGTTATTTTAACTTTGTAGGTTTTATGCGGGTTCTATGATTTTTCTTAGATCAAAACCGCCTATATTTCAGGGCGTTTTAATATTCGTACTACAATTTTGATTTTTCTATATATCGTTCAAATTTACCAATTATCTTTTATATTTTTCCGTTATATTGAACGACCTTTGCTAAAAATCCCCCGCTCCACAGTATCATGAGCGGGGGAAAACAGAATATAAAGAAGCGTTAGAATCAGCTACCATTATTTATGACTTATAAGCCCTTTAATCTTTGTATTTGGCAGCTCCCGTCCCAATAAATCTCCATAACCTACAAGGTCTATAAGAGTTACTGCTTCCGACTACAGTGCCTATGTTATTATCAACAGCAGTGGTTATAAGCATGCCGGCGCTGCTATATGTTTTTTCGTTTTGAATAAAAATAACCCTGCCCTTAAAAATAAGCTCTTCATTTCTATTCAACGGGAAATAGCTATCAAGATTCTTCAGCATATCCGATTTTGTTTTCTCCGAAGATAGCTCCGACAACGAAGAAGCATCATATAGCTTTCCTAATTCATAAGGTTGATGCAATTCGACAAATGCTCATATAATACTGATAGCGCATGTTGCTTTGGTCTGTACAAGAGTTAAACTGAAAATAGCATATTTGCTTATTCGGAAGTATGGTAAACAGAAATGGCATCGCGCTATTTTGCCTGATAGAATTCCGCCGGGTCTTAACTTGCTGCCAAGCCCAATGATTTAGGAGATATCGGATGAAGAGAAAAACCGGTAGAATCTTCAAATGTAAATAGCAGGATAGAGTCGGTTAAAACAGCCGAATAATCTTTCCACACAGAGTAGTGCCGCATATAGCCATTTACTTTGCCATAAAAGCCGACATCGTTATTAGAACTCATTGTCGGTCTGAAGTTGTTTATAACATCCAGAACAGGTTGTCCGTTGATATGGGTAATCCGTTTCCCTATGAATGAGGTATGCTCTTTATTAACAGCTCTTAAATATACCCGTTCGCCGTCTTTATAAAGCAATAAATGGGGTATATGGCTTTACTATCAACATTTGGTTGTAACGCCGCGATAGCTTGCAGGTAGGAGTTTAAGCTGACAGTAGATCCGCGCGTAGCAGCCCGCTTGTACCCTTCCCGCCTTATGCTGTCGATGTTAAAAGGAGAGGTAAGCCCCGGAGAAAACGCAGGATGGGTTTTTTCTAGCATATCCATAAAAAGGAACATGTCTTTTTGATAGCTATTCCCATTTTTATAGCTTTCCAAACTTTGAATGTCTAAGCTAGAATATTCAACATAATTTATTCCCCGTCCGTCAGAGGGTAAAACACCTATCATACAGATAAATGTAGCTACGATTCTGAATAATGTCGTCTTATCCATAATACTTATTTAATTTCAATTCCATTATTCTTTTTGATTGTATAACGAATATCTAAGAAGTCTTCAAGCTTTGCTTTTGCGGAAATACAAAAGTCAGTATTTCTTTCATTGCCTTTGTCATTTGCCCATCGCCTGCAATATCTGTTGCTTATTAGCCTCTAGCGCCTCATAGTAGGGTGTGCCTTTAGTAATTTCCATTGCCTTATCGAGGTAGCCGATTGCTTGCCAGCACAGCATTTTATCTTTACCCATACCGCCACGCCGGAAGTAACTAGCCGCTAGACTCTGGTATGCCATTACGGTAAGCTGACGCTGGCTCTCCTGCACTTTCTTATCCTCGATATGCGAATATATATTTTTATATAGGCTGTAATACTCCTCCTGCTGTTGGCTTAACTCGTCAAATTGGGGGGTATTATAGGCGTTTTTCATCAGGCGCGTATAGATTGCTATGCGCTCAATATAACACCGCAACCTATCTACAATAATTTCGTTCCGAATATTACTATCCTCTGTTAGCGCCTCCATATCAGACGCAAGGTTCAGCGCATTATTAATAATTTCGGCTGCCTCTCGCAACTCGTCCGTTGTGCTGTTCGGATTGCGGCGTATGTTATATGCCGATTCAAAAAGCCGGCGCATTTCCTGATCGTATTTTTCGTAACTAAGCATCTATGGTTACGGTACAAAATCTAAAGGAAGCATTCTTGATATCCGCTGTTGTCCAAAATGACCGGTATATATCAACTTACCAATATCGCTGATATTCCCATACTGGTCTATCCAAAAAGTATCTGCCAGAAAAATAATTGCCGATTGAATTTTCTTTCGGTAAAGTACGCCCAACTTTCCAAGCACAGGTTTTTTAATGCCGCCAACCATTCTATCAATATTGGTATTGAGCAGTAGGGTAAGCCTTTTTAAGGATAAAGTATCTTTAACAGCCAAGTAGTTCTCTTCCTTTACTTGTGCTGATCTATTAAAAAGCCGATATTTCGCATGGTTAAGCGAATTGTTTACAAGCTGCTTAAAAAGATGGTTGGTCGATTCGTTATATGTATCTACTCTGCGTTTAGCTATCTTTTGATCGTTGGGCATGACATCTTCAAACAGCGATGTCCCGTAGAATAACGATAACTTTACGTTCTCGCTGTTTAAGCTTATATCGCTGTAGCTTACGCTAAACTCCATTAGGTTAAACCAAAGCTTATAACCCAGGTAGCCGTTCGCTATTTCAATAGGTTTAGCACATTGCGCCGAAAGCGTTCTACTATCATGCTGTATGAAAGCCGTATATCATCCTCGTTTAATATTTTACAATGCTTAACGCCTTTATCGTTACCCAAAAAATATTCTCTGAAAGCGTGGAGTTTCTGCTCTCGCGTAAAGCGGTCGGTTATAACAACAGCATCGGGAAGCAAGTTGTCTTTCTCTTTAAGAAACAGCTTATCGGGAATGCTATCGACGGGATTTGGGATGGCTACTACCTCATAAATAACACGGCTTATAATAAGGCTTGTATTTATACGCTTACCGACATTTAGCGCAAACTCGCCTTTAGCATCGGTTGTGGTACTGATAGAAGTACCGTCGAGATAAGCTACGGCATCGGCAACGGGTTTTTTTGTTTTGGCATCAAGCACAACGCCTGTAAGCGTTTGGGAAGATAAACATGTACTACTTAAAAGAAAGAATAGCAAAAAAATGTTTTGATATAGCTCATATTTCTAGTCATAGTTATAATCTTCCGGTGTTACGACAGCCTCTACCGCGACGTTTCCGTAGCTATCTTTATATTCGTGATGAAATGTAACCTTAGCCTTTCCTTTCTAAACGGCTTTATTTCTTTTCTATCCATACGGACAGTTTGAACGGTCATGCTTTTAAGGTTATGCTGCATTTCCGCCACCATTTCGGACGTAAAATCTTCTTATGTGAGCGTTAGCAGCGTATAGTGGTAGTAAAGGTTTCTACCCGATGCAACAGAAAGCGAATCGAGTATGGTTTTTTCATCTATCTGTGCCGGATACTCTATCGTATTCATTTTTGCAAGCAACTCTTGCGGCTGCTTATCTACATTAACGCGGCTGGAAAAAGAAAAACAAAATACTGTCAGAATAAGGGCTAGGTACAAGGCGGTTTTTTTTCATCGCTGTAATTTAAGGGCTTATAATTTTTAAATGTAGCGATAATTCTTTTGTACTACATTTTTCTTAGCAAAAAACTATCGTCATTTCGAGCGAAGGGAGAAATCTACTTAAATTGAGCAGATTTCTCCCTTCGCTCGAAATGACGGGAAAAGCGCTAAATAAAAGCAGCATGTATAAATCTTACAAATGCTGCTAACAGTGGCTATATCACTAGTTTTCTTATTTATATTCTTTTGGTAAAAGTTCTACTTCTGTAAGAAGCTTTCCATTTCTATCATGGAAAATATAAACCATTGTTGCTTCTAAATCTTTCATAATTTTAATACCCCTCGAGTTATCTGACTTAATTGCCTGAACCATCATAGGCTTAAGCATAGCAACAAACATTTGTGCTTCAGCGTCGTCAACACTTATGCTACTTATTGTGGCTGCATAAATTAATTTTTTGCCGGACTCTGCTTTAACTTCGTCAAGACGCATTCCACCCCCCATATCCATAGGACATGCTGCATCTAATATTTCCGCGGCCTCCTTGAACTGCTTGTCTATAGAACTTCCACATTGTGCAAAAGTAAAACCTACAAATATTGTTGCTACTGCAACCAACGTTTTTAATACGTTAGCTTTTTTCATTTTTTAGTAATTATGGTTATTAATATCATACTCTTTCGGTCCTATTCTTACAGAGGAATAATGTTCTCCATATTCATCATAATAGTCGGCAACCAGTATTATTTTCGACCTCCTGATGTCTTCTGATTCTTTAGTATTAGCATTAACTAAAGTAAGAAGTACTGTTCTAATATTTTTTTCAAATTCGTTTTTTGAAATCAGATCATCCATATCTTCTGCAGAATAACCAAGCAAAGTATAATGATAATGGATTTCTTTACCCGGAAGTGCGTGTATTGAATCAAGCATTGTCATAAAATCAACTTTCACAGGACATCCCATATAATCATTCGCTTCTTTTGCTATCTTTTGTACATCTTTTTCAGATATTCCACATTGCGAAAAGGTAAAACCTACAAATATTGTTGCTACTGCAACAAGTGTTTTTAATACGTTGGTTTTTTTCATTTTTTAGTAATTATGGTTGTAAATAAATATTACCCGTCATTTCTCACTACGTTCGAAATGACGGGTAGATGAGGGCTATTCCTCCTGCGGTTTTGCCCGTTTGCTATCCCAAACAAAGTAGCCAATAATTAATACGTATGCCAGAAGCGTTAGTATATCCGCACCTGTTGTTTTTAGCCAGCTTGTAGCCTCTAAATCCAAATTGGCAAACTTCAACAACGCGCTCACAACACCCATTAGCGCACCGCCGGCAATAAAGCCCGAAGCTATAAGGGTACCCCGTTCTTTTCGCGCTTTGTTCACCCCGGTATCTTTGCCGCGAGCAGCAACAAACCAGCTGATAATACCACCTATAAGCAACGGCGTATTCAGCTCTAACGGAATAAACATACCCAACGCGAACGCTAATGCCGGAACGCCGATCATGGTAAGGATAAGCGCCAATGCGGCACCTACACCGTAAAGCATCCAAGGAGCGCCTTGTCCGCTCATCATAGGTTCTATAACGGCTGCCATAGCGTTAGCCTGAGGAGCCTGAAGCTTGCTAGCTGCTCCAAATCCGTAAGCATCATTTAAGAGCATAATAATACCACCAACGGTTGCGGCGGATACAAATGTTCCTAAGAACTTCCATGTTTGCTGCTTAATAGGGCTTGTACCTATCCAGTAACCAATTTTAAGGTCGGTAATAAACCCGCCTGCCATAGACAGTGCGGTACAAATAACGCCCCCGATAAGCAATGCCGCAACCATACCCGATGTTCCCGAAAGCCCAACCGATACGAGTACGATAGAGGTTATAATAAGCGTCATCAGCGTCATGCCCGATACGGGGTTCGTTCCCACAATGGCGATTGCATTTGCAGCCACAGTTGTGAAAAGGAATGCGATAACGGTAACAATACCCAGCGCAATAAGCGCAATGCCGAGGTTATTAATTACTCCCAGATAGAAGAACAGGAAAATAAGAATCAGCGTAACAATAATACCGATAGCGATAATCTTCATCGGTAAATCACGTTGCGTACGCTTTGTTTCAGCATCTAGCTTAGATTTTCCGCCCAGCTCTTTAACGGCAAGTCCAAAAGCGCTCTTAATAATACCCGACGAACGGATAATACCAACAATGCCCGACATAGCAATACCTCCGATACCAATAGGCTTAACGTAGCTGCTAAAAATGCTGTCGGGGCTCATGCTGGCAAAAACGTTGTTTACCGTTGTAACGCCGTCCATTACGTTGACATCAGCAAACTGCGAGAGAAGCGGAATAATAACATACCAGCCTACAAACGAGCCTGCACAGATTATCGCGGCGTATTTAAGCCCGATAATATAGCCAAGACCCAGAACAGCGGCGCCTGTATTTACCTTAAAAACCATTTTGGTCTTTTCGGCAATGGTTTCGCCCAGCGGAATCATTGTTGTAGAAATAAGCTCTTTCCACCAGCCCAACGTACCGGCGATAAAATCGTAAAGCCCGCCAATAAGTCCGCTAACAATAAGCAGTTTCGCCTGATTACCTCCCTTGGCGCCCGACACCAACACTTCGGTAGTAGCCGTTGCCTCGGGGAAAGGATACTTACCATGCATAGTCTTTACAAAGTATTTACGAAAAGGTATAAGGAATAATATACCTAAAAACCCTCCGAGTAGCGAGCTAAGGAATATCTGATAAAAAGCGGCATCGAGATCCAGAATATAAAGCGCCGGAAGCGTAAAAATAGCTCCCGCAACAATTACCCCCGACGATGCTCCGATAGATTGGATAATAACATTTTCGCCCAGCGCATTTTTTCTTTTTGCGGCACCCGATACCCCAATGGCAATAATGGCAATAGGAATTGCCGCCTCAAAAACCTGCCCCACCTTTAGCCCTAAGTAGGCAGCGGCGGCGGAAAAGAGTATAGCCATTAGCAAACCCCAGGTAATAGACCACGCACTAGCCTCGGGGTATTTCTTGTCTGGAGAGAGTATCGGCTGGTACTCTTCGCCTTCGTTTAACTCTCGATAGGCATTTTCAGGTAGACCTGTAATCTTTTCTTCGTTAGCTTCTTTCATATTATTAGCTTTAGGTTTGCAATTCTGTTGTTTAATAAGTTGATAGGGCTAAAGTACAAAAAAGAGGCTTTGCGCATAACTTTATCTGCTAAAATATAGAATCAAGCATTTGGTTACCGCATTCTTTTAGTGTTACTTTTTGCAAGTGCTAAGCACAATAAAATACGACATATTGTCGCAGTATGCTTTACCTCTCCCTATAAGATGGATTACAATAGGCGAATAGCGATATAGGTGTTTATACTCTTAATTTATGTTAGCATACTGATTTACAAGACTATTTTGTTGTAACTTTAGAATCATAAAATATAACTTGAACGGTATAATATTTTACATGAAAGTAAATGCGTTAAATTGAGCCTTTTGTTTTAGCTGAGCAGACGATAAATTTTAATATATCTAATATTTTGACTATAAATAAACAACACATTGATAAAACTTTTGAGTTACATTTTATTATCGTTTTTAGCTCATAATTATTGTCGGATTTTGATTTTTTATGGTTGTTCGGGATTTAAACAGAAAATATCCTGTCATTTTGTCTTTAATTTATCTGTATAAACGCTTAAATAAAACAGCTACTTTTGTACTTTAAAACTACTTTTAAGCATGTCGAAACGTAAAATAGCATTTATCGTCAATCCTATTTCGGGTACGAAAAGTAAAGCTCGGGTTGTTAGCTATATCCGTACCCATCCTGTTTTACGTAACGACAACCTACAGCTTTACAAAACCAAATGTGCAGGCGATGCAACTACCGCAGCCAGAAAATTCGCCCAAGAAGGTTACGACATTGTAGTCGCCATTGGTGGAGATGGTACCGTTAACGAAGTGGCACAAGGGCTAATGGGTACAGATACAGCCTTAGGTATTATCCCCATGGGGTCGGGCAATGGACTTGCAAGAGACCTGGGTTTACCCATGAACTACGAAAAGGCTGTTGATACGTTAGCAATAGACAAAATAATTACTATTGACGGGGGTACCATAAACGAGCAACACTTCTTTTGCACTTCGGGCATAGGCTACGATGCGCTGGTAGGCAACTGCTTTGCAAATACCAAAAGCAGAGGGCTGATTACCTACGCAAGAATATCGGTAGCAAAGTTTCTACGCTACAAGCCCCAAAGCTATCGCCTATTGATGGACGGAAAAGAACTACACGTAAAAGCATTCTTAATAACTATTGCCAACGCCAGCCAGTGGGGCAACAACGTTCGTATTGCGCCCGAAGCCGATATGAACGACGGGCTTTTCGATGTAGTTATTGTCTCTCCTTTCCCACTATACGCCGCACCATCGTTAGGGTTCCGAATATTCCGAAAAGCCATCCATCGCTCTCACTATGTGCGAGTAATTAAAACCAACCATATAACTATTGAGCGCGAGGCGGAAGGTTTCATCCACTACGACGGCGAACCCGGGTTTTCTGGTAAAAAACTAGAATTCAATATATTACACAATATATTAAGGGTTGTTACTAAAAACTAGTACCAAACATTTTACGTAGAATTAATATTTAAAAGGTAGCCCATTTTTTCCACTCATTTGTAATTGCTTAAGTGGTTAGCTTTAGATAATTTTGAACCTCAATAGCCTTCAATTTGTTTTATATCAAGAGGGCAATAACACTTTTTACTTTTTAACTCTATATTTTTGCCTCAAATTTTAACCTAACATAATGGGCAACATTATTTTTAGCATCCTAACCTTAGCCGGTGCGCTCGGACTTTTCCTTTTCGGAATGAAAATAATGAGCGAAGGGCTACAAAAACTTGCCGGAGACAGAATGCGAAACATTCTCGCGGCAATGACCTCCACACCGTTAACTCGAATTTGCACAGGACTTTTAATTACAGCCGTCATTCAATCGTCGAGCGCGACAACGGTAATGATTGTAAGCTTTGTAAATGCCGGCTTACTAACTCTCACGCAATCTGTAGGGGTTATAATGGGGGCGAATATCGGTACAACCTTAACCGCATGGATAATCTCGCTTCTGGGCTTTAAGGCGGATATTAGTATGTTAGCCCTTCCAATTATTGGGATCGGTTTTCCGCTAATGATGCTTAAAGGCGACAACAAAAAAAATATTGGTGAGTTTATTGTCGGTTTCGCCTTGCTTTTCATCGGTTTGGGATATCTTAAAGCATCCGTTCCCGATATAGGTCAAAACCCCGAAATCCTTGCTTTCTTACAAAATTTTGCCAATCCCGGCTACCTTTCTATACTAATCTTTGTTTTAATCGGTACAGTTCTTACGGTCATCATTCAATCGTCCAGCGCAACCATGGCGCTTACGCTGGTAATGTGCAGTAACGGATGGATATCGTTTGACTTGGCGTGCGCCATGATACTCGGCGAAAATATTGGAACGACCATAACCGCAAATATCGCGGCAACGGTTGGTAACGTTTCGGCAAAAAGAGCGGCACGAGCCCACTTTATTTTCAACGTATTTGGCATTGTCTGGATGCTTATTGCGTTCTTCCCCTTCCTTAAGCTTATCAGCTTCCTTATTGCAGAGTTTGGCGGCAGCTTAGACCCCGCAAGCGGATGGACGGCTATAGTATCTATGCCTATAGGGTTATCGCTGTTCCATACCCTGTTTAACGTTACCAATACGTTAGTACTGGTTTGGTTTACACCACTTATCGTAAAGACTGTAACCAAGATGGTAAAACAACCGCCTGAAACGGAAGAGATATTCCGCTTAAAATTTATCAAGAATACGCTCTTATCTACGGCAGAGCTATCGCTACACGAAGCTAAGCAAGAAATAGGTGTTTATGGTAAGCGCACTACGCAGATGTTTGGTATGGTACGCCAAATGTTAATGGAAACTAACGACGATAAGTTTGAAGAGATTTATTTGCGTGTAGAAAAGTACGAAGAAATCAGCGACCGCATGGAAATTGAAATTGCCGACTACTTAAATAAGGTATCGGAAGGCGATTTGAGCGAAGAAAGCCGCATGCGCTTACACGCTATGTACCGTATGATTAGTGAGACTGAAAGCATCGCAGACTCTTGCCTTACTCTTGCCAAAACGCTTAAGTTGAAAAAGAGCGGCAAGGTCTGGTTTGATGAAGATATGCGTAAAAACCTTAACGATCTTTTCGATCTTGTTGATGTTGCCCTTGCCGAAATGAACGCTAACGTAGAAAAAGGGTATAGCAAACTGACCAATATCAGGAAGGCAACATCTGCCGAAGGCGAGATAAATAAGAAAAGCGCTCTTCTTAATCAAGAGCACCTCAGCAATCTGGAGGACAAAAAGTATGCCTATAATGCCGGAGTTATTTATTCTGATATCGTTTCGGAAGCCGAACGTTTAGCCGACCATGTTATCAACGTTTCGGAGGCAATATACGAGATTAACGAGAACTTAAGGGCAGCATCTAACATTTAAAAATAAATGAAAAAACTACTCGTCTTTTCGCTTTTTGTTACCCTGATGGCATGTACATCCGGTGGCAGCAATGGTACATTTAAAGAACCTGCCTATATGAGCCTTAACGGACAGATTAACTCTATTGAAATTACGCACTTCAGCGACGCTGAGAATGCCAATAACCCGTTGGGAGATTTTGGGGAATAGAGGTATATACGTTCGACAATATATGGTAAACTGACGCAGAGAGTGCGCTATGGCGATCCGGCAAAAAAGCCGCTGCTGGAAAAAAACACCTATGAATACGATAAAGACAGTTTTTTAAAAGAAGAATACAAAGGCTTTAACCTTAACGATAACCACTATATCGGAGAGTCGCTCTGGCGTAGAATCGAAAAAGATGGCAAGCTGGAAAAGTGACAGAAAATAGATGATGACTGGTGGGGAACATCTTACCGAGAGGTTACATACGCCGATGGCAAAAAGTTAACCAAAAACCACGTAATACGGAAAAAAACGGAGAGGAAGTAAACGTAATAAACACTACTCAAACTGTCAACGATAGAGAGCAGGTAAGTTCAGAAAAAACCGTAACGGCGAATAACCCCGAAAACACTACTACTTGGACATACAACGAGCATGGGCATCTGCTAAAAGTAGAGCCGGAACAGGTACATGCCGACGGTACCGTAAACAAAGCGGTTGAAGCAACTTATACGATTGACGAGGTTGACGATAAAAATAACCCAACCCTCACAGCCGACGACAGGGGGCAAAAGAGGGTGTATAAATATACCTACCGTTAAAATTATTATATAGCAATCCTTCTTTGTATAAAAATCCCGATAACTTTTATCGGGATTTTTATTTATACCCCCTACCGTCATTTCAAGCGTAGCGAAAAATCTCTTCATTTAACGCACTACTACTATTAAGGAGATTTAGCTTCTCTGAACTTCGGTTCTCCCTTCGGTCGAAATGACAATTTTTTTATGTAGCTAACCCGTGCGTTAATCGTATAAAAATTAGTACCTTGCAAGTATTATTCCTTACGCTAAACCCTTATCGATATGAAAAAAGCCGTACTACTCGCCGCCCTCATCATTTTCGGTATAAGTCATGCAGCCGCACAAGTTCTTCAGCCGTCCACTGTTAAGCATTCTGAAAATATCGGCGAATACCGAAAGGTAACCTATATGCCTCAAAAGGCAACCTATAAAAACCATGAGTATAATAACGCATACTCCATCAGCGGTTTTCAACTTTACTTTAGTCCTCAATCTGCCGTAATTATTGCTCCCAACAACGAAGAAATATACCATAGCCATGCAAATTGCGATGGATGGGCTTCCTCTCCCACCTTTTATTTTCATAAAAATAAAAATCGCCCCATCGTTATCTCTGTAGTAACAGGCATGGAAGAATACTGGGGAAGTACAATTTATATTATTGATAAGGATTATAAATGCACACGTGCCGGTCATTTAGACATCACACCGTTTACCGGCAGCCACCAGTACGACGACTATAATATTATTGAAAACGTACTGAGGCTTGAGGATAAAGGAAAGAAGGGTATTTGCTTCACTTTTGCCTGCGATAGCCTCTTGTCTATGTCGAGCAACGATTCCCGGTTCTCCGATGTCTTATCAAGCAAAGATTTATACTTCACATTTACAAGCGATACGCTTGTTCCTTGTCCTAAACGGGGTAAACTGCCCGGAGTACAACGCATAAAGTTATACAGCAGCATTAAAGAGCCCGTATCCAGCGTTCATTTTTTCGATGTAAACAATGACGGATACGAAGATATGATATACGTATTACGCCATAGAAAATACAGCACTTTAGACGAGAACACGCAAAAACAGGTTCGGCGAAACGATAGTACGTCTATTGTAGTTTGTCTTCGCAAAGATCACGAAATAATAGAAGAGCTGATCTTTGATTTTGACGAACCCATTGACGTAGAATAATGCTATGATAAAGGACTAATTCATACAAGAAAATACACTCCGGAATATCAAGATAAAACAAAAGTAGCTGTAAGCTATCGTTTAGAAGGAAAAGAGCTGGTAGAAGTAGAACGCTAAAACAATAACCATATACATCATGAAAAAGATATTACTCATTATTTCTATTCTTACGTTGAATATCTGTGGTACATTAGCACAACAACCACAGCTTACCCAAACCGAAAAGTATCTCGATGCAATGCACAAATACATTACATCCGAAAAACTGTTCGGTTACGTTAAACACCTCTCAGACTCTGCCTTCGAAGGTCGCCTAGCAGGAAGCAAGGGTATGGAAAAAGCAGCGCGCTGGGCACAGGAGCGGTTTAAAGAATGGGGGCTTGAGCAAGTAGTAGGAGCTAAAAACTACATCCAGGATTATCCCCATCCGTCTATAGAAGTAATGCCGGGAAGCACTATGAATATCTGGCTGCCTGTAGCGCAAGCAAAATCAAAAGAGCCCGTATGGGTTGCAAAGCAATATCCGTGGGGAGAATGGTATGCAGGAGGTACATCGGGCAATGGCGAGATAACCGCAGAGGTTGTTTACGCAGGCTTCGGCGTTACCGCCCCTGAGGTGGGTTACGACGACTATAAGGGCATAGATGTAAAGGGCAAGATTGTTCTTATAGAGGGTGAAACACCTAACACCAGCAGAGAGTGTGCCGATCTGGAAAAATGGTACCCCTATACGCTGCATCAGCATAAGGTTGAGAATGCCGTTAAGCATGGCGCTGTCGGCATGCTGTATAAGTGGGTTCCTGGTCCGAATAACGGATACGACCCCAACTTTATCTATGCATACGTTACCACCCCCATTGTAAACGATCTTTTTGCAGGCACAGGACACGAATACGAGAAGGTGATAGAAAAGATTAAGAAAGAAAAGAATCCGGCATCGTTTAATATGGGTAAGCGCGCTACCATTAAGATGAACACCGTTTATAATCCCAACGCTAAAGGGCTTAACGTAATCGGCATGGTTAAGGGTTCCGACCCGAAACTGGCAGATGAACTTGTTATTGTATCGGG
This sequence comes from Prevotellaceae bacterium, assembly GCA_031258195.1. Classification (GTDB taxonomy): domain Bacteria; phylum Bacteroidota; class Bacteroidia; order Bacteroidales; family UBA932; genus JAIRNF01. Next base: position 37,590 of record JAIRNF010000017.1, read on the forward strand.
GCATCTCGACCATCTCGGCATGATTCCCCACCACATTGCAGGCGCTAACGATAATAACTCTTCAACGGCTGTACTTATGGGTGTTGCGGAAGCATTTGCAAAATCGGAAGCAAAGCCAAAGCGCTCCATCCTCTTTATAAATATCGACGGGGAAGAAGCGGGTCTTACAGGTAGCGACTACTACACCAAAAATCCGCTTGTGCCGCAAAATAAGGTACACGCCGTTATTAACCTGGAGCAGGTTGGTGTTGGCGAATATATTCGCATAGGATATCGAGAAGGTAACCCCGAACTTCAGGACTACTTTAACGCAGCCAATACCAAGTATGTACATCGCCTGCTAAGAATGTGGGCAAACGCACACATTACCCGTCCGCGTACCGATGGCGCCGTATTTATGAAAGCCGGATATCCTTGCGTTGATATCGGTGCTTTTGGGGGCGGCTGGAGATCGTACTACCACGATCCACGTGACGATTGGAATACTATTAATCCTGAAATTCTACAAGATGTTGCCAAACTGGTTTACTGGACAACCATTGAAATAGCAGATAAGTAACTCTTCCGTCATTTCGAGCGAAGCGAGAAATCTACTAAAAAGCAGTAGTACGCTGAATGAGCAGATTTCTCGCTTCGGTCGAAATGACAAGGGGTTTTTGTAGAAAATTCTATCAGGCTATAATATTGCTACTCTTGAAAACCTAAAAGCAAAAAGAGCCATTATAAAATTTGCAACAATAACAATTCCTGCTAATACATAAAGAATAAAGGGTACCCAGACGAACGGCAGTACCACGCACGCGCTTAGTAAGAAGAAGGCGGAGTATGCGATAAGGCATATCGAAGCGATAAGCTTCGCCGTTTTATTTTTTACAAGAAGCATTGGGCAGCATAGCACCAAAAAAACAGAACCGCCTATGGCAATAAAACGACCACTACCATTGCTAAGACCTAACAATAATAGCAAAATTTGTACCACCCAGTATATAACAGATAGCCTAAAAAATAACAACGCCTTCATCTTAATAAATATGCTAAAGCCCTAGCGTTCGCTTTACATGTAAAGCCATTCAAAAAAATCAACTCCGACTTCATTATACAAATGTAATTGAATTATTTGCACGTTGCCTGCTAAAATATATTATTTATTTCCACACCAAAAATATAGGTCTTCAACACTTATAGCTACCTTTGCGCCATAAATCAATCTGTTAAAAAATGACAATAGCAAAAAAGTTCGCTTTAGTACTCGTTTCTGCACTACTTATGCTGTCTTGCGAGAAAGTAGAAAAGTTAAGCGATAACGTAAAACTCGTCGATTTTAAAGTTCTTAGCCATAGCCCTGCCGACATAGAGCTGGGCGAACCATATATGGATGCGGACACCGTTTTTATTCCCGTGCTAAGAGGTATCTCTCTTTTTCCGCTAAGCATTAGCGTAGAGCCAACAGCCGATGGCAATACCAAGCACATTTTACTTGGTAATTCTTTCTCGTCGTTTAGCGATATCGTATTCCAGCAGGGAGGTATAGACGATAAAATCTTTTACCTGATAGCAAAAAGCGGCATAGCAAAGCCATATTATATTAAGCTTGATGTTGGTAACCAAAATACCGAAGGAGAATTTAAGCAGCTGGATATTGTAAGCTCTTCCGTAGAGAGCGTACTGTTACCTCCCCAAGCATATATCAACCCTCTTAACAAGCATATTGCTATTCATGGTATAGGATATCAATTTCCAATTACCATAAACGCGGCAGCAACGCTTTCGGATAATGCAGAAATAAAAGACGCCGAGCTGCTTACTCAAAGCAGCAGCCAGCTTAGCTTAAGCTTCAATTCGATATCAGATACCTTACTATACACGGTTGAGGCGCAAAGCGGAAATATCGAAAAATGGAAGGTATTCCTAAATGCCGCAGAGCCTGTTACCGGAAGTGAGACAGGCGATATACTTACCGCCGTTGCCATACAAAAGAACAGGTTGACAACAGAATCTCAAACAGCCGGCTATAACATATTGGAAACAACAGTAAGTTTCAGCCTTGGCGAAGTTACGTTTAATATCGTTCCGGGAACCGATTTTTCTGAACTGAAACTGTTACCTACCGCAGAACTTCCTACAAACTCGTATATGCTGAAACTTGAAAACGCAACCCCGATAAGCTTCGCCAGCTATGATGATTCTCATAGCTTTTATGTGCTTGACAACAGGACCGGCTATTACAAAGAATGGACATATAAAATTCTTGCAGGAGATATAACGGATGTAATAAAATTTGTATTTACATATGATGATACGCCATCGGGATCGGGGCAAATTTTACTGTCGGAAAATGCCGAAATAGACAACACGTATAACATTATAACTCTTTACGCCACAAAAATAAGTCCGGCACATTTTCCGTTAGCTGTAACGCCTACAGAGGTTGAAGTATCGCCCGGCGCAAGCCATAATATGAGTACGATGTCGTTTACAGCTATGAACGACGAATACGACTTTAAGGTTTGGATAGGAAGTAAAGAGGAGTTTTGGAAAGTTATTCTAAAGCCTGCACCAACAATTAATACGGAGGCAGATGTTGAAGGTTTTGTAATAGAGAGTTCGTCTTTGCCTTCGCTAACAAATAACGAAATCAACATATATAAAGAAAAGGCAGAGATAACTATTGATATTATTGATAAAAGTGCAAGCGAAGCATTTAATCCCAAGCTGCAAATTAAACCGATAATCGCACTATCGGATGGCGCAGATTTTACAGACTACACCGTAGGCAGCATTATAGAATTCAGCACCTTCCAAGATATAATAACGTTTACCGTACAAGCGCAAAACGGTACCTCGAAACAGTGGAAAGTAAGGTTGGTTAATAAACCCCAGCTTCCCAATGCAGATTTCGAACTTTGGAAAATGGACGGCTCGTTTCCAACCATAGATCCGTTCCCCGGTGTAGGGTTAGGTTGGGCTACAGCCAACAACAGCTTTGTTAAAGGTACAATGCCAGCCAGCAACGCGCCTAACGGAAATGCAGCAGAAATGACGACAGACATTGTAAATAACGTACTGATTAAAAACCTGATTACGGCAGGAACGCTATATGTAGGGCAGTTTAAGCTGAGCTTGGATATGGGCAACCCCCGCTCTATGACAAAATTCGGTATTCCTTTCGAAGCATACCCCACAGCCATAAAAATTGACGCCAAATACCAGCCCGGAGAGAAGTTACAACGTTCGGTTCTGCTAAGCGGAATGAAATATGAGCTTCATGACGTTGAAGGACAAGATAAGGGACAAATCTGGGTAGAGCTGGTTAACTGGAGCGGAAGCGGCAACATTGACTACGCGGGAACTCCAAAAGAAACAATAAAAGTACTTGCCAGAGGAGAGTACGATTTTATCGGAGCGTCGGGATGGAACCGTATTACCATTCCTTTCGAAAAAACAGCCAGCTACGACCTGTATCCTGTTACCCATATAGTAATTGTAATGGCTTCGAGCTTTGAAGGACACCTATTCTTAGGGGCAAAGGGAAGTAAGTTAACGGTCGATAATATTGAGCTGGTTTACTAACAAAAGAACACAAAACAACATGCAAATTAAAAACATACTCGTAATTACTATTCTTATCTTCTTTATTGGTACTGCTCAGGTAAAAGCACAAGAAGAAAATAACTCAGAAAATTATCGTTTATCAATGGGTGTAGCGGTAGGAACCGATATAGGAGGCGCCGTTCCCTTTCCGTTTTCGCATATTCCAACGCCATTTAATCCCTATCCTCAGCTAAAAGTAGGCTTCGGCGGTATATTTACCCTTCCTATCACAAAGCGCTGGGCAATAGGCGCCGATATTACGTACAAAAGCGTTGGTATGAAAGCAGATGCCAGGGTCGAAAACCAAAAATTCAACATGGATGGTACCGACGTTTACTTTACAGGCTCTGCCAAAATGGATATGAGCTTTACATTTCTCGAGGTACCCCTTTATGCAAAATACTCTTTTAAAAAAGGTTACGACAGAATAATCGCAGGTTTTTACTACAGCTACACGTTTACCAGCAGCTTTCAAACAACCCCTAAAAAGGGATTTATCGGATACGAACCTAACAAAGTGGAGATTGAAGATGTAAGCGATGTTATAATGGATTTCGACGAAATTCTGGACAACTGGGATGTAGGTTTTCTTGTAGGATACGAACGCGGAATCTTTGAAAGGCTTAACCTGGGGCTACGCTTCTCTATGGGTTTTAAAGACATTCTCATTCCATCGAGCAACTACTTCGACTACAAAATGATACCCATAAGAGGTTCTATTTCTATAAATTACAACCTTATAAAGACCAAGCCTCTTTTTGGCAAGAAATAAGCTATAATTTACCCGTCATTTCTCGCTTCGCTCGAAATGACGTTATGTGTTTGCTTTCTCACCATCTTTTCCGTTTCCGGCTAAAGTTTTATCCAAAGCAAAAGCTAACATTTCGGCATCAACAAATCGCTATCTTTGCGCAGCAATAATACGGCTTAATAATGGAAAGCATACTTATCAAAAACGCCCAAATTATTAATGAGGGGGCTTCGTTTAAAGGGAGCGTTTTAGTCGAAAACGGTTTTATCAGCCGAATCTTTAAAGAAGGCGAAGAGTTGCCCGCCATCCAAAATACTATTAATGCTACCGACAAGCTGCTTATACCGGGTGTTATCGATGATCAGGTTCATTTCAGAGAGCCGGGGTTAACCCATAAGGCAGATATCTACCACGAAAGCCGTGCTGCCCTTGCGGGTGGCGTAACCTCGTTTATGGATATGCCCAACGCCAAGCCGCCCGCAACCACACTTGAGCAGCTGGAAGAAAAATACGAGCTGGGCAAACGACATTCTGCTATTAACTACTCGTTCTATTTCGGTGTAACGAACGATAATGCCCATTTGCTAAAAGATCTGGATATAAAAGCCGTTTGTGGTGTAAAAGTATTCATGGGTTCGTCAACAGGTAATATGCTGGTGGACGATGAGCAAACGCTTACAGCTATATTTTCTACATCTCCCCTACTTGTTGCTACGCATTGCGAAGATGAGGCAACCATTCGTAAAAACACCGAAAAGTTTATTAAAAAATATGGCGATAATATCCCGTTTTCGGTACATCCGTTAATTCGAAGCAGAGAGTCTTGCTACAAGTCATCGTACAAAGCGGTAGAGCTGGCAAAGAAGTATAATACCCGATTACATGTGCTACACATTACCACTGCCGACGAGCTGCAGCTGTTCGCCCCCTACGCATACGTTAAACCCGAAGAAAAACGCATATCAGCCGAAGCCTGCGTACACCACCTTTGGTATAGCGATGAGGATTATGAAACAAAAGGCTCGCTGATAAAATGCAACCCTGCCATTAAAACCGCAAATGACAGAAAAGCACTACAAGAAGCCGTTGCAAAAGGCATTATTGATGTTGTTGCAACCGACCATGCCCCACATACGCTTGAAGAAAAGGACTCCGACTACCTGCACGCACCGTCCGGCTTGCCGCTGATACAACTTTCGCTATCGGCAATGCTGGAGCTATTTCATAAAGGTGTCTTTTCGCTCGAGACTATTGTAGAGCGTATGTGCCATGCGCCTGCAAGATTATTCGGCATTTCAAAACGAGGCTTCATTCGCGAAGGTTACCATGCCGATATTTCGCTCGTTGATTTAAATAACCCGTTTACGGTTGAACGAAAAGACGTTCTTTCAAAATGCGGATGGTCTCCATTTGAAGGACAAACCTTTCGCTCTAAAGTAAGCCATGTGCTGGTAAATGGGCGGCTTGCCCTTGAGAATGGAAAAATTAAGGAGAACATTAAAATTAAAGGAGAACCGTTAGCCTTTGATAGATAGATTACGGCCATATGCATAATGCTTTCAGAATATCCATTTCTTAACCATAATCAACCGCCTAATGCCTTTGGTTCGGAATGACGGATAACTTTAAAATGTATTACAACCAGACCCTATATCCTTCACCACCTTATGCCTAATCTTAAAAAATTTATCTACCTCTTTCCGCTTGTTTATGCTACCATTTGGGGCATGTCTTACATATGGACAAACCAACTGCTGGGCTTTGGTTTTGAGGTTGCCACTATTGTGCTTTCCCGATTGGTAATTTCTGCCACGCTGCTGTTTACATTTCTGTTTATTACACGAACATTCGAGCGTATAAAAAAGAAAGACATTAAGTGGTTTCTAATGCTGGCGTTTTTCGAGCCTTTTCTCTACTTTATCTGCGAAACAAACGGATTAAGAAAAACATCGCCTACCATTTCGGCTGTTATTATATCAACCATTCCGCTATTTATACCTATTGCGGCATACTACTTTTACCGCGAAAAGCTAACGGTTAGCCGCTTTATCGGAACGGTAGTTTCTATAGGCGGCGTTTGCTTAGTGCTATTCCATCAGGGAGGAGAAACAATCTTAAGCATTTCGGGGATTATGTTTTTAATAGCCGCCGTTTTTTGCGCCGTAATGTATAATACTATTCTTAAGCGGTTATCGGGTTCGCATTCGCCCGTAACCATTGTTGCCACACAAAATCTTATCGGTGCATTCTACTTTCTTCCGCTATTCTTAACGATGGAGGGGGAAGGATTTGCACACCTCAATATCGGATGGGCTCAGCTACAGCCGTTGCTAATGCTAAGTGTTTTTGCTTCGAGTATTGCTTTTATACTTTCGGTTTACACCATACGAACGTTGGGAATGAACCGTGCCTGCGTATTTAGCACGCTCGTGCCGGTAATGACCGCCGTTTTTGCCTTCTTCTTTGGCGTAGAAGATTTAACACTCGTAAAACTGCTTGGTATTGGTTGCGTAATTGGCGGGCTAATTCTTACGCAAACCACATTAAAAAAGCGCAGGTGTATGTCAACTAACATGGAATAAGCATCCTTTTTAAATTATTTCATATATAATTAAGATTTAAAGGTACAAAGTGACAAAAAGAGACCTACTTTTGTTTCCTAAAAATGAGGAATTTAAAACAGTAGGCTATGGAGACCATCCTTCTTATCGTTTTTGCAATCGGTTATACCGCTATTATTCTCGAACACAAAATCAACGTAAACAAAGCGGCATCTGCTCTTTGTACGGGTATAGTAGCGTGGTCCGTTCTGGCTATTCTCAACGCTACGGGTACAGAAAGAATGCTATCAGACCTGGAGAGACACCTCAGCGATATTTGTAGTATTCTGATCTTTCTTATTGGCGCTATGACCATTGTACAAATTATCGATATGCACGGCGGTTTTCGCATTGTTACCGATAGAATTCGTACAACCGAAAAGCGTAAGCTGCTATGGATAGTTTCGCTACTTACTTTCTTTCTCTCCGCCGTTCTCGACAACCTTACCACTACCATCGTAATGGTGTCGTTAACGGCTAAGCTGATTGCCAACCGCAACGATAGGCTAATATTCGCCGCCATGATAATTATTGCTGCAAACGCAGGCGGCGCTTGGACTCCAATAGGCGATGTTACAACTACCATGCTATGGGTTAGCGGAAATATTTCGGCAGGAGCCATAATAACCTCTTTATTCTTACCCAGCTTAACGTGCATACTCGTTCCGCTAATTGCTTTTTCGTTTATGAGTAAAGGAAACGTTGAGCCGCCTGTTATTCAAAGCAGAGATGAAGAACATGCGCTACCTGATAAGTTGAGCAGATCGATATTGATAGTAGGTGTCGGTGCGCTAATTGCCGTCCCTATCTTTAAGACTATAACTCATCTTCCTCCTTACATGGGCGTAACGCTGGGACTTGGCTTAATCTGGATTTACACGGAGCTGATTTATCGAAAATACTCTCGCAACCTACATGCTAAGTATTCGGTAACTACAGCTATTAGCCGTATCGACATGGGTACTATTGCCTTTTTTATGGGTATTCTGCTTGCCGTTGCTGCGCTGCAAACATCCGGCATACTATCAAATGTCGCGCTATGGCTTAATGAGGCTATAGGTAACCAAAGCATTATCGTTTTGGTTATCGGGTTTATATCTGCAATTGTGGATAATGTGCCATTGGTTGCAGCAGCCCAAGGCATGTACGATTTCCCGATTAACGACTACTTCTGGCTCTTCCTCAGCTATGCTGCAGGTACAGGAGGCTCAGTATTAGTAATTGGTTCGGCTGCCGGAGTCGCTGCCATGGGTATGGAAAAAATAGACTTTATTTGGTACCTGAAGCGAATTAGCGTCTGGGTTATTTTGGGGTACCTTATCGGAGCGCTGGTGTTTATCGGAAATCATTACCTGCTATTTGGTTAAAAATATGTCTAAATGCCGTTTCTAACGGTTTTTTTTGAACAAAATCGGATTATAAAACTTTATATATAAATGAGATTTATATTCTAATACCATTTGTAATGAAAACGTCTTTATCGTTTACCCTTACAACCACCATCATAGCCGCCATAATATCTTGTACATCAATAGAAAACACGTCTAAAAATGCAAATTTAATTACGAACAAGGTAATGGGTAAAAAGTATTCTATCGATGTACGCATGGCAGAGCCGATGAGGGGTAAAACAGTCCCTCTGAGCTATGGCTATGAGCTGACAGTTAAAGCAGACACGGCATATGCATACCTACCCTACTATGGTGTTGCACAACGTGTTCCGTATGGAAATACCGATGGCGGCATTAAGTTTAAGGAAACAATAAAAGACTACTCTATCCATCCTAATAAAAAGGAGAATGGCTGGGACATCAGCTTTAGCGTGGATGGCAGAGACTACGATTACAGGATTAACCTGAGCGTTTTTGATAACGGAAATGCTACTATTACGGTTAACTCGGCTGATAGAGATGTAATCTCATTTTGGGGAGAAGTAAAGCGGTAAACGTGCGGATTAAAAAAAGAGACTATATCAGGATACTAATTCCTCACCATTCGGAATGGTGAGGAATTTTTCTCCTTAAGAATACTGTGGCTTTTTAGGAGATTTAGCTTAGCTGAACTTCGGTTCTCACTTCGCTCGAAGTGACGAGAATGGCGAACGCTTTTAGATAGTTTTACTTTATTCTCCGGCAACCTCATCATATAAGCTTTGCAGATGCTCCCTGGCTGTAACATAACGCTTATTTCTATACTGCAAACTTACGCATAGTACCGATATAACCGCGGCTAATTCTATAGCCGCGGTTATCACTACATGTGTCAAAGACCGATGTAGTATATATATCTTTAAAAGGTTGAAAGCGACAAGTATGCAAATAACAAAAAGATATACATAAATAGTATATTTCTTTTTAAGCCGTATGCTTCTGTCTATTGCTTCTATTCTATATTTTATCCACGCCGTAACGGATGTACTAAAGTTATACTTTTTCATCTTGCTTAACGAGTAAAGCATAGCAACAAGCGAAACTATAGTAATACATAGTAGCGCCAAGTAAAAAACAACAATAGCTATTTGCTCATTGCCCGCTATCACTTTCCATACGAGATATGCGACGGTTAAAATACAAAGACCTACTATAATCCAGCCGGGATAAAGCTTACGGATAGACTCTTTCGCGCTCTTTACCATCATGGCGTTCAGCTCTGTATTGCTGTATGCGTCTATTTGAGTACCTATTGAGGTTTTCCAGATATTTTTCAGCCTATCGTTTTCCATTTTATTTCTCTTTTAGGTGTTCTTTCAGCTGTTTTTTGCCATGGCAATCCTTACTCCTACATTTACCTTATCAATCCCGATGATAGTAGCAATTTCGTCGTAATTACGCTCTTCGAGGTAAAGCGGCATTATAGACCGGTCTATTTTGTTTAGTTGCTCCATTGCCGATAGCAGCTGTTGAGAGTTCATATCGTGCTCTATTTTTTCCGCAGATCCTTCTTGTGCCGTATCGGGAACTGAACTCGTGGACACAATGCGGCTATCTTTTCTGATTTTAATAATTGATGTGTTAATGGCAACCGCATAAATCCACGAAGCTATTTCACTGCTGTCTCGCAAAGTAGAAAACGACTTCCATAGCCGATAAACCACCTCCTGAAAGTTATCTTCCCGGTCTGTCTTCGTTTTAAAATAAAGAAGTTTTACCTTGTGGATGATACCCTGATAGCTAGACAGTATTTTAAGGAAATCCTTGCGAGACGATTTCATCTTTTGCGTTTTACTATATAGTCGCAGATTAAGGAGATTTATTACAACAATTGGCAAACTATTTTTCAGAAGGTTCAAGATTAGTTAAGAGGTAATTTTCTAAGTTCTTTGAGTAAAATTAGATAAATATTTTGGTTTCGAAAATTGTACCTGAACTCGCACTCTTTAATGTGTAAATAGAATGTGTG
>JAIRNF010000021.1 GCA_031258195.1 Prevotellaceae bacterium
GTCGCAAAATCAACCGAAATTGACGCTCTGAAATACGCGACCGAAAATAATACTTGTTATTCATTAATTCAAAGATAGTTAAATAACTTTTTTAGTCACTTAACTAATCTTGAACCTAATTTTTTTTGTCTTTATACTTTGAAAAACAAAGTACTTTTCAATTCGTAAAATAATACAATCATGGAGAACAGCGTAGTAAAATTTACACAAACAATCACATTTAAGGGTTTTGTCATTGGAATTATAACCCTTCTGTTACTTATTCCCGGAGTTATGATTCAGGGGCTGATTTTAGAGAGGCAGCATAGAAGCGAAGAGGCTGTCGCGAAAATTAATGCGAAGTGGAGTAATGCCCAAACGTTGTGCGGTCCTATTCTTACGGTTCCATATTCAACCATAGCGTTAGAGCGGAAAGGTCAGCAAAAAGCCATCCAAAACGAGATGAATTTTACACCGGATGTTTTAACCATTAAGGTTAAGCTATATCCGGAAGAACGGTATTATGGTATTTATAAAGCTATCTTGTATAGAAGCGAAATAGACCTTTTCGGAGAGTTCGATAGTATTGATTTTAGCGATTTAATCGATGGTACGTTTGATTTTAAAAAAGCGAATATTAGGTTTGGGCTATCCGATTTAAAAGGAGTAACCGACGATATCGAGTTTGTTTTTAATAGTAAAAAATACATGGCGGATGCAACGGGAGAGAAGGATAACAATTTGGATAAAATCCTTACTGTGGCTATTAATGGCGCCGATATTCCGGAATCAGAAGAAAAAATGACCTTTAGCTGTAAAATCGCCCTGAAAGGTAGCGGCGGTATTAGCTTTATACCTGTTGGAAAAACAACCGCCGTGGAGGTTCAGGGAGCATGGACTTCTCCCGGGTTTATTGGCGGCTTTAGCCCAGACTATACCGTAGATAAAGACTCTTTTTACGCGAAGTGGAATATACTCCGTTTCAACCGAAATATTCCGGATACATGGAAAAACGATAGCGTAAGCTCTTTTAACGATACATCGTTTGGTGTAAATCTTGTTGAAACAGTAGATCACTATCTGCGGAATATGCGATCGGCAAAGTATGCTTTAATGTTTATCGCGCTAACGTTTGTCGTATTTTTCTTTGTAGAGATACTTACGCTTAAAAGAATACATCCCATACAGTATTTACTTGTCGGTATTGCGTTAATACTTTTCTACAGCTTGCTGTTGTCGCTTTCGGAACAGCTGAATTTCGCATTAGCTTATCTTATCGCAAGCGCCGCAACTATTGGTTTAATTACGGCATATGCGTATAGCGTATTTAAGCATAAGCCGCAAGCGGGAATTTTAATGGTTATTTTAATAGGCTTATATATGTTCTTATATGTTATTTTACAGCTAGAAGACCGCGCTTTGATGATAGGAAGCATAGGGCTATTCTTGATACTTGCAATAATTATGTATATCTCTCGTAAAGTAAGTTGGTATAAGACCAGTAAAGAAGAAAACGTAATGTAGGTTGATTTTAATGATTATTTGAAGCAAGCCTAAATGATAAAGGTATCATTTAGGCTTGCTTTATAACAGTTTGCCGGAACTCTTATTATCTTTGCAACCTTTTTGCTAATGAACATTTTCTATAAATATAAAGATCAGTACAAGAAAAGCCTTCGATTAGCGGCTCCAGTGATGCTTTCGCAAGTTGGTATTGCATCGGTACAGCTGTTCGATAACGCTATGGTTGGTAAGCTAGGTGCATTGCCATTAGCAGCCGTATCTTTTGGGGGTACTATATTCTTTCTGGTTTTTATTTTTGTTACAGGTATATCAATGGCTCTTACACCATTGGTTGGAGAGCAATATGTACAAGGTAAGTTTAGAGTTGTAGCATCGTATTTTCAGAATTCATTAGTGTTATATACTATTATCGGGATACTCGCTTTTATGCTACAATATGCTCTAATCCCGTTTATGTATTACCTCGGTCAGCCGGCAGAGGTGGTGGATATGGCAATCCCTTACTATAAGTATATTGTTTGGTCTATAATTCCCCATATGGTATTCCTTTCCTTCAAGCAATTTCTCGAAGGTATAGGTAATACTACAGTTAATATGGTTATTATTATTTCAACTAATCTGATAAATATCTTTTTTAACTGGTTGTTGATTTATGGTAATTGGGGGGGGCCTAAAATGGATGCCGCGGGAGCAGGACTGGCAACGCTAATATCCCGTATTTGCGCGCCAATATTCGCTATTACTTACTTTATGTATAAGGAAAGAGTACGTCGTTATTTTCGCTATTTTAAACGAGAAAATTTCAAATGGTACTATAACATATCCTTGCTTAAGGTCGGAGCTCCCATAGCATCACAAATGCTTATGGAGGGGTCTGCATTTGCGTTAACCTCCATTATGGTAGGATGGATTGGTACGGTTGCTATTGCCGCCAATCAAATTGCGCTTGCCATATCTAACTTTGCGTTTATGGTTGTACTAGGTTTAAGCGTTGCTACCACTATACGTATTAGCCATGAGTATGGACGAAAAGATTTTAAAGAGCTAAAGAAAGTAGCAAATGCTTCTTGGCATTTGAGCTTGGCTTGGAATACTTTTACAGCACTCATGTTTATTATCTTTCGCACACATATGGCTCGGATATTTAATTCCGATCCAGAAGTAATACGCTTAGCTTCTCATTTAATGCTATTTGTTGCCGCATTCCAGTTTTCAGATGGATTGCAATCTATTTTTGTTGGCATTCTTCGAGGTATCCAAGATGTAAACAAGGTAATGGTTATAGCATTCTTCTCTTATATAGTAATAAACCTACCTGTGGGCTATCTATGCGCATTTATTTTTGGCTGGGGAGCAAGCGGTTTATGGGTTGGATTTATTTTTGGGCTATCTATTGCCTCTATTCTTTTAATTATAAGGTTTACAAATAAGTATGGTTGTTTAGTTAGGGCATAACCCCACACAGATATTTTGTTAGAAATTGACGCAAACGGTTCGTTCCTGAGTTTATTATTTCGTATTTTCATAGTTTTATTTTGATAAATGATGCTTACATTTGATTATTAAACACTTTTTACTATGAAAAATCCTTTACCGTTTTTTTTGTGTTGCTTTTTTTTTATTAATATTTCAATACAGGAAGGATACACCCAAAGAAAGCATTTTTCTTCAAATGAAAACTCCTCCTTACGGGATGTTATAAATAGTTATTTTGATACGATCCAAAATCAAATAGTTATTTATAATTCAAAAATTCAGGAACCATACCCTTTCAACGTAGAGAATTTACCTTATTTAAGAATTTCTGATTATGTAACGGGAGAACTTTCTTATGATGGAATTCTCTATTCCGATGTGGCTCTTCGGTTAGATTTATATAAGGACGAGCTTATTTTATTAGAGCCCGTGAACAAGCATAACATTGTGCTTAAAAATGAGCTGGTGGATTACGTCAAAATACACGGACGCCATATTTGTTACTACCAAAATAGAGAGAAAACAGCTCAGTTAGACCCTGGATATTATATCTTATTGCATAAAGGAAGCTGTGAAGTGCTTGAAAGGGAGTCTTACTTGAAGGTAGAGAAGATCGAAGGTACTAAAACCATAGTTTCTTTTCGAAAAAAGAATATGCGCTATGTACTAAAAGACGGGGTTTACTATGCTGCGAATAATAAAAAAGCTATTCTAAATATTTTTGGTAGTCACAAAAAACAGCTGGAGCCGTATATAAAGCAGCGGAAATTAAATTTTAATAAAGATATCGAACATTCCCTTGTGTCAGTAGCAAAACAGTACGAACTTCTTATAGGTGGAAAGCCATGAAAAAGATAGTTATACTTATAATCGTATTTTTCTCTTACTATGCTGCAGCCGCACAGGGTCTTGTTAGCATACAATTAGAAAATGCCACGGTTAACGAACTTTTTGAGGTCATAGAACAGCAAGCTGGCTGTCGTATTTATAGCGACCCTGAAGATATTGAAGATATTAGGGTGACGTTAAGCCGTGAAAATGAAACGCCCTTAAAGGTACTTGAAAGAGCATTTGAAGGAACAAATCTAAAAATAACGCCCTACAACAACATACTCTTTGTTGCGCAAAGTAGGCGGCTGGTGGCGTCTCTACCTCTTATATTTAAGAAGAAAGAAGATAAAGGAGCAGAAGAGGACAGTATTTTTGTGGCGTATGATGTATCCAGATTTCTTTTACAAGATGATGATAAAAAGCAGAAGCTAATTTCAGAAACAAAGGTGTACGAAATAGGTAACGCGCGGAAAAAAAGGAGCGGTATGGTTACTCTTTCCGGAAATATTACGAATTATAGATCGGAAGAACCCATGGCAGGCCTTTCCCTACACCTTAATAACTCTACTAGTGTTGTTACTTCCGATGCGAATGGCTTTTACTCGATAAGAATCCCAACAGGTCGGCAAGAGCTGAATGTTAAAGGGTACAACCTGAAAGATACTAAGATACAGCTGATGGTATATGAGAATGGAGTATTAAATTTTGGGGTTGAAGAGGTAATGCAAGCTTTAACAGAGGCAACTATTTCTGCGGAAAGAATAGCAAATGTGAGGAGCACTACAATGGGGCTGGAGCGAGTAAAGATGCAGGATATAAAAAATATTCCAACGTTATTCGGAGAGGTGGATGTAATAAAAGTAGTATTATCCTTGCCGGGGGTGAAATCGGTTGGCGAAATGTCTAGCGGATTTAATGTTAGAGGAGGTGCAACAGACCAGAATTTGATTCTTTTTAACGATGGGACAATTTATAACCCCTCGCACCTATTTGGCGTTTTTTCCGCGTTCAATCCGGATGTAATAAATAGCATGGAGCTATACAAAAGCAGCATTCCTGCAAAGTATGGCGGTCGTATCTCATCTGTATTAGACATCTCCGAAAAAGAGGGGAATAAGGATAAGGTGGGAGGGTCTGCCAGTGTCGGGCTGCTAACAAGCCGGGTTACTCTAGACGGACCAATAGTAAAAGGCAAAACATCTTTTATTGTGGGGGGAAGAACGACCTACTCTGATTGGATGTTAAAGCGGCTACCGGAAAAAAGCGGTTATAAAGACGGTTCCGCCGAATTTTTTGACTTAAACGCGGGCGTTAGCCATAAGTTTGACGAAAGGAATAGCCTACAGGTTAACGGGTATTATAGCTACGATCGTTTCAGCTTTACCGATAAGCAAAAGTATTCTTACCGTAATACCAACGTATCAGCCAAATGGAGGCGTATTTTTTCTGAAGAGCTAATGGGTTCTTTTACTGGCGGGTATGATCATTATGATTATTCTACCAAAGATACAGAAATAGCATACCGTGCTTACTCTTTAGATTTTGCCATCAATCAGGGATTTGGAAAGCTAGATTTTTTATGGAAGGCTGCCGATAAACATACGTTGGATTTTGGTTTGAGCAGCATTTATTATTCTTTAAATCCGGGCGAGTACCTTCCTTATGGAGACGAATCCGTGGCTCGGGCAGATAAAACACAAAGAGAGAAGGCGTTGGAATCAGCTCTATATATAAACGATACTTGGGATATTTCAGATAAATTGTCGGTAAGCTTAGGCATACGCTACTCCATATTTAACGTAATAGGGTCTCGTACCTATAATACATATAACCCTGACTACCTTCCCTCTCTATTAACTATAACGGATACGAAGACGGGGAGTGGAATCTTTAAAACGTACCATGGCCCGGAGCTTCGTGGGTCAATCCGGTATGCCTTTACGGACGATTTTTCGGTAAAAGCCGGAGTGAATACCATGAGACAAAATATCCATAAAATATCCAACACAACGGTTATGTCTCCAACCGATACATGGAAGCTGAGCGATGCCAATATTAAGCCTCAAACAGGCATGCAGGTTGCGGCAGGATTATATAAGAATTTCTTCGACAACTTAGTTGAGACATCTGTAGAAGGATATTATAAAACCATGGATAATTTTTTAGACTATAAAAGCGGGGCAGAGTTAACGATGAACCATCATTTAGAAACAGATGTACTCCCAATGACCGGACGAGCTTATGGCGTTGAGCTGATGGTAAAAAAAACAAGAGGTAAGCTTAGCGGGTGGATCAGCTATACGTATTCTAAAACAGAGCTTAAGCAAGACGATGATAGAGCCGCAGATCCTATTAACAGGGGAGTTTGGTATCCCGCGGATTTTGATAGACCGCGCGATTTTAAATTTGTAGGCAACTACAAGCTTACCCATCGGTTTAGTGTATCTGTAAATTGCGATTATACCACCGGGCGTCCTATAACGCTGCCAATTTCAAAATATATATACCAGAATGGGCAGTACGTTTATTATTCTGATAGAAATGCATATCGTGTGCGTGATTATTTCCGTATGGATGTTTCTTTTAACATAGAACCTGGGCATCGTTTAACAAAGCTTACGCACAGCTCGCTTTCTTTTGGTGTTTACAATGTTACGGGTAGAAAAAACCCATATTCTGTGTACTATGTGACAGAAAATGGAAATTTAAAAGGGTATCAGCTTGCCATATTTGGGGTACCTATACCATACGTGGCATATAACCTGAAGTTTTAAAATGTTGGTTTAGATAATAAAAGAGCTTAGCTATGAGGAAAAGAAGAATATATACCGTACAAATAGCGTCGAAGGCTATCGTGTCGTTACTATTTTTAGTAGGAGGAGTTTACTCTTGTGTAACGGAGTATGTTCCGGACGGCCTAGAGAAAGCCTCTAGCGTAATGGTTGTAGATGGGCTGATAACAAATGAAATATCCTACTTTAAGTTAACAAAAACGGTAGGGTTGCTGGAGGATATTAATGATATAGAGGTCATCTCAAATGCCAGCTTATATATAGAGCGAGATGACGGTGTTCTTTTTCAGAATACAAGTTACCTGGGTAATGGCCGCTACTCGGTAGAAACAGAGGATTTGGATCCGAGTAGAAAGTACGGCTTATATATACGGTCGGAAGGAAAAGAGTATCGATCTGAGTTTTTAGAGCCAATTATTACTACAGCAATAGACCGTATAAACCTGTCGAAAGCCGCCGCCGGAGAACCTGTTTATGTGTGCGTCTCAACGCACGACTCGTCGGATAAGACGCCTTACTATATGTGGCAGTACGAAGAAATATGGGAAGTACATGCACAATTATTCGGACGGTTAGGATGGCTGCCCGGCACTGTTTTAGAGTATAAAGTGTATGATAGGAACACGTCGGATAACATGCACCATTGTTGGGGAAGAGACACTTCGGAGGTATATATAGGAGCCGCAGATAAGCTGGCGGAGAATGTAGTTATAGAAAAAAAATTAAAAGGTATAGAAGCCTATAACGACAGATTTACGGTTATGTACTACGTAAAAATGCAGCAGAACCAGCTGCGTAAAGAGGCCTATGACTATTTTTATAACTTAAGAGAGAGCGTAGAAGAATCGGGAGGGCTATTTCCGCCGATGCCAACAAACCGTAAAGGAAATATTGAATGCATAAGCGATCCTAATACCAACGTTCTTGGATATGTCGAGGTTTCTACAACGGCTTATAAAGAACATTATTTTCCTGAAGTACCAGATATCCATGAAACCCCACCATATGTTAACGAATGCCCTACAGTGTATATACTACGAGATTCACTCTTATTGGACGTTCATCCACCTAGGTACGCGCCGGTAGATACGCTTTGGTATGCATTTGTGGACGGTCCGGGTTATTGTTTGTACTTAGAAGTTACAGACTATTCTTGTGTTGATTGCAGGCTAAAAGGAACTAAAGATAGGCCTATAGGCTGGCCAACAAATAACTATTAAGAAATTTAGCTATGAAGGCGAATGTCTTTTCTATTACACTTTGCTTTTTACTTATATCTGCTGCTTCATTTGCGCTGGATAAAGAAAAAATCTTGAGAGAAAGAGTATATCTTCAGACAGATAAGCAGGTATATTTGGCGGGAGAGCTGATTTGGATGAAAGTGCTCACAACAAACCAAGATGGCACTCCTATAGATTTGAGTAAAGTGGTTTATGTAGAGTTGCTGGACGAATCAAATCCTGTACTACAGGTGAAGTTAGAGGTAGCGAACGGAATTGGAAGTGGCTGGATGATGATTCCTCCAACGCTGGCCAGCGGTAGCTACCGAATGCTTGCCTATACCCGTTATATGAAGAATGAGGGCGAAGAAGTCTTTTTCTCCAGAGCTATCCCTATATTGAATACGTTTACAGATTCTTCTCATAATATGGAGGTGGTATCAAAGCCCGATGAACCGTTTACTGTAGCCATAGCTTATACCCCTAACGAGAGAAACGCGAAAGCATCGGGGAATGGAGAAAATGAAATAATTCGATCGTTACAGCTAACGCCCGATAAAGCTGCTTATCCTGTTAGAACTGCTGGTAGCATTAGCTTAGAAAATATACCGGAGGATATTTATACACTATCTCTTTCCATATATAAAAATGACGTATCGCTCTCTGGCTCGTCCTTTAGGCTGCGTGAATGGAAAAATGAGCTACAACCGATAGAAAATGTTCAACCATTTACTTCAATGTACATACCGGAATATGAGGGGCATATACTCGAGGGTAAAATGATAGACTTTCAAACAGGTTTACAGGTGAAAAAAGACGATGTGATGCCGTTCTTATCTTTTCCAGGAGATAAAATACGTTTATTCTCAGGCGCATTGGGCAAAAACGGCAACGTAGTATTTAACACAAAGCGTATATCAGGAGTAGAGGAGGTTGCAACCGCGGTAGTTACTTTTAATGACGATCGTTTTAGGATAGATATAGAATCTCCATTTGCTTTACATACTTCGAAGCCTCTTCCGGTACTGACAGTGAATATAGTGCATAAAGATAAATTAAGAGAACGAAGTATAGGGTTGCAGGCTTTGCATATGTATATGTCTGACTCTATATCTGAATATGAATACGAAAGCGCCTTATTTCAGTGGTCTCCATCTATCGAATACTTATTAGATGATTATATACGTTTTCCTACTATGAGAGAGGTTTTCGCAGAATTTATTCCTCAAGCTCGTTTTCGGAGGATTAACGATAGAAGGTATTTAAATGTTTTCACGGGAGGTATCGGCGGGGCGTTTTCAAATGCTAATTCTTTGGTATTGCTAGATGGAATTCCTATTTTAGACCATGAAAATATATATAGTTACGATCCATCATTGGTTGAAAGAATAGGTATTTATCAAAATAAATATTTTTTTGGGGGGCGGTTGTTATTTAATGGTATTGTGTCATTTAAAACACATAATAGGGATTACCATGGATTGCAGGTTGATGAAGCCACCCAAGTGTTTAGCTACGAAGGTACCCAAAAAAAACGCTGTTTTTATGTTCCTTCATATAACACGGAAGCAGAAAGGAAAAGCCGCATACCGGATTTCAGGCACACTTTGTTGTGGAATCCTGAGGTTTATACAGATGGAAAAACGTCTGTAGCCATACCCTTTACCACCTCCGATTTAACGGGAGACTTTATTGTTAAAGTTGAAGGTATAACAAACGACGGACGAGTAGTATATGCAGAAGCAGGATTAAAAGTTGAATAGCGCTAGTAATCGGCTTGCCTATCCATACTTCGGCGCATATCCTTTTCTTTAATAGATTCGCGCTTATCGTAAGATTTTTTGCCTTTTGCCAGGGCTATGTCTAGCTTAGCATAGCCATTCTCAGCAATATAAAGTTGAGTGGGAATAATTGATAAGCCTTTCTCTTTCGAATGGCGTTGCAGCTTGCTCAACTCTTTTCGGTTTAAAAGCAGCTTGCGTTCTCGCTTAGGGTCGTGATTATTAAGATTTCCCCACCAGTATTCGGCAATGTGTATACCACGAGCAAATAGTTCGTTACCCACAAAAAAGCAGTAGGTATCTACTAGGCTAGCCTTACCTAAGCGGATTGATTTAATCTCTGTTCCAACCAATACAATACCGGCAGTAAACGTTTCAATCGGCTCGTAATCAAAGCTGGCTCTCTTATTCTTAATTATGATGTTCGCTTTTCTATTTGCCATTAGGCTGCAAAGATAGTGCTTAATTGGTAAATGATGTTTCGGCTACAGGTGGTATTTCTATATTAAATTCATATTAAATATGATGGCTATTTTTCTTATTATATGTATAAAGTGAACAAAGTAGGCGTTATCGAACTTTTATTCTATCTATTATTGGCTAAATTTGTACCCTTAAACTATGAAAGAGGCTCCAAAAACAGAACATAAAGAACTTAATAAGGTTCGAGTATCAAAAATTATTCTTCCTGCTCTTATTGGCTTGGCGGTTGTTGGTTATTTGTTTTGGGATGAGTTCGACCCCAATACTTTTTCTCTTGTAAGCTTTACTTGGAAGTCGGTATTTTGGATTTTCATTGCCCTACTGTTTATGGTAGGGCGTGATATAGGCTATATGCTTCGTATTCGCATTCTGTCAGAAAATGAGCTGTCGTGGCGACAAGCATTTCGAGTTATAATGCTTTGGGAGTTTACCTCGGCAGTTACACCTTCTGCCATAGGGGGAACAAGCGTTGCCATTATATATGTTAATAAAGAAGGGTTGAGTGTAGGTAAAAGCAGTGCGATAGTAATGGCAACTTCGTTGCTTGACGAGCTGTATTTTGTGCTGATGTTCCCGCTACTTATGCTGATTTTGGGTCCGGCAACCTTATTTTCAGTTGAAGGTTCTGTAGTTGTAAAGGGTATTGTTATTTCGGCTATTATTGGCTATAGCATTAAGTTGATATGGACAATACTTCTTTTTTATGGAATGTTCAGAAATCCACAGGGGCTGAATTGGCTAATTCAGCAAGTTTTCCGTTTACCCTTTCTGAGAAAATGGATAGCCGGGGCTGCAAAAGCGGGTCAAGATATTATTACTAACTCTAATGAGCTTAAGAGTAAGCCGTTTTCTTTTTGGCTAAAAGCTTTTGGGGCTACATTCTTATCTTGGACATCGCGTTACTGGGTAGTTAATGCCATATTCTTAGCATTTTTTGCTGTAGGAGACCATTTCTTGCTATTTGGTCGCCAGCTAATAATGTGGATTGCCATGCTTATTATGCCAACTCCCGGAGGGAGCGGGTTTGCCGAATGGGCATTTGGTAAATTCTTAGGTCCGTTTATTCCTATAGCGGGGTTAACTGTAGTTTTGGCTTTTATCTGGAGGTTAATAACCTACTATCCATACCTAATCATAGGTGCAATAATATTCCCAAAATGGATTAATGATAAGTTCGGTAAAAAGAAGAAAAAAGAAAGCGAAGTTTCTGTAACATAAACATTCATAAATTATAAATGCAAAGAGAGCCTTGATAAAAAATAATATCAAGGCTCTCTTTTATGTTGAAGAATAATTACTGTAACGATTTTAGAATGGATTGGAGTATTAAAGTACCATCAGTATTCCCTAGTTCATCATCACTTGCACGTTCCGGGTGAGGCATCATACCATAAACGTTTTTCTTTTCGTTGCATACACCGGCAATATTTTCAACCGACCCGTTAGGGTTGAATGCCCCGGAAACATTCCCGTTTTCATCGCAATAGCGGAAGAGAATTTGTCCGTTTTGACGAAGAGATGATAGCGTTTCAGTATCGGCATAGTAGCGTCCCTCTCCGTGTGCAATCGGTATTTTTAGCGCTTTTCCTTTTTCTAAATAAGCCGTTACATCCGTACTATGGCTGTCTGGAACGATATGGGTGTTTTTACATATAAATTTTTGGTTGTTATTATGTAACAACGCTCCTGGTAATAGCTTAGATTCGCATAATATCTGAAATCCGTTACATACACCGAATACAAAGCCACCCTTATCGGCAAACTCAATAATCTCGCTCATAATAGGAGAGAAGCTTGCGAGTGCGCCAGATCGAAGGTAGTCTCCATATGAAAATCCGCCGGGAAGAAAGACACCATCTATATTACCTAGCTGATGCTCCTTATGCCAAAGCGGAACAACATCCTGTCCAAGAATGTCTTTTAAAGCATATATCATATCGTGATCGCAGTTCGATCCGGGGAAAATTACAACGCCTAACTTCATGTGGTTTGTTTTGATTAGTAGTATTAAATCTACATGCAAAGATAGTTTCTTTTTATCTATTCATTGCGTCGGTAATTGGAATTAAGAAACGAAAAAAGAACAATATGTATTGCTTTGCAATAAAAAGTTGATATATAAATACTATCTCGAACTTTTGTTAGCTTTGCGCTAAACAAGCTAATGGATTTATGAAAAGGATTGTTAAGTGGCTCTTGCGTATAGCTATGGTATTGGTGGTTATATTTGCTGTATTTCTTGCTCTAATGACATATACGGCGTATAATCCGTCTGAAAAAGAGATTCTTCATACTAATGATAAAGTTTTGCCCTATTCGATAGATACCCTAAAAATACTTACGTGGAACATAGGGTATGCAGGTTTGGATGCTGATATGGATTTTTTTATGGATGGAGGGATCAGAACTCGCCAATCGGAAGAGCAAACAAGAAAGAACCTTGATGCTATAATCTCGT
The DNA here is from genome assembly GCA_031258195.1 of Prevotellaceae bacterium. GTDB lineage: Bacteria > Bacteroidota > Bacteroidia > Bacteroidales > UBA932 > JAIRNF01. The sequence continues at coordinate 12,545 of JAIRNF010000021.1, forward strand.
TCTTAAGAGAAAATCAGGATATTGATTTTTGCTTACTACAGGAGGTTGATATTAAATCTCGCCGAAGCTATAAAATAGACGAGCTGTCGGCTATCGCTCTTATCATGAAAAAGCATCTCGCTTTTTTCGCGTTAAACTATAAGGTCGAGCTAGTGCCTGTTCCTATAACGAATCCGCTAGGTGCAGTTGAATCGGGAGTTGCTGTTTTTTCGCAGTATAATCCATGTCAAGCGGTTCGGCATAGCTATCCCTCAAGTGAGTCTTGGCCTACACGTATATTTAACTTAAGGCGTTGCTTTATTTCGCTTCGTCTGCCTTTAGCGGGAGGAAATGAGCTAATAGTGGTCAACACACATAGTTCGGCATACGATAATGGTACGCAACGACAAGAAGAGTTGGGTTATCTGAGATCGTTTTTGCTGGCTGAAGAACAAAAAGGAAGCTATGTAGTTGTGGGAGGAGATTGGAACCAGACGCCTCCAGGATATCCGGAATCAAAAGGAACAACGTATTTTAAACCGCTAGCTATAGACGAAATATATATGCCTGTGGGATGGCAATGGATTTATGATAGCGCAACACCATCAAACCGTTTTTTAGATGATAGATACCAGGAAGGGATAACGCAAACCACTATACTAGATTTTTTTCTTTGTTCATCTAATATTACTCGCTTAAATGTAGAAACAGTAGATTTAGGGTTTGCAAATTCCGACCATAATCCTGTTATATTAACATGCGTACTGGATAGAAAATTAGAAAATAATCTAGAAGTAGAATTGCGGTAATATACACGAAATTATCAATAAGATTAGCTGTATGTTGGCAATTTTTACCCGTCTAATACCCGATAGGTAGGATGTAATAAGAATTGCTGCTGAAGCCGCCATTAAGGTTAGCATAAAAGGTGTCTGCATAGCAGGAAAAATAATCACCGCTGCTAGTAAAAATCCTATCAAAAGGCGGAGAATTCCAAGCATTCGTGATTTTTTTATGTTGGCAGATATTCCCCTAACGTTTGATATGGTAGCTATAAAGATGAGAAGAGCTATGTAGCCAAAATATAAGTAGCCAATATTGAATTCCTCAAATCTAACGCTATCTATAATTGAGGTGCTGGGAGTAAAAAAGTAAATTATAGTGTTAATAGGCTGAAGTATATCTTTACCCAATACATGGTAGTAGCTTGCCGCAAAAATAAACGGGGTTATTGTACCGGAAATACCTAGAAAAAAATCACGCCAGTTAAATACTTTAAGAAGGGCGATGCTTATCAAAAATATGGGTAGGAAAAGGAGAGCAGGCGGGTAAAATAGCCCTGCGATCCCAACATATAAAGTGGATAAATATATATTTCCCGATTTCTCGGTTCTGTTGTATATGCAGAGAAGCCTATTAAGGGACGATAGGCAGAATAAAACGGCAAGATGTACTCCGCTAACTTGCTTCTGGATTGGAAATGATAAGCTTAAAAGAATAAAAATAAAAGCGGACAGATAGTCGTACCCTCTCAATAAATCGTGCTTAGGTACAATAACCATAAGAATTGCAGCCGATATTAGCGTTATTAAAATTACATATACCGATTCCAATAAAGGAGAAGAAATAAAGCTATACAGTAAATCGGTCAGAGGCATTACCGACTCCTCTCTTTCTATAGGTATAGTTTCTCCGAATATAATTTGCTTTAGCCATAAAAATACTAAGGCAGTACAAAATAGTATTGCTGACCGTACATATGTTTTGCGAGCAAAATCGAGCAGCATTCGGTATCGCTTTATAAAAGGTCTTGTCCTATATCTCGACGCATGTACATTCCTTCGTACTTAATGCTACTAATTGATTGGTACGATTTGCGTAATGCGTCTGTAATATTGTGTCCTAATGATGTGATGGCAAGTACTCGTCCACCTGCGGCTATTGTGGCGTTATCTTTATGTTTGGTTCCTGCATGAAATACTATGGAATCGGAGATTTTATCTAGACCGCTTATGGGAAACCCTTTTGTATAGCCATCCGGATAACCTCCCGATACGCATACAACCGTAACAGCAGTTTCGGGGCTAATAGTGAATGATTTTTCTGCTAAAGTTTGATGTGCAACACCTTCGAACAAATCTAGTAAGTCTGTATCTAGACGAGGAATAATCACCTCTGTTTCGGGGTCACCCATGCGTACGTTGTATTCAATAACATAGGGATCTCCGTTAACATTCATCAGACCGATAAAAATGAATCCTTTATAAGTAATGTCTCGTTGCTTTAATCCTTTTAAGGTGGGTTCAATAATACGTTTACAAACCTTATCTAAGAAAGTTTTGTCGGCAAACGGAACGGGTGATACAGCTCCCATTCCTCCGGTATTCGGTCCTGTATCGCCTTCTCCAATTCGTTTATAGTCCTTCGCTTCAGGTAGTAGCTTATACGATATGCCATCTGTAAGAACAAAAGTTGATAGTTCTATTCCATGTAAATATTCTTCGATAACTACCTTATTTCCTGCCTCGCCAAATTTGCCTCCTAAGGTTTCTCGAAGCATATGTTTTGCTTCTTCTAAATTATTTAAAATAAGTACACCTTTACCTGCTGCAAGACCGTCTGCTTTAATAACGTATGGCGCTCGAAGTTCTTCGAGAAAAGCATATCCTTCTTCAATATTTACTGAAGTAAAAGTTTTATAAGCAGCAGTAGGAATACTAAATTCTTTCATAAAAGTTTTGGCAAAATCTTTGCTTCCTTCCAGCATCGCCCCTTCTTTAGAAGGACCGATAACAGGGATATGTTTCAGCCTATCTTCTGAGCTAAAGAAATTGCTAATACCTCTGACAAGCGGCTCCTCCGGACCAACAACAAGCATATTTATATTGTGCGAAATACAAAAATCGCCTATTTCAGAAAAATCGGTTGGAGCAATATCTACATTCTCCCCAAGTATTCCCGTACCGGCATTTCCAGGGGCGATATATAGCTTGCCTAGCTTTTTACTTTGCTTAATCTTCCATGCTAACGCATGTTCTCTTCCTCCCGAACCAAGTATAAGGATATTCATTCTTATGGTTTATTATTACAGGCTAAAAAGTTTTTCGGTAAACGTATAAACTCGCTTAACACGGGCTGCAACACTGGTAAGTATTTCGTAGGTAATAGTTCCTAGCTTATCTGCCAGTTCAAAAATTGTAGGTTCATCACCAAAAATAATTACCTCGTCGCCTTCTTTTACATCTAAGCCGGTAATATCAGTCATGGTTAAGTCCATACAAATATTACCGATAATTGGGGCAGGTTGACCGTTTATCATAAATTTTCCGACGCCATTACTTAACCGTCGATTTAATCCATCTGCATAGCCAATGGGCACTACAGCAATGCGAGTGTGCTTTTTTACTTCGCCTATTCTTCCGTAGCCAACGGTGTCGTTAGGCGTAATATCTTTTATTTGAGTAACAACACTTCTTAAAGTTGATACGACTCTTGTTTGCGCTTGGCTTACCGTACTTCCTCCATACATACCAATTCCTAGGCGTACCATATCGAATTGCCCTTCAGGAAAACGCTCTATCCCGGCAGAATTTAAGGCATGACGAATAAACTTGCAGCCTAGCTTATCTTCAAGCGCTTGACTTACTTCGGCAAATGTGTTCAGCTGCTGGCGGGTAAAATCATCATGTTTTTCTTCATCGGTTGCAGCAAGATGTGTGAATGCTGACGCCACTTCTATGCTTTCGTTCTTTCTGATAATGCTAGCTAGCTCATCAATATCGTTCATCTCAAAGCCTTGTCGGTGCATACCGGAATCGATTTTAACATGAATAGGATAGCCCACTAGACCAACTTGATTTACTGCTTCAACAAATGTATTTAACGAACGAATATTATGAATTTCCGGCTCGAGATTATAGCTGATTGTTTCTGCTACATTATCAAGTTCCGGAGTAAGTACAACAATAGGCAAAGTAATACCCGAACGGCGGAGACTTATGCCTTCATCGCTAGCGGCAACTCCTAAATAATCTACACCTAATAGCTGCATAAGGCATGCAACTTCATAAGATCCGCTACCATACGAAAAAGCTTTTACTAAAGCCATGAGCTGTACATTTGGTTTTAGCTTAGATTGAAAGTAGCGAATATTTTCTGCCAGAGCATCAAAATTCACCTCAAGCTTAGTATGCCTTATCTTCGAATCTAAAAAGGCGTTTTTAAATCGATATTTGTCGGTTTCAAAAACTAAAATATTTTCGTGGAAAAACTCACTTTTTTGAGCTGAGCCGTAGAATGCCTGTGGAGAAGTATAGTGCTGATACTGGAAATTTTCGGATAATAAATCCATTTCTTCCATCCCCGCCACTATAATTTTATCCGGTCTATATCTTTTAAGAGCATCACAAAATGATGTTGTATTGAAACGTTTATCTGCGGGTATTATTACCGTAATCTGTTGATTTAACGGAAGTGGCATGAGCGATTGTATGGAAAGTTCGGGAGTGTTATCATCTTTACCAAGTGTACATGTGATAATTGTACATCCATTAATGCCTTCTGATAGAGTGAGTTTCATTAGAGTTATAGTCGTGTTAGATTTTCTGTTCTTTATTTTTTATTGCGTTTTGTTTTACCATGTTATAGCAATGCCGGCATAGCGCTTCGTAGCTATCTTTCTCTCCGATGAGTACCAGCTTCTCGCTGGCGGATAAACGGTGAGAATGGTGCGCAAGACTTCCGCAACGTTGGCATATTGCATGTACTTTTGTTACGTATTCGGCCGTGGCCATTAAGCTAGGAATCGGACCAAAAGGTTTGCCGGAATAATCCATATCTAAACCAGCAATAATAACCCTAACTCCATTGTTCGCCAGCTGATTACATACATCAACCAAACCCATATCAAAAAACTGGGCTTCATCTATACCTACAACATCAACACCTGCTACCAGCAACAAAATGTTTCCTGAAGAGCTGACCGGAGTCGACCGAATTGAGTTAGCGTCGTGAGATACGACAGAGTCTTCCTCATAACGCGTATCAACTTGCGGTTTAAATATCTCGATCTGCAGATTTGCAATTTTGGCTCTTTTTAGTCGCCGTATCAATTCCTCAGTCTTTCCTGAAAACATTGATCCAACGATAATCTCAATCCATCCGGTCGCTTTCGTACTTTCTAAAAACATTTCACTACTTTTGCGAATATACAAAGGTAGAAATTAATTAAAATCATCAGATAGAGGATAGCCGAATTTGAGGCTTAAAATACAAACCAATAAGTTAGCTACCTGTTAATAAGTAAAAAGTAAGCTTGAATATGGAGAAAATAGGCATACTATTAGCACGGATTGAAAGGGTTAAGAACCTTCTGGAAAGTTGGAGGCAAAAGAAGTCGGTTACTAATATAGAACGAAACATCGTACGGAATCAGCTAGCCGCTTTATATGATGAATTGCTCGATTTGGATATAACAAGAAATACGACGAAAGATCATATTGAGGAGAATACAATAAAGTTTCAATCAAAAGAAGAAGATATTTCTATAAGTACAACAGAGATTAAAGTTGTGGAGAAAAAAGATGCACCCGATCCTGTAATCATAGTTCAGACCCCGCCGGTACTGGTAAAAGAAGAAATTCCTGTAAAAGAAGAGGAGAAAGAAATAGCCCCAAGCGCTAAAAAAGAAGAAGAGCATACAACAGTTAGGCTGGGAGATAAGTTTGTCGGTTTGCGTAAGTATCTTTTTGAAAATTTTGACGCTCAGGATGAAATGGGTGTTGCTCGTTTTTCTGCCATAGATGATATAAACAGGGCAATAGGCATTAATGATCGCTTTTTGTTTATCAAAGAGCTTTTTAATGGCGATAAGGATTTGTTTAATAAAACTATTAGTACGCTGAATAGCTGTAGCGGTATAGACGATGCTCTTGTGTATATCCATGAAAATTTCAGTTGGAATAGTGAAACAGCTGCTGTAAAGCAGCTGGTATTATTATTATATAGACGCTTTAAGTAACTTGATGAGTGAAAATAAACTATATATTATCCCTACGCCTATAGGTAATCTGGAAGATATGACCTATCGTGCGGTAAATATTTTAAAAGCTGTTGACGTAATACTGGCAGAAGATACACGCACATCATCGGTGTTGCTTCAGCACTATGGAATAGCGGCAAAAATGTATGCTCACCATAAGTTTAACGAGCATCGTACGGTTGAGTTATTGGCGGAAAAAATTCTCAGGGGACAATCTGTTGCTTTGCTTTCTGATGCTGGTACACCCGGTATTTCAGACCCTGGATTTCTACTGGTAAAAACATGTGTTGAACGGGATATTGAGGTGGAATGTCTTCCGGGGGCGACAGCTCTTATCCCCGCATTAGTGAACTCCGGTCTTCCATCTGATCGATTTTGCTTTGAGGGTTTTCTTCCTCAAAAAAAGGGGCGGCAAAAGCGTATAATCCAGCTTAGGGACGAAGAGCGAACAATGGTATTTTATGAATCACCTTATCGGTTGCTAAAAACATTGCAGCAGTTATCCGCTGTATTTGGAGAGGAGCGTAGAGCATGTGTGTCTCGCGAGCTTAGTAAGCTGCATGAGGAGAATAGTAGAGGCACTTTTACGGAGCTTATCAGTTATTATACAGAGAAGGGCGTTAGGGGTGAAATAGTACTGGTTGTGGAAGGAAAATCGGGAAAGCAGAAAAGATACGAAGAGGAGAATGATGATTAGTTTTGAACGTTAAAAGATGTATTTTTTCTTTATAATAAGTTTAATCACGTGTCCTACTTTAGCTTAACTTGCGGCAAGAAACAAGAAATAGAGTGTAGCATATAAATAAACATATCAACAATTATGAGAAAAATATCACTTATCTGCCTAAGCTTAATAATGTCGTTTACCTTATTTGCCCAAGAGAATAAGGATGGAAAAATGACGGGCGATATACTACGGCTGAATAATGGAGTTATGTTAAGAAAAGGTACCATAATGAAACTTAACGGTCCTCTGGGAGATAATTCCCGTTTCAAATATATCCATCATCCGCCCGATAACTTATTTGATGATATGAAAGCGAACCTAACAAAGCCAGCAGAGCCATACTACGCAGGTAAAAATGCTTCCATAAGAAAAATACGCTATGCCGGAGATAAAAAGGATAGTAAGAATGGTAGGTGGATGATAAGAATTCGTATTGATGATTCTAAGACGGATCTTCTTTGCGATGTTGTTGCTGCGCTTAAGTCGGGAGAAATATCAGCAATGCAAGCAATAGAAACATCTGTTCAACAAGTAGCGCCTGTACAAGCAGCTCCTGAACAACCGATACAGCAGCAGGTAACCGCTCAACCGGCACAATCTGAAAGTAAAACTTCCACAGCACCTGCATTTAGTGTTGCGGATGAGCTACTAAAATTGAAAAAATTATTGGACGAAGGAATTATTACAAAAGAAGAGTTCGAAGCGCAGAAAAAGAAGCTGCTTGATATGTAGTATAATCTACTATTCTGATATGAATATTGCTTTTCTTGATTGCTCTACTGTAGGAAGTACATCGTTAAAACCTATAGAAATACAAGGTAATCTTACCTGTTACCCATATACTCATGAGAAGGAAACAATAGAACGTTTACAGGATATAGACATTGCTATTGTTAATAAAACTAAGATTACGAAAGAAGTTATTGATGCTTGCCCGCGGCTTAAGCTGATATGCGTTGCTGCTACGGGTATGAATAATATTGATCTTGAATATGCTGCACAAAAAAATATTGCTGTAAAGAATGTAGCCGATTATTCAACCAATAGCGTTGCCCAGGTTACTTTTGCTTTAGTTCTTGAGCTAATTAATAGGATAGGATGCTTTGATGTTTACGTTAAGAACGGAAGTTACTCTAACGGAACTATATTCTCTTATTTGGAAGAAGAGTTCACGGAGTTAGCAGGTAAGAGATACGGCATTATTGGTATGGGTAATATTGGAAAGAAAGTTGCGGCAATTGCTATAGCCTTTGGCTGTGAAGTTGTTTACTATTCTACATCGGGTAAGAATAGTTCTGCTACAGCTTATAAAAGAGTTGAACTAGACGAGTTGCTCGAAACTTCTGATATTGTTTCGATACATGCACCGCTAAACGATCAAACAAAAAAGCTTATAGCCCTACCTCGGCTGCAAAAAATGAAATCGTCTGCTATCCTTATAAACGTTGGGAGAGGAGGCATTGTTAACGAAGAAGATCTAGTTACGGCATTAGAGCAAGGATATATTGCCGGTTGTGGGTTGGATGTCTATAAATATGAACCGATTTCGGCAGATCATCCGTTCTTGAAAACAAGTGCGAAAAATAAAATGGTAATGCTTCCTCATATAGGATGGGCAAGTGTAGAGGCTCGCGAGCGACTTATTGCTAAAATTGCTGAAAATATAAAGGTGTTTAAAGACGCTCAGAAATAGCTATTCCTTTAATAGAGAGAACGCTTTTCCTTTTCTGGCATCGTCAGAATAAATGTGGAGGCTATAAGCATAATCTGAAATACAGGTTAAGCGATGTATGTGATTATCGAAGTGGGATGATTTTCCAACAGCAAACAAGCTCTCGCCTGCTTTGTAAACACGTTCTGTATTTTTTGTAACACTATTTAATTCTTGCGGAGTAAATGTTTCTACGGCTATTTCTCCTTGTAAAAAAGTGTATGATGCGAAATCAGGATGTCCGTGAATAGAGGTTTGGTTACCTTTTTTCCAACACATAACTATCGCTTCCCATTTAGATGTGCTGTCCTTTCCTATATAACAACGAGTATATGTATTACCTGTTTGTTTAAAGTCATTAGAATTCCATACACTAATAAAGGATAGCGCGTGTTTTTTAATAGCTTCACCAAGCTCATCGGTTATTTTATTATTGGCGAGAATGGAGAGTATTTCTTCAAAAAAAGTTTCATATCCGGAGATGTATATATTGCTATTCATTATATTATCAGTAGGTTAAAATCGCTATATTGTTAATATGCGCTGTAAAATTAATCGAATTCTGATCATGTAACAAATACTTGAAGTTCTTTAACGAATTGAAGGTTATGCTAAAAAAAACGTAGTTTTGTCGCCGATAACAATATGCTGTAATATAATGACGACTGATCGTAAGCTACCATTTTTACCAACATCTAAAAAAGAACTGCGGCTACTTAAGTGGGATTATGTAGATGTAATTCTTTTTAGTGGTGATGCCTATATCGATCATCCTTCGTTTGGTGCGGCTGTTATTGGACGTGTACTCGAACGTGAAGGCTATAGGGTTGCTATTGTTCCACAGCCAAATTGGCGCGATGATTTGCGCGATTTCAAAAAGTTAGGTCAGCCTCGTTTGTTTTTCGGTATATCTGGAGGTTGTATGGACAGCATGGTAAACCACTATACTGCCAACAAGCGTTTACGTAGTAATGATGCTTACTCGCCTGATGGGAAGGCGGGTTTTCGACCTGACTATGCTGTCAGCGTTTACGGTAATATCTTAAAGAAGCTCTATCCTGATACCCCGGTTGTTATAGGAGGTATTGAGGCATCCTTACGGCGTTTTACACATTACGATTATTGGCAGGATAAGTTACTTCCATCTATATTGGTAGATAGTAAGGCGGATATACTTACATATGGTATGGGAGAAAAAGCGAGTGTAGAGCTGGCCGCTCGCTTGCAAGCAGGAGAATGTATTGATACGATTAGAGATATTCCACAAACGGCATACTTATGCGATTCGCAGGATATCGGAAAACTATCAAATACCGATGAAATGCTAAAGCTGTATTCGTATGAGGAGTGCTTGAATAGCAAAAAAAAATTTGCAGAAAACTTTAAGCTGATAGAAGAAGAATCAAATAAAACGCAGGCTGCTACTATTGTCGAGCCAATTGGTAAGCAGGCAGTAGTAGTTAATCCTACATATCCTACTATGACAGAGGCGGAGGTTGATGCTTCGTTTGAGTTGCCCTACACACGACTTCCTCACCCACGCTATAAGAATAAGCGTATCCCTGCATACGAAATGATACGTCATTCCATTACGCTACATCGAGGATGTTTTGGAGGATGTGGCTTCTGTACTATTTCCGCCCATCAAGGAAAATTCGTATCAAGTCGTTCCGAATCTTCAATTCTAAGAGAGTTGGAAAGCGTTATTAATATGTCCGATTATAAAGGCTACGTGAGTGATATCGGAGGACCGTCGGCAAATATGTATGGACTGAAAGGTAAGAACGATAAACAATGCGCCATATGTAAGCGTCCGTCATGTTTACACCCTAAGGTTTGTAAGAATCTAAATATAGACCTTACGAGATTAACAGAGCTGTATAGTAAGATTAGTAACCATCCAAAAATAAAGAAGGCATTTGTAGGTAGTGGAGTTCGTTATGATATATTTCTAGATGAAAATGGCTTTATAAACAAAAGTGGTGTAGCGTACTTTAAGCAGCTGATGCGATACCATGTATCGGGGAGGCTAAAAGTAGCGCCTGAGCATACAGCCGATAGAGTTCTACTTTCTATTCGTAAACCGTCATTTCGTCAGTTCGAAGTTCTAAAAAAAGAATTTGATACCATAAATCGTAAAGAGAATCTGAAATTGCAGCTTATTCCATATTTTATTTCAAGCCTTCCGTACTGTACCAATAACGACATGCAAGTGCTGGCGACAATTACAGAGAGGTTAAACTTTAGGTTGGAGCAAGTGCAAGATTTTACACCAACTCCTATGACTTTGGCTACGGCCATTTACTACAGTGGCATTGACCCTTATACGGGAGAGAGATGCTACATAGCGCGACAAAAGGAAGAAAAACAAAAACAGCTGAGCTATTTCTTTCGATACAAAAATAGGGGCTAGAAGTTAATTACTCCACTAAAAGATCCTTTTTGGGTAAGAGTATTGATTTGCTCAATAGCAACAAGCCTATCCCACCTGTCGCGGGGAGATCGAAAATAAACATATACGCTATAACTATTCTCTGTTTCAGAAAAGTTACCTTCGACAAACCCCTCATCAAAAGTTTCTTCATCATCAACCGCGATAATCATGTAGTTGTACATTGCTTGTTTTAGCGTTAACATTAGCTCGTAAGCTCTACGTTCGTAGCTATACACCATTGCATGGCCATCGTAGATAGACCAATCCGATAGCTGTCCAAATACGTATAGCGTAGCATTGGGATATGGCTCATCTTTAGGTAGCGTAAAGTAAACCTGTACATAATCAGCTTCTATATGCTTATTGCCAAATTTTGTACGATAGTCGATGTAGTACTTACCGTTAAGATCACGCTCGTATAAATAGGGCTTATTCGCTCTTGTTGCTGCGTTATTTAGCAGCGCATGATAGCCGTCCGTCCGTAAATCGACTAATGATACACCTTGAGCGGCATATTCTAAGGTACGAATATCAAAAGGTCTATACTCATTACCTCCGGGATAGATATTTTTAGTCGGTTGAGAATAGTCGATATTAGTTCCACTAATAAAAGTAGGCGTAGGAATTGTAATTTCGGGAATACGGTGACTATTCTTTTCGATTCGTATTTTAAAATCTCTGTATGGGTCCATTACGTTTAATCCGGCATACGATAACGAAAAGTTTAGCTGCTGCTGTTCTCTTAATCCACGGTTTGTAAGATTCTCGTACTGGAGCTTTAAAGCAACTTTTGACTCCACTATTGAAAATCCTTTTTGAAATAGAGGCGTATCGGGATTAGAGTAATCATATACTTTCACCAGATAGTTACCCGAGATTTTTAAGCTGATATCGTTATTTGGGACGGTGAACTTATAGTGAAAGTATGGTATGCGAGTATTTATAGAATACTCGTAATCTCTTAAGTAGCTTTGAGTGAAGCCTGTCATGTAGTCGTTCTGAGGTGTTGCATCTTCGTTCCAGTCAGCGTCGCAATGAACGATTGTGTAGTATAGCGATCGCCCGTTTTCATTTAAGTCGTCAAACATAACGGTAAGCACATCTGTTGATCCCGGCTCAAGTATCGGGTCCGACAGCTCATCATCACCTTTAAACATTAGTATAGACTTAATCTGCTTATCGTAGCAGTGGTCTTTTAGCACAAACTTTTTATTTAGCCTCAAATCTAACTGGGCATGAGCAGTAAAAGCGCAGGCTAAAAGCAATATTAAGCTGATGTATCGTATTGTTTTCATAATGCTAAGATAACAAAGAATTGTAAATAAGTAGCTTGTTTTGTTGTTGTATTTTATACCAAATGCGCTAGATGTACATTTTTTTATACTTTTGTAGTATTAGGATAACAAATAATATTGAAATATGGCAGCGTATAAATATTTCGTGGGTTTAGTATTTTTCTGCTTATCTGCATTTACGGCTAATGCTCAGATTTTGGCGAATGGAAGTGATCACACAGATAATACAATACTTGGTATGCCTATCTATGTGTATTTTACAGATATTGATCCTGTATCAGACAGATTACAAGCGTCTTCTATAGTTATGGGGCAGCTTACGGATTTCATATGGGAAAAGTTTGATGGAGCTACCTTAACCTATACGCACCTTAAGACAGACAATGCGGTACTTTCGTCTATTTTAAATAATTTAAGCCCTGGAGGTTATAGATTAATACGCGAAGATGCTATTAGTCCTAGAGATACTGCATATGCATGGGTATTATTGGATCGTTTGGAGATAACAGGTATAATAGAAGGCAATACTTGCGAAGCGTTAGCTCTTGTAACATACCATTCGGCACGAATAATGTACACTTATTACGATTTGACAGTAGTTCCGGAAGAGCAAATATACTTTTCGTCAAAACCCAAAATTAGCTGGACAACAGTTCCGGCAGACATATATGATGGATTAGGGCTTGATGATTCGTGGAAGAATCCGCAAACAACAATATCTCAGATATTGGAAACAACCCGAATAGCAGATCCGCCTCCTTTGGTAGCAGCAACATATACGGCAGTTATAACAAACGATTTTGGTAATAGCTCAGCACCATTTTCTACTTCAGAAATTCCGGCTGTAGCAGTATATCCGATAATGAAAGCGGAAGAGCAAAAGAATGATGGTGCTTGGGTTGAAACAACAGAGCTAAAAGGTAGTGCGCTATATAAGCTGAGGTTCGATCATAGCGAAAGTAAAAATGCTAATACTTATACATGGATTGGTTACAATAGCTATGATAACATTCAAACCAGAGATGCTGCTCTATGGACGTATTCAACATCTAATCCTACAGAAAAGGCATACGTTAAGTACACCTATATGGGAGAAGAATTAGACGGATATATACCGGGCAGATATCGTGATAGCCTTATCGTTTCTAATACCAATACAGGCTGTAGAGCAGGGGTTGATTTAAAATCTATTTTAGGCGATGATAGTTCCTTACCTTTTATTATAGTCGAGCCTTCTAAGTTCGATCCTTTATCGCTGCCTAACGTTTTTACTCCTAACGGAGACGGTATAAACGACATGTTTAAGTTTGTTGCTGGTAACGAGCCGGTTTCGATGAAGACAATGAACCTTCGCATATTTGATAGAGCGGGAAAAGAGCTATACAAATATGTTGGACGAGTGGTTGACTGGAAAGGTTGGAATGGGAAAATAAAAGGCACCAGAAGCGATTGTCCGGTTGGCGTATATTATTACGAGATTAGCGGAACAGGTTGGGATGATAAATCATACTCGGGAAAACCATATAGGGGTTTTGTGCACTTGTTTAAAGATTAATATTATACTTAAATAACAATATAAAAAGTAAATAAAGTCATTTCGAGCGAAGCGAGAAATCTCTTGAATAGCAGCCGATACGCTGAATGAGGAGATTTCTCGCTTCGCTCGAAATGATGAATAAAGTCCTTGGCTTATGGGTTTAAATTTGTATCGTCTTTTACCGATAGGCAGAACTCCGTCAGCAGCTCTATAGTTGCTTCAACATCGTTTAGGGATACAATTTCGCCGGGTGTATGCATATAGCGGCACGGAATACTTACTATAGAAGAAGCCGCACCTTCTCTTGTCATATGTATCCCCTCCGCGTCGGTTCTCGAATCGGCAGGGATGGATTCAATCTGATAGGGTTTCTCTGTTTTATCTGCGGCGTTTGTCAGCAGTTCAAAAACTCTCGGATTACTTCTCGACCCGCGGGCAATAACAGCGCCACCGTTTATTTTAATATCGCCAAATGCCCTTTTATCCATAGATGGGTAATCGGTTGCGTGAGTAACATCTACCGCAATCCCGATATCAGGAGCAATCTGGAATGTTGAAGTATGAGACCCCTTATAGCTGATTTCTTCCTGAACGCCGGATACCGCATAAATGCTGGCATCTGTTTCTTTCTCTTTAAGTGCTTGTATTACTGCGGCAACAATAAAAATACCTACTTTATTATCAATGGCTTTAGATGTAATGAGTCCGTTAGGCAAAAAATCAACACCCTTTGCGAAAGTTATCGGATCGCCTATTGACACCATATTTAGAGCTTCTGTTTTATCTTTTGCTCCAATATCAATCCATAGCTCCTCCATGGTAAGCTGCCTTTCAGCATCTTCTTTCCTCATTAAATGCCATGGTTTTCTGCCAATTACACCACGTATAGCTCCATTCTTAGTATGAATATCGATTTTTGAACCTTGTAGGATATGAAGGTCTATGCCGCCAATGGGAACAAAATGTATATATCCGTCGTCGGTAACATATTTTACCATAAGCCCAATTTCATCGCCGTGCCCAATAAGCATGATGCGTTTTTTGCCTTTACCTCTTTTTATAGCGAAGACATTCCCATTTTTATCGGTTTGAACTTCATCGGCATGCTCTGTTGTAAAGCGCTTAAATATGTTTTGTGTATTTTGTTCAAAACCGGAAGGCGACGGGCTCTCAAGCAGCTCGATAAAGAAGTTTAGTAACGATTTATCCATTTCTGTGTTCGTTTAGGTTGGTTTATTATTCAAAGATACATTATTTGGATGAAAAGGCTAAATCGTTGAAACTTTCCTACTTTTGTATTTTGATTTTATTGTAATGACCGAAATGGATAAAAAAATAGTAGCATTTATAAACGAACATCATGTGCTTACTTTAGCCACCAGCCATGAAGATGAGGCTTATTGTTCTAATATGTTTTATGTATATTTAGAAGAAGAAAAATGTTTTGTTTTTACTTCTGATAGAGATACAAAGCATATCGCTGATATATCTCATAACCTTTTTGTGGCGGGTTCCATAGCGCTAGAGACAGAAACCATAGGTAAGATTCAAGGATTACAGTTTCAGGGGATGGCTTTTGAGGTTTCCGGCGATTTAAAAAAGAAAGCAAAGAAGGCATATCTAAAGCGTTTTCCGTATGCTATATTGGCTACAACTCCTTTATGGGCGGTAGAAATGACTTATGCTAAGCTTACAAATAATAAGCTGGGATTTGGCAAAAAACTGATTTGGAAAAAAGATACATTAGGGCTATAAAAGATATGAAAGAAGAGCGTTATATAAAATATTGTATTATTGTCGCGGGCGGAAGCGGACTCCGTATGGGAGTTGAATTACCTAAGCAGTTTATAGAGCTAAGAGGTAAGCCTGTGCTTATGCATACAATGGAAAAGTTCTATCATTACGATGTAAACATTCAGCTAATAGTTGCTTTGCCAAAAAATCAGCAAGAGGTATGGGGGCTGCTATGTACCAAGCATAGCTTTACTATCCCTCATAAAGTTGCGGATGGAGGGATAACACGATTTCATTCTGTAAAAAACGCGCTTAAACAAGCAGGGAAAACAGGCCTTATAGCGGTGCATGATGGAGTTCGTCCTTTAGTCAGCGTAGGAACGATCAAACGTTGCTTTGATATGGCCGAAGTTTGTGGAACAGCTGTTCCTACCATTCCGATGAATGATTCTGTAAGAGAAGTAAAAGGAGAAAAGAGTAGAGTAATGGATAGATCTACTTTAAAGATTGTACAGACTCCACAGGTATTTAAGGCGGATTTGATACGGAAGGCATACCTTTCGGCTTATCTACCGGAGTTTACTGATGATGCGTCGGTGGTTGAATATATAGGAGAGCCAATAACGCTGGTTGAAGGAAACGTCGAAAATGTTAAGCTTACCTATCCTTCAGACATTATAATAGCAGAGGCTTTGCTATTGTAAACCATAGTAAATAACTACGATTTATACTTATAAATCATAATCATAAATATTCGGCAAGACAAGATTAGGGTAGTAAAGAATTTTATTCTTCCCCGTCTTCCAGTAGATATCTTTTTCCCCTCTTTACTTTTGTAAAACCTTTATCCTTAACATATACCTGACGTTCAAAAGCCTGATCCAATGAGATCATAGATTCTGTACGAACAATACCCGGTATATTTTGAAGTGTATTAATGAGGATCTCCATTAACTGGTCGTTATCACGGCAATATAGCTTTATCATAATGGAAAATTTTCCGGTAATAAAATGACATTCAACAACTTCAGGCACCTGTTTAAGGGCTTCGATTACTGGATTGTAAAGGTTAGATTGAGCGAGCTCTATACCTACAAAAGTGCAGATGTCGTATCCTAGTGCTTTAGGCTTAACGATTAGCTGAGATCCGACAATAATGCCGGCATCTTCCATTTTCTTCACTCGTTGGTGGATTGCGGCCCCAGAAACTCCGCATTTGCGTGCAATTTCAAGAAAAGGCATTCTAGCATTTTTTACTAGGCTAGACAAAATCTTTTGGTCGATGCTATCTACTTTAAATTTCGCTGACATAGATGATAGGATTAGGTTTATAAGGTTTAAAGTACCGCTAATTCATAATTATAAGTTACAAATGTAACATTTATTGGCTGCGAAACTAATAAATGTGTAGGATATTTTTTGTAAGAAGGAAAAAATTGCTACTTTCGCAGTCCTAAAGTTCTTTTTAATTTATTGCCCGGATGGCGGAATTGGTAGACGCGCTGGTCTCAAACACCAGTGAGGTAAAACTCGTGCCGGTTCGATCCCGGCTCCGGGTACTTTTTAAAAACGCTAAATCTTTTATTTATATAGATTTAGCGTTTTTGTTTTATGCTGCGTGTCCGCAATCCGTCCGCATTTTTATTTTTCGCATTTGCTTTTAATAGCTCGTGTGAAATTACTAACTTTGACCAAATGAATTAATATAAAATTACATTTCCCGGTTTGTTTGGTATAAAACATTCTAATAGAAATTTTTCTTTAGTAGATACTTGGGGAAAGAACCAATTTAATTCTTCTTTTCCAACTGGATTATCTAATTTTATTTCGTATAAGGGTTTTAATAATATCTATTTATATTTAGATGAAAATCTAAAAGTTAAGCATGGAGAAATCTCCACGGAGAAGCTATGGGGAATAGCTCCCGTATCTGAAGATTTGTTTTTTTCTTTTGAAAGTCCTTATACCCCGTATCAACAATTAGTCATTGGTCATCTTCCTCGAGTGGATTTAGTTATGCAACTAAAAAGTAATGGACAGTGTTTAAGACCAATTGAAATTAAATTAACTGCTCTTCCTGATAATTCGACTTGTGCACTAGATGAACCATATTATAGTTGTGAAATTGTTATCAGACCCGATACAATAGTATATTTAGCTTGTAGTATCCTTATAAACTTCAAAAATAATCATGCGGATTTAATTGGTAATGAATTTGAAAAAATCACAGATTGGACAGATGGTGTTATTGTATGGGATCATATTACTGATATGATATCTATAATTGATAAAATAGTTTTGTCGATCATAGATAAACAAGAACCAATATTGACGCAATCAATTTGGAAGACTAATGGAAAATCACCTCAACTAGCTGACAATTGTTTAGATGTTTTTGTCTGGTCTAATTTTGCTTTTGCACAACTATTCGTTGATGTTGCTAGAGGTGAACTCTCTTCTAATAATAGGATTACACGACAAATAAGAACCATAATATGGTTGTTTAAAATGATATATGATTATTCTAAACATGGTCAGATAGACCATAAAATGATTATTGATAGCCTGTCTTATAATACTAAAAATGATAAAGCATTTGCGGTAAGTGGTAAAATTACTCATAGATATTTAACTAGCCCCGAATTAATACAGCCAAGGATTTTAAAAAATGAGATTAAACAGATTATACTTGGCGGAGGACAAAATTTGCTTAGTCCAGAGAGAAGATTTGATGCGATAATTTATAATTCACCTGAACTATTTGATTAATATGAAATTAGTTGATTTATTTTCAGGTTGTGGCGGGTTGTCATTAGGTTTTCAGAATGTAGGTTTTGAAATAAGTGCCGCTTTTGACAATTGGATTTCGGCTGTAAAAGTTTATAGGGATAATTTTAATCATCCGATATATCATACCGATTTAAGTACTAAAGAAGGACTTTTATTTGTTAAAAATCTAAATCCGCAAATTATAATTGGCGGACCTCCATGTCAAGATTTTTCTAGCGCAGGCAAGAGAGATGAAACATTAGGACGTGCTGATTTAACAATTTCATATGCTAAAATTGTCTCTGCTTGCAATCCTGAATGGTTTGTTATGGAGAATGTAGAAAGAATAATTAAAAGTAAAATATTAAAGGAGGCGATTATTATATTTAGACAAGCCGGATATGGAATGTCGTACCAAGTATTGGATGCAAGCTATTGTGGTGTTCCTCAAGCGAGGAAACGTTTTTTTCTTGTGGGGCATAAACATTCTAGCGATAATTTCCTTAATCCATATTTTAATAAAAATCAATCTAAAATACCGATGACTGTTTTTGATTATTTTGGTGATTCACTTGGTATAGAGTATTACTATAGGCATCCTAGAAGTTATCGTAGAAGAGGTATTTTTAGCATACATGAGCCTAGTCCTACTATACGAGGTGTTAATAGACCAATTCCCGAGGGTTATAAAAAACACGATGGAGATCCGGTGGATATTCGTGATAATGTTCGACCGTTAACTACCAAAGAAAGAAGCATGATTCAAACATTTCCAGATAATTTTATTCTCAATGGCGCGAAGACCGATTTAGAACAAATTATTGGAAATGCAGTGCCAGTTAAACTTGCCGAGTTTGTTGCGATCTGTATAAAAGAATATATTTCTGATATCAGAAAAGATAGTATAGTCACTGAAAATCAGCTATCTTTAAGATTTGATAATATTACAAAAACAATAACCCAAATCGTATGGTTGTAATATTAGAAT
>JAIRNF010000026.1 GCA_031258195.1 Prevotellaceae bacterium
ACATTCTATTTACACATTAAAGAGTGCGAGTTCAGGTACAATTTTCGAAACCAAAATATTTATCTAATTTTACTCAAAGAACTTAGAAAATTACCTCTTAACTAATCTTGAACCTTAAAATATTTAAGCGAAGTAAAAAGTTGGCTTGCTAAACAATCAGCATAGAAAATTCTTAACTAAGCAAGAATATCTCCGCCCCCTCTTCTTCATGAAGTTCTTCACGTTCGTGCGGAATGAGATTCTATATATCTTTGAGGATAATGAGATAAATTTTTCAATAACTTTTCTTTCAGAGACAATCTATTTATGGCAGGCTTTGTATCATCTTAGTTAACTTGTCTTCCAGCTCCTCTCCCGGAACGTTAAAGTCAATATTACCACCACTTACAAGCGATATACTTCCCCTTTCTTCCGATACAACTACAATTATGGCATCGGCATGCTCTGTAAGACCAATAGCCGCTCTATGACGCATTCCCATATATGCCGGAATATTCGGGTTATCGGTTGACGGAAGAATACAACGTGCTGCCACTATCCGTTCGCCATTAATAACTACGGCGCCATCATGCAGCGGTGAGTTCTTAAAAAATATATTTTCGAGCAAGCGAGCGCTAAGCTTGGCGTCTATAATTTCGCCCGTTTCTGTATAAAAGGTAAGCGGCGATCTGCGAGCAATAACAATCAGCGCGCCCGTTTTGCTCTGCCCCATTACGCGGCTGGCATTTACAATAGTACTGACATAGCTGGTTGACTTGGTACTCCTCTCTCGTGATGAGAAAAGCCTGCGTAGCGAAAACCGTTCGCGCGAAACGTAGCGAGATCCTAGATGCAACAAAAATCGCCTGATTTCCGGCTGAAAGACTATGATTAGCGCTAACACTCCTACCCCAATTACCTGCCCAAGTATAAGCGATAGTAGTTCCATTTGTAACGCTCTTATCAGTAGCCATAAAAAGTAAACCAGTAAAATACCGACAAATATATTAAGAGCCGCTGTTCCGCGTATTATACGGTATGCCTGATAAAATAAAAGAGCAACCAAAATAATATCTATAACATCTATGGCAGTCAGCCTAATGAATCCCATACAGAAATTTTATATTATCGTTTACCAACTTCTTTCATCTTCCAAACAATCTCAACAGCTTCGTTAGCCTCTGCAACATCATGTACTCTAAGGAACGAAGCGCCTTTCATTAAGCTGATGGTATTAACCACAGCTGTAGCATTAAGCGTATCTGAAGGCGTATTTCCCAGTAGCTTATAAAGCATTGATTTCCGAGATACTCCTACAAAAATAGGCAAACCCAGAATATGTAACTCTTCAAGCCTATCAAGCAGCTCGTAGTTATGCTCTACCGTTTTTCCAAACCCAAATCCGGGGTCAAGAATAATATCATTAACTCCCAGCTGCCTTAGCGTTGTAATTTTTTGTACAAAATAATCAGCTATTTCTGTTACAACATCTGTATATATCGGATTGTTTTGCATCGTTTGCGGTGTACCCTGCATATGCGTCAGTATATAAGGAAGTTGCAACTCTGCTACAGTAGAAAACATCTCATTGTCTAATTCCCCTCCGGAAATATCATTTACGATGAAAGCACCGAACTGCTCATATATTTTCCAAACAACCGAAGCTCTAAATGTATCAATAGAAATAGGAATATCTACAGCTATCTTTTTTATAATACTAATGCCTCTAGTTAAACGATCCAGCTCCTCCTCTTCTGTAATATGTTCGGCATCCGGGCGTGAAGAATAAGCGCCAATATCTATAACAGAAACGTTATCTGCAATTAGCTTTTTTACCCTCGCTTCTATTTTATCTGCTGTAAATGTACGACTATCGGTGTAAAACGAGTCTGGCGTAACATTTAAAATACCAAACACCCAGGGTTTATTAATTTTTAGCAGCTTATCTCCATAACGAATCATTGTCTTTTTAAAAGCTAACGAGGAAAATGTTAAAGGCATTTTAGTATCTTTGTAAATTATATATCAAAGATACAACAAAATGTTTATAGTTCTCGAGGGGCTTGACGGTGCCGGTAAATCTACACAAATAAAACTCATAGGAGCATATATAAACGAAAAGGGCATGCAGGTAAAAAATATACATTTCCCTCGTTTCGACGCACCTATTTATGGAGAACTAATAGCAAAATTTCTTCGTGGTGATTTTGGTGATGTTGACACCGTAGATCCTCAAGTTATCGGTTTAGTATATGCCGGTGACCGTAACGATGCCGCCCCTATGATAAGGCAATGGCTGCAAGATGGCTATACAGTAATTGTTGACAGATATGTGTATTCGAATATTGCTTACCAATGCTCTAAAACCAAGACCGCAGAAGAAAAAAACCATCTCAGAGAGTGGGTGCTGAATCTGGAATACGATCACTTCAACATACCAAAACCGGATATCAACATATTTCTTGATGTACCTCTATCGTTTATCCGACAAAAGCTGGAGAGTGTACGCAAGGGCGACGACAGAAAATATCTGAAGGGGCAAAAAGACATCCACGAAATGGATTTCGATCTTCAACGAAAGGTCAGAGAAATGTATCTTGAACAGGCTATGCTGGATAGTACGTTCAAAGTTGTTCCTTGTGCAAACAGAAAGGGAGAAATGGAAACTCCGGATATTATTTTCGACAAAATAAAGGCTATCATAGATGGCTTCATGGGTAGTAAAGCGTAAAAATCAGGCTTATGAAAGGATGGCAACTATTAAGAACAATAAGTAGGCTACTAGTTACCCTTTTTTGTTCTTCGGCGGCTACAGGATGGCAGCTATTAAGAACAATAAGTAGGCTACTAGTAGGCGTTTTATTTATATTTTCGGGCTATACCAAAGTTGTTGATCCGCAAGGATTTGCCATTAAGCTTAACGAGTACTTCGTAAGCCTTCATATCCAATTTTTAGAACCGCTAGCGCTAACCTTTGCAATACTGGTTATTGCAGCAGAGCTGACTATGGGGCTATGCTTAATTGCGCGCCTACGAATGACGGCAACTGCATGGGCTGTCCTACTATTCATGTCGTTCTTTACGTTACTTACTCTTTTCATTGCAGTAAATGGCGATATTGTATCAGATTGCGGTTGTTTTGGTGATGCCATTAAGCTTTCAAACTGGGCTACTTTCCTGAAGAATGTTGCTTTTATGCCTTTTGTACTCATTATCTTTTTTCAGCGGAAGAAATTTCAACTCGTTGCTACTTCCTTTGTTGAGTGGGGACTGCTTTTAGCGTTCTTCATGTGCGCGTCGGGTCTCGGATTATACAGCAACCGTCATCTTCCTCTTATTGACTTTATGGCATATAAAGTGGGAGTTAATATACGCGAAGATAAAAGTATTCCCCAAGGTGCTGAATCCGATGAATACAGAACGATCTTAATCTACGAAAAAGACGGCGTACAGCAAGAATTTGATGATACAAATTTCCCATGGCAGGATACAACTTGGATATATGTTGAGACAAAAGAACCGGTATTAATAAAAAAAGGATATACCCCAACTATCCACGACTTCTCAATTACATCGTACGAAGAAGGTGATATAACCGATATCGTTCTCAGCAACCCCAGCTATACGCTTATTTTAACCAGCCCGAAGCTGGCAAAAGCAAATGCCAGAAATATTTCAAGAATAAACGATCTATTCGCATATTGTAATCGGCAAGAAAATATTTCATTCCTTGCAATGACGGCATCATCAACCGAAGATATTACTGGCTTCATAAATGCTACAAATGCCGGCTATCCAATCCATACAGCAGATGAAACCACGCTAAAAAGTATGGTGAGGTCTAATCCCGGACTGATGCTGATAAAAGACGCAACCATTCTGGCAAAGTGGAGCGAAGCCGATATTCCAACTATAGAAGAGGTAACCAAGCTTCTTTCCACGTCTCCCGATACTATTATAAGATGTTATAATAACAGAGAATTCTGGAGTAACTTTATCATCATTGCTATTCTAGCTATTTCCGCCCTGTTTATCAATTTCATAAAAACCACTCGCAAAGACTAGAGTATGCTTACTGTAGAAACCAACTATTCCCTAAAATCATTCAATACGTTTGGACTAGAGGCAAAAGCCGAGAACTACATTCGTATTGATGATGTTGACGAAGCACGCGAAGCCTTATATAGAAGATACTCTTGTAAAAAACCTGTATTGGTGTTAGGCGGAGGTAGTAATATACTTTTCAGTAAAGATTTTGAAGGCACAGTAATACATCCAAACATACAGGGTATAGATGTTGCACAAGAAACTAAAGATGATATATACCTACGAGTTGGAGCAGGGGTTTGTTGGGATGTATTTGTTGGCTACTGCGTTGAGAACGGTTGGGGAGGGGTTGAGAACCTATCGGGCATACCGGGCAATGTCGGTGCTGCCCCTGTACAAAATATTGGCGCATATGGAGTAGAAGCAAAAAATACTATTGTTTCTGTAAAAGGGTTGCACGTTAGCAAAACAAAACCTTTTGTTTTAGGAAACGACGCGTGTGCATTTGGTTATCGCGATAGTGTTTTTAAACATTCGCTTAAGCGTAGAGCATTAATTACACACGTAACCTTTAGGTTAACCAAGTTTCCAAAATTCATTACCCATTATGGTAATATTGACGAAGAGCTAAAAAAATATGATGAAATAACACTTCAAAATATACGTAAAGCCATTATTGATATCCGTAATCGTAAGCTACCAGACCCTAAAGATTTGGGCAATGCCGGCAGCTTCTTTAAGAACCCTGTAATTAAAGAAGGTAAAGCGGAGAAACTCAGACGGAAATATCCTAACATGCCTATATACCCTGCCGCAAACGGAGTGAAACTCTCAGCCGCCTGGCTGATAGAACAATGCGGGTGGAAAGGTAAAAAAGTTGGAAATGTTGGCATGTATAAAGATCAGGCTCTAGTAATGGTAAACTATGGGGGCGCTACTGCTAAAGAACTTGTTAACCTATCTAAAGAGATACAGCTATCTATCAAAAATACTTTCGACGTTAGAATAGAACCCGAAGTAAATATCGCGTAGCCTAAACTTCGCTATTCCCAAGTCCGCATATAAAAACCTTCATTATTCCATATATCTTTATCTGATATGAGGTTTAATTCCCAATATGTTTATACTCTACTAATAAGCAGCACACTGCAGTAGTCCATACTATTCTCAGCGCTCCCGTCATTTCGAGCAAGACGAGAAATCTCCTGAATAGAGAGGATAGAGAACGGCATCATACACACATTTACCGACAGAAAAAATTTGTATGCGACATGTGATAATAGCTTATGCTACTAATGAGCAGATTTCTCCCTTTAGCCGAAATGACCCAAAGGTTTTTAATGCTCTACAGGTAAAGTTTAATAAAAACTACTATCTTTGTCTGTGTCGAATCCGACACAGATATTATTATTACTTAGGGGTGCCCTAAAATACGGGCTGAGATTATACCCTTTTAACCTGATGCGGGTAATGCCGACGTAGGGAAAGAGTACCATCAACATTATTCCCCTTTTTTATTGTTTAACTACTGTAGCCCTTAAATATAAATGGCTATAGAAAAACTATTAATCAATGAAAAGGTTTTTTGTATCATTAGCATTATGCTTTATTTGCAATTCTTTATTCTCTCAAGAAATGCTCGATTCCGCACTTATTATCGGAACAAGGGCAACATCTAAAACACCTGTAACTTACACTAACATTAGCAAAGATGCCATCAAGTCTAATAATGTTGCGGCAGAAGTTCCGTATCTTATGATGTTAACTCCCGGAGTAGTTACAAGTTCCGAAAGTGGCTTAGGTCTGGGAAATACCAGCTTTCGCATTCGCGGTGTCGATCCCAGCCGCATAAATATTATGGTTGACGGAATTATGGTAAACGATCCCGAATCGCAAACCGTATTCTGGGCTAACATTCCTGACTTCGGTTCGTCGCTTGGTTCTATTCAGATACAGCGCGGAGTAGGTCTTTCGTCCGGCGGAGTCGCGTCATTCGGTTCGTCGGTAAATATGTTGACAGATAGGGCTAAGAGCGAGGCTTACACAGAGCTATCGGCAGAGTATGGTTCTTATAACACCATGAAAGCAAGCGCTGCAATGGGTACCGGACTTATTAAAAACGCCTTTACGTTTGGTGCGCGTTATTCAAAAACACAATCGGACGGATATCTCGAACGTGCAACATCCGATAACCAATCGGTATTTGCATCTGCCGCCTACCATGGTACTAAAAGTATGGTTAAGCTCAACATGTTTTATGGCGACCAGCATACGGGCATAAGCTGGAACGGTGTTCCGGGCAATATGCTGGCTATAAACAGAAGGTATAATCCGGCAGGCGAATATGAAGATAACGACGGCATTACACGCTACTATAACAACGAAACCGACAACTACCAACAATCCCAAGTTAACCTGCAATATAGCCAGTACTATGGCAAATATTGGAGCGGTAATATCCGCCTGTTTCTTACTCGGGGCAAGGGATACTACGAAGAGTATAAAAAGAACCGTACGCTTTCCGAATACGGCATTGAAGATATTGTAATTGGCGGAGAAACTTTCCGAAAGAGCGATCTTATCCGCCAAAAGTGGTTAGATAACTACTACTATGGCACAAGCATAAATACCGTTTATAATAAAGAAAGTTTACAGCTAAGCATGGGGCTTGACATCGGCCGTTTTGATAACGACCATTACGGAAGAGTGCTTTGGCTAAGAGTAAACAACGGCGCATTCAAAGATCACGAATGGTATAGAAATACAGGTAATAAGGATGACTACAGCGCGTTTGTCAGAGTCAGCCATCGGCTTACCGGCAAGCTCAATCTATTTGGAGACGTTCAGTATCGCCATATTTACTATAAAATGAAAGGACCTGACGACGATCTGCAGCTGTTAGATCAAAGCCATAAGTTCAACTTCTTTAACCCCAAAGCAGGCGTATCGTATAAGCTTAACAAAAACCACGAAGTATATGCGTCATTCGCAACAGTGGGGCGCGAGCCTGCCCGTGCCGATTATAAAGAAGCCAGTAAAGCCGGAGGACGCAAGCTACCAAAAAACGAAAGGCTGTTCGATTATGAGATAGGCTACCACTATACTGCCAACAATGCCCGATTTAGCCTGAACTTCTACTATATGGATTATAAAGATCAGATAGTAGCCACAGGAAAAATGAATGATGTTGGCTACCCGATAATGGAGAACGTTGATAACAGCTATCGTGCCGGTATAGAGCTATCGGGCGGCATTAATATAACCGAGCAGCTGAAGCTAGATGCGAACATAGCTTTTAACCGTAGCCGTATAAAAGACTACGTTAGCTATATGGATATGCACGACGATGCTACGAATTGGAATCCAATAGAGCAAAAAGCAGAATACTTGGGAACGGTTGCTATCGGCTTTTCGCCCGAATGGGTGGGCGCAGCACTGCTTACCTATTCTCCGTTGGACGACCTTTCTTTTGGTCTAATCGGTAAATACGTTGGTAAACAATACTACGATAATACCGTGAGCAAAGAACGCCAGCTTGACGACTACTTTGTAAGTAATTTCCACGCGCAATATTCGTTCAATATTAAGCCTGTAAAGGTTACGCTAATGGGTGCTGTAAATAATATATTCAACAAAAAGTATATTTCTTCTGCATGGATTTACCGTAGCGGATTTGCCAGCGGAGAAAACGATTATATTGAAGACGGATTTTTTCCGCAAGCAGGAACTACTGTTTTCGGGAAAATTATTGTACATTTTTAGCAGTAAGGTTGCTGTATGTATTTTTAGAGACTGGCTGAAAAGTCTAATCTTTTCGTCATGTCGAATGCGGTGAGACATCTCCTCTTTCAACGCTATTCTGCTATTGAAGAGATTCCTCGCCGCATTCGACATGACGTACAAACTTTTCAGTCAGCCTTTATTACTAATATATACGAACAAAGCAGTCAGTCTGTGGGTTTTTATACCTTTGCATAACATTATTGCCGTATGGCTCCTTACATAGACATTCACACGCATTGCAGGGCAACAACCCAAAATATACAGGTTTTGGTTCTGAATCCTACCGAATGGAGGAATATTTTATATTCTGTCAAAGAATTCTATTCCGTAGGAATACACCCATGGCATAGTAACGATAGAAATATTGCGGAACAACTGGAGTGGCTCGAAGAAGCATTACAAAAAACCAACGTATTGGCACTTGGGGAGGTTGGGCTGGATCGAAGCATAAATATCCCTTTAGGGCTGCAAGAAAGTGTACTTAAAGCTCAAATTCGGCTTTCTAAACACCATCTGAAACCGCTGGTTTTTCATGCTGCAAGAACAACCTCGGATATTCTCTCCATATGTAAACAAAAAAAAGTGTACCAGCCTTTTATTGTTCATGGCTTTACGGGCAAACCGGAAGCGGTACAACAAATTAGTAGAGCAGGCGGTTATGTTAGCTTTGGCGCGAAAATCATAGAGAATCGTAGCTGGGATGAAGCATTAAAAGAGGCTTATAAGCTAAATAACTTCTTTTTTGAAACGGATGAAGCGGCTATAGAAATCAACGCCGTATATCAAAAAGCGGCCGAAGTATTAGAGGTTGACACAGACCAGCTGAAAGAGCAGGTTTATGCTTACTTTTGCGAAGTTTTCGGAAAAGCAGTACAATCTTTATATGCAACAGAATAACCATACATCACAACAGAACAACGATTGGCTCGCCCGTACATCATTGCTGCTTGGTGATAAAGCGTTGAAAAAGCTATCATCCGCACATGTATTAGTGGTAGGGTTAGGCGGCGTGGGTGCGTATGCTGCCGAAATGCTCTGTAGATCGGGCGTTGGACAGCTAACCATTGTTGATGCAGATGTTATAAATCCGAGCAACCTTAATAGGCAGCTGCTTGCATTAACGTCAACTACAGGTAAAGCTAAGGCCGATTTAATGGAGCAACGGCTACTTGATATAAACCCCAACCTTAAGCTTACCAGCATACACGCCTATCTGAGTGGCGAGGGCTTTGAAAAAATACTGGATGGCAATAGTTTTGATTATGTTGTCGATGCTATAGACACTTTATCACCAAAAGTAGAGCTGATAAAGCTCTGCTTAGAGAAGAATATACCTATTGTTAGCTCTATGGGCGCAGGGGCAAAGCTAGATCCGGAGAAAATAGAAATACGTGATATATCCAAATCGCATCATTGTCCGTTGGCACGCATGCTACGTAAGCGATTGCATCGGCTGGGGATACGTAAGGGCTTTAAGGTTGTTTTTTCGACTGAAGACACAATTACGGAAGCTATACAGCTATGCGATAACGAGTCCAATAAAAAATCAATAGTAGGCACTATTTCTTATTTACCTGCAATCTTTGGATGCTATTGTGCTTCGGTAGTAATTCGCGATTTATAATTAAGTAAAGAATAAACTTGGTAAAGATACCATAAGCTCTACTACTCGTGGCTCATTAGTAGAGCTACTATTGTCATTTCGAGCGAAGCGAGAAATCTACAGATTCAACGTATTACCGTTGTTTAGTAGATTTCTCGCTTCGCTCGAAATGACGGTGGCTTCTTTGCTTAAAGAAAATATTGTATATAAGTGGATTATTGTTAAGAAGCCACACGCTATACGTTCTATGAGGTTTACTCTAGTCGTTGAAAAGATTCTGCTTTGAATCCTCTCAAGAAATCTTGAATGTTTAGACGCTTCTTTCCCGCCAGCTGCAGCTCTTTAAGAAATACGAATCCATCGATACAGGCAACCTTAAGGTATGTTTTTTCATCAGAAAAATAAGTTCCAAGACCTGCATTATGGACTTTTTCTTCAAAGCTTGCTGCAAATATTTTTACCTGTACCTCGGTAGCATTGCCGATAAAATGACTAAACGCGGAAGGATATGGCGATAACCCACGGATAAGATTAACGATATCCGCGCCCTTCTTCGACCAATCAATCCGGCAGGTTTCTTTAAAAATCTTAGGTGCTTCTTTTGGCCGCTCTTCCTGTGATGATACCTGTGGCGTAGGATCGACTTTGCCTTTATCTATTGCGTCAACAGTTTTAATAACCAGCTCTGCCCCTGCTTTCATAAGCTTATCATACAAGCTGCCCACATTATCGTCAGGTTTAATAGGTACCTTTTCCTGAAATATAATACTACCGGTATCTATTTCGTGCTGTAAGAAAAAGGTTGTAACGCCTGTTTCCGTCTCACCGTTTATTATCGCCCAACTTACGGGTGCCGCCCCTCTATATTGGGGTAATAAAGAAGCATGCAGGTTAAATGTTCCTAAACGAGGCATGGTCCAAACAACCTCGGGCAGCATTCTAAACGCGACAACAATAAATAAATCTGCGTTAATACCTCTAAGCTGTTGAAGAAAGCCTTCGTCTTTCAGCTTTTCAGGTTGCAATACAGGAATACCAGCTGATCGAGCATAACGCTTTACTGCCGATTCGTTAAGCTTAAGCCCTCTACCGGATGGTTTATCGGGCATGGTTACAACCGCCTCAACAGCATAACCCCTCTCTACCAATAAACGCAGAGGTTCTACTGCAAACTCCGGCGTACCCATATAAACAATCTTCATGAGCTTATTTATCTTCCTTGCCGCTGTTAAATCCTAACTTATGCTCCATCTTATCTTCCTTGGTATGTAAGTAGAACTCATTATATTTATTGGGAGGGATTATAATAGGTACTATCTCTGATATTTCCAGACCATAACCTTCAAGCCCTTTTCTTTTCAATGGATTGTTAGTCATTAAACGCATTTTACGAACACCTATCTCTCGTAGAATGCTTGCGCCAACGCCATAATCTCGCTCGTCCGCTTTAAAGCCCAATGCTATGTTGGCATCGATGGTATCTTTACCCTCTTCTTGCAGCTTATAGGCATGTATTTTATTGAATAGCCCTATACCTCTACCCTCCTGATTAAGATACGCCACCACACCCTTGCCTTCTTTTTCTATCATCTTCAACGCCTCGCGCAGCTGCGCTCCGCAATCGCAGCGGCATGATCCGAATATATCACCTGTAGCACAAGATGAGTGGACACGTGAAAGTGTTGGCTCGTCAGGGTTCCATTCGCCCTTTGTTAGTACAACATGCTCCAGTCCATTTGATTTTTGACGAAAAACGGTTAGCATAAAATCTCCGTACTCTGTAGGCATATGAACGGTTTGACCACGTTCTACAACGCTTTCGGTACGAAGTCTATATGCAATCAAATCTTTTATAGTGATGATCTTTAGATCAAACCTTTCTGCAATCTTTACCAGCTGGGGGAGTCTGGCCATCGAACCGTCCTTGTTAAGTATCTCAACTAGTGCTCCACCGGGTGTTAAACCTGCCATGCGGGTAAGATCAACCACAGCTTCGGTATGACCGGCGCGTTGCAACACACCATTATCGTTCGCCATTAGCGGGAAGATATGCCCGGGACGACCCAAATCAGAAGCCTTAATAGCCGGATCTACCAATGCTTTTATTGTTTTAGCCCTATCTGAAGCACAAATACCGGTTGTACATCCATCTCCGTTTAAATCTACAGAAACGGTAAATGGTGTATGGTGTAATGCGGTATTTTTGCCAACCATTAGGTCGAGCTTAAGTTCCTCGCATCTCTCTGAAGGCAGTGGCGCACATATTAAGCCACGACCGTATAACGCCATAAAGTTTACAATTTCGGGCGTTATTTTTTCTGCTGCAACAATAAAATCGCCTTCGTTTTCACGATCCTCGTCATCTACAACAATAATAACCTTACCATTACGGATATCCTCTATTGCTTCTTCTATTGTATTTAATTTTATATCATTCATTTTTTTCTAGCAAATTAATCACCAAATCATTAGCTCTTACAATCTCATCAAATATCGCTTTCAGCTCCTTTCGTATAGGATATAATGCCGTATAGCTATTACCATATCGCCCCCCCCCCATATACATTACGATATCGTGCAACTGGTACTTATTAATATTATACAAAGGATATTCTTCTATTAGCTCTTTTACCTCCTCATTATCTATTGCCGACAGCTGATTTATTACCCACTTATATTTATATGATATATCAGCTAACCTATCCTGCCCGTTTAGCATTGTCCATTCGTCTTTATCCGATGCGGAAAAACGCCTTTGATATAGCTTATAGTCCCGCTCAAACTGCCGACATAAAGTATTTAGGGCGGTAAGGTTATTTATTATAATCTCTGTAGAAACAGGTTTTACAGGCTCTATCTCTTTTAAATTTATACGGGGTAAAAAAAGATTTCCTCTTTGTCCAAACAAGTTCTTAAACCATGCTAAATATCTATCTGCGTTAAACAGCGACGAGTCGGTAGTTGCCTTATAAGTTAAGAATACACCCAACGGTAAAAGAACTATGGTAGGTAGCCACATTGCAAAAGCGGCATTCCACGAACCCTGAATAGCCATCTTTTTTCCGGTAGAAAAAATTACCCAATAAACAATAAACAGGAAAAGCGATACTACCATAGGCATTCCTAACCCTCCTTTACGGATAATTGCCCCCAAAGGTGCGCCAATAAAGAAAAATATAAGACAGGCAACGGATAAGGTAAACTTCATATGCCACTCGACTTCTCCCTGAGCAATTTCTCTCCGTTTTGCTTCTCTTTCGCCCTTCATAAATTCCATCTGCTGAAGAGAGCCTTCTGCCTTACTGACAGCGTGAGATATAGCAGTATGTTTTTGCTGATCGCTATACGTAGCATATAACGAATCTATATTTACAGGCTTTACGTGTTGCTCTACAATATGCTTGGTGGTATCTAACTCTGACGCATTAGAGAACGAAGCAAAGCTTATATAGTATGCCGTTGCTCTTGACGACTCAATTTCTTGCTGCTCTTTTAACGTATCGAGGCTGCGTGTTAAATCTACCAGGCTTAACATTTGCATCTTGCCTTTATTCTGCTCTTCGTCGGTACGCGACCACTGCTCCGCCTCTACCAAAAACTCTTGCCTGTCAAACTCCTGATGTGTAAAAGGTCGATCTTCGGTGAGCAGCCCATCTTTATTTCTTTCTTCTTGATAAACGTTACCGCTGTATAAAGTAATCAGATAACTTCCGTTTTGCGTTAGGCTAATATAGCCGGAATCTGCAATTGTTACTGTCATATTTCCGCCGGGAGATTTATGATCGTATATCGTAACATCTTCCAACAAATTGGTTTTAGAATTTTTATCGCCAATTTTAATAGAATAACCGGGAAGATTATTGGTAAAAACACCTACTTCCAATGCGAACGTAGGGTTCTTTGCTTTAACATCCCTCAGCAGCGTATCTAGCTTTAAGTTGGAGAGAGGTAGCAAGTTATTAGAAATGTAAAAAGCTAAAATACTAATTACTACAACCAACACCATTAACGGTCTCATAATTCGCTGCAGAGATATACCGGCAGATTTAAGCGCTAACAGCTCGTTATTCTCGCCCAAATTGCCCATTGTCATAATAGATGCTAAAAGGGTTGAGAGCGGTAGCGCCATTGGTATTGTGGTAAGCGCCATCCAGAACAGAAGTTCGCCTATCAGCCCCCAGCTTAACCCTTTGCCTGCAATATCATCCATGTATATCCAAAGAAACTGCATAACAAAGATGAACACTACAATAAAGAAAGTCAGAACCATTGGTCCTGAGTATGATTTGAGCAAAAGTTTATCTATTGTTTTCAAACGTTGCTATTTTCTTTTAATCGCACAAATTTAAGCTACTCTTTCAAGAAATCGGCAATAGCTTTTACCAACCCGTCTGCAATCTGAAGCTGAGGATTCTCGCCCTTACTGCCACTTTTCTCTTCTTTACTATCTCTAAGAGTATGGTTCATACCCTCTATCAGCACCTCTTTTGCTTTGGAAAACGCGGCTGACAGCTGGACTATATCATCCGAATTTACCTGTAAATCGTCGGTGCCTTGTACCAACAAAACATTCGCCTTTAGGTTTGCTATTTCTACCGTAGGGTTATACTTAAACCATGAAGCTAGGTAGGACTGCATGCTACGATTAAATATAGATGCTAGAGAAGGGGCTACATCCTCTACAATAATACCTTTCTTCAGCTCTTCGATATACATTCTGGCTGTATCCATTTGTTCCGAAGCCAGTTGACTGATTAAATTTTCCTCGACAATATCATAGCCCGGTCTGCCAAGTCCTGCGATAGATACAAAATATTCAATATCTGCTATTTCAGAAGCCAACATGCCCACCAACGCTCCTTCTCCATGTCCAACCACTACGATTTTATTAAAGCGGCTGTCTTTTTTTAGAAAACGGAGCCAGCTAACGGCATCTTCCGCCATATCTTCTATCCTCACCCCCGACTTAACTATAGCTGAGTTTTTACTTTCCGATACTTCTCGTTTCTCCAGCCTTAGCGTAGAAATTCCTTCTCTTGCTAAATCTTCGGCAAGCATCTTTAGCGAATTATTCTCTCCTGCTTGTGGACTGTTGCCATCCCTGTCTGTCAATCCAAAATCGGGAATTATCAATGCGATAATGCCCAGCTCGTTATTTACAGGGATAACCAGCGTACCGTATAAGTTCCCCGACGAGGTATGCACTACTATCTCTCTCTCAGAAAAATCTGAACTTAGCTCCATCTCTTTACTTTGAGCATGCCCGAAGAAATAGCACACTGCTAAAGCCATGATAAGTAAAAGTTTCCTCATCGTTAGGTGGTTTTATTATTTCACAATATCGTTAATCAAGCTGTCGTCTGTAAGGTTTGGCATGGTTACCTTAAGGTTGGGGGTTCGCTCCATTTCGCGCTTAATAGCAAACATAGCACCTTCGTTACGCGCCCAGCCGCGGCGGGCTATTCCGTTATTTACATCCCAGTGCAGCATCATACGTAAACGTTGGTCAGCTTCATCCGTACCGTCAATTACCATACCAAAACCGCCGTTGATAACTTCGCCCCAGCCGACGCCACCACCGTTATGTAGCGACACCCACGTAGCACCCCGGAACGAATCGCCGATAACATTCTGAACAGCCATATCTGCCGTAAACTTCGATCCGTCGTATATGTTAGATGTTTCGCGATACGGTGAATCTGTTCCTGATACATCGTGATGATCTCTGCCCAGCACAACAGGGGCTGAAATACGACCTTCTTTAATGGCTCTGTTCATTTCTGCCGCGATACGAATACGACCTTCGCTATCGGCATATAGTATGCGGGCTTGCGAGCCCACTACAAGGTTGTTTTTTCCGGCTTCGCGTATCCAGTGGATATTATCTTCGAGCTGGCTTTTAATTTCCTCAGGGGCATTCTTGTAAATATCCTCCAGTACTTCTAAAGCTATACGGTCTGTTTCTGCTAAATCTTTCGGATCGTTAGATGTACAAACCCAACGATACGGTCCAAATCCGTAATCGAAGAAACTCGGTCCCAGAATATCCTGAACGTACGAACGGTATTTAAAGTCTCCATTCGACTGCAAAATATCGGCATTTGCACGGCTTGACTCCAATAAGAATGCATTGCCGTAATCGAAAAAGTACATACCGTTGTTAGCTAAAGCGTTTATGGCTGTGACCTGGCGACGCAATGACCCCTGTACTTTTTCTTTAAACTTTTCGGGTTCTTCCGCCATCATACGGTTAGCCTCTTCTAACGTCACTCCCACAGGATAGTAGCCTCCCGCCCACGGATTATGCAACGACGTTTGATCGGAACCAATGCTAACTTTTATTTTATCTTTTGCTAAACGCTCCCATAGATCGACAACATTACCCTGATATGCCAACGATACAGCCTCTTTACCTTCCATCGCTTTACGAATACGAGGTATAAGTATATCCAAGTCGGCATATACTTCGTTAACCCAACCCTGAGAGTAGCGTGTTTGCACTACTTTAGGATTAATCTCGGCTACAACACCTACAATACCTGCAACAACGGCTGCTTTAGGCTGAGCACCCGACATGCCTCCTAAGCCGGAAGAAACAAATAGCTTACCTCCTCTGTCTTCGCCCTGCTTTGTAACCCGTCTTGCTGCGTTTAGCACGGTTATTGTCGTTCCGTGTACAATTCCTTGCGGTCCGATATACATAAACGATCCGGCGGTCATCTGTCCGTACTGAGATACGCCTAACGCATTAAAACGCTCCCAATCGTCTTTAGACGAGTAGTTTGGAATAACCATTCCGTTGGTTACTACAACTCTCGGCGCTCCTTTATGTGAAGGGAACAAGCCCATTGGGTGTCCCGAATATAGTACCAGCGTTTGCTCATTAGTCATGGTAGCCAGATACTGCATGGTAAGCAAATACTGTGCCCAGTTCTGAAATACCGCACCGTTACCCCCATAGGTAATCAGCTCATGCGGATGCTGCGCTACGGCATAATCTAAGTTATTGCTTAGCATCAGCATAATAGCTGCCGCCTGTTTCGACTTACGAGGATAATCGTTAATGCTGCGTGCTTCGATCTTATAATCCGGACGAAAACGATACATGTAGATACGTCCATATGTTTTCAACTCGTCATAAAATTCCTTTGCCAAAACTTTATGATGCTTCTCGGGGAAATATCTCAGCGCATTTTTTAGCGCAAGTTTTTCCTCTTCTTTCGTCAATATATCCTTGCGTTTAGGCGCGTGATTAATAGACGGTTCGTATGGTTTAGGCTGTGGCAGTTCGTCGGGGATACCCCGAAGTATTGTTGAATGAAACTCTTCACGTATCATAGCTAAGTAATGATTTGGTAACGGAACTACAAATGTATGAAAAAGCCACGAAGGAAAAATGTTTAGCGCGGCTAAGCCGGCTTAATTGTGTTTAAAAAATATAAAATCAGCTTAAGAGCTAATATTATCTTGCCGTTAACTTCTCCAGATGTTGTACTTTTGTATTTTATTTAGCGTTTGCTAAAATTACCATCTACCACAATGTACAAGCACATTTTCTTTGATCTCGACCGGACTTTATGGGATTTTGATACGAATACTAAAGATACCATTCGCGAAATATATAACAGCTACAATTTTCAAACTACCATAGGCGATTTTGACGAATGGTATGCTAACTACCAAAAGCACAACATTCATCTGTGGGATTTATACGGTCTGGGAGAAATAAAAAAAGAGTACTTACGCGATATGCGCTTTTACTTTGCTTTAAAAGATTACGGCGTTGATGATATGGCTCTTGGTGCCGAATTTGGAAAGAAATTTGTAGAGCGAAGCCCTTTAAAAACCACCGTTTTTCCTCATGTCAACGAGGTATTAAGCTATTTAAGCAAAAAGTATCGTTTACATATTATTACTAATGGATTTCAAGAAATACAGTTGACTAAGCTTACCAATACCAAGCTGATCCGTTTTTTCGACAACGTTTTTACGTCGGATGTGATCGGGTATAATAAACCGAACCTGGGTATTTTTCATCATGCTGTTAGCTCGCTAAATGCAAGGAAAAACGAATGCTTAATGGTTGGCGATGATTTTAAATCGGATATTATCGGGGCTAGGAATTCTAATATAGATCAGGTTTTTTTTAACCACAAAGACGCCGTATATGACGTTAAACCTACTTACGAAATTAAATCGCTGAAAGATTTGGAGAATTTTCTATAGCTATATTTCCAGCTCGTATCCCTGCCCAAAAATGGTAAGCATACTTCTGTAGAGCTTTGTTCTTTTATTATTTTCTGCTTGCCCATAGGTAAATACAAGCGTCTCAAGAATACGTAATGCCATACGCTTATTATCGCGCGCTTCTATTTGGTGTTCTCTAAACTCAATGCCCAAATGCGAGATATAGTCAACTATATCATCTTCCCGAACCAGCTGACCGTAGTTGTTCGTATTTATATAAAAAACAGGGTTATCGTCGTATTCGCCTTTGTAGCAAAGAATAAAGCTACCCGGTACACACACGCCATATACCGATAGGTGTAACCGCTGTGCTACCGAAAAGTACAGAACGCCTATCGAGACAGAATTTCCTACCTTATTACCTAGCAAATAGTTAATATAACACAAGTTAGGATTTAAAGCATCTTTTTGCTTTTTAATGCTAAACCCATAAGCTTCGTAAATAGCCTGATTAATAAAAGATATGCATTCGAACGGATTGGGGGTATTATTAGAGCTAAGCCATATGCTCATTTTAATAGCCTCTACAGCCTTTATCGGCTTAAAGAAATTAAGCCCTGGGTATCGAAATTTCGCAATCCAATACGCCCCTTCGAGAATGTCTGTAGCTCCATTATCTACCCACTCGGCAATGCCTTGCATGGCTTCCTTCTCTTGCATTTCGTGCAGAATACCTTCTATACGGCGCTGAACAGTAGGGTTGCTTGTTTGATACCAAATTTTTTCCGGAATAGGTACAACCTTAACGCCTCGCGACATTATATCCGTCGCGATAAGTCTGTACACCTCAGCATCGGGGTCGTCAAGCAGATTTACAATATTGTTAAGGTCAATTTCTTTCATCAGATAGACCGAAATGATTCAAGAAGATTCAAAAATATAGTATAAATAATCCAATATTATCTTTTTAAATTTCTAAACCCTCTGAATTATTCATACTATAGACATCTAAACTCCCCCTATTTTCTACTACTATAATTCTACAAGCTTATCTAAAGCCATTTCTACCATTTGCCTAACAAAAGGTTGGTAATCGCTATTTGCTGTTTTATTATCTCTGTTAGCAATAACGGTGCAAATGGTTGAAGCCTCATGCCCCAGCAATGCGCTTAATCCGGCTAAGGCGGAACTCTCCATCTCAAAGTTTGTAATTCGTTTACCGTTATACGAAAACGATTCTATTTTTTCGTTCTGCTTCGGATCGGCTAAAGGGATTCTTACAACGCGCCCTTGTGGTCCATAAAAACCGGGCGATGATATTGTCATTCCATGCAATACGCTATCGCCAAACAGCTGTACCAACAATTCTGACGATTCTACGAAGTATGGCGCGGGCAGCTGTGGTAGCCAACTCATATGTTCAACAAAAGCCTTCTCATAGCTAAGTAAGCAAACTTTATCACGTCCTTCGTAAAAATTCAGCAAGCCATCAAAGCCTATTGAAATATCGGACATAACAAACGAACCAACGGGAATATCAGCCTGTACAGCGCCGGATGTGCCTAAGCGTAAAATACGTAGCTCTTTTTTCTCTTCCTTTTCGGTACGAGTATTAAAATTGACGTTTACTAAAGCATCTAATTCTGTTACTACAATATCAATATTATCTGTACCTATGCCTGTTGATAAAACCGTAAGACGCTCGCCCTTATATATTCCTGTATTCGATACAAACTCTCTGTTTGCCTTTGTTAGCTCTACTTTATCAAAGTAGCCGGAAACCATTTCTACCCTACCCGGGTCGCCTACCAGTATTACAATATCTGCCAGCTCTTCGGGTTTAAGATGAAGGTGAAATATACTTCCATCACTATTAATAATCAGCTCTGACGCCGGGATCGTTCTCATATCCTTACTTGTTTTCTTTATTTCAAATGTAGCTATTATTTTTATTGAGGTACAATCTTACTTAAAATCTTTTTATTTCCGATAGCTCTTTACACAAAGAACAGTATCTTTGCATACACACAAAAATGAAAAACCGAATATGATACAACGAATTCAATCACTTTATCTACTTATAGTAACAATTCTACAGACTATTCTGTTCTTTTCAAAACAAGGCACGTTTATAACTTCCGTCGGTCAAGAAGAGACGCCACGTATAGCAGATATGTGGCCTATGGCAATACTAATTGGAGCTACCGCTCTTTTAGCATTTTTTACCATATTTCTGTACCATCATCGTATTACACAAATTCGCCTTACCATATTTAACGGATTACTGCTAATCATGCTACAAGCTGTAATAGTATATCTTTTAATCAAGGCATCTAATATGACTCAAGAAACCACCTACTCGTTAAACGCAATATTTCCTATAGTCAGCGCTATTTTATGCTATCTTGCAGTAAGAGGTATTGGTAAAGACGAAGCAATGATAAAGGCTTTAGATAGGTTGAGGTAATATATTATAATATATGGATATAGCTTTTCTGATTATTGGATTGCTTGTTGGAGCAACAGCAGCCTGGTTGATTTCAAAATCAAGATATTCGGCTAATCAAGGTATTTCTCAAGCAGAGCTGGAAGAGCGTTATGTAGCCCGCGCTTTTTTTGACGATGCAAAGCGCGAAACAGAGCAATATGGCAAACGGCTGCTTGCTATGAGCACCGAATTAGCAAAAAGCGAAGAAAGGGTTACTAACCTAGAAAAAGACCTATCGGGCATACAAGAAACATTCCGCTTAGAGTTTAAGAACCTTGCCAATGAGCTGCTCGAAGAAAAAAGTAAGAAATTTACAGAGTTGAACGAAAAGAAAATTGGCGATATCCTTTTTCCATTAAAAGAGAAGATACGGCTGTTCGAGAAAAAAGTAGAGGATACGTATAATCAGGAAACTCGTGAAAAAGCCTCGCTGCGCAAAGAGCTTGAGCAAATGATGAAGCTAAACACGCAGGTAAGCGAAGACGCTAATAAGCTTACTAAAGCACTTAAAGGCGATTCGAAAACGCAAGGCGATTGGGGAGAAATTCAGCTGGAGCTGACTCTCGAAAAGGCAGGGCTACAAAAAGGCATACATTTTTTATTACAGGAAAACTATAAAACGGAAGACAACGCGAATGTTCGTCCCGACTGCGTTATTAACCTACCCGAGGGCAAGAATCTTGTTATAGACTCTAAAGTTTCGCTTACCGCATACGAGCATTACTACAACGAAGAAGACGAGGCTAAGCGCGACCGTTATCTTACCGAACATATTAGTAGCCTTAACCGCCATATTCAGGATTTGGGAGGTAAAAATTACCACAACCTCTATGGTATTAATGCTCCGGATTATGTGCTTCTCTTTGTCCCGTTAGAAGCCGCGTTAACCCTTGCTTTAAAAGAAGATACAAGCCTACTGGATAAGGCGTGGAGCCGTAATATCGGACTAGTATCAACTTCTACGCTTTTAGCTACTTTGCGTACCGTTTCGTCTATCTGGAAACGGGAAAATCAACGAAAAAACGTATTAGAGATAGCAAAAGAAGGAGGTGCTTTATATGATAAGTTTGTGGGTTTTATGGAGGATCTTACCAAAGTGGGGTTAAGGCTTGATGATGCTAAAAAAGAGTATGTCGAAGCCATGAAAAAGCTCTTTGAGTCTCCACGTAAAGGCGATACTATCATAGGTCGTACGCAGCGTTTAAAAGATCTGGGAGCGAAGGCTACCAAAACAATTCAACAACAGTTACTAGACAGAATTGAAGAATAAATAGTCCTAAACCCTAACCTTATGATACCGACAACCTGCCCCGAATGTAAAGCAACCTATGAGGTTAAGCTCAAAAAGTACCCTTCTCGCGGTTATCCATTCGAGATTGACGGAGAAGACAGAGCAAAAGTGATTGCAGAACAAATTATTGGAAATGCAGTGCCAGTTAAACTTGCCGAGTTTGTTGCGAGCTGTGTAAAAGAATATATTTCTGATATCAGAAAAGATAGTATAGTCACTGAAAATCAGCTATCTTTAAGATTTGATAATATTACAAAAACAATAACCCAAATCGTATGGTTGTAATATTAGAAT
>JAIRNF010000005.1 GCA_031258195.1 Prevotellaceae bacterium
GATTATTCGGTAGTTCTGGGACCGAACGTAACAGGAAGTACGGCTACCATAAAACGAAATGAGAATGGGGTTATTGTTCCAATACAAGTAAACGATAACTACGTTGTTCAGGGAGTCCGGCCGCTTATGATAATGATAACAGACATACTTCCTTAGCAAATAAAGTTGCAATAGTCTTAAAGAGAGGCTGTCTAAAATAAATATTAGAAAAGTCCCTCCCCGGTTCTCTTTCAAAAAAGGAAATACTCTCTCACTTTAAAACGAGGTGAGATGAATTCTAAAAATTCTCTGCTAGTATCTCGAAGAATGCTTGTGGGTGCTCGCAAAGCGGGCAAACGTTAGGCGCCTTTTCTCCCTCAAGAGTATATCCGCATACACGGCACTTCCATTTTCCGCCGCCTTCGCGCTTAAATACGATTTCTTTTTCAAGATTTTCTTTCAGCTTACGGTAGCGCTCTTCGTGACGCTTTTCTACGGTTGAAATAAGCTTGTACTTAGATGCGATTTTCTTAAAACCTTCCTCTTCGGCAATCCTGCCAAACTCGCTGTATAGTACATCCCATTCTTCTAGTTCGCCATCTGCTGCCATTTGTAAGTTTTCGAGAGTTGTTCCTATATATCCAGCAGGATAGCTAGCTGTAATTTCAAGCGGTCCGCCTTCAAGAAATTCAAAGAATACTTGCGCATGTCTTTTTTCATCAGACGTTGTTTCTTCAAATAAAGCGGCAATCTGTTCGTAGCCTTCCTTACGTGCTCGCTTTGCAAACATTGTATAACGTTGAAAAGCCTGCGACTCGCCCGCAAACGACTTTAGCAGGTTTTGTTCCGTTCTAGTTCCTTTTACACTTTTTTCCATAGTTTTCAAATGTATTTATAGTTAATGAATTTTTCTGTCTAAAAAAGGACGAAAACATATTTACGCCGCTTTTAAATCCGCTCTTTTCTGGATACCGCCTTAGCTATAAACCTGATAGTAGATTTTATACCCAAGCGGTCGAATACCATAACGGGTAAGCCTTGTACCGCCTCCCCTACCTTCGTTTTTAAGATCGAATACTGTACCACATTTGGGGCACTTAAGCTTAAGAACGCTTCCTTCGTCTATTCTTACAGCTGTTTTAAATCCTGTATCCTGCTCTAAAGGACAAGTAGCATCAAACGCCATAAATAAAGGTTCGTCAGTCATACTAAACTGGCAAACAAATACTCCATTTCCGTTATATCCTTGCCTGCTGAACATCTTAATCCCGCCATAAGAAGCCAGCTCGCTATCGGTAGTATAAGGGTAAAAACGGAAATCAACCCTTACATAAGGAATCTTATTATCAACTTCGTCTTTATCGCAAGCAATAAAGGCACTAAACACAACAAGACAACATGCTATTTGAAGAATCTTCCCCATATTTTAATATTATTCTCTCACAAATATATATATTTTCGCCCCAAGTTGGACATACTTAAGCTTATTGAAGCTAAATGGTTATTGACCGACCATTTTTTAGACTAAAGAACATATTTTTAGTAGAATCCAATTAAAAAATTTACTACCTTTGTCCTATTCAGAGTTCCGATTCATGCCGTCGGGATTCTTTTTTATTGTTTATAGATAAAATTAAGGCTATGAGTAAAGTAGTTTATATAACCGAATATGGTCTTCAGAAACTAAAAGCAGACCTCGAAAAGCTAAAGAGCGAACGCCCACTTATATCTGCTCAAATAGCAGAAGCACGTGATAAGGGAGACTTATCGGAAAATGCAGAATACGATGCCGCCAAAGAAGCACAAGGGCTTCTAGAGATGCGAATCGCAAAACTGGAAGAAACTATCGCAAAGGCTCGCGTTATGGATGAGTCGAAAATAGATATTTCGCAAGTACAGATTTTGACCCGTGTTAAGCTGAAAAATGTAGGTACTAAAGCTATTATGGAATATCAGATAGTAGCCGAATCGGAAGCTAACTTTAAGGAAGGTCGCCTATCCGTTGGCACCCCTATTGCTCAGGCTCTACTAGGTAGAAAAGTAGGCGAAATAGTAGATGTAAAAATACCTTCCGGTACAATAAAGCTTGAGATTCTTGATATAACTTTATAAAATAACCATGGCAACCATTTTCAGCAAAATAGCAAGCGGCGAGATTCCCAGCTACAAAGTGGCTGAGGACGCATACTACTATGCCTTTTTAGATATCAACCCTCTATGCGAAGGACATACCTTAGTTATACCTAAAGTAGAGGTAGATTATATTTTCGATCTTGATGAAAATACACTTTCAGGTTTAACTCTTTTTGCTCAG
This sequence comes from Prevotellaceae bacterium, assembly GCA_031258195.1. Lineage (GTDB taxonomy): Bacteria > Bacteroidota > Bacteroidia > Bacteroidales > UBA932 > JAIRNF01. The sequence goes on from JAIRNF010000005.1 coordinate 2,294, forward strand.
AAAATTGCGAAGGCTATTAAGAAATCTGTTGATTGTAAACGGGTAGCAATGGTTGTATTGGGTTTAGAAGTGCCCCACGCTCATATTCATTTAATACCACTAAACAGCGAAACCGATGTTGACTTTAAGCGTCCCAAGCTAAAACTGACTACAGAACAATTTCTTGACATTGCCGACCGTATTAAACAAAACTTTGAGGAATGAACTTTCTATAAGAGATTACTACAAACCGAGTGTTTAACAGTCGGTTTTTTATTTTCCGATGTTAAAATAAATTTTTTACTATAGAGTTTTTACTAACTTAACCATCTTAATAGTAGGACAGGATATTTCTTATTATTCATCATTTAATTCCTACAGCTATGAAGCCCAAATATCTACAATTCATTACAGCAGCATTGCTTCTTTTCGTTTCTATTATCCCGGCCAAAGCGCAAAATGGTTTAGACTACATAACAATAAGCGGCGAGGTAAGAGATGCTGATACCAACAAAAAGTTGGAAAATGTAATTATTGCTGTATCAAGCACTAATATTACAACAATAACTAATGCCGACGGTGTATTTTCTATTAAAGTAAAAAAATCTTTAGGGGCAACTAAGCTGGTTTTTTCCCATGTTGGATACATAAGCCAAGAGTTTGCAATTACCAATAACGATATGCGAAACGTAAAAATAACATTGCACTCTATAGAATATTCTATAGAGGGGGCAGTAGTTGGAACAGAAGCTTTAGCATTGGTAAAAAAAGCAATTGAAAGAATTGGGGATAACTATAGCCCAAAAACAAACATGCTTACAGGCTTTTACCGAGAAACTATAAAGAAAAGGAACAGCTATATTAATATTTCAGAGGCAATAACATATTCTTACAAAACATCTTATTCACAAGAACGAGGTAACGATAGAGTTCAGATTTTTAAAGGGCGACAGCTGTTAAGCCCAAAAGCAAGTGACACATTAATAGTTAAACTGCAAGGAGGTCCAACTACTTCAGTGTACTTAGATGCTGTAAGAACCTGGGATTTACTAACAGATCCGGGTGTACTATACCTCTATAAATTCTCTTTATCTGGCTCTGTAATGATCGATGGACGCCCTCACTACATAGTAAACTTCCGTCCTCAGGTTATTGTCAGCTATGCTCTACTTTATGGCAAACTATATATTGACGAAGAAACACTTACTTTTACAAAAGTAGAGGCTAACCTTAGCATGGATGATGAGAACAAAGCTACACAAGTTATGCTTAAAAAGAAGCCTTATGGACTACGCTTTAAACCCGAAGGTCTTTCGTACGAAGTAACATATAAACGACAGGGACATGTGAGCTACCTTAACTATATGCGAACTGAGCTAACCTTTAAATGTGATTGGAAACGAAAGATTTTTAGATCAAACTATTTAATTGTAGCAGAAATGGTAATAACCGACATAAATGATCAGGATGTAGAGAAAATACCGGCTAGGTTAGCCTTTAACGAAAAGCATTCGTTGTCTGATAAAGTTGCCAACTTCTATGATGAAAACTTTTGGGAAGATTTCAATATAATAGAGCCGACAGAATCGCTTGAGTCGGCAGTAAATAAGTTACGTAAAAAAGTTAAACAGTAAGAATATACATAGCAGCGCTATGATCAACGATAGGTTTACTGTAAAAAAATAAAAGAAGGAGATATTAAAGCGTTCGAGGATATCTTTCGCCAGTACTATCTCCCTCTTTATTATTTTTCGCTCAGCATAATCCAGAAACAAGACGTTGCAGAAGAAATTGTTCAGGATCTATTTTATTATTGGTGGAAGGAACGAGAGAACATTCAGATACACTATTCAATCAAAAATTATTTATACAAAACTGTTCAGAACAAGTCTTTCCAGCACATTGAACATTGCAATGTTCGAGAAAAATATCGTCAATATACCTTATCATCAATTCAAACAGAGCAAGATACCCCCCCCCAAGAAGAGCTGGAACAAAAAGAATTGCAAAATATACTAACCTATACATTAGAAAAGCTACCCGAACGTCGTTATATAATCTTTAAGATGCATCGATACGAGGGGAAAAAATATAAAGAAATAGCGGAGATATTATCTCTGTCTATCAAAACCGTTGAGGCAGAAATGACAAAAACGTATAAAACTTTACGAGAAGAGTTAGAAAAGTATAACCGAACATTATAGAATAGCGTGAAACAGAAAAACGAAATAGTAGATGAGACATGGCAAAAGCTCTATCGCCGTATAGAGCAAGATGGGCTATTAAGTAGCAAACCATATAAAAAGACTTTAAGTCGTAAACGTCAAATTGTATGGCGGAGTACAGCGGCAGCTATTGCCATATGCATCGGTGTAGCTACAACATTTTTTATGATACAGCCGGATAGTACAGGACTATTAGCAATATATAACGAAAAAGATGCTCCGACACTTGCTACCACATTAGAAGATGGTTCTATTATTTTTCTTGACGAGCAAGCTTCTATACAGTATCCGCCTCATTTTGCAGAAGATAAACGAGAAGTTATACTTCAGGGGAATGCTTTTTTTAATGTGCGACAAAAAGAAAAATGTCCAATAAAAATATGCGATCCAGCTGTAGGGTCCGGTCACTTTTTAGTCTCTGCACTCAATGAAATGATTTCTTCTAAGTGTGAGTTAGGTATATTAATTGATAAAAATGGGAAACGCCTCAGAGATTATAAAATATCTGTTGAAAATGACGAGTTGATTGTTAGTGACAATGAATTTAGCATATTCAAGTATATTCCGCATAATCATGATAGCCAAAGAGTTCAAGAAACATTATTTCATGAAAAACAGATAATTATCGAGAACTGTTTATTTGGAGTAGATATAAATCCGAATTCGGTAAAAATATGTCAACTTAGGCTCTGGGTAGAGCTCCTAAAACATACTTATTATAGGATCGGATACTAATGGGCTGGAAACTCTTCCTAGTATTGATATTAATATTAAGTGAGGAAACTCACCTATTAGTCGTTTTTCGCTGGAAGAAGATTTAAAGCCTATCATAAAAGGGCTAAATATTTCTATATCAGAATATAAAGATGCGGTAAGTCAATACAGAAATGCTCACAATAAAGAAGATAAAAAGCGATTAGAGGCATTTATTTTTGAAATTAAATCAAATCTTAAAATAAAAGTCTGATAGAACAGCCGCTCTATCAGACTTAGCTTAAAATAAAATTTGGCTATTCTAGCTATTAATGAAGAAACAGTATCTCGCGATATTTTGGCAGGGGCCAAAGCGAATCATCAACAATACGCTCTAGCTTATCGATATGATAACGAATACTATCGAGGTATGGAAAGATATTATTCCAATATACTTTTGCTCTTTTTTCTATATCTTCTATCAGGTTAGCCTTTTTTCGCTCATCAACCATTTCGTAAACTTTTTCGCGCAAATCTTTAATATGCCTTGATATCCGCTTTAATGTCCGAAGCTGAGGTTGGGCAAACTCTTTAAACTCTTCTGATGTATATATTTCTTTCAACCCCTTAATGTTTTCGATCAGTAAATTCTGGTAACGAATAGCCGTAGGAATGATATGGTTTAGCGCCATATCTCCAAGTACACGCTGCTCTATCTGTAGCTTCTTTACCAGAGTTTCGTTACGAATTTCAAAGCGAGCGTCAAGCTCTATATTTGATAGTACCCCTGTTTCGTTAAACATCTTTTGCGATTCGGGTAGCAAAAACGCTTTAAACGATTCGGGTATATCGTTAATTTCTCTGAGCCCTCTGCGTTTCGCCTCTTCGTGCCATTCTTCGCTGTAACCGTTACCTTCGAAACGGATAGGCTTCGATTCGATTATATAGCTACGAAGCACTTGAAAGATTGCTTCGTCTTTCTTTACACCATCTGTTATCAGCTTATCGACATCATTTTTAAAACGTACCAGCTGTTCGGCTACCGCAGCATTAATAATAAGCACGGGAGACGCCGGATTACAAGATGAACCTACAGCCCTAAATTCGAACCTGTTTCCTGTAAAAGCAAAAGGCGATGTTCGGTTACGGTCGGTATTATCGGGCAAAATTTCGGGAATTTTACCAACCACATCCAGCTTAAGCTCCGTTTTTTCATCGGGAGTCATTTTCTTTTCGCTCACACGTTCCTCCAAAGAGTCGAGAACGCCCGACAGCGTTTGCCCTAAGAATACCGACAACATGCTGGGTGGCGCTTCATGCCCTCCCAGACGGTATGAATTGGAAAGGTTGGCAACGCTAGCCATCATTAGGTATCCGTGGTTATGTGCGGCACAGATGGTGTTGATAAAAAATGTGAGGAACTGCAAATTATTGCGAGGTGTTTTACCCGGCGACAGAAGATTTTTTCCTGTATTTGTACGTAACGACCAGTTACAATGCTTACCCGAACCGTTTACTCCGGCAAATGGTTTTTCGTGAAAAAGCACTTTCAGTCTATGGCGCTTAGCAATACGTTTCATTAACGACATTACCAATAGGTTATGATCTACCGCCAAATTTGCCTCTTCAAACGAAGACGCAAACTCAAACTGATGCGGCGCCACCTCGTTATGTCTTGTTTTAATAGGAATTCCCAACTTATATGACTCGGTTTCAAAATCTTTCATAAATGCCGATACTCTCATGGGGATAGCGCCAAAGTAATGATCGTCCAGCTGCTGGTCTTTTGCTGATGTATGCCCCATAAGCGTGCGCCCTGTAAGCATAAGGTCAGGACGAGCGTTAAACATAGCATCGTCAACAACAAAATACTCCTGTTCAACACCTAACGTAGGATATACTTTAGTAACCTCTTTATCAAAATATTGGCAAACCTCCGTAGCCGCTTTATCAATTACCTGCTGCGATTTTAAAAGCGGAGTTTTTAAATCTAAGGCTTCGCCTGTATATGAAACAAAAACGGTAGGGATACAAAGCGTTCCATCTACAATAAATATCGGCGATGATGGATCCCACGCGGTATAGCCTCTAGCCTCGAAAGTATTACGCAACCCGCCGCTGGGGAAACTTGACGCATCGGGCTCTTGCTGCACCAGCAGCTCTCCTTTAAAATTCTCTACAAGCTTGCTATCTTTGGTAGGTTCGAAAAAAGCGTCGTGTTTTTCTGCGGTAGCGTCATTTAGCGGATGAAACCAATGCGCGTAGTGGGTCGCTCCACGCTCAATAGCCCATGTCTTCATCCCTGCCGCAATCTGATCTGCCACTTTACGATCTATCTTTTTTCCTTCGTCGATAGCTGCGGCTACAGCCTCAAAAGCCCCTGCTGTGAAATAGGCGCGCATCTTTTCGCGGTCGAAAACGTTAATCGCAAAGTAATCAGTCACTTTACCCTCTTCCTGATAAAAACGTTCTACCTTACGGTGTCCCAGCTCTTTTAAAGCATTAAAACGTAAAACTGCATAATCTTTCATTGTGGATGGTTTTAAATTAGGAATTTGCCACAAAAATATACATTATTTTATCAATACCCCTAAAATTTAGGGGGAAATCGATATTTTTTATACGGTTTATTTCAACGACATAAAGTTTAATCAGGGGGCGTCATTATAAAAGCATAATAATTGAGAAAATAGGTAGAGTAGTCGATTGAAAAATCATCATCATTGACTATCAAATTAAAGATGTGGTTATCAGCTATATAAATATTATATAGCTCTAAGATTACTAAATAGTAACTCTAAAGATATATAACGAAAATCGAAAATTTTGGGATAAAACAACAATGGTTAACTTTGTTCTAAAGAAATTATCTGCGGGATTACAGAACTTAAAACAAACGTTTCCGAATCCGTTTCTTCATAGATTTCATCTGTTTATCTGAGAGTCTTTTTTCGATCGACTCAAAGGTAGGTTGAGTTGCCTTACGGGGCTTTTTGGGCTTCAAGGCTTTCTGGATTAACTCAATCGCCTTACTTACTGCAATTTCTTTATTTTTTAGCAGAGAACGTTCGGTACTGGATGTAAGCTGAAGTATGGCTCCGTCAATAATTCGTGTTACCAATTTTTGAAGTAAAAGCTCTTTTTGCTCATCTGAAAAAAACTTTAAGCCGCTGACATCAAATAGCAGCTCAACTTTTGTCTCCACCTTATTTACGTGCTGTCCACCCTTACCCCCGCTACGCGAGGTCTTAAATGCGCACTCATTAGTAAAAGCCTCTTTATCAATCGCAAGCATTATCAATTAAAAATAACCGTAGCAACCAATAGCTCCGATTCGGTGCCAATTCTAAATGGAGGTCCCCAGAGCCCAAGACCTGCCGACACATATATATGAGTATTACCTTTCTGCTTATACCCCTGCGCAACTTCGTACATACGGGTTACAAAGCAGGAGATAGGCCATATCTGTCCTTTATGAGTATGTCCCGCAAACATAAAATCAACCTCGCATTCTTCAGCCTCTTCTAAATGGTACGGTTGATGGTCGAGAAGAATGATTGTACGTTGTTTATTTAGGCTATCCGTCAGTTCATGCAGCTCTTTTCTGTTACGGTTCGTCCTATCGTCACGCCCCACAATTGTAAGGTTATCACCGACATCAAGAGTTTCGTCTTTCAATACCTGTATGCCCGATTTTTGTATATAGTCAATAGTAGCATCAATTTTTCCTCTGGCATACTCTCCAATATATTCATGATTACCAAGTACGGCATATATCCCCAATGGAGCTTCCAGCTTCCGTAGTTCCTCGTCCATATTCTTCGCGATAACAGGTCGTATATCTCCATCTACTATATCTCCGGAGATCAAAATAATATCGGGATTTTGAGCGTTTATCAGCTCTACGAATTTTGCCAACCTTCTCTTACCGATAACATTACCAAGGTGAAAATCGCTTGCCAGAACAATGCGAAGCTCTTTTTTATCGCCCATTGCAGGTTTATCAACCCTGACTTCTATTCTATTAATGGTAGGATGTGTAAACTTATAGTAACCCCACGAAAAAATAAGGCTGATAAGACCAATAACGGAAAAGAAGGTAATAAGCTTCGTTTTTGCATAGTTTGCCGTTACCCACGAGGGAAAGAAACGCCACCAATGATTTGCCAACCGCAATAGGTCTATTAGCACAACTGCCATGAAGAGGTAAAGAATAGCTATCATCCATGTAGGCCCTACAACACCGACAAAATTGGTAAACCAAAGCGGCAACGAGCCCCTGAACATAAAAGCGAGTAAATACCCGAAAGTAAGAAAAACAAAAAGGGTTGTATAAATAATGCGAATACTAAGCATTGGGGGTAGTACCCGCCATCCTCCAATAAAAATATAAGATGATGCCAGCACAAAAAGCAATAACATAAAAATAAACATAGCTGTTTCTATTGTTTGTGTTCAACGGCTGTTCATAGCCCCAATTTAAAATTCCACATCTTCTATAATAGCATTAAGCCAATCGTTAAATGGCTTTGTTGCCTTAAATACTTTTGCCGCATTTTTTGCAAAATCTTCGCTCTCCAACTCTTTATCTGTAAACTGATAAAACACATAAAAGTTTTTCAACTTAAGATATTCGGCAGCAGGAGAGTTTTTATCAAAACCCGGAGGTACACGCTGTAGCGCATCGTCTTCTCGTGATAAATCGTCAAAATACTTTTTAAACGTTTTGTTATTTATAATCGTTCTGAATGTTCCAAAGTCTTCGTCAATTGCCGTACGTATTGCCTTTACCACGGGAGGTAAAGGCATATAAACGCCACACGACACAAAGCTGCTCCCCGGCTCAATATGCAGATAGTAACCTGATTTCAACGTTTTAGTATTTCCTTCGGGACCAATAATAGCCCCCATATTTGTTTTATATGGTTCTTTATTCTTAGAGAACCTTACATCCCGATAGATACGAAACAGGCACTTCTTAGGCTCTGGATAGCCAAGTGAAGGTTCAAACTTATTTATTTCTTTAATCAGCTCGGCAACTACTTCAATAACATTCTCTTTTGCCGCTTCGTAGCGGGGTTTATTTTCATTAAACCATTCGCGATAGTTATTTTTATTCAGCTCTTTCAAGAACTGTATGGTTGATTTCTGTATCATTGTAGTAAATGTTATGCGTTAGTCGTAAAATGTTAAGCGGGAGAACTCGTTATGGATACGGCAATCGTCGATAAAAAGGTTATCTATTACACTTGTAATAATAAATACCGTCATATCGAACTGAGCGGTACATCTACTGAGCTAAAACCCCTAACTATTCTCGGAATGACAAAAGTAAATATTATTGTAAAATAGAAATAGGACGAAATGATAAAAATTCCCGTAATCTCATAAAATGGCAAAAAGAGTTATCAAAATACAATTATCCCAATTTATTTGAACTTACCCCAAAAAAACAAAAGGTATTAAAAACTAAAACGACAGAAGCGCAAAAGATGATTGACAAATACAAGTCTATCATTTATGAAGTTAAAAATAATAAGATATTCCAGAATGCGTTAGAATGGCGCATAGAGTTTCCTGAAGTACTTAATGATGACGGAGACTATGTAGGTTTTGATGCAATTATTGGTAATCCTCCATACATGAGGATTCAGGGTATTAGAGATAATGATCCCGCAATGGCAGATATGTATAATAGCATCTATATTTCCGCAACTGGCTCTTATGATTTATATGCTCTATTTACGGAAAAAGCTTTAAGATTAGTAAAGGATGAAGCTTATGTCAATTTTATAATGCCAGTAAATGGACTAACGCCGCTTTTGGAAAGGGGTTAAGGAAAGTAGTTTCCGCTAATAACTCCATAGCCAAAATAATTAATTCCGGTTCGTTTATGGTTTTTGATGTATCTACTTATACCGGGCTACAATGGTTTAGGAGAAATAGTAATATCCTTGAGTATTTAGAGATAGATGAGGAAATAACTACGAGTACAGAATTAAATACGTGGCTTAATAAACTCAGCATAGAGTCATTCAATAAAATATCTTCCGATAATTTTTCCGAAGATTCATGGATATTATCAGATGGTTCTATATTGGCTATTTTAAATAAGCTCAATAAGCAACTGAGAAGAATTAGCGACATTTTTGATAAAATATTTCAGGTCTCGTTACAAGCAAAGACGACGTTTATTTCTTGTATGAATGTAAGTCTGACGACCAGTATGTAATAGGGCTATCTAAATATTTAGATAATAGGGTAAAGATTGAACGAGATTTGGTTAAGTTTTTATTAAAAGAATAGGATGTGCATTGTTATGAACCAGTTAGGAGTGATAAGTTTGTTATTTTTCCCTATAAAAGAGATGATGATTTAGCAACGTTATATACCGAGCAAAAACTGGAGTCTAAATACCCATTAGGATATGCTTATCTTAAACAATGCGAATCTACTTTACGTGGCCGAGAAAAAGGGACTATTTAATAAGTAAACTTTCTTTTTGTATTTTTGGCTGTTGTAGGCGATTTATGGGTTAACTTTCTTCTTCCCAATCCCCGTAAATAAAGGTAAAAAGAGAAATGTTCCGAGTAATGACATTGTTAACCCACCAATAGTCCCGGCGGCCAATGGAAACCAGAACGCTTCTTTATGCTCGCCAACCATAAAGGGAATGAACCCTAAAACAGTAGATACCACAGTTAAGAATATGGGAGTAATCTTGATATTCCACGCTTTAATGTATGCCCTTAACTTGCTAATATGAGGTTTGGCAATACAAATATTGTTGTATTGATTTAGAATATAAATATTAGCATTTACCGATATTCCGCAAAGAAGGACAAAAGAAGCAAATCCTCCTTGGTCAAAATTCAAGTTAAAAAGGCTAAAGGTTAAAAAAATACCAATGAAAGAAATAGGTATGACAAAAATTATAGCCAAAGGTTGTCTTAATGAATTAAATAAAATGCCGGAAGAAAAATAAATTATAATAAAAACAAGAAGCAGTAAACCATACTGTTTACTGCTCTCTTTTCCCCAATATCCATAATTTTCAATATTTTTTATTGAATAACCTAAAGGCAATTCTTGTTGATATTTTTCTATAAGTCCTTCTAAAATTTTTTGTCCTTGTATTTGACTACCGAGATACTCATACTGTATGTAAATCTGATATTGTTGATTTTCTTTTACGATTCTTTGAGGACCTTGGTTTTTTTGTACATTGGCTAATTCTGAAAGTTTATACGCTTTAGCACCAACGTTGAATTGTTGATGTAAGATATTCCATAAATCATACTCTTTTGACTGCTTTGATTGTAGGCTAATTTCTTCTCCTTGTATTTGCCCAATATAAATATCCTTGCCTAACAATGTATTTAAAAAAGAAAATAGTTGAATAGGGGAGATATTAGCCGCAATTAGTTGTTCATTGTTAATATTGAAAACAAATTCCTGATAGCTGTCTTTGAAATGACTAATTTCGGAGTTGATGGAAACCTCTCTAATACGGTGATAATCAAGCGGTTTGCTCTTAAATCCCTCAGCATACTCCATTAGTTGATCATAGTTAAAGCCAAACATTTGAACCCGATATGAGCCTGCGGATTCGCGGACATCGTTTGAAAAGACCTCTCCTAAGCCTACAACACTCCAACTCCCCCCCTAATTGAAGAGAACGAGATATAAGTTTAGACTTCAGTTGAAATGGAAAATTACTGAACTCCGCATCTTTCGTAAACTGGATGTTGATACTTGCTTGTCGAGCGTTATCTGTTTGTGTTTGGAACCGTTTAACTTCCTTATACTGGCTTATATACTGCTCCATTTGTTGTATTAGTTGGTTCATTCGTTCTATTGTAGAGCCATTTGGCAACGTAGCTGTCACAAGTAAAGTTGTTTCACTCCTATCTACAAAGTATGACCTTTCATATGCTTTTTGTACAAATAAACGCAAACTTCCTCCAAATATTATATCAATGTATGGCTTTAGTTTTTCTTTGTAATAATCAGACCCAAGTGTTTGATTGTATAACTTACCCCAGTCATCGTCTTTTTCGACTTTATCAGGTAGCAGAAAAACAGGTAATCCAAAACTTAGTATAAGAGCAGCAACAACAATAAAACGCCAACGCCATGTAAAACGGCAGAAAATGGCATAAAATTTATTGAGATAAACATACTTTCGTTTACTTCTGAAAAATCTAAGAAACCCTGCTCTAACTGATAGTTTCGTCTTTCTTCTACTCTTTTTTTGTATGCCTAATCGATCAATAAGAGCCGGTACGAGAAACAATGCAATAGCTAATGAAACAGCCAAGTTTACAATTACAACACATGCAAAATCAAGTAAATTTAGCCGTAGTTTTTCTTCTAAAAAAAAGATAATACCAAGAGCACTAATCGTTGTAATTGTTGCTGCCAGTATGGCCATATACGCTCTCCTGTTTTTCTGCCTGATCAGTTGATCAGACATTACAATTGTATTATCAATTATGAGAGTTAGAGAAATTGTTATTCCGGCTAACGAATACAGCTGTATTTCTAACCGAAGCAGGTAGTAAAATATAACAGCAACAGCAATATTTACAAACAATGAAATAAATATGAGCAATAGAGACTTGATACTACGATAAATTAAAGCAACAAATAGTAGTAAGATAAGTAGAGTTAAGCCTGTTCTATAGTAAATCTTATTTAATTCAGTATTTATATATTCTGTAGCATCATAGTTTACATATAGCTCATATCCTATAGGGAATGACGTTCTTAAAGCGTCTATTTCTTGTTTTATTTTCCTATTTAACTTCAGCTGATTTGCGTAATCTTCTGCTGTAATAGAAAGATATATAGAGTTTAGACCATTAATTCGATAGTAGCTATGCGCTTTCGACTCTATATAAGATACGCCGACCAGTTGATTTAGCAATATGAGTTTACCGTTTATATTTTTGACTTGAATTTTTGATATATCAAATCTTTCGCTCACATTTTCTTCTGAGCTTAGAGCAACTCTAAGCCATTGTTTATTGCTTGAATCTGAATGTATAGCCGCTACTCCCAAGAACTCTTTGCGCAAATAGTTTTGGATAGCCGATTCTATATCTTGAACTGTAATATTCAACTGGTTTAGCTGTTCATAATCATACTCTAATAGCCACTCCATAGGTTGGGCCCCGTACACCTCGACTTTATGTACTCCTTCTATTTGTGAGAGCTTCGGGCCAATATTGCTCTTTGCAAATTGCTGTATGTCGATTGCGTTAGCAGGCGCATTGATAGTATATGTTAGAAAAGGTAGGCTTGCATTAGAATCTGACCGGCTGACTGCGATTGTTGGGTAACTAACACCTTTGGGAAGTGATGGCCACGTTTGTCGAATAGTCGTTGATATTTCAAACCTGGCCGCATCAATATTTGCATGCTTATTTAAACGAACACTTATACGCCCCCAACCATTCCCGGAAGTTGAACTTATTTTTTCTATTCCCTTTATACGATTCAGCATAGCCTCTAGTTTTGACGTTACCTCCATCTCAATTATTCGAGGAGAGTTTCCGGGCATAGAGAATTTAATGTTAACCTGAGGAGTTTGTCGTGAAGGCGTGAACTTTACCGATAGCTGCGGAATTAACGCTAAACCAACAATAGCTAGGCAAACAAATATAATTATAATAGAGAAAGAAGAATTTCGCTTATAGCCCATACTTACGATCAAATTCAACAGAAAGCTTTTCCTGCTTTTCAAAATCAAATAAAGTTAGCTTACGTATTTTATAGTAGCTTAACCAATAGTTCTTTAATGCCGAGATATAGTTCTTTTGTGCTTCTTTATGCCTGTTTAATGAGAGCGTAAGACCGCTAATGTCTGCTTTACCAATTTTAAACCTATTATATGCCGCAAGGGCAATATCCACAGCCTCTTCCACGCTTTCAATAAGGTCTTTTTGGATACTAAAGTCACTCAACGTCATTATAACGTCGTTTGTAAGCGTTTTTTCTTTTTGCTGACTAGAGATTCGGGCAACGTTAAGATTATTCCGGGCCATGTTTACTTTACCTTTCCGCACCCCCCAATCAATAATAGGAACCGAAAGACCAATACTTACAATATCTTGCTGTGATGGATCTTGATATGCTTTCCTGAAATTATTGGCAACTTGATTAAACCCTATGCTGGCATACAAAGAGGCTTCAAATACCGATTTTTTTGCTTTATCAATCTCTCTTTCTGCTTCAAGTGCTTCTTGCTGATATCCTAAAAAGTCCGGATTATTATCTTTTGCCTGTAGCAACGCTTCATTTGTTGATATGCTTATACTGGCAGGCACTTCGGGTAGACTTAATTGTATGCGCGTATTCTCCTCTAAGTTAAGAAAGGAAATAAGTGCAAACATAGCCCGTTTTAGTCCTATTTCTGTGTTTTTAAGGCTATTCCGGGCATTGATGGCATCTAACCTTAATGTCATTAAATCAGCCTGTGGAATCGACATTATTTTAAACCGCTCTTCTCCTATTCTATAAAGGCTATCACTTGAAACAACGTTTTCTTTGGACATATCGTATTCGGCCTGTACCATTGCTAAATTAAAAAAGTATTCTGTTGCCTGCTCCGAGATACCTTCGCGTTCGTATAAGTATGTCTTTTTTGCCTTTTCATATTTTAGCGGCTCTATTCTTTTCTCCCACTTAATGCTATTAAAACCGAATAAACTTTGTGAGTATCCTATACGAATAGGTACACTTGTAAACTGGGTATAGGCATTATCTCCAAAATTCCTCATATACCCCAACTCCGAATCAATAAAAAAAGTTCCTCCTGTAAGATCCAAATTTTGCTTTATAGATAAACCGGCCGAAGAGTATAGCGATTGTTGTTCTCGGTAAATGTCTATATTGTTATCAGAGTCGTAACGCCTTGTAAAGTCTCGATAGTACTGTAGAGGTGTCATATCTAAGTTTAGGGAGGGTAGCCTCGCTGCTTTATACGATCGATACTCCCAATGACTGACTTGGTATATGTTTTTTGCAATAAAAGCCTGCAACGAACTGTCTGCTGCTATTTCTATTGTCTGTTTCAGGTCTAATGTTACTACTGCTTGAGACTTTGAATAAATAGCAACGGTAACAAACAGCATAACGAATATAATACGTTTCATGGAGTGAATTACTTATATGTTGAAATTAAGCGTTATCCCCTTTTTCTATATACCCACCTGTACGCCAAGGGAACAACAAATAAGCTGACTAACGTTCCGATTAGCATTCCTCCTATGGTTGCTATCGCCAACGGCTTTTCTAACTCAGAACCCATATCGCTGCTAAAAAGGAGTGGCGTCATACAGACTATGGTTGTTAAGCTTGTCATTATAATTGCCTTTAAGCGTCTTCTTCCACCTTCGTGTATTGCTTCCATCAGCTTCATTCCATCTCTCCTAAGTTGGTTAATAACATCTATTTTTAGAATGCTATCGTTAATTATTATACCACAGGTTACGATTATACCTATTGCCGACATTAAGTTTAGGCTATGCCCTAACATTGTTAATAAGCCGAGCGCTGCTGCTATATCAACAGGGATTTCCAGCAAAACGATAAGAGGCTGAAGAAAACTCTCAAACTGAGCGGCCAATATAAAATACATTCAGTAATATTGATATAAACAATATAACCATCGGCTCTTGTAGCATTTTTTTGTTTGAAAAGAAGCTTCCGGAGAAATCGACGTCCCAGCTACTGTTATTTTGAGTGTCGCTTCTAACCCTTGCCACAACAGCGTCGACATCATTTACACCAAAAAAACTAAATGGAATATATTCTCCATTTCGCCCTGCAATAATGGTTTTAAGATCTTCCGCAGAGGTAACCGAAACGAAAAAACTTAATGGCAAACGATTTCTTTCTCCTTTTTCATCAACTTGTGTATGGATTAACGTGTGTTCTAAAATGCTATGAATGCTTTGATCTTCGCCGCCAATATAAACAGGTATATTCTGTTGAAAAGAACGCATATCGGCAACCTGATTTTCTCTGAATCCTGTTTTTAGCGTGTTATATATCTCGTTATAGGCTACATTGTAGAGAAGCAACTTATCCATGTCAACCCGTAGATTCAGCTGTTTTTGAAAAGAGATGCCGGTTGGTTTTATTCCCGCTTGTTTTGTTAGCCGCAACTCTAATGCTTTGATCTCAGAAATATCCGGCTCTTGAGCTTTGTTTTTTGCATAGTACTCAGCTATTAGATCCGCTTCTCCAACAATAAATATTTTCTCAAAAATAGTTTTTGGAGGAGCAAAAGAAATAGCGGCTAATGGGTAATGTGTTTCAATAAAATTTGCAACATGCTCTTTTAACCTTGATATATCATTTACATGAGGCGTTTTAAAGTACGCTTCTGCCTCAGACGATGTTTGCTCTCGTTCTCTATTTAAAAAAAATTGTTGTTGAGCAACTAAGGCTGAATGTTCTATAACTTCTTTTTCAACAGCTTTAAGTAGGGCTTCTACTCGTTCTTTATTTTCTTCTACATGAATGTTTTCATTCCACTCTATAAATTTCTGGATTTTCAAAATTTTATTCGAAGTTTCTGAATTATTTTAAATTGTTATGAATAAAAGTGCTATAAATAAGAGATTTACAGATTCGGTTAATTATGTTATCGCAAGCGGATTAGCCTCTAATAAAACTATTATTGCCGAGGCGTTAGGAATTAGCAAGAGTAAATTTTCAGAGATTCTGAATTTTAGAATGAATGTGAGCATAGATACAATTGCTCAATTTTGCACGGTATATAATATTGATACAAATTGGTTGCTTACAGGAAGAGGCGATATGTTCAAAAACGAGAGATTGAGTATAGTAGAAAATTTAACCAACAACTTGGTAGGAGAAGCAGAGGTGTTATATCAACACAAATCAAAGGCTATTGAGAGATTTTGGAATGAGCAGGAGGTACCCCTATATGAGCTAGATGCTGCTGCCGGGCTAAGCGCCATATTCAGCAACAACCGGCAAAACATCATTAACTTCATTAAAATACCCGACCTACCAAAGTGCGATGGGGCCGTATACGCGCGTGGCGATAGCATGTACCCCATAATAAAAAGTGGTGATATTATTATATTTAAAGAAGTAACCGATGTTAAATACTTATTATATGGAGAAATGCACCTAATTGATTACTCTCTGAATAACGACGATTATCTAGTAATAAAATACATACAAGAAAGTGAAATAGAGAGGCATATAAAATTGGTAAGCCACAACCCGCACCATAGCTCGCTTGACATTCCAACCGACTCTATTCGGGCGGTAGCGATTATTAAGGCAAGTGTACGATTGAATACATTAAAGTAAGTCGCCAAACATACCCCAATAGGGGAAAATTCAATGTTTTCACACAAAAACAACAGCATCGTATTAATAATCAATGTTTTAATTAAAAACAAACCCTATAAATAATAGGCGTTATAGGGGTATCTATCTTTATATTTTAGCCTGTTTTAACCTAATAATAAGCGGTAAGCCTATTTCTATCGCTTCTTTTTTATCGTTTTTTGTCCACCCATTTGTCCACCCATACCCAAAAACACCCCTTTTCGTCGGTAGAATATCGGCAACAAAAAAGCCCCGTTTCGGGGGCCGGCATCTCATTTACCAAATCGGCTAAACCTATTGTTTTATCGCCGTTTTCAGGCTATTTTAGGGGCGTAATTAAAGCTATTCTATCGTTCTTAAAGTTTTGCCGGGCGATTATTAAGCTCGAATTAAAGCGAAGTACAATTTGTTTTTCAGAGGCATTAGGCGAATTTATATTTTAATCGGCTAATTTATAGCTATTTATATTGTTTATTCCGGGTTAAAGAATATGTACGATTCGTTTTACCCCCTATATATATTCGCAACCAACTCATTTTGGCTAAGGTCTGGCATACGCTCTTTGGGTATACTCGTAAAAAGCAGCACACAAAGAGGAAGCACAGAAAGCATTACGATAAGTATTAATATTTTATGATTAAAGACCCAGCTGATACCAGCGCGATAATACCTTTCAACCAAAAGTTCGTTTTGCTCTTGTTTTTTTTCTCTGTTTTGAATTTCAAATTTAGTCTTAATAAAACGATGTGTTTTTGCCGAAAACATTATTTTATAAAGCACAGGAAGCAGGATTATACCTGTTATATACGAAACAAGTAAACCTACAGCTACAGAAAAAGCTTGATCAAAAAATATTGCCCCGGCAATTCCACTCAGAAGTATAAGTGGTACAAATACTGCAATTGTTGTTAGCGATGAGCTTAGCATAGGAGCGATTACCTCGTTAGTTCCTTTCACACAAGCGTCTTCCAAGCTTAAACCGCGTTGACGATATTGTCCTATATTATCTGTTACGATAATAGAGTTGTCTACCATCATACCAAGAGCCAGAATCAGCCCTGTAAGCGAAATTACGTTTAGCGATATATTAAAAAGGTAGAAAAATAGCAGGCTGATGATTAGCGAAATAAGCATGCTAAAGCCTATAATAAAAGGAGATCTGAGATCTTTTAAAAAAAGAGCGGAAACAATACAAATAAATATAAATGCAAGTATTAAATTTTGTTGTAGGTTAGAAATAGTGTAATCTAAGAGTTCGGTTTGATTCTGAGAAATATTAAATTCGATGTGAGGATAAAGCTCTTGAAATCTGGAAATGGTACTATTTATACCTTCATTTCCCTTATCGTATAAACTTAAAACATGCTTGCATTTGGCCTTGTTCTGTATGAAAACCTATCAATAAAAAATACAAGAAAATAGATTTACAATAACTAGTAAAATTATGATAAACAACTAAGCAGAAAGAATAATTAAGCAGAGTGTAGCGAATTAGCTGGGACAGCGTTCGTTACGCTCTGTTTTGCTTTATAATGCAAAAGGCAGAAAAGCATAATTAGGCAGAACACAGCAGGAGTTTCGTTACTATCCCGTTACTTGAATAACGATGCAGATTATTTGCTAATCGGTTTTTATTCAGCGTATTGCGTAGTTTTTCATACCGTCAGATAACTCAATGATAACTAATTTTGTAACCAGAAAAAACATTGAGTTATGAGGTCAACATTCAAAATATTATTTTACGTGAAGAAGGGCGGCGAGAAACCTAACGGAAACCTACCTTTGATGTGCCGTATTACGGTGGACGGCGAGGTTAAACAGTTCAGCTGCGAAATGGATATTCCGCTCCGCCTGTGGGATGTGAAGAACAACCGGGCGCAGGGAAAGAGCGCGGAGGCGCGGAAAATCAACCGCGCCATCGACAGAATCCGCGTGGACGTAAACCGCCGTTATCAGGAGCTGATGCAGACGGACGGTTATGTTACCGCCACCAAGTTGAAGAACGCATATCTCGGAATCGGAGTGAAGCAGGAAACGTTGTTAAAGCTATTCGAACAGCACAACGCAGAGTTTGAGAAGAAAGTAGGCTATAGCCTGGCGCAGGGTACTTTCGCCCGATACCGTACCGTCTGCAAACATATCCGGCAATTTCTTCCCGCTACTTATCATCGGGAAGATATACCGCTTAAAGAATTGAACCTAACATTTATCAACGATTTCGAATACTTCCTGCGGGAAGAAAAAAAATGTCGTACCAATACCGTGTGGGGATATATGATTGTATTGAAGCATATCATTTCCATAGCACGAAATACAGGCTTATTGCCGTTCAATCCATTCGCGGGATATATCAACAGCCCCGAAAGCGTGGATAGGGGATATCTTACGGAAGAAGAGATACAAACGCTTATAGAGGCTCCGATGAAAAACAAAACATACGAACTGGTGCGCGACCTCTTCGTTTTTTCTGTTTTCACCGGCTTGTCGTATGCGGATGTGAAGAAGCTCACCACCGACAACCTGCAAACGTTCTTCGACGGCAACCTGTGGATTATCACCCGCAGACGAAAGACTAACACCGACTCCAATATCCGGCTATTAGACGTTCCCAAGCGTATAATTGAAAAATACAAAGGCTTGACGGGCGATAACCGTGTTTTCCCCGTCCCGAGTAACAGCAGCTGTAACGAGAAGCTGAAAAAGATAGGCAAGCAATGCGGTATCAAGACACGGCTGACCTACCATGTCGCAAGGCATTCCGCGGCTACGACTATCCTTTTATCGCATGGCGTACCCATTGAAACCGTTAGCCGTATTCTCGGACACACGAATATTAAGACCACGCAGATATACGCCCGGATAACCAACCAAAAGATAAGCCGGGATATGGAAACCCTGTCGCACAAGTTGGAGGGCATGGAGAAGAATATTTGTGAAGCTATCTAAAGTAACCGCATGCTGCCAAGTAGTTATACATCACTCACTATACCGACTGTAATGAGTGATACAATGAAACAAAGGCTGCTATAAGTGTTTAACCGCAGCGACTCCAATGGGCTTTTAAGGAAAAGCCGTAGCTTATTAGGGCATTTTCTTAACGCATCCGTTTCACTACTGCTAAAAATGCCCCAATAAGCCAAAGGGCAAACCCTCTGGACTCCCTAAAGCGGTCTTTCGACCGCCACCGCTTCGGGCGGTTATCATAGTAAATTATTCACTCTAAAATTTACCAATACAAATGGGATTTGTCGTATTACATATACAAAAGCCGAAAGGCAATGATGCCCGAACAACGGCACATATTGAACGGACGGTACAGCCGGGTAACGCCGATCCGGAGCGAACGCACCTGAATAAAGAATTCGTAGACTTTCCGGACGGAATACAGAATCGCACACAAGCGATACAGCACCGCATAGAGAACGCAGGGATAACTCGCAAAATCAGGGAGAATCAGGTACGGGCGTTGCAGGTCATGTTGTCAGGCACTCCCGAAGATATGCAGCGCATACAGAACGAGGGGAGAATAGATGACTGGTGTCAGGATAATATAGAGTGGTTGCAGGATACGTTCGGGAAAGACAATGTAGTTTCAGCCGTGTTGCATCTGGATGAGAAAACACCACATATTCACGCAACGGTAGTTCCTATCGTAACCGGTGAAAGAAGAAAGTCCAAACAGGAAGAGAACAACGGCAAGAAGAAATACCGTAAGAAACCCAAAGATACCGTCAGGCTATGCGCCGACGATGTGATGACCCGCGATAATCTGGAACGTTTCCAAGATACCTATGCTGAGAAGATGCAGAAATACGGATTGGAACGGGGTATCAAAGGCTCGGAAGCCCGGCATATCTCCACGCCTCAATATTATAGAGAACTGTTTGCTCAAAACGAAGACCTGAAAGAAAACATAGAGTATCTGCAAGAGGAGAAACAGGAGGTTTACGAGAAAGTGCGGGATATGTACGACCGAAAGGATGAAGCCCAAGAGAAGTTTCTGAACATGCACGAATATACCCAGCAGAAAGAGGAGGAAATATCCGACCTTGAAACCCGTATAGAGCAACTCAAACAGGATTATGAGCCGTACAAGGCGCGGGACGATATAAACCTGTTGCTTAGCGTATTTCCTCAATTAAATGAACGTCTGCGGATAGCCCAGCTATGCAAGGGTATCGGATTGACGATAGACACCATTAAGCAGCTATTTAAGGGGGAATCTTTATCATTCACAGGTAAGCTCCATTCTCCCGAACACGATCAATCATTCAGCGTGCACGATGCCAAATTGCAACTATTTAAGGAGAGTAAGGACTCCGACAGATTGAAATTATCTATCAACGGACAGAACATCATAGAATGGTTTAAGCAGAAATATCAGGAAGTCCGGCAGGCGGTAAGACCGCATATTAAGCCCATCCCACCTACGCAAAAGAAAGGTAGAGGAGTATAAATTGCAAGATAAAAAGATTGGCATTTACTTTTAATATCGATTGCAAAGAGCAACTTCACCGCACAGTGAACGACCCCATCATTCCTTCGGAATATTTTATGCCGTTACGAAACTTTTCACTAAATTTGCACAGAGTATATACTTATGCGTAAATACGCAAAAAAAAGAGAATCGGCAATGAAAGACAAGAAGTTAGAATCAGATAACGCCCCACGGCTCATTTCGTTGTTTTCGGGATGTGGAGGGCTTGACCTCGGTTTCGAAAGGGCGGGATTTAAGCCCGTATGGGCTAACGACTTCGATGCCGATGCTCAAGCTGTATACAAACTAAACATTGGCGAAATAGACGGGCGAGATATATTGAGCGTCAATGAAGATGAAGTTCCTGACGGAGATATACTGACTGCGGGATTTCCATGTCAACCGTTCTCTAACGCAGGAAATCGGAAAGGCGTACATGACTCAAGGGGGATGCTATATAAAGAATGTCTTCGGATCATTGAACGTAAAATGCCGAAAGTGATCGTTTTTGAGAACGTAAAAGGATTATTATCGAGTAAGTATATCGATGGTCGTAATTTAGCCGAAGTTATAATCGAAGACCTGTCGAGGGTCGGACATGTCGGTTATAACGTTATCCATAAGCTCTTAAACGCTTCCGACTACGGCGTTCCGCAGAATAGGCAGAGAGTATTCTTCGTTGGGGTCAGAAAAGATTTAGGTATCAATTTTACTTTCCCCGAAAAACAGAAGAACGATAATTTGACCGTTCGTAATATCATTGACGTACCAGAGGATGTGCCTAATCAAGTCGATTGGCCTTTGTCGCCTCAAGCCCTCGAAATGGTCACATATATACCCGAAGGCGGGTCGTGGAAAGATGTTCCTTACGAACACTTGGCTCCGCGCTTCAAGCGAATAAGGGACGATATGAAAAAATATCGCTCGCCCAATTTTTATAGACGTTTTTCGCGCGATGAAATTAGTGGTACGATGACTGCTTCCGCACAACCCGAAAACTGCGGAATTATACATCCTACCGAGAACCGGCGGTATACGATTCGTGAGGCCGCGAGGATACAGTCTTTTCCCGATGATTTTTTGTTCATAGATGATTCGCCTAAGAATATTACGGCAATGTATAAGGTCATTGGAAACGCCGTACCTGTGACTTTAGCCTATCATGTGGGGGCGGCTATTATGGATCAAGTATTTAAAGGATAATGGATGCGAAGGTTTCAATGAATACAGATAAGGCGTATCTTTTAGGCTTAATAATCGGTGGCGGCATCTTCGGCGATGCCGAAGATGTGTTTAGAGTACGACTTCCTTATAAAAAGTGGGGATCGTACTTAGAAAATCCACAACGAGCGGGGCAAATTTCACGCGACATAATGAATGTCGTTAGTCCTATGTTTAGAAACATATACGATCTCATCGTAAGTTTCGAAGCGATGACGAATGTGTGGTATATATTGTGCGATGGCGATACGACCGCGTTAAAAGCGGATTTATCTAACTATGGAATTTCCTGTGACGGCGAGGTACGAGCCGATGCGGACATAAGTAAGGTTTGTGCCCAATTGGTTGACGATAACTTGAAGCGACGCTTTGTCGCCGGTTTGGCAGATTCCATCGGTAGTATGGCGAAATCGCAACGCAGGTTTACCGATGAAAACCAAATCCTTTCATTCGAGATCAAAGGGTATAACTTTAATTTCGTATGCGACCTTTGCCGCTTGTTGCACAGCATAAACTGCATTCCCGACCAAGTTAATTGGAATCATCCTAATATCCACTGTACCAACGATCCGTATTACCTCGATTGGGATAAAGGATTCAAGCTACGCATACTGCTTGACCAGTATACGCAATTCGGCGCGTTCGCTTTCCGGACTAAGGCGGAATCGTTGCAAGAGAATCGCAGCCTTCAACAACAAACCCACACTGCCCTACCATGCCCTGAACAAAGAATGAACGTTA
This sequence comes from Prevotellaceae bacterium, assembly GCA_031258195.1. GTDB lineage: Bacteria > Bacteroidota > Bacteroidia > Bacteroidales > UBA932 > JAIRNF01. The sequence goes on from JAIRNF010000005.1 coordinate 25,007, forward strand.
CGGCATCATGCGTACATCCCGCCGAGAACGATATTATTTTGCCAGAGCAAATTAGAGGAGGGCATTATATCCATTATCGTCATTTCTGCGCTGTTCTTGGCTGCGAACACGCACCTTGCGATAAGATATTAAGTCAGTTCTCGCGACTTGGAGAACTAATAATTCCTTTCCCTATTCAATGTAGGGATTCCATCTCTCGGATAGACGCCATCATCGCAAGCGATCCCTTGTTGGCGCAACGGAGTTATTCCGATATTACAGTAAGCGTATCGTCATTATTGGAGTCGTTTCAATCCAATGCCAATTCGCGATTGTACGGTACCGACCCAAATAATGGATATCCGATTAAGGTAGTTATGCAAGCGGTAGCATACATAATAGCCGATGACGAAGAACTGTTCGGGAAGCGTCCTAAAGGGTATTTGAAAATTATAACGCGACATATCCAAGACAATCCGGCTTTAAGCGTCCTATTTCGTAAACCGGATTTGCTAACGCCATTGGTTATCGTTGGAAATAGGCGTGGGGCGTTAATTGGGGCAGATAATCCAACGGTCTATGAAAGATTGGTTATGCGTTCGTCTGAAAATAATCTGAAATTGAACGTTCGGCTTATTACGGAGGAGGATTTAAGAGATGCGTAATAGGAACGAGGTATCATACTATCCGGAAATACAGGATTTCATCGAAGCCCAGTTAAAAAGCAATTTTTTAGCGAGCAATCGCCGGGAACTATATGTATTTTGGGGAATAGGCGAATTGAAATCGAATCTCCAACGCATCATTAAAGAACATCCTGAAGAATGTTCCTGTGCCGTTAAGTTCGCTCAACGAGTACCACCGTTAAGCCTCGATATATTCGCTCTGGTTACGGACGGGACGAAGTTTGAACTTCTTATTTTAGAGGTCAAACTGGTGAAAAGTGCGGGATTGAGCGAGTGGTCGCAGCTCGTAGGCTATTGCCTCGTTTCGGGAGCGAAGTATGGATTACTTGTCAACATTGATAATGGCGGAAGCCCGCGTTTGACTCAGATGTTGCATACCGAGCGTCATATATCTAATATACAAACCATCGTCAACGGCGAAGCGCGAGAACACTTGCTTGGTTTTATGCAATGGAATAGCCTCACCCATAATTTTGAATATAGCAGCCTCGGTTTTATAAAATCATTATCGGAATTGAGTAATAGGCTCGCATCCGAATTTGCAACGCAAGAAGAGGGGTGACGATGACTCACGATGAGCGATCTAAAGAAGTGGTAAGTTACGTTATGTCGCGGAATAAGGGTAGGGATACGAAACCGGAAATCATCGTACGAAAATGTCTCTTTTCACGCGGCTTACGTTTTAGGAAGAACGATAGACGATATCCCGGCCAACCTGATGTCGTATTGCCTAAATATCATACAGTCGTATTCGTTCATGGGTGTTTCTGGCATCATCACGAAGGATGCCCTCACTTCACGATGCCGAAAGTCAAACTTGATTTCTGGGAGGCTAAATTTAATCGAAACAAGCAACGAGACATACTGAATACCGAAAAATTGGAATCCCTCGGTTGGCGAGTGATCGTGGTTTGGGAGTGTGAACTTAGAAAGTCCGTGAGAGATAAACGGCTTAAAGAATTATATACTGAGATAACAAGTATCTCGCCACAAAAATAGTATAAGTCCCCATACAGATCGCACATACTTGGTTTATCCGTACTATATTTACTACTGGGTTTTATAGGCAAGGATACTCTATCTTTATCCGGACACAAAGATATATTCCAAGAATGAAACGGAAACACCAAGCCCTACGGGTTTTTGGAGATTTCTTCCTTTTCGTTCCGAAAAGAGTAAATCTCCAAAAAGTGTTGCCTAATTCATTCTTTCCATAAGGGAGGTGTTTACCGGATAAAGAAAGAGAAAAAATATGCGTGGAGTTTGAAAAATATTGCTTAATTTTGGCGTGAGTTATTTGATAGTATTGCACCGCAAATCGCTGAAATACGCACGGTTACTAAATCGTTACTTCTGAAATTCAAAAACTCTGCGAAAGGTTTATTCCTCAATCGGTTAACTCAAACCGATGAAAATCTAAAATAATATATCATTCACGATTGCATTATAAAAAAACGTATACATCTTACCACAGTTTATTTGTATGTGTGGATTAAGTGTTAGAATTTACGTTTTTCAAGAGTGCAATTTATCCAGGCAAAGAACAATATTATCTTCTTTTACATGCTGTTTTAAATCTTTCGGCAAATCTGTACTGTCTATATCTTCATAAGTTTGAAGGTCAATGTAAGAAACAATGGTATTATCATAAAAATCCAATAAACGACTCCTCTCAAAATCTTGGACCTTTTCTCCTTTATATAGAATTCCACTATTGCGATCTATAATAAACATACGCTCATCGTGTTTTTCCCAAACAGTCCCTAGTATATAGCGATCTGTAACTACTCCAAGGTGCTGAATGCAAGTGTAATTTTTAAACTCATCCAAGTTCCTTTCTATATCTTTTCGTATAGGCAGCGAGACATTTTGAGATCCAAAATCAATATAAACAGTTCGTTGTAATTTCCCATCTGAATCAAAAATATAAATATGATTATCAATCGACCGGTTGTAAAAAATAGAATTGTTGGATTTAAAAAATGTAGGAAAAGAAATCATGAAATTATCGTCTTTATATTCGTCATACTTAAGGTAAGTCTCTAATATAGATAAATCCGGATTAACAACCGCCACCTTAACATTTCTTCTTTCTTCCCACGAAGGAATCCCAAGCAGAAAATTCCCATTATTCAGACAGAGTAAACAGTCGACTTCTAATGGTATATATTTTGTCCAAACATAATTCAGTTCCGAGTCGAATTTAAAAAGCCTATTTTCACTACCTGTTGCATCTAACAAAAAAATATTACCATCTTTATCAACATCAAAATCCGTAATCCTGAGATATTCACCCACTCCTTGTCCCAATCTTCCCACTGCTCCAATACCCTTTCCATTCCTATCAAAAGCAATCAATCGTCTCAGTTTTCTATCAAGGACATAAATTTTTTCATTCGTAATTTTTAATAATAGTAGATAATTATACGATGATTAGGATACTTGTAGATATATATCTAAAGTGAATATAAAAATATATTATTTATTTGGTGGTATCTAGAAGGAAGATAATAGTAAAACATGTTTGATAACATATCTATTGATTGATTTAATAGTTCCTCAATAAAAAGAAAATGATAACTAATGTTAAACCGAAAAATAATCATTTGCCATTACCTTTTACTCTATCTTCGCCAAATATCTCTTAGTCTTTTTCATCAACCTAGTACGCTCAGTCATCAGTTCCAACACTACGTTTTGGCGGATTTTATTCTACAACAAAAATTTATGGTTACATTAAAAAAGATGGCATAATTGAAGACCATAAATTTGGGCTCGGTTTGTTAAATTCACAGTTATTTTGGTTCTTTACACAGAATACAGGTTATGTTTTGAGAGGAGGATATTTTACTTTTAAAACGGATTATGTACAGCCATTTCCTGTGCCTCAAATTATATCTCCAGACATTTACAGCAAGGTTATTACAGCAGTAGATTACATACTTAAAATGAAAGAGAAAAACATACAAGATGACACCTATGATATGGAAGACAATATCGACAAATACATCTACTCTTTATATGATCTTAGCAAAGAAAGAAGATATAGTCATAACAGAAAGCGACAAGCACGATAATTGTCTGATTTCTAAATAGTAGTTGATTTTATTAGTTTGATTTCTTCATCCGTAAGGTCATAAAGTGAATATACTATTTCATTAATTTTCTCTTCATCTATACTAGTTGATTGAGAAGAATTGTTACTTTTCGACTCCATTATTTTATCAACATATTTGACCATGTTTTGCTCAATATCTTTAGTTATATTAACGGGAATAGGGAAAGGTTTCATATAGTCCGGTTTGAAACGAAAGTAAGCATTTGCCAAAATCGTTCCGGTGTTGGTTAGGTACCACCAAAACAAATTTGAATTGAGAATTCCCAACAGGCATTTATAACTTTCAGGAACATCGTTTTTCTTCATATATCCATATACTGTCGTTGTGGAATAAAATCCGCCATTTAGTAAAAATAAAAAAGGGAGAATATAGCATACTTAATGCTATACATACCATAACCAAGAACCCTAAGCCGAAAGCCAAATTAATAGACAACCACATAGTTTCGTATCTATCGGATATACCACCTCTCCACATAGATATCACAGCATCAGAAAAGAAAAAACTTTTAGTAGTAAAAGGAACTTTATATGACGAAATTACCCAAAAACCTATTCCTTCAGCGTCTGTTAGCCTTAATACTTCAAATATCGGTATTGTTACGAATCTAAGGGGAGAATTCAATCTGGTACTTCCCGATTCACTCAATAGTATCACTATAAAATTCTCGCATTTGGGTTACGAAAATCGAGAACTCATAATATCAGCACTAACTAATCAAAACACAAAAATTTACCTTACCCCAACAGCTATTCCTTTGCAAGAAATAGCCGTTAGGACTGTAAACCCTATACTAATTATACAGAATATGCTAAAAAACCGAGTAGCTAACTATTCAACAGCATCAGCTATTTTAACAATTTTTTACAGGGAAATTATTACTTATAAGGGTAAAGAAGTAAATGTTGCGGAAGGAGTACTTGACATATTACAAGAATAGCTACTACCATCAAGACACCTCTAGAGGCCAGGTTAAACTTATAAAAATGAGACATGTTCTTGATGAGCAAAAAAAGATACCATTTTTGTAAAGATAAAAGCGGGTATCGAGGCTTGCTTAAACTTGGATGTTATAAAGAATTTACCGGATTTCTTTTTAGTATACGAGATAGAAAATCCATATATATATCTTCATACAGATATCGTCAGCACAGATAATAAAGATGTATATGTTATTTCTTTTCAGCAAAAAAACATATCGAACTCCCTTTGTACAAAGGACGGCTTTTTATTACAACAAACAGCTACACATTAATAGGTGTTTCTTTTGAGATAAACCCAGAAAGACGCTACCCGTAACTATCTAATACGAATACCTAAAACCCACAGATTTAGGCTTCAGCATGCGTCTTATAAGATTTTTTATAAGCAAGCGGATAATGACATATATTACCTCAACTATGTTAGCGGAGATGTTCGGTTTAAAGTCAAAAAAGAAAGCTATTTTCAGCTCCCCGTTGAACATTTTTTTCGAAATGGCAATTTCCGATATACAGACTGAGAACGTCAAAAGGTTTCCTAGAGACGAACGATTGCAAGTAGATAAAATTTTCTCTGAAACTAAACATTCTTATAATGTAAATTTCCGGGAAAATTTCAACATTATTATGCCCGAAGATAAGCCGAACGATTTTTTAATGAAAAACCAGAGCAGCATATCTATAGGTTCGGATAACGACTAGCATTTTAGAGATAAAATAGCCAGCATTTGCTCATTTTGCACCAAATCAACACATATCAACCTTCAGCAGCTCTTTTTTAGGCATATTATTACTACTTTTGCAGGCAATTTGGAGCAAAACGACTATGAGTGAAAATGTTATACTGAGCAAGCTAGAGGGTGTTAAGCATAAGTTTGACGAAATCGGTCAGCAAATTACCGACCCCGATGTTGTTGCTGATATGAAAAAGTACGTATCTCTCAACAAAGAGTACAAGGAGCTGGAGCCTATTATTGAAGCATATGACCGCTATAAGAACCTTTTAAGCAACCTCGATGATGCTAAGGCTATTCTTGCCACCGAAAAAGATGACGAAATGCGAGAAATGGCAAAGGCAGAGGTTGATGAGCTGGAAAAAGAACTACCAAAGATTGAGGATGATATTAAGCTTCTGCTTATTCCTAAAGATCCGCAAGATAGTAAAAACGCTATTCTTGAAATTCGCGCCGGTACGGGTGGCGATGAAGCTTCTATTTTTGCAGGCGACCTTTTCCGTATGTATTCTAAGTTTATCGAAAAGAAAGGTTGGAAGGCTGAGGTTACCAATACCTCCGAGGGCACCGTTGGCGGTTTTAAAGAAGTAGTAATAAAAGTTTCCGGCAACGGCGTTTACGGAGTACTCAAATACGAATCGGGAGTGCATCGCGTACAACGAGTACCACAAACCGAAACGCAAGGGCGCGTACATACCTCCGCCGCGTCGGTAGTTGTGCTACCCGAGGCAGAAGAGTTCGATATAGAGCTAAACATAAACGATATTCGTAAAGATACGTTTTGCGCATCGGGTCCGGGCGGACAGTCGGTTAACACTACCTATTCGGCAATTCGTCTTACCCATATTCCATCAGGCATTGTAGTACAATGTCAAGATGAAAAATCGCAGCTTAAAAATTACGACAAGGCGCTAGCGGAACTTCGTACCCGCCTTTACAACATGGAGTACCAGAAGTATTTAGATGAGATTTCGGGACAGCGTAAAACCATGGTTTCTACAGGCGACCGCTCGGCTAAAATACGCACCTACAACTATCCGCAAAGTCGTGTAACCGATCATCGTATTAACTATACCATGTATAACCTTCCGGTCTTTATGGATGGCGACATACAAGAGGTTATCGACCAACTGCAAATAGCCGAAAACTCAGAACGGTTAAAAGAAAGCGAACTATAACAAAAAGCAGCGAACCATGTGGTTCGCTGCTTTTTTCGCCAGTTAGATTCTATCTAAATAATCTCGTTGTTTCCTAAAGAATTTTGCCCTATCCATTTCCGCAGATGTAGAGATCTTAATCGATGTTCGTTTAAGTGATTGTAACCACATCCGCATATTCTCGCAAGCCTCCGGCTCTACAGACGTTGTAGCACTTAATGAAAAAGTACTTATCATTGCTAAAGCAAAGTCATTGGATATTAAGTATGAGTAGGTAGTCTCAAAGTTTAGATTAGAAACGTATATTTCTACTTCATTTCCCGATTCATAAGTTCCTACCCGAGTTAATCTCTCCAAGTCCGTTAAAAATTTTGCCAGCTCTTCTTTCAGCAGTAGCACCTCTTCATCGCTAATAAGCTGTATGCTATGAAAGTACTTGATATCATTTGTTATATAAAACATCAATAGCTCATCCCATACAAAATAGGTGTATTTAATTGCCTGTATTTCTTTTAAATACTGTAAATGAAACTCTCTTAACTTTTCGAGAATATTTATTTTAGCATAAGGAATTACCGAACTCGGATTTCCAAACTGATACATCCACTTAAGCATATATAAACGAAATATAGGCTGATGACGAACGCTAAAATGCATGGGAATAACACTAGAGGCAAAACCAAATTCTGAATATTCGTTCTTACTTGCCGCTTTAATTGAAGCAATATAATCTCTGCTTTGTATGAAATCAACCTCCGTTAGGCTAAAGAAGTCTTGACCATACAATCGATACGACTGTCCACGATAGGTTGGTACAACCTCCAGAATACTATCTAATGAAATATTAAGCTTTTTAGCAACAATTGCTATCTCCGCAAATGTAAAAGGAACCTCGCCGCGCAATCGCCTATATACTGCTTCCTTTTCGATATATAGAATATCAATAAGATAGCTTGCCAGTTTACCCCTCTCGGGTATTCGTGTTTTTAGCTCCGCTAGAAATTTTTCGTGGAGCTCTTTCCCCAGATTAATCATATTGTTAAGCAAAAATTATGATTACCCCTCCTTTAGATTTGCTTTTAATATGAAAGACTTCTATGAGGGTTTTAACCTAGGTCTTTCTATACTCTTTCAGCATCACCTTTCCAAAGATACAAGAATTTATAATACACGAATACTCCATCTTTTATATTTTTAGCATTTAGATAGCGAAATTACATGCTGACATATACCCATATTAAGTAGCAAATTAGCATTTCTACCCTTTTTAGAGGCAATTTATGAAACAAAAAAAGCGGCTCAAAATTGAGTCGCTTTTTTCTCAAAAAACTTATTTAGCTGGATTATGGTACAATTTTTAACATAACAACTCCTTTAGCAAGCTTATCTCCATCTTTAACCGAAAGATTTTGAACTTTTCCGCCATGAGGCGCCTTTACGAGGTTATTCATCTTCATCGCCTCATAGGTCATTAGTACATCGCCTTGCTTTACGATGCTGCATTCTGACACGTTAAGCGTAACAACTGTTCCCGGAATAAAAGTTTTTACCTCTTGCTCGTCGGGCGCAATCCATGGTTTACGATTACAAAACTTCTTCGTATATAACGTTTCGTATGTTTTATCATCAATGACTAACGACTGCATATTTTTTTCGCAATCTTTGCTATTACTCATATCTATTTATTTTAAGATCAAAGACAAAAGAATTTGAATTTTTCCAGGCCTTTAACCGTTTATATCTTTTGAACTATTTGAATCTTTTAAGCTATTCAAACCAACTTCATCTTCTAAAATGGTGGGATACCATGCTTCTTACCAGGGCGGGTAGCCACCTTATCGTAAGTAATATCTAACGCATGTAATAGGTATAAGCGTGTTTGCTCCGGCTCTATAATAGCATCGACATAGCCTTTACCTGCCGCAACATACGGATTAGCAAATTTACTCTTATATTCTTCTACTTTTTGCTTACGTGTTTCGTCTGGGTTTGCAGACTCGGCAATTTCTTTACGGAAAATAATATTTGCAGCACCCTCTGGTCCCATAACGGCAATCTCTGCCAATGGCCATGCGTAAACGAAATCAGCCTGTAAGTGACGAGAGTTCATGGCAATATACCCTCCCCCATATGCCTTGCGAAGAATAACCGTAATACGCGGAACTGTAGCTTCGCTGTATGCATAAAGCACTTTTGCGCCATGACGAATAACACCGGCATGCTCTTGATCCACGCCTGGAAGATAGCCCGGAAGATCTTCGAACGTTACAATAGGAATGTTAAAAGCATCGCAGTAGCGGATAAAACGCGCTGCTTTATCAGACGAATCACAATCGAGTACACCTGCCAATACCATTGGCTGGTTTGCAACAAAGCCAACTGTTCTACCATTCATTCTACCATATCCGATAACGATATTTGCCGCCCATTTTTCCTGTATTTCAAAGAAATCGGAGTCATCAACAAGCGCACGAATAACATCGCGAACATCATAAGGCTTAGTCGGATCTTCGGGAACAATTTTTTCGATATCGAATTTTTTAGATGGTGCTTTAGGTGTGAAGCGTTCTGCTTTCTGAGAGTTGTTCCATGGTAGGAATGAAAGCAGCTTCCTTATCTGTTCGAAGCACTCGTCTTCGCCTTTCGCAAAAAAGTGCGCGTTACCAGTAATCTCGCTATGAACGCGAGCCCCGCCCAAATCTTCTTGCGTAATTTCTTCGCCTAATACCGATTTAATTACTTCCGGACCCGTAATGAACATTTTCGACACACCATCAACCACAAAAACGTAGTCTGTTAATGCAGGAGAATAAACCGCACCTCCGGCACAAGGACCAAGGATAACTGATAGCTGAGGGATAACGCCGCTAGCCATGGTATTGCGGAAAAAAATCTCGCCGTAACCGGCAAGGGCGTTTACACCTTCTTGTATTCGTGCGCCACCCGAATCGTTTATACCAATTAGCGGAATACGCATATTTAAAGCGTAGTCCATTATCTTGCAAATCTTCTTTGCATGCACTAAACCCAGCGATCCGCCTGTTACCGTAAAATCTTGGGCAAAAATTGCAACCGGATGCCCTTCTATAGAGCCGGTTCCAACAACAACGCCATCGCCATGCATAACTTTGCCTAGCATGCCAAATTCGCGTGCCTCGTGTTCTACAAACAGGTCATACTCAAAAAACGAATCTTCGTCAAGCAGCGTATTGATACGTTCTCTAGCGGTAAGCTTACCTGCGGCATGCTGCTTTTCAATAGCTTTTTCTCCCCCACCTAGAGCAGCCTCTTTACGACGGTCTCTGAGTTCTTGAATTTTCTGTTTTAGTATTGACATATAAAATATGTTTAGTTAAAAATACATTCTTCCCCTAAGATAAAAACGATACAAGAATACAAACAACATTTCAAATATGAAAATAGTAGCCTGTTATTGTTGATAGATGAAATCTATAAGGTGTTGACTACCAACATTAAGCAATACGTCACAATACCGCTGGGAAAGCTCCAAGATTCTTACTATCTTTGAAAACTTTTTTGATTTTTTAAAAACCATTAGAAATATCTAAAGAGCAAGTATTTACATTAAATAAATCGAAAACCTAAAAATAAAATGGCAACAGAAAAATTCGTTACCCGTCATGTAGGACCTCGTGATCATGACATTGAGAAGATGCTGAAGACCATCGGAGTTTCATCTCTTGATGAACTGATTGATCAAACTATTCCGCGCTCTATCAGGCTTAAAGAGTCGCTAAAGCTGGATGCTCCGTTAAGCGAATACCAGTATCTTAACAAGATTAGGGAGATAGCGTCAAAGAATAAGCTGTACCGTTCGTTTATCGGTATGGGATACTATAACACCATTTCGCCGTCTGTTATTATACGTAACATTTTCGAAAATCCAGGTTGGTACACATCGTACACTCCTTATCAGGCAGAGATTTCGCAAGGTCGCCTCGAGGCTTTGTTAAACTTTCAAACGGCAATTATCAGCCTTACCGGACTGCCAATGACCAACTGCTCGTTGCTTGACGAAGCAACCGCTGCAGCCGAAGCTATGCATGTAATGTATGCGCAACGCTCGCGTACGGCGGTTAAAGAAGGTCGCAACGTAATATTTGTTGACAAGAATATTTTCCCGCAAACGCTTGATGTTATTACCACACGTTCTCAGCCGCTGGGGATTGAGGTTGTTGTCGACGATTTTGATAAGGTTGGGCTAACCGATAAGATGTTTGGCGCAATCGTTCAGTACCCTGCCGCAAACGGCGAGATTAGAGATTATAGCGAATTCTGCAAAAAAGCGCGCGAAAAAGAGATATTCGTTACTGCATGTGCCGACATTCTATCACTAGTATTGCTAGCACCTCCGGGCGAATGGGGTGCCGACATTGCTGTTGGAAATACTCAACGCTTTGGTATTCCTATGGGGTTTGGTGGTCCCGCCGCCGGATATATAGCTGTTCGCGACGACTTTAAGCGTAATATGCCCGGTCGTATTATCGGCGTGTCAATCGACCGTCATGGAAATAAAGCGCTTCGTATGGCATTGCAAACTCGCGAGCAACATATTAAGCGCGAGAAAGCAACATCTAACATCTGTACAGCACAAGCCTTGCTTGCCACTATGGCTGGTATGTATGCCGTTTACCACGGCGCTGAAGGATTAAAGAGAATTGCCACACACGCTCACGACACTGCGCGTAAAATTGCCGGCTGCTTGGAGAAAGCAGGCTACAAGTTGGTTTCAAAAGATTTCTTTGATACCATTGAAGTAATAGGTGTTAACACAAAAGAAATTCAGACCGCCGCCCTTGCTAAGCAAGTAAACTTCTTCTATCCGAACGAAAGCACCGTTCGCATTAGCTTTGACGAGACCGTTAGCCGCGACGATTTACGTGCTATTTTGGATATCTTTAAGGCAAACAAGCCCGATTCTTGTGGAGAAGAAATAGCCATTTCTGAAAAGTATTTACGTAAGAGCGAAATTCTTACTCAGGAAGTATTTAAGAAGTACCGCTCTGAGACAGAAATGACGCGCTACATAAAGAAATTGGAGCGTAGAGACATTGCGCTAAACCACAGCATGATTTCACTTGGCTCTTGCACCATGAAGCTGAACGCCGCTACCGAAATGACGCCTTTAAGCTGGGCTGAATTAGGAAGTATTCACCCATTCGTTCCGGCAGATCAAGCGCAGGGATACTATGAGTTGATAGAAGACTTGTGTAAAGATTTGGCTATTATTACAGGATTTGACAAGGTATCTGTTCAGCCAAACTCTGGTGCCAGCGGCGAGTATGCCGGACTAATGGTTATTCGCCAATACCATATTAGCCGTGGCGATGAACATCGTAAAACGGTTATTATTCCGGCATCTGCTCACGGTACGAACCCCGCAAGCGCAGCTATGGCAGGTTTAGATATCGTAACTGTTAAGTGCGAAGAGAACGGCAACATTTGTGTTGACGATTTAAGAGAAAAAGCATCGGCTGTTAAAGACAAGCTGTTCGGTATAATGATTACCTACCCTTCTACTCACGGAGTATTTGAGGCAGAAATTATAGAGATGGTAAATATTATCCACGAAAACGGCGGTCAGGTTTATATGGATGGTGCCAACATGAATGCACAGGTCGCATTAACCAGCCCCGGTTTTATCGGTGCCGACGCTTGCCATCTAAATCTGCATAAAACATTTGCCATACCTCACGGCGGCGGCGGTCCAGGCGTTGGTACTATTGGCGTTGCTAAGCATCTTTCGCCATTCTTACCATCGCATCCTATTGTAAAAACAGGTGGAGAACAAGGCATACATGCTGTTGCAGCCTCGCCTTTCGGAAGTCCGCTGGTATTACCTATTACTTACGGCTATATTAAGATGCTAGGAGAAGAAGGGCTGCGTAAATCAACCCAAATGGCAATTCTTAATGCCAACTACTTGTCTGCAGCACTTAAAGAGCATTACGAAACGCTATTTACAGGCGAAACAGGTCGTGTAGCGCACGAATGCATTATCGACTTCCAGAACTTCCGCAGAGATTACGGTGTTGAGGCAGGCGATATCGCCCGCCGATTAATGGACTACGGTTTCCATGCGCCAACGCTTTCATTCCCTGTTCACGAAACGCTAATGGTAGAGCCTACCGAAAGCGAATCGCTTGCAGAGCTTGATCGTTTTGTAGAAACGCTTATAAAGATTAAAGAAGAATGCGAAACTATTAAGAATGGTGATGCTGATAAAGAAGATAACGTTGTAAAAATGGCTCCTCATACCGCTCTTGAAGTTGGCGCAAATGAATGGAACCATAAGTATAGCCGTGAAGAAGCAGCATTCCCGTTCAAATGGGTAGCCGAAAACAAATTCTGGCCATGGGTTAGTAGAATTGACGGAGGTTACGGCGACCGCAACCTTGTAGTTACTAACGATAGTATAGAGAATCTACTATAGTAAAGAAATCTCTAGCCAAGAAAAAAACAGGGAAAGCAATATTGCTTTCCCTGTTTTTTTCTTGGCTAGATTAAAGGAGTATCTCTTATTATGAGATAAATCATTATAGTTAAATTATGTTTGTAATACATTTTTTGGATGTCCACACGACATATGGGACCACGGATACTGGTGGAATCGAAAATGGCGCGATCCTTCTCCATGGTTAGTAAGAAATATCCCTTGCTTTAGTGGCAATGACCCAGATTCGCCGGTAGATGAAGATACAGATGATAGTAGCCCATTTCCTTGGTGGTGGTGGATATATAAAGACAGACCTCCTTATAATAGATGGTGGCTATACTATTTTAATCCGCCAATAATAAAGTATCCTGATCCTACAGAAAATCCGGATGAACCTGCAGATGGTCCACAAGATCCACAAGATCCCGGAGATAAAAATCCAGATAACGATTTTGGAGAACATGGAAATGCATGGGATGAAGATTCGGGAAATCCAGAAAGTGAACAGCCTAAGGAGAATCCTGAAGAGGAAGAACCCTAAGAAATCCACATGCTGGAGATTTATGAAATAATATTAGATTACTATAAAAACCAAAAAAGAGGATAGTATGCAATAAAACTATCCTCTTTTTAGCCTCTTACCTTAGCTTGGTATTTATATCTATTTTACCAAGGTGTAACATCTGTAAGACCTGTTACTCTGAGCAATCCCATTCTAAAGTAGCTATCAGGATTAATCGCAGGATATAAAATAAAGGTATTATCACTAGTATCTGATATATAATCTAGAACGAAAGGACCGCTAGTTAAGTAATCAAACATAGCTTGTATCTTAACTTGTTCGGTTGGCTTAGAATTCAATGCGTTCCAGATAGTAGCAGCGTTACCTGTTTTAGCTGCTAAATCGGAAAATTCAAGTTCACCATTAGCATTTACTGATAGCTTAAAGTTAAACTGGGCTTGATAATTTGAAGTTCCTGATTTATAATAAATAACGAATACAGCTATTAAATCCTGATTGGTATCTTTATTAAAATAAAACCTAAACCCTTCTAACGTCCTACCTGCTGCATTTGTTTCAAGTAATGCTTCGTTTACTGCGGTCCAGTGTGCAGTTTGAAAATCAGAGGCTACACCTGGCTGACTACTTGGTGGAGTTGTTGCAGTAAGATTTAACCCGTTAAAATAGGGTGCTGTTTCTCCTGCCGCACCCGGAATGATTACTTCATTAAATAACTCTCGCACAGTAAAACTCTTCTCTTCACCATAAGATGTACCATACTGATTAGTAGCAAACGCTTTATAATAATAGGTTACCCCCGGTGTAAGCCTAACCTTAAACTCGTACTCAGCCTCCAGCTTAGAATCGCGTACTAGCTTAATAACACTGGCACCGTCAATAGCCGGGTCGGGATTTTCGCTATAAACAATCCCGCTTTCTTCTAATACCACATCGTCTAACCCTCCAATACTAACCAGCTCTCCCTTCATGATCGAACCATAGCCCAGAAAATCATGTCCTACAGTTATAACTTTAGGTGTTGGACGTGGTGTTGTAAGCACTACCTCTTGCCCATAAAAGATACCGGCAGAGTTTATAGCATACGGTCTTATATAGTAATCCGTTTCTTGGGCTAAGCCAGAAATAGTTACATCGAACGCTCCTAAACCAGGGCTACTACTCTTTATTACATTGTCGGCAGTGGTAGGCTCGGTAGTCAGCGCGTAACAAATACCCCGCTCTGTAATAGCATTACCACCATCTGTAAGCGCCCGTACTTTCAGCTCAATTTTATCGGGATACGGCTGAGAGGTAATTATGGCGATAGTTGCCTCTCCCTGCTTATAGGTAGTAAACTCTTTTATTTCTCCATAAAGCGTTTGTTTACCATCTGTTACATATGCTCTAACATAATACTTTGTATTTTCCGTCAGTCCTGTGAGGCTGGCTGTAAATTTGCCTTCTCCTCCGCCTGCTTCTACTTTACTGTCGGAAACGGTAGGGTTAATATTTGTACTCCAGCATATACCTTTAGTACTAACCTCGCCAGCTGCAATTCCGTCACAAGTAGCCTCGGCAAAAGAAACGTTTTTTACCGCACCCGTTTCAACACCTAGTGGTTCGGCTTCTTTATCATCCTTACAACTCCATAAGAGTAATCCCGCAAGTATGGCTGAGATTATAATTTGTACACTTCTTTTCATAGTATAAGTTAATTTAATATCATCCTTATTTTGTAAGTAGTATTCCCGGGAAGATATTGCCTGGATCGTCGGTACGCTCTAGCCCTCCAACAATTTCAGATGAACCCAGAGTTTCATTCTTAATCCAATCGATCTTAAATGTATAAGGTTGAATATTATCAACATCTTTAACCCAGTTAACATACGCGCCGGAACTTGAGGTGTAAGGTACATAGCAGAAATAATCTACCAACATTCTTACAAACTCCTCACGTCCGTTTTCGTTACTAGAACCGCTTTGATCTCTATCAGTAAATGTTATCTCAGATCCATCTGAGTTAAACTCATACTTATACCACCATTTTGCAATATAGTTTGTTCCGGCACTATTTTGATAGGTCATTTCTAAAATAGCGACAGGAAGACCTAGCGCATTAGTACCAAAGGTAAACTCTATCTTTTGTATCTTTCGACCTCCATTACCTGCAAATAAACTGTTGTATGCCGCAACATATACGTTGGTTAAGAATGGGTCTTTCATTGTTCCGGCAAGCTCTACGTCATTTGTTCTCATTCTGATGTAATCTTTACCGGGACCGAGCCTCAGCTTAATCGGAGGAGTTGCGGCATCGGTTATAGGGTAGGTTTTACCTTCGATATCTACTAAATGGTAGCCATTATCCTGCCACCTAATTTGAGTAAACTTAACTCCATTAATTTCTATGGGTTCGAAGAAATACATGTTACTTGTAGGAGCACTTGAGGTTTGCGAAAGCATATCTAGATAAAGACCTGCAGATACTTGCTCTGTACGGGTATCGGAACTGAATAAGCATGTCATTGAGCGCGACCCTAATCTTAACCATATAGGCTGGTCATTAACTGTTGCTACAGCATTTACAAAATTTGCATCTAAGTATGCACTAAAGTCCTCGTGAACAGTCTTCAGATCTCCACTTAATGCAGCCTGCGCCTCTTCGGGTGTTGCCGGTGTTAAAACAGCAAGAGTATTATAGTATCGTCCTCTCAGATATACCTTACCGTTATCTATTCCTTGGAAGTAGAACTCAAAGTCTGATTTCAGACCCTCTCCGTTTACCGCTCCTCCGTTACCCGGTCTATACTCATTATCTTTAGCTTGTGGATCTGCCAATAAATGGATGTAAGTATAGGTGTCGAATATAAGTGAAGGCAGCTGCATAGCCTTTAACCGATAGCTACTTTCGATTGGTTTAACAGAGGTGGATTGGTCTCCCCAACTAGGGTTAACTATCCATGTTGCATCTAAATCAGAAAGCATTACTACTCTGTTACTCTTATCGAACGTTACCCAATGGGTAAACCCTCCGCTAATTTCCGTATTAACAGAAAGCATCCAGCCGTTCGGGGCAGAGGTAAGGGTTTCTGAATACTCTTCGAGGACTCTTATTAATCTTTCATCCGGAGTTTCATCAAAAGTATAATCCTCCTTTAAATCGCATGCAGTAAAAAGTACAGAAGCCGCAAGCAGTAATGTTAATATTTTAGTTTTCATACGCATCATTTTTATTATAATCCACTTGTAACTTCTACAATAGCTTGCTGTACTTTCGTTTCAAGCCCTATAGTACCATCATCCAAATCGTAAAGCTCTATACCCCATACAGTTTTAAGATAATCCTTTATGATAGTTTCTTTTTGGCGTAACTTTTCCGCAGGATTATACTTTAAGTTAAGAGAAGGATCATCCCATGCAGCCTGAGCTAGAGCAACTCTGTTATCAAACCAAGTTCTACCATATACTAAAATAAACGACAGCGTTTCAACAAAATCTTCATCGTAGTTATTACGAGCATATGTACTTACGAAACCTAGCTGTATTGCCTCAGTGTCGTCTGTATTTGTCCACGAAGAGGTATAACCTTCGGCTGTTAGCTCTGTAAATTCTTGAGAAAACATCGTTCTTTGATGCATAGTGTGCCCAAACTCATGGTGTACGGTTTTCATAATCCTTTGCACTAACGCCTTATCTGAAGGATCGAACCAATTTAAGCGGTATAACACAATCTTACGTCCGCCTTCGGCTTCTCCCAAAGTTATTGTCCCGTTGCTAGGGTTATACTTTGCACTACCAACCAAAACAAACTTTTTAGGACTTAGCGCCTTTATAAAATTTGCGCCTGCTAATGCTTCGTATGGATCTATCCAAACCTTCTTTACCGCATTCATAATAGGAATAACTTTCTCCTCCTCCATGGGTACAAGCATTCGGTTATAATCCAGCTCATACTGATCCCACTTATACTTTATATCTATATTATATGGCTTAGTATAGTTGTCGTATATCCAGTAGTCTATTTCTGTTTTCTCCCATATATCGCCACCCAACCCAAGAATCTCATGGTTCATATCCAGATCGTCTTCTTTATTACACGAAGCTAAAAATCCGATACTAAGCAGCGCTACTAATATGTATAAATTAATTTTTTTCATAGTACTTTATTTTTGCTGGTTGTTACTACTGCTTCCATGTAGGACTAAATAAATTTTTGCGAGGATTCATTTCTAATCCCGATAACGGAGCATTCTCCGGCAGCTGGAAAACCCAGCGGTCGTCGCCCGGATAAAGCGTATTTGTACGTCCATCAAATGTTGTATGTGTTACAGGCTCTTTATAACGAATCATATCCCAATAGCGAAGACCTTCCCACATAAACTCGTTTCTACGAAAATCTAAAATACATTGTAACAAAGCCTTTTTCTCTTCCGACCATGAAGCGGAACCATATGCGTTATACTTTGTCATATAGTTATCCGGATCTAGAACTTTGTCTGAATAAAAGCTCTTTATTTTAGCAATAGTTAGCATATGCGAGGTTTGGTTATAGCTCTTTATTCTATGACGGCAGAAAATATTAAGGTCGTTAATGGCTTTATCGAAATCATCTTGCATAGCATAGGCTTCTGCCCTATTAAGCAACAATTCTTCTACTCTAAAGTAAGGAAATGTTGTATAACGAACAAAAGTGGTTGCTGTTGGACTAGACTTCACCCTATGCTCATAAAATTTTGGTACGTAGTAGTTATCGCCGCTACTATATACTCTATATGCCCAGTTTCCTCCTGTAACATTAGTAAAGCCACCTCCTCCTGTTCTATCTGTATCTAACTTGGTACAACCATAACGCCAAGAATTTGCATAGTAAGACAGGTTTGATGCCATCTCTGTAAGTAAAAGATTAGATGGATTTGCAGCATCAGTAGAGTAAACTTTTATATCTCCACTACCTGGAACTGTCGCATAGTAATCTAACCAAGGTTGAAATGTTGTTTTTGCATATACGTTAGCAGCATCCGTTTCCTGAACATTTCCCCCGTTTGTAAACAAGGACGGTTGAGGAAATACTTTTGAAGAATATGCTATAGCTTTCGCCAAATCTCCTTTATATAAGTAAAAACGTGATGCAAATGCACATGCGGATGTATAAGTAAAGTGGTACTTCGGCTGTGGGTAAATCGCATCATTACCCAACTTTTCCATCCCGGCAAGCATATCTTCTTCTATTCTGGAATAAACATACTCAACTGTTTTTCTCTCGTACTGCTGAATAACTACAGTTTCTGGTTCATCAACATATGGAATTCCGGGCCAATTATTTAGTCCGTCTTTTTCATACATCTTAGAGAAAACATTTACTAAAAGAAAATGAGAAAATGCACGAATCATTTTTGCTTCGGCAATATAGGACTCAAACTCTTTACCGTTACCCATTTTTTCCATTGCCTCTAACGCATGATTAGCTCCGGCAATCGCTCTATAACATGCTGTCCAAAAATGCTCAGGAGAATCTTGCGAAGTACTCTCTAATATCGTTCCAAAAGAATGAATCTGTGTTATTTCTATGTTCGTTACCTCCTGAGCCTTTATCTGATACGAAATCAACTCTTGAGTTTACCATTGCCGCGAAGCACGATCTGGGGTAACTGCTAGCCAATAGCTCCACAACTTTTTCGACAGAATTTATTTCTGTTCTATTATCCGGCACTTCATCGAGGTATTTATTACAGCCTGTAAAAAGCACCGTTGTTGCTATTAAAAATATGTATATGAATTGCTTTCTCATAGTAGTTACAATTTTAGAATGTGAGTTTGAGAGCAAATGTTACTTGCTTTTGGATAGGCGTTGCAACACCACCAGTATTAAAGAATTCCGGATCTTGTCTGTTCAGTTTCTTATCTGCATATATCATCCAAAAGTTAGATAAAGCTGCCGTTACTGATGCGCTCTTAAAGAAGTTGGTTCTTTCTATCCATTTACCAGAAAGATCATACGTAAGCGAAACAGTTTTTACTCTTAAAAAATCACCCTTAGCCACTCTCTCGGTAGAATAGTTATACGCACTATATGGATTTATACTACCAAGCTGCGAACTTTTTACGTACGAATCGACAATGGCGGGAATCGTGGTTTCATCGCCCGGAGTTACCCAACGGTTATAGAATGCTTTAGACATTGCCGAGAAATCTGAATAGTTTTTACTAAATACCGGGGCTAAACGAATCTTATTTCCAGCCTGGAATGTAAGGAATATATTTAAGCTAAGGCTTTTATATCTATAAGGTATTAGAAAAACCTCCGGTAACCTTTGGATCAATAGTTCCTTCGTATTTTAGATAACCAAGATTGGTACTCTGTAAGTACACGTTGCTGCTAACTTCTCCATTTTCGTTAATAAATTCAGGAATTCCCTCTTCTGATAGCTTAACATACTGAAGCGAGAAAAGCGAGTTTACAGGATAGCCCTGAAGGTTTCCGCCATCTGACCTAATCATATCAACAATACGGGGCTTATATTCAGCTCTTGTAATATCTGTATTGTTTGTTCCAAGAGAAAGTGTAGAAATCCACTCAAAGTCTTTGAATACAATAGGTCTTCCGGTAAGTGAAACGTCTATTCCCGAAGACTTCATGTCGGCGTAGTTGGCATACTTTCTCGTCTTACCGCCGATTCCAGAAACTTTGATATTGTCGATAAGATCGAAATTTTTTCGTTGCCAAACATCGAACGAAAAGCGTATGCGGTTTTTAAACAAGTTCAAGTCAATACCGGCATTAAATGAGTATGACTTTTCCCATGTTAATTCGCTATTTTCTAATGCATCCAAGTCTATATACGACTCGAATTCCTCCCCTCTCGCCCTATTAGATACGGTGCCAAGATATACAACAGAAGAGTTTGCATAAGGTGCCATACTACCGGTAAGACCATACGATACTCTTAAGCCTAGCTCGCTTATCCAAGGAACGTCTTTTATAACCTGCTCTTCTCCAGCATTCCATTTACCGCCGATCGTCCATGTTGGGAACCAACGAGCACTTCTTTTGCGCCCCATAGCATTCGATCCGTCGTAACGTCCCGTTACTGCCAAAACGTACTTTTTATCAAAAACATAATCGGCATTTAAGTAGAATGCAACAAACCTATCTCGCGTAGTACCCATTGAGAAGTTATAGTAGTTGTTTTCTATCATTTGTTTAAAATACCTAAAATCTTGCATAACGGTACCCCCTTTATCATACTGATAGCCGTTACCTGTAACGCTCTTTCTTTGCCTGTCGGCATATTTAATTTGTTGTCCTCCGAATACACTAAACGTATGTTTACCCAACTCTTTACTGTACGAAATACTGTTCCTTATATCGAAGTTTGTCATTATATCATCATACGTATTATAAAAACCGCCATACGGTAAAACAACCTGAGGTTCAGCCTCCGGATTATTCGGGTCTGTATATAAGAACTTATTATTTTTCCGCATGGTTGAATTGTCTGCCGCTCTGTATGCTTCTGCCATATTAGAGCTTTCGTGTATCTCGTGCTCACGATTAGACTTTACATATCTTGCTGCGCCGAGAAAATCCCAAATTAATCCGGGAAGGATATCATATTTAAGATCCACCCGAGCTTTAACATCTACTACAGAAATCTTAATTTTATTGTTCCTGAGTTCATGTAGTATATTAAAGTCCGCATAATTTCGAGTAAAAAATTCTAAGTTCCCATTTTCATCATAAGGAGTAAGTGCACGGCTGGTATTTATTGCGTAACTGAACGGGTTGATATCGAAATCACGTTCGTAACCTCCGTTAACCACATTAGAAACACGACCTACTGTTCCCGGAGCGTCTTGCTTACGAACAGAACCATTTAGCAAAATACCAACGGTTAACTTATCGGTTATATTATAGTTGTTACGTAAGTTTGCCGTAAGTCGCTGTACTTTATCGGCTAAACTCCAACCATTATCATTCATATAGCTAATAGAGCTGTATGAGTTAGAGTTTTTTGTTCCTGATGATATGCTAATCGAATGATCTTGCACCAGTGAATTTCTAAATAACACCTTAAACCAATCAGTATTGGCATATGCGTACCGAGAAAGAAACTCCTTACGAGCCTCGGGTGTATTTTCGAGATAAAACTTACCGGTTTCCGGATCAAATGTATTAATCAGGTCATACATTTACCATACACTCCTGAGTTCGAGTAATTCACAATATCCGACATAATAAGCCCCTTTCGCTCCATTTCTGCATATACCGACATCTGCTCTGCCGAGTTCATAATGTCGTAATTAGCATAAGAAGGTCTGAGGTTTACTGAAAAGTTTCCTGAGTACGAAACTCTAGGTCTGCCTTCTTGTCCTCTTTTGGTAGTTACAACAACAACACCATTCATTGCTCGTGCTCCGTAAAGAGCAGTAGTAGCCGCATCTTTTAGCACATTAATGCTTTCGATATCGTTCCCGTTAAGTCCGGCAATTGCAGACCCAAGAAGGGTTGTAGGGTCTCCGCTAGTAAGCTGGTCGTTCGTAATGGTTGTGATATCCTCCTGCGCCACACCATCAATAACCCATAATGGTTTATTTTCTCCTCTAAGAGATGTAGCTCCGCGAACTCTTACTTTAGGAGCAGAACCAAAGGTTCTGGATACGTTCTGAATAGTAACCCCGGCAACCTGTCCTTCTAGCATACGGCTTACATCAACAGCCCCTTTAACCTTTAAATCTTCGGCTTTAACAACTGATGAAGATCCGGTAAACGATGTCCTGCTGATTGACTGAAAGCCTGTAACAACAGCAGCTTCTAATGTTTCAGCATCATCTAACAGCTCTACTAAAAAGTTACGCTCAGAACCAATGGCTACCGCATAAGGCTCCATCCCTACAAACGTAACTCGCAACTTCGATTCGGGGGTTATGGTTGCTGTTAGAGAAAAATCTCCGTCTGCATTTGTTGTTGTAGCAAAAGATGTGCCTTCAACAAAAACAGATGCTCCGATAATAGGAATATTAGTGGCATCAACAACCTTTCCTCTTAGTATTACACTTTGGGTAGAGGCGCTTTCTTGTGCCAATACCCCACTGGTAGCAAAACTACTAGAAGAATAAAAGCCGCCAATCTTTGGCGGCTTCTAATTCCTCCTCGCATTTTTTCTTCACGAAATTCGCTTAACTTAGTAATAATTTCTTTCATAGATTCTTT
Source organism: Prevotellaceae bacterium (assembly GCA_031258195.1). Lineage (GTDB taxonomy): Bacteria > Bacteroidota > Bacteroidia > Bacteroidales > UBA932 > JAIRNF01. Next base: position 47,829 of record JAIRNF010000005.1, read on the forward strand.
GTAATCGGTTTGTTTTAGGTAATAACTATTACGGTGTAGTAAGGTGTAGCTATGCTTCAACGCTACATTTGGTAATTAATCGCATTTATACTTCATAATCTATCAAGTTTTATTTGGTAATTGAATAATGTAAATAGATAAGGTTCAAGATAACCTTAGCGGAGCTTTTCTAAAGCTTCCGGGTAAAGTCAGGTAAATATTTTTGTTTTCGCAACTATCGCTAAGCTCGCGCTCGTTGACGCGCGAGTGAAACGTACGCTCGCGAACTCCTCGGAGCTTAGCCGATCTTACTTCGCGTAGCCCCCGAAAGCTCTCGATCCCGTCGATACGGTCGGCTCCGTTCGCGAACGCGTTCTCGCCGCGCCCGACCCCGTGGCGCTTTTTATACCCGTAACTCGCCGCTCCGGCGCGGGCTCCGAATCCGTCCGCGTCA
>JAIRNF010000018.1 GCA_031258195.1 Prevotellaceae bacterium
CCCACCTTCTCTATCTTCTCCTTAACGCGCCGCTCGATGGGTGAAAGGATGGCAAACGAGCTAACAGCCCCTTCGCCAAATGCCGAGTAGGTGGCGTGCTGGCTAAGGTAATCGCTCAACTTTTATCTATAAAATATATATCATTAATTACTATAATTTTTGCCGATAAATAGTGTTTATATAATTTAAGTATGCTATTTTTATCCACTAAAATCACCCAACTTAAATCTATCACCCTATGATTTACGGATACATCCGAGTTAGTTCGGACAAGCAAACTACCGAAAATCAGCACTTTGAGATAAGTAACCACTCGAAGCTAAAACAGCGACCTATTGACGAATGGATTGAGGAAACGATAAGTGCTACAAAGAAACTCTCGGATAGGAAGTTCGGGCAACTGCTAAACAAAATGCAGAAGGGAGACATCTTAATTGTAACAGAACTATCAAGGCTTGGGCGTAACCTTATGCAGATTATGAGCATTCTGCACACCTGTATGGAAAAGGATATTATGGTTTTCACTATTAAAGAAAGCTACGAGTTAGGGAATAATATCAACTCTAAAGTGTTAGCCTTTGCCTTTGGTCTATCTGCTGAAATTGAGCGCAACCTTATTTCTCAGCGAACTAAGGAAGCGTTGGCTCGCAAAAGAGCTGAAGGGGTAATACTAGGGCGACCTAAAGGGAGCAAATCAAAAAACGTTAAGCTAACCGGAAAGGAGAAGGAAATAAAGGAGTTGCTAGATAAAAAAATATCAAAAAGCGCCATTGGTCGCATACTAGGCGTACACCGACTTACCGTTAGCAGTTTTCTTAATAACCATATGCCAGAATAGTAATTCGTTGAGAATATTTTGTACTTTTGAGAAATTTTTCATCTATAAATATCAACGTGTATGGCAACGCTGTTTAGAGAGGTAAGCTACCCGCTTCAATCATTAGTAAACGAAATTGATATAGGAGCAATAGGGTTACCCGATATTCAACGACCATTTGTATGGAAGGATACCAAAGTACGTGAGCTGTTCGACTCCATGTATAAGGGATATCCGGTAGGCTACCTTCTGCTTTGGGCAAGTGCTGGCGCCAGTGATGGCAGTAACGTTATAAGCACTGATGGCAAGCAGCGGCACCCCAATTTACTTATAGTTGATGGACAGCAACGGCTTACTTCGCTATATGCTGTAATGCGAGGTAAGAAGATTATACGCGATAACTTTAAAGAAGGGCGCATCACTATTTCGTTTAAACCGCTTGAAGAAAAGTTTGAAATTCCAAACGCGGCATCGAAAAGAAGCGCTGAATATGTGCAGGATATTTCTGTATTATGGCAGCCAGGATTTGTAATGTATCAGTTTGTAGATGGTTTTATCCGCAAGTTGGAAGAAAGCCGAACTTTAGCGGATGATGAAAAAACAAAGATTTGGGACACCATACAAAAGGTGAAAAACTTAGAACACTACTCATTTTCGGCACTTGAGCTATCGGCTAGCATATCGGAAGAACAGGTTTCTGATATCTTTGTTCGGATTAACAGCCAAGGACAGAAGCTTAACCAAGCTGATTTTATTCTAACCCTAATGTCGGTATTTTGGGATGAAGGACGAACTAAGCTAGAGGAGTTTTGCAGAGCCTCAAGGGTACCCAACCTGGAAGAGCCCTCTTCATTCAACTACATTATTACCCCGTCGCCCGACCAAATGCTCAGGGTTTCGGTGGGCTTGGGTTTTAAACGTGCTGTACTAAAATATGTGTACAACATTCTTAGAGGGAAAGACCTAGAAACAGGTGAGTACAGTACCGAAAAGCGCGAAAGTCAGTTTGGTGTACTTAAAACGGCAAACACCAAAACCTTAAACCTAACCAACTGGCACGAGTACCTAAAATGTTTAAAGCAGTCCGGCTATATTAGAGGAGATATTGTTAGTTCAAAAGCTACCATTATTTACGTTTATATAATGTTTCTGATAGGTCGCGAAGATTACAGAATGGATTTGCACGAACTTCGACGGCTTATTGCAAAGTGGTTTTTTATGTGTACTGTTACGGGAAGGTATACTGGCTCACCGGAATCGCAAATGGAGTTCGACCTATCTCATCTACGAAATGTATCAACAGCCGATGAGTTTAAATCGGTATTACTTAGTTTTATCACTACAAAATTTACTGACGACTTCTGGAAGATAGCACTCCCCGACGATTTAGCCACATCATCGGCTAAAAGCCCATCTATGTATGCCTACTTTGCCTCACTAAACATACTCGATGCCTACGGGTTGTTCTCTCGACTAAAAGTAAGTAGCCTTCTTCAGGAAGGGCTAAGAGCAAAAGTTTCTCCCTTAGAAATACATCATCTATTTCCTAAAGCATTTTTAAACCAACAGGGGATAGATGAGCAACAGCAAACCAACCAAATAGCTAACTTTGCTTTAGTTGAATGGGCTGATAATAAAGGTATTTCGGACAGATCGCCTGCCGAATACCTACCCGAGTATTTGAGTAGGTTTAGTGCCGAAGAAATAACACAGTAATACTACTGGCACGCCCTCCCTCAAGGTTGGGAGAATATGGACTATGGTAAGTTTCTTAAACAGCGTAGAGTGCTTATGGCACAAGTAGTAAAAGACGCTTTCGAAAAGTTATGATCATATGAATAAGATTATTATACTAATAGTTGTTTTACTTGGGCTACCAACGCTAGCATTTAGTCAAATGGTTGGTAATTGGGCCTATATATCACCAATTATATCATGCAATCCTATTGATGGCGCAACCTATTCTCCAAAATCCGGCATAGTTCGAATGTGGGTTAAGAGAGAACTACCAGCTAATGAAGCAGAGAGGAAAAGCGCGATTGTAGAAGAAATTTTACTGAGAACAAAATACCAACTAGAAATAGATGGTTATGATAGATATAGTTATACTTTATCATATCGTGTGTTCGACATTGAAAGATTGATGGTGAAAACGATTAAGATAGTTGATTATAATGATAATGGAACGGTTTTGAGTGATGCTGAAATATCAGAGTCTGAAGCAGAATGGAGTTCGATTGTTCCTGAAAGTAACGCCTATTGGGAACTTATGGCTGCAAAAGCTATAAAATACATCTACCATGATGTATTTCTAAAAATAAATGAGTGTGCAAAAAATGAGGAAATAGAATATCGGCATATTGATAAAGATATTTTTATGCAAAGAATGATAAATGATGAAGACGATATACGGCTGACCGTTGCTGCATTTTTAAGGTATTGCTACAAGGATACATTTACTTTAAGTTATGATACAAGAACGTTCCGGGTGGGATAGTATCAATCTTTTTTAATACACAGTTGCCATAGAATACAATAACTGAATAGAAAGGTAGGTGTTCAAACTGCCCTAATCGTTTCTTTAATGCGGCAATATGGCTGCTGTTTTGTCTTATTGGATTGTAAAAACGGTATTTTTGTTTACCATATGCCAATACCCGTGTCCGATGGAGTTGAGCACTGCCCCCAAATATCCATCCGCTATAATCTTTTACTTCAACCATTACTATTCCGGCTTTTGTTGCCACTACTAAATCAAGCTGAGCATATGTACCATCTTGTTTCTCTACATACAAATCGTGAAAGATTGATTGAGGCGAGACACCGTACTTTAGCAAGGAACACTAACTTCCGTTCTGTTTTTGCGCCTCTGTATGGTTTAGTGACGGTTTTTTAGTCGTTTTACTTCTCGTAATTCAATAAAGATAAAGCAAACAGCGGCAAGCGGCATGAAAACCACAATAGCGGCAATGGTAATCTCTTCTGATGACAGGCTCGTATAATATGCTTTAGCGGGTTGCTCATAAAGCGAACTACTCTTTGATAATCTCCCAATATCCACTTCTTGCTGAGCCCCTACGAGCAATAACACCCTCTTTAGTCAGCTTCTGAAGGTGGTATTTTACGCCGTCCGGGGTCAACCCCAGCATTGCGGCTAACTCATTACGGGTAATCTTCGGGTTATTTTGCAGTAACTCCAAAATCTTGTCTTGTGTGGCTTTAGGGTTGCTTTTTTCAGTGGCTAAGGTTTCATTTATTACTCCAAGAATAAACTCTACAAACGGAGTACAGCCATTATCTCCGCCACTTACGGCTATGGCGTTATAGTACTCTTTGCGGTACTTGTAAACGATATTCTCTATAGGCAGGTGCTTAAAAATAGGTCGCCATTTACTTAGTATGAGCGTTTGCCAGAGCCTTCCGGTACGTCCGTTACCATCTGAAAAGGGATGAATAAACTCAAATTCGTAGTGAAATATACTGCTTTTAATCAAGGAGTGTTCTTCTGTCCGGTTTAGCCATTCGAACAGCTCCCGCATTAAGTAAGGCACCCTTTCGGCAGGGGGCGCCATGTGGATAAGCTCTTCTCCCGATGCAACTCCGACACCCTTTTTACGGAAGCTACCCGCATCATCTATCAGGCCCGCTTCCATAGCGAGGTGGGCTTTCAGCAGATCGTCTATACTATTCGGGTTCAGCTCGTCAAGTAATTGATACGCCTTAATGGCGTTTCGTACTTCCTGAACCTCGTTGATTGGTGCGACAACAGGTTTGCCATCCAGTATGGCAGTAATTTGATCGATAGTTAGCGTATTGCCTTCAATAGCAAGAGAGCCCTGAACGGTCTTGATTCGGTTTATTCGATGTAACCGTAGTTCTTCCTGAGCATAGAAACCGCCAACGGCCTCGCTTATTGTGGCTACAAGGTCTATTATCTTTGGCGTTATCGTGTATGGCGGAGTGTATGACATAACCTACCAAAGGTAAGCATTATTTTCGATTTGGGTAGTTTGTTGAGTAGTTTTTTACAGACCGTTACCCAATAAAAACATACTAAATAGCTGAAGTAATTGTTACATTTTGTTTGAATGCAAACTATCTTCGTAAACGTCTGCCGTCTTTCCGATTTGCTGTTAATCAGGTGTATTATTGTCTTTTTTTACCCTCTTTTTTATCTCTTATTTTCATGTCAAAAACAAAGCTTCATCCCCCCCCGATGCGGAAAACGTCAATAGTTGATCTATAGTTATTTATATTGGGAAGGTACAAATAGGGTACATATACTAATAACCAACAAAGAGTAATACCGACAAAATACACTACGTAAAGACCATTCTTTTATTATAGAATACACTCGCTGCAAATGGTTCTAATGGACTCAGTATCTACAATTGCTAATCGCTTCTGGAAATTTTCGATTTGGTTCTTTTCCGCGAGTAGTTCAAGAGCGTCTATCATTAAATTATCTGAAAGTTTTTCTTTTTTTAGAATGCGCAATTCTGTTTTCGCATAGTCAGGTATTTCACGTTGAAATATAGTATTAAGTCTATTAATTTTCGACTTATATTCTTCATTAAGGCTATTGAATAAATTGCTATAGCACATTTTAAGCCTTTCCTGGAAATACTTTTGCTCTGGGGTAATGTTGGCTGCCGAGAACTGTTGCTTTCTTCTCAACATTGCCTGTTTGAAACTGCTGTAGACCGGCGCCATTTGTGAAGCATGTTCTTTAGCGTCAAACATTATACCTTTATCACTCTTTTCTGCTTTAATAAGTTTTATTATCTCTTCAATGGAATCTATTCCCTGCTTAGAATTATCGCGAAAATGAAGGCTAGTGAGATTACCCGCTTTAAGCAATGCAAAGATGCCCTTTTTATCTCCTTTTTTTGCGGCTCGGATGCCGTCGGGCAAGTTAATTATTCTCTGAAATTCTTTATTGTCATCTTGTTCCAGTTTATTCAATATTCTTTCAGCCTCATCAAATATAGTTGTTAGTCCCCCGTCAACATCAAATACTTCTTCTTTCTTTTCAGAATAAATGGCATAGATACTTTCTTCATTAAAACTCTCTTCTTCTGAAAGAATTGGGCTATCCGATCCGAAAATTTGGTGAATTTCATTAATTCTACGGCTAACTCTACCTCTTAGGTCCAACTGCTCTTCGATTTTTTCATCGGGTAAAAAATTGTACACCTTGATGTAATCCGCCTTGCTCCCTATACGGTCTACCCGACCAATACGCTGAATTAAACGAACGGGATTCCAATGGAAATCATAGTTAACGACGATATGTGCATCTTGTAAATTTTGGCCTTCGCTAAGAACATCGGATGTGAAGAGTATTTGAATTTCTTTTTCTGTGTCGTTAAGCCCCAACCCATTGGTTTGTGAGTTAGGAGAAAATCGTCTGACGATGTCTGCTTTATCCTCGGTTTTTGTTCTCGAAGAAGTTATAAGTTCAATGTTCGAGTTGGGGTATAATGCTTGTGTACGCTTAAAAATATACTCAACCGTATCAGTAAACTCTGAAAAGATCAGCATTTTTTCATCCTTATTAGGAGTCATAACTTTTTTAATAAACTGATCGAATTTAGCATCCCTTTTCTCAACTCTTACAATGGGTTCTACTAATGCAACAACCTCGTTCAATATCTTTAGGTCGTTACCGATAAACTCAATAAGCAGATCCTTATTGAAGTCCTCAATAGGATATTCATTTAACTTATAGCTCTCATCTCCTTCTAAAAAAAGTTCAATTTGTTCGGACTTACCTGTAACAACAACATCTCGTTCGACAATAGATTGTAAAACAAATTCATGCCGCTTTACCATTCGCCCTAGCGAGGTAACAAAAGAGTACGCCGAACTTTCAAGTCGTTTAAAAAGTAATATTTTTAGCAATCCTCTGACCAACTCTCCAAAGTGGCTTAGTCCCTGGTATTTTTTATCCTTTTTTTTGCCTTCTTTTAAAAAGTTTGTTAGCGCGTATATCGAGTACTGGTACCTCTCTTTTTTGTCTACTTTAAACATTTTATCGATAATGGATTCATATATCGATGGCTTATTGACTTGCGCGTATGTGGCGTCTATTTGGTAATCAACAGTATTCAACGTTCGTTTAGGAAACTTAATATCAAGTTTAGCGTACTTGGGGTTTGTTTTAATATCATTTCGAGTGCGCCTTATTACAAAATTTTGAAGCAATTCAGCGATTTTTTGGGGATTGTTTTGATGTTCGTTAAAGTAATCTTTTAGGTTGTTTGGAACAATATTCAAATCTGTTACATCGCTTTGATGAAATAGTTTTATTTGCCAGTAAATATCCCATGCCGACTTATTTTGAGGAGTTGCTGTAAGTAGTACCACTTTTTTTCCTTGTAGGTATGGTGCGAGAATTCGATATCGCTGTGTTTCTCGATTTCTGAAATTATGTGCCTCATCAATCACGACAACTTCATACCCGTCATATGCGCTTTCGTCGTTAAGTGTATAGTTTTCATTGTCATCTTTGTAGTATAACTCGCTATAAGCTAACACGCGGGAGTTTAGTTTATAGTCATCCACATATGCTTCCCACATGGGCTTTAGCGCGGCTGGACATACAATAAGTGAACTTTTACGACGCCGAGACCAGTACCAACTCATAATTGCTAGCGCAATATACGACTTGCCTAACCCTACCACATCAGAAATAAAGATGCCACTTCGCGGGTCGCTTACATCCTCAAGTTTGTGCAGCGCCATATTTACCGCATCGCGTTGAAATGGGAACAACTTAGAAAAATCAAAGGCTGATTTTTCGCCTACCAGATGCTCTTTAATCTGTATTCTATCTTTTAGTATGGCGTAGTTTACCCTATTTTCAATAGTAAGAATATTATCTTTTATTACGTCAAGCTCATCTTCTTTATCAGATAGCCGCTGTTGTTTACGAAATTCGGCTTTAAGCAACCCTAGCTGATCTATATCATTCTGTATTTGTTCCCTGTTGTTTGAGATATATACATCCATAATATAGTTACCCAATAAGTCTTCCCAGCTTAAGCCACCCGCCAGCGAGTTGCCGGCGTAGATATTAAAATCGATATCAGGTAATGGCTCTATAAGCTTAATGTCGGAAATATGCGAAACAAGCTGTAAGAATAGTCGTAGCTTGCATATTTCTACAGCTTCTTGTACAATGTCGACGCCATAAAGGTTGTTTAGTATAATTTGCTTGGTTAAAAAGTACTCCTCCTTACGCTTATCTATTAGCGCTAGCTGTTCGGTTAGCCACTTATCGTTAGCGCTGTCGGTAAACTTACGCAACATAAATACAACCTTTTGATATATGGGAAGCAGCACGTTTAAAGCGGCAAAAAGAAATGCTCCGGAACCAACGCTAGGGTCGAGTACCGACAACTCATTTAGTACGTCTTTGTACAAGAATTTAAGCTGCCCGTAATTGGAAATGCTTGCTATGTAGCTATCAGCCGCGGCAATTATATCCTCGTTATCGGTTATCAAGGGCGACGCGTCCGGCGCATTGTAACCGTTGCTTTTCATCTTATCGAAAATAAACGGAATAATGGTGTTTTTGGCAATGTACTCAGTTATATCCTCCTTTGTATAGTACGCGCCAAGTTCTTTTTGGTTAATATATTTTTCGAATATGTAGCCCAGCACATCGGGGTTAATGTCGGTATCCTTTTTCATTGGCCGCTGATCAAGATACCAAGTGTAGCCATTTAAGAACTCTAGAACTTCCCTAACTTTCCGCGCATTTACATTTATAGCTGTTTTTATAGCCTTTTCTTCATAATACTCAACCGAAACGTCTGTAGGGGTATATTTCTTTTCTACAATATGAGGGTAAAATAATCCACCATTCAAGTAGCGTATATCGCCATACTCTGCGGTAAACATTCGCTTTGCCGGATTAGTATCTTTTCGCGCGAAGCCGTAAAAAAACAGGGGAAGCAAGAAATCATGATAGTAGTCTTTGGCTTTTTTTGTAACCTCAGCGAATTGGTCGAGCAAATAGTTCGGGTTATCTTGAATAACGTTGTGCTTCTGTAGGAAGTAAATAAACATAAATCTATTCATTAGTACCGAAGCGTACCATGACAGGTCTTTTTCATCTGTAATTCCGGTTATAGCACTTCGCAGCTTCTTATGTATCTTCTGAAACTTATCAAAGAAGCTCTTCGCGACCTTGTCATTAGTTTCAAATGCCTTCTCGGCATTTATCTGTAATTCGGTACCATTTTCGGCTCTTTCAACATTAAACAGCCGTATTTTTTCTTTAAATAAAGAGGTATTTAAAGAGATTTCGTCATAGGTTATTTTCTTTAAGTTCTTAGAGGTAGCATCATTATATAGATCAATAACTTTACCATCGTTACAAACAAATAGGAAGTACGAATTGGGAAACTTATCCTTTTCTTTACGGATAAATTCTTTTTGAAACTCCGGTCTGCGGTCGCGGCATTCAACGATAATGATATTTACATTTATCCCAACATATTCACGTCTATAGCTTAAGATATTTTCCGAATCCGCGATTTCGGGTATAATACACTCTATCCGATCATACTCATACCCTAATTTCTCTACGAAAATATCATCTAGCGTTTTTTGAAAATCACTCATACTTGTATACAATCAGAATGGCTAAAATACAAAAAAACATATTAGACTCTGGATATTTACCGCATTTTATCATATATCAGGCCGTACGATATAGTTTAAAGAATACATCGTATGGTGTAGGATAACTATATTCGGCGACAAAATTAAATAAAGGTAGATTTTCAATTTATTCTTAACTTTAAATTTTAATTATCGCGCTTATCGGTTCTTAATAACGCATTGAAACAGTAAATTTAGCCTCGCAATTATATTGTTAACCCTGTTGTAAATAGCATATGGAAGCGCAATTTAGCCACATCATCGGTCAGGCGCGGAAGTATCACCTGTATGCCGAAAAACCCAATGAGCTGTTTAATGCTGTAAATGCATTATCGCAAGCTGAGATCGAACATGTATATAGTGAGTACAACGATCGGCAGTCGAAGTTTCAACCTGTAAACTTATTACGCGCGACAATAGCGCGACAGCTACTTGATGGTAAAGAGGTGAATGAATTGATGATTGATGAGATAAAGAATCGCATTCGTCAAAAGGATAAAGAGTACTTCTCATACCTAACAGAGTCATACCTGAAACAGCTTAGCGAGTACTCAATGGCCGGACGCGATTTGTTTGCCAATTGGCAACGATATTGGTTTATACTTCACCCGTTTATTTATAGAGATGAGATAAAGGTTGAGACTCGTAAGTACCTCGACCAAATTTGCCGGCAGCTTATAAAAGATCTAGAATTGCCCGACTATAGTTATACGTCATTCGATTTTTTAGGCCCAAATAATTTTGGAGACACAAGGTGCTGGATAGCACTTTACTCTTCGCAAAAGAACAACCATAAGGAAGCTACCAACAATTAAATGTTGATAAAACAAGAAAAGTCCACTATTTCAGCGGACTTTATACGATTTATTATATGTTTATTTATGGATATTAAGTATGGGTTATTTGCCGATACAGAAATTTCCTTCCACCTCATATTGCATCTGATTACCAATGTATTGTATGTTTTTAATTACGAATCAGTTGTAAATTTACCGTAAATATTGATTCGTAATTACTTAGAAAGGTCAAACTATTGTCTGGATAGTTAGTAAAAATATCATGATAATAGTTTTGTAAAAATGACATACGTGATAATTTCACCTTTTATTTCACCAAGGTAGTGTACAATCTATCATATATTCTGCTATTCTTTTAATGAAAAAAATCAAATATAACCTACCTATATTCATGAAGGTAAGTTAAATAGAATAGCTATCATGATACTATATTTACAAAATTTTGCCAAAGAATATTTTTCATTTCATCATAGCTGATATTTTTTATTCGAGATAAACTTTCCACAATATATCCTAAATCTTTTAAAGAAAAGATTGTCCCATTGATAAAAGTAAATGGACTATCAGTTTCTATTAATAATCTGTCATTAGGAATATTACTTATTATTTTACATCCAGATTCAGAGTTTAACATAGTATAATTAACTGAAAAATAACAGTTATTATCAATAGCTTGCATCAATGTTTGTTTAGCACCTGAATACCAATGAAGAATTACCTTACCGTTAAAATCATTTCCTATAATTGATATTACTTCTGAAGCAGCAGCTCTCGAATGAACTGTAAGTATCTTTCCTCCCAATATATTACATTTATTTATAAGCTCATCAAAGAATGATAATTGTAAAGATTTTGATTTTTTTCCTATTTTCAAATCTATTCCAACTTCACCAATATATTTTGCATCAGGAAGCAATCGCCACATATCTGGAATATATTTTTGATATTGCTCAATGAGTTCAGGGTGGAAACCTAAAGCAATCCTTATATACTTATGATCAATCTCTCTACTTAGTTTCTCATATAAAGGAGGAAGGTTGGTAACAGCAATAGTATATATTTTATTGGCCTCAATTAAATTTAGAATATCATTCCTTGAATCTTTTTGTAGGTCTAAATGAAAGTGAGTGTCATAAAGATTAGCCATTATATTTATCTAGTAATGTTTTCAATTCATTCATTCCTCTTCTGTAAATTCCACAATAGCGTTCAAGTTCATCAACTATTGGGCCTGATATTTGAATAGAAAGAGCCGTATCTATATTATTATTTACATAATCTCTGATACCTAATTTGAACGATCGTAAATTCTCTGATGCACTAGTATTTCTAAAATTTTTATCTCTATAATTTGAATTGTCATTTTCGTAAGCATATTCAATAGCAGCTCTACGAATGACACAAGGTAAGCAATTACCACAATGAGAAGGAGGCTCCCTCCTATATCTAGCTAAATCAGGGTGAGAGCATGACATCGTTTCTGAAATATTTGCTTTTAAAAATACAGAGTCATTACATTCACTTATCATTTCTCCCTTTGTTTTAAATTGATATGGATTATATAATTTTATTTTTATTTCTATATTGATAAGTAATTGTTGTAATAATCTCATGTAATAAGGATGGGTAGTTCTTGTACTACTACTTCCTAATCTAGTATTTGTTAAAGGAATATTTAGAGAGATTAATCCATTCTCTGGAATATATAATGTAATATTGTCGTTTGCCATAGATCCTAGAATTATAGCATGTGCGAAGAACATAAAAGAACGCGTTCGCGTGGTATCTTCAATACCCTTAAGAGGAGAGGCGTAAAAATTGAAAAACTGTTCATCTGATAATTGATATTGAGAAATAAGCTTTTTAATTACATTTTTCTGATAGCTTATTACACCTTTTCCTCCTCCATAGTGACCAACAAACCATATGTCTTTTTCTTTATTTAGCATATCTATGGCACCAATAAATGAATCTAATCCACCTGATAACATGCAAATTGCTTTTGGAAAATGTTTCCTTTTTTGTCGTTTTATTCCTTTGAAAGCATTCTCTTCTTTTTGATTAAGTTCTCTTTCTCGAAACTCAAAACTCCATACATCACCACTTAAGAAAGAAAGCATTTTTTCTAAAAGATCCTTATTCTGATTCCATATATCCAATTCGAGTACAGGCATATACAGCTTTATCTGTCTTGTCCATGCGTCGTCCTCCTTTTTTCTTTGAATTTTCCTATCAGCATAATAGACCATTAAGGATATATTTAATAAATCTATTGATGATTTGCTAAATGAATTACATTGATACAATTTTCTTTTATTATCGTCCCAGAACGTATAACGATATTCATTTTTTGAGAATAAATCTACAGTAAAATCTGCATCTACCTTTGAGAATGTATCATTTTGATTCAATCGACATACTATCCTTTTCATAATTGATCCTCCAAAACTTTATAACATTGTTGATACAAACCTTCAACTAATACATGCACATTCTTTGTTTGAGAATTGATCATGGAAAGAGGTTTATCTTTTAATGTTGTTGATACTTTTGTTTCAATATAATCTTTTAGTTCTTTTTCTAATTTGGCAGCAGTATTGGAATTTTCAGCTTTTCTCTCGATTCTACTCCCTAGATCATGTATTAATCGTTCATAGATAAAAGTTTCAATATACTTTGTTATGAGCATTTTTGATACATCAGAATCGAACGAATCCAAAAGTGAAATATCTTGTTTTTCATCATCAAACTTCTCGTATATAATAGACATTGTATTTATCAATGCTTTGCGAGCGACTGAGTCATCATTTATATCTGGAGTAGGAGCAAGTATGTTCACAATATCATTCAAAATTTCCTTAGGCTTTCTTCCCTCTATTGGAATTTGATATTCTTCTAAAACTTGGTTTACTCCTTTCTTTGATACATCATTAAAGAAAGTACCAATATTAATAGTCGTTTTTATTGCAGATTTTGCAGATTTTGCAGATTTTGCAGCATTTACTGAACCTCCACGACTTTTCACATAATCAGAAACAGCATTTCCTTTAGCATTCTGCCCTCCTTTCCCAGATGCATATTTAGACATAGAGTTTTTAGCAGATGTCCAAGAAGAATATTGAGGCGTTTGGGATGAAAGTTCCTCTGGTGCTAAATCTTCTTTCTCACTAGGCTTTTCTGATGGATTTTCCTTTTCAGGCTGATCCTTTTCCCCCGAATCATTGTTTTCTTCTTTTTGATCTGGGGTATTTGGAGGAATCGGATTATTGTCATTGTCATTCCCGTCACCATCATTAAAATCAGGAGGTAATAATGGTGATCTATTTGATCCATCATACATACTTGATGTTCCCATACTCAATCTATTTTATGTTTTTTAATTCTTCTTCAATAGCACTCTTTAGTGTCTTTTGAGATTCCCATTTAGATAAAATTTCTCTCATCTTAGTTTTATCGGTTAATTTATTTACAAAAGGAGGTATTAAAGGTATAAATGAAGATTTAATTCGCTCCATAGGGAGACGTTCTAAAATGGAAACAGTATCAATATAAAGCTCTGGACGAGACCCTCCCCATTCAATAAAAGATTGAAACAATGATTTATCTATCTCTGTAGAAGATTCCATTTTTACAACTATCTCATTCAGAATAGATACAGCTTCAAAATCGGATACATTTGCTACCGATTTCATTGCTTCAGTACGCAAAGTATCACTTCCACTTATTAAATCTTGTATTACTTTAATTGCGTTCTGACTGAGATTTTGAGACTTTATAAATGACATATTCTTTTGGCTCTCTCTCGAAAAATAAAAATAAGGTCTTAAATCTATATTTGCTAATAAAGGCTCAATATTTGTTAGCCAATCTACAATCCATGTATCATCCTTCCATGTATTTAAAATATTCTCATCTTCCCATTTCCCTTCTTCAATTTGAACTAATTCTATCGGTTTTCCATTTTCATTAGCTTGTAACTGTGCTAGTCTTTTATAAAATGGATCTTTAAAATATTCAATAAGCATTAACTTCGCCAAGACTCTTCTATCTAAAGGTATTTTACGGTAATCAGCCATCATAATCCTTAATTCCATTGCATTTAAGAAGCGTTTGCAATGTCTAGGATTCCCATTTAATCCTTTAGCAAGAACCGATGAAATCTGTTTTGATAGAGAAATTGTTTCTTTTAACTTTTCTGCTAAATCCCCGGATTTATCTTTTATAAGTTCATATGTTAATTCAAAATCAAGAAAATTTTGTTCCTTTTCTTCATTAATAATATCTCGTATTATAGCAAGATCGCTATTATAATCTTTTTCAAACAGTAAATACATGATATAGAATTCAACTTCTTTTTGTCCCAGTTGGGGTATACGAATAGGATATTGAATTAATTTTTCTAAATACTCTTTTCCAATATCCATCTGGTTTCCCTCTACATCAGGATATTTCATTTGAACAGCGTATCTTATTTGTCTTTCATCTGCACCAATGACAAAAGATGTTCCTTTAGCAAATAAAAATAGACGGATAGCTTCTAATGTTTCTAGAATAGTGTCATGTTTACAACGATCTAATTCGTCTATGAATACTATAAGCCTTTTAATATTTGTTTTTTCTAATAGTAATGCAAAATCATTATGAAAAGATTTCACACTTTTTCTTACCTCTTTGCTTTTAAATGTTTTAAAAATCCCTTCTATTTCTTGCTCCTCAACATTTGTACCTTTAGATGCTAATGCATTCTTTATAGTATCAATTGTAATATCAGATATAGTAAGTAAACCTCCAGTTAACAAAAAGTCGATTCCATATTTAGCCAACTTACTTGTTAATTTGATGAAATCGGTATTATCATATAAATTCTTTAATATGCCTTTTGCCTTTGCTGATAGTCGTTTTCTCTTTCCGATTTCATCAAGAATAGATCCTATTAAAGCAACCTTAGCATCTTCGTATCCTTCAAATAACCAACCATTAAATTTTAGACATAAAATATTATCTTCTTTAGACAAATCATTCATAACCATATCCATCAAACTGGATTTTCCACTACCCCAATCTCCATATATGCCTATGGTTGAAGGCGTTAAATTGTCATCTAAAATAATATTTTTTGCAACATCGACTAAGTAATCAAAATCTAAAAGGTCTATATTGGTTTCACAGTCTTTCCACATGATATATATATTAGAAAAATTTCAAAATGCTATTCACAAATTTAACAAATCATTTAATATAAGTATAAGATATAACTATTTTATTTTCAATAAATAATCACCCCCAAGAAAACATCTCAGGGGTAAATTAATTTTACACTAACAGTCCAATCAACAATAGCATCCCAAATGCCGTAATTACACCATACGTCAGCCATCGGATATGTTCCCGGATTGGCTTGTTAGCCTCCTGAACAGCTTTAATAACCTTATTCAATGAGTCCGGCTCAATACCAATTCCTTCTTCGTCAATTTCTTTGAGTTCGCTTGCCATTTTCATGGATAGCTCAGTAAGTTTCAGGTATTCATCTGTCGAAAGCTGCATATTTTTTATGCATTGAGCGATAGCATGATCCCGCTTGTCCATCTGTTCGATAAGCGTACCGATATCGTTATACCGACTGAGTATCTTCTGTACACTTTCCATTATCAACTCGTGCGACTCCGAGAACTTTGAGAGTTCCTTTACCACTATTTCAGCCATCATCGCATCCCTGACTGACTGTGTACGTGGATTATTGTTGTCTGCCATATGTACGTTTCTTTTTACGTTTACGCCTTCTTTCTTCTTCCTCTGCAACCGTTAGCCCCTGATCATCCGGGGAATGATTGATAGGAGTAATCATAGAACCTAACCCGGATACTATCTCTCCAATAATAGATGCTCCTTTATCCTGAGAATGTTTCTGCTCCTGATTGTGAGACTGTCGTTGACTTAAATTATTCTGCCTGTTATCTTCAGAGAAAGTATTCATTAATGTTCGATACCCAAACTCTTTACCGATCTGGGAGGCTTTGAATGTCTGCCCATCTGTAGAGAATCTTAGTCCATAAGTATTACCTTTCTTATTAACAGCTTCTTTTACCTCAACACCTTGCTTTTTCATCAGCTCTGAGAATTCTCTCAAAAATTTGGGTTTCTTTGACAAAACATCATTGGCAACCTTCTCCATCTTAGCCCTTACGAGCATTCGCTCAAATGAAGTAACCTCCGGGCGATATTTACTTTGCCGTTTTACTTCATTGGCAATAGTTAAGCCCATATCCCGACTGATCTCTTCGGCTATCTTTCCGGCACGTTTACTGATAAAAGCGGTATCAAACACCGAATGGTCTATGCCGATACGATTTACAATCATATGCATATGAAAATTATCTGTATCCCGGTGCGTACAGGCTATCCAAATTGTATATATAATTATTTGAAATACAGTATATTTGTCTACTTTTTCTTTGCTGTTGTTTTATCAAGTTACTTTCCGACGCAGAAGTTGGCAAATATGTTTCCCAGAATATCATCTGTGGTAATTTGTCCTGTAATTTCACCTAAGTAATTTATGCACTCGCGCGCATCCTGGGCTAGAAAGTCATTGGAAATACCCTTGTCGATTCCGGCTATGGCACGCTCAAGTGCCGCTAAGGCATGTGTTAGCGCCTCGTAATGGCGCAGGTTGGTAATAATTACGTCGTTGTTATCTACGCTAGGCAGATTTGCCGCATTAATGAGCCATTGCTCCAACTTAACTATGTTTTCGCCTTTTTTAGCCGAAATAAGCAGCATATCTTTACGCAAATGATTGTAGTATTCCAGCTGTTGGGCTTTCTCTTCTTCAGTTAGCAAATCGACTTTATTCAGCACTAACAGTAGTTGCTTATCTTCCGATTTATCCAGAATGTCAGAGGCTAGCACTTCAAGGTTTACGTTGTCACGCGTAAGGTCTATTACCCAGAGTACTATGCTTGCTTGTAACAGCTTACGATAGCTGCGCTCTATGCCCAAGGTCTCGATTTTATCGCGGGTATCGCGTATACCGGCTGTATCGATAAAACGGAACAGCTGCCCTTGTATGGTAATGGCATCTTCAATCACATCTCTCGTAGTTCCATGAATATCAGATACTATAGCCTTATCTTCTTTAAGCAATAAGTTAAGTAGCGTTGACTTGCCCGTATTGGTTTCGCCGATAATAGCAACAGGTATTCCGTTCTTGATAACATTACCTGCACTAAACGAATCTGCCAGCTTACGAATAATTGCCGCAATCTGTGTAGCTGTAGCTTTTAGCTGAGTGCGGTCGGCAAACTCCACGTCTTCTTCGCCAAAATCTAGCTCCAGCTCTATTAGCGAAGCAAAATCAAGTAATCTATCGCGTAGCAGCCGCAGCTCTCTGCTAAATCCTCCGCGCATCTGATTAATAGCCAACCTATGTGCCGCTGCGGACGATGATGCTATAAGGTCGGCAACACCTTCGGCTTGGGATAAGTCCATTTTACCGTTAAGAAAAGCACGTTGGCTGAACTCTCCCGGTGCTGCCGGCCGCGCCCCTTGCTCTATAAGCAGCTGTAATATAAGTTGTTGTATATATATCGATCCATGGCAGCTAATCTCTACTGTATCTTCTCCGGTAAACGAATAAGGGGCTCTAAAAATGCTAACAACCACTTCATCAACAACTTCGCTATCTTTTCTAATTTCGCCGTAGTGGGTAGTGCCCGGCTTCTGATCAACCAGCTTCTTGCCATTAGGGGAATGGAAAAGGGCATCAACCAGGCTTATTGATGCCGCTCCGCTAACTCTTATAGTAGCAATAGCTCCTTTACCCGGTGCTGTCGAAATGGCGGCAATTGTTGATATCTCGCTCATCATTGTAGTCATTAGATACGCAAAGATAACGGTTTTTAATAAGATATGTAGGCTATCTAATACCTATCAACAAGATCGCTAATTAACAGGTAAGTAACTTATATGTTTTTAATAGAAACATATAAGTTATATAAGTATTTATCATAATGATTATTAACTACATGTGTTACTATAAAGCTTTCGCTCGTATCGGCGCTATTTATAACTTTTTTCTGATTAATAAGATATGTCTTTATTACAGCAAAGAAATAGGAAATTATAGTTCGACTAGTACTACCGTTCAAATATTATTACTATTTTTATTTCTTAACTAATAACGAAAAATAAATAAGTATGAGCCATAAGCTGCTATTAGTGGACGATGAGGCTGACACTCTAGAGTTTCTATCGTACAACTTAAATAAGGAAGGATTTGAGGTTTTTACAGCCCAAAATGGTAAGGCAGCCATTGATCTCGCTTTGAAAGAAAAGCCGCATTTAATTTTATTAGATGTAATGATGCCTGAAATGGATGGTATGGAAACCTGTGAAAAGCTTAGAAACTATAACGAGCTAAACAACACGATTATAGCATTTCTGACGGCAAGAGGAGAGGACTATTCTCAAATTGCAGGTTTCGAGGTTGGTGCCGATGATTATATTACCAAACCTATTAAACCGAAAGTTCTGGTAAGTAGAGTTAAGGCGCTGCTAAAGAGGGTTTCTATGGGAACAACTATAGAAAAAGACTGCGCTTCTTCTAATAGCTTGGTTATTGATAAAGAGCGTTTTATGGTTATACGTAACGGCGAAGAAATTATGCTGCGCCGTAAGGAGTTTGAGCTGTTAATGCTGCTTTACTCTAACCCTCAAAAGGTTTTTACCAGAGAAGAGATATTTTCTGCCGTTTGGGGAGATGATATTGTTGTGGGCGAACGTACCATCGACGTACATATCCGTAAGCTGCGCGAAAAAATAGGAGATAACTATATCCGCACGCATAAAGGGTTTGGCTATATGTTTGTGAGGGGCTAAGATTAAAGTATAAGCTATCTAGCTTATGAGCAAATTTATAGAGGTAACATTTATAAGGTAAGCTACATTTTATCAACGCATTATATATTAAGACCGTTCAGCTTTGAAAAATTTTCTCATACTCTCGCTTTTTCTTGCTTGTACCATCCCTATTACCAGCACACAAGAAAAAATTCAGGTTTTAGATAGCGTATCGTTTGCACCTATGGCAAATGTTGCCGTTACGTCCGGCGACTAGCTACCACCTCCGATAGCAATGGTATTTGTAACCTATCATTCTTTTCTTCTTTACCCGAAAATAGCTTGATAACCTTCTCGTTTGCAGGTTATGCCCTAAAAATCATCCCATTAGCCGACCTGAGAAAGAATGCTACCATATATATGGTAGCAACCACTGAGCGACTCAGAGAGGCAAGGATTTCTGGAGAGCCAAATGACATTCCCGTCATGGTACCATTTAAAGAATTGGCACCAATGACAGATGGAGTGTTTGTATTTGGAGCAACGCTTGTTGATAACAAAATATACGTGATAGGAGGAGATAGGTCGAGATTGGATACCTACTATGATTTTCTCGAACACGAAAGTAATATCGGCAAACTACAGATATACGATATAGAAACGGATACATGGTCTCTTTCAAAGCAAAAATTCTCAAGTAGAGCATACCGTAATATCCATTACTATAACGGAAAGATTTTTGTTATAGGGGGTAAAAGGTTTGGAAAGAATAAAAAGGTTGAGTTCTTAAACGATGCCGTAGAAGTTTACGATTTGCAAAAAGACACCATTGTTTCAAGCAATACAAACCCGCGCCAAGCTGTAAATTTTGCATCTGCTTTATATAAGAACAGTATTATTGTTATGGGTGGTTCGATAAAGCGGAAAAAGCATGCCGAACAAAATTTAATCGCTAAAGTATGCTCTAATCAAATACACTTATTTGACTTAGAAGCAGGCTACTGGTATGATTTAGGCAATATGCCATACCACACGAAATTAAAAGTGTTATTGCAGATAGTATTATGTATCAGCCAAGTAGTTCCGACAAACGACGTATCGCTTACATTAACACTCATAACATTAATACAGGAGAGTACGGACTCGAAATTAGACTACCATTCCACTTAGAAAGACCAGCTATGGCATACCACAATAGCACAATATATATGTACGTGGATAAGTCATTTATTACATATAACATACATACAAAGGAAGTTTTTTTATATAATTGATTTAGATGTAATCTATAGCGAGATAATATATACTGATAATAAACTGTATATTGTAGGTGGTTGTAGGTTCGAGGACTCTATATTACAACCATCAAACAAAGCTGTATTGCATTGATTTAAACGATCTGGATAGAGCGACTGCTTACCCGATAAATAATAAAGCGAGTGAGTAAGGCTCTTTATAACTGCTATATAATAGTAAAAAGAGAATGCTGTTTATAAGCACTCTCTTTTATTTTTAATTCTACGATAAAAGTTTTATCTATCCACTTTTTTAGGCAGACGTCTTTTCCTTCTTCTTCCCCGAGCTTATAACCTTAACAACCACATCGGTTTTATCTTTATTTAGACTTACCTTAATGGCGCAACCGGACTCCGCGTTGCTCTTAAGTATTCCTTCTGCCATAGGGTCTTCGAGATACTTTTGTATTGCGCGTTTTAACGGACGCGCACCATACTGCTGATCGTAACCTCTGTCTGCGATAAACTCTTTAGCATCGTCGGTAAGCTTGATGGTATAACCCATTTGGAGTACACGATCAAACAGTCCTCTAACTTCAATATCAATAATCTTAGAAATATCTTCTTTACTAAGCATATTGAACATGATAATATCATCAACACGGTTGAGGAATTCGGGAGCGAAAGTTCTGGTCAACGCTTTATCAACAATACTTTTAGCATTCTGGTTCAGTACCTTTTCGCGGTTAGTTACCGAAGCAAAACCAACGCCTTGTCCCAACTCTTTTACCTCACGACTACCAATATTTGATGTCATGATAATAATAGTATTTCTGAAGTCCACCTTTCTGCCCAAGCTGTCTGTAAGCATACCCTCATCAAGTATCTGTAATAGAATATTGAACACGTCGGGGTGTGCTTTTTCAATCTCGTCAAGTAGCACAACAGAGTATGGTTTACGGCGTACCTTTTCGGTAAGCTGCCCGCCTTCTTCGTAGCCAACATATCCGGGAGGCGCACCAATTAACCGGCTAACCGCGAACTTCTCCATATACTCGCTCATATCAATACGAACAAGGTTATCGGTAGAATCGAACAGATATTTTGCCAATACTTTTGCCAGCTGTGTTTTACCAACCCCTGTTGGTCCTAAAAATATGAACGAACCGATAGGTCTGTTCGGATCTTTAAGTCCGGCACGATTACGTTGTATAGCTTTTACCACCTTCGCTATCGCATCGTCCTGACCAATAACGCTACCCTTAAGTTCTTCGCCCATTTGCAGCAGGCGGGTACCTTCTTCCTGGGCAATACGCTGTACGGGCACGTTGGTCATCATCGCCACCACTTCGGCTACCTTATCTTCGTCCACAACCAAGCGTTGCTTATTGCTGTCTTTTTCCCACTCTTCGGTTGCTATTTTCAGCTGCTCCTGCAACTCGCGTTCTTTATCGCGCAGCCTCGAAGCCTCTTCGTAAACCTGCTCTCTTACCACCTCGCGCTTTTTCTCCTTAACTTCCTCCAGCTGTGCTTCGAGCTTAAGAATTTTCTTAGGAACGGTTATGGTTGAAACGTGAACGCGCGCGCCTGCCTCGTCCATTGCATCAATAGCCTTGTCGGGTAGGTTTCGGTCTGTAATGTAACGTGTTGTAAGCGTAACACAAGCCTTTATAGCCTCGGGTGTGTAGGTTACGTTGTGATGGTTCTCGTAACGCTCTTTTATATTATTGAGAATCTGAATGGTCTCTTCGGGACTTGTGGGCTCTACGATAATACGTTGGAAACGACGCTCTAAAGCACCATCTTTCTCTATATACTCTCTATATTCGTCTAATGTAGTTGCACCAATACATTGTATCTCGCCTCTAGCTAAAGCAGGTTTTAGCATGTTTGCCGCATCAATCGATCCTGTAGCACCACCCGCGCCAACCAGCGTATGTATTTCGTCAATAAACAGAATAACGTTATGGTTTTTTTGAAGCTCGTTAAGAATAGCCTTCATACGCTCTTCAAACTGTCCACGATACTTTGTTCCTGCAACAATAGCAGCAACATCAAGCGCAACCACTCTTTTATTCTGTAGTAGGCGCGATACTTTTTTCTGTACTATACGGATAGCTAACCCTTCGGCAATGGCAGATTTACCAACGCCGGGTTCTCCTATAAGTACCGGATTATTCTTTTTACGGCGGCTTAATATTTGTGCCAAACGCTCTATTTCTTTCTCTCTGCCAACGATGGGGTCGAGCTGCCCTTGCTCTGCGGCTTTAGTTAAATCAACGCCAAAATTATCCAGCACAGGCGTATCAGTCTGAGATTTGACGGAACTTGAGCTTTGCTTGTAGTATCCGCCACTCTTACCCTGCTGGTCTCCCGCTTCCTCCTCATCTTCGTACTCTGCGCGTACTTGAGAGGGGCTATAATCTCCCTCCAATTTCGATTTGAAAACACCATAGTCAATCTCGTTTTCCTGTCCAAGAAAACGCGTAACTCTGCTATTCTCGTCTTTTAAAATAGCAAGCATTAGGTGTCCCGCATTGTTTTCAGAGCTTTTCATCGCCCTAGCTTCGAGAAACAGCTGTTTCAGCGAACGTTCTGCCGCTTTTGTCAGGTACAACTTCTCATCCTCTTCCGGAGATAAGCTGGTAGATGAGCTTAGCGACGCTTCCAACTCTCTCTTCATCTTTTCTATATTAACGCCTAACTCTTCCAGCGTTTTAACGGCTATATTATCATGCTGCCTTAGTATAGCAAGAAAAAGATGCTCTGTTCCTACCGAGTAGGAGCCAAGCCTTATAGCTTCTTCCTTGCTAAACGAGACAATCTGGCTAACTTCTTCCGAAAATCTTAATTCCATAATAGTAAATTATCCTCCTGTATATGCATTATATTTTCCTTAGCAGTTAAGCATGCTAAGTTACTGTAAAAACAATAAACAATGCCGTATGTTTAAAATTTGACGGATTTTGTTTTACAGCAAATAAACCCAATAAAATTAAGCATCATATTATACGTCAGTATGTTGGTTGTAAAACATGAGCTTTTGACATAAGCTTTGTTGAAAAAACTTTTTAAGTACAAATAATGTTATCGTACAAAATTTGTGCCAATTCTATGATTATGAGTGATAACAGTAAAAATCAGCGTTTTCTGCATTGTTGATAACTACTTAAATAAGGTGTAGAAAAATCCGCTCAAAATTATATACCTTAGTACCTCTTTTTGCAAGCGCATTTTAGTGTTCAACTAATTGATTTTAAGATAAATATTAGATATTATTAGCTGAAGTAAAAAGTCGGCTTATTTTTAAACTAACAGTATGTCAGAAAACAACGAGAGGATTATTAGGATTAATATCGAGGAAGAGATGAAATCTGCCTACATCGATTATTCGATGTCGGTTATCGTTTCACGCGCCCTTCCTGATGTTAGAGATGGATTAAAACCGGTACATCGCCGTATTTTATACGGTATGGCGGAAATGGGCGTTTATGCTAATCGTCCGTACAAGAAAAGCGCCCGTATAGTAGGGGATGTAATGGGTAAGTACCACCCGCACGGCGACTCGTCGGTTTACGACGCTATGGTACGTATGGCGCAAGATTGGAGCATGCGCTACCGACTAATTGACGGACAAGGAAACTTTGGGTCTGTTGATGGAGACTCGGCAGCAGCAATGCGTTATACCGAAGCACGTTTGCAAAGGTTATCGGAAGATGTACTTGCCGATCTTGATAAAAACACCGTTGATTTTCGTCCTAACTATAGCGAAGAGTACCAAGAACCTACCGTACTTGCATCCAAAATACCGCTTTTGCTTGTAAATGGTACGTCGGGTATTGCTGTGGGTATGGCAACAAACATGCCTCCTCATAATCTTGGAGAAGTTGTGGATGCCATTTGCGCATACATCGATAATAAAGAAATTGCTACTGAAGAGCTATTACAGTATGTAAAAGGTCCTGACTTTCCGACAGGCGGTACAATATACGGCTACCAAGGCATAAAAGATGCCTACGAAACAGGTCGTGGTCGCGTTATTATGCGTGCAAAAACCGATATAGAAGTTGCCGGCAGCGGTAGAGAAGTGCTGGTTATTAAAGAAATTCCGTATCAGGTTAACAAGAAAGAGATGATTGAAAAAATCGCCGAGCTTGTTAACGAAAAGAAGATAGATGGTATCTCATACATCAATGACGAGAGCGACCGTAACGGAATGCGCGTAGTTATTAAGCTTAAAATGGATGCCGTAGCAAACGTTGTGCTTAATAATCTGTTTAAGCATAGCCAGCTGCAAACCAGCTTTTCGGTAAATAACATTGCGCTGGTAGATGGTCGCCCACGCTTGCTTAACCTAAAGCAGCTTATAAAATATTTCGTTCGCCACCGTCACGAGGTAGTTTTACGCAGAACCCGCTACGAACTGGAACAAGCGCAAAAAAGAGCCCATATCTTAGAAGGTTTGCTTATTGCTATTGACCATTTAGATGAGGTTATTGCGCTTATCCGCGCATCTAAAACACCGGATGAGGCTAGAACCGGATTAATGGAAAAATTCGGGCTAACAGAAGTGCAGGCATCGGCTATTATTGAGATGCGCCTCCGCCAGCTTACCGGACTTGAGCGCGATAAGTTAAGAAACGAGTACGATGAGCTCATGAAGTTAATCGACCGTTTAAATGCTGTTTTAGCCGATGAATCGCTTCAGATGCAGATCATCAAAGACGAACTTATTGAGGTGAAAAATAAGTATGGCGATGAGCGTAAAACAGACATTGTTTATACTGCCGAAGAGTTTAATCCGAAAGATTTTTACGCGGATGATGATATGGTTATCACTATATCGCATATGGGTTACATAAAACGCACACCATTAAGCGAATACAGGCTCCAGAATAAGGGTGGGGTAGGAGCAAAAGGCAGCTCTACCCGCGACGAAGATTTTATAGAGCATATATACATGGCAAATATGCACAGTACCATGCTGTTCTTTACCAAAAAAGGACGTTGTTACTGGCTAAATGTGTACGAAATACCCGAAGGAACAAAAGCCTCAAAGGGAAGAGCCATTCAGAACGTTATCAACATCGAACCTGACGATAAAGTAATGGCGTATATCAACATAAGTAAACTTAATGACAAAGAGTTTACCTCAAATCATTACATAATTTTAGGAACTAAACGTGGTGTTATTAAGAAAACGCTGCTAGAAGAATACTCTCGCCGTCGCTCTACAGGGGTAAACGCCATTACCATAAAAGATGGTGATGAGCTGCTAGAAGCAAAGCTTACCGATGGGGCTATGGAAATCATTCTGGCTGCGAGAGAAGGTAAGGCTGTACGCTTTAACGAATCACAGGTAAGATCCATTGGTAGAACCGGTTCCGGCGTTCGTGGTATGAGTATTTCAGCCTCCGACGAAATAGTTGGCATGATATGTGTAAAGAGTGAAGATAAGGACACTCATATCATGGTTGTATCAGAAAATGGATACGGCAAAAGATCGGAGCTAGAAGATTATCGTACGATAAACCGTGGTGGAAAAGGGGTAAAGACCATGAACATTACGGAGAAGACAGGAAAGCTGATTGCTATTAAAGATGTTACAGAAGAAAATGATCTTATGATTATTAATAAGTCTGGCTTAACCATAAGGTTAGCGGTTTCGGACATCAGGGTATTAAGCAGAGCAACACAAGGCGTCAAGCTGATTAATATAAAGAATAACGACTCAATAGCAGCTGTCGCAAAAGTTAACAAAAGCGATGTTAAAGAAAAAGAAGAGGAGGAGGGTATAGAAGAAAATAGCTAGACTACTATATATTAATTTGAAATAAATACTACTTTTACCGCAAAATTTTAAGTTAGAAACACAATTAAATTTTATGGATATGAAAAAACTATCAACATTACTAATTCTGTTGCTAGTAGCTCAGCTAACCTTTGCTCAAGGAAAGTTCGATAAAAAGTTAAGCTCTAGCGATGCAGACATTGCTAATCCTAAGAAAAAAGAGCAAGTTAAAACATGGATTAACAGAGGTAATCTATTTGTTGAGATTGCAGAAGATCCTGTATCCAGACTATTATCAGGAATGGACAAGAACACATTGCTAAGCATACAGCTGAGGGGGCAAAAACCTATCGAAATAAAAACGTGGAAAGGTTCCGACGGCGAAGAGTATGAAGTATATGTATTTGATGATAAAGATTTATATTTCAATGAAGCAGGGCTACTTTCTTTTTGGACTATAAAGAAGACCGAAGTAGAAAATCCAGCAAATAAGGCATTTGAAGCTTATACCCAGGCTAAAAAATTAGACCCAAAGGCAGCAACAAACAAAGAGTTGCAGAATGGCTTTATTAACCTGCAAAGAGTTTATGGATCAGCAGCTACAGATGCATATATGCGTGACGATTTGAAAGGTGCATTGAATGGCTTTAAAGGAATGTATGAAGTTGGAGAAGCAATGGGTGTTACGGATACATCAAGTATGTATAATGTCGCATTTTTAGCAAACACTATGGAGAACTATCCGCTAGCAGAAGAATTTTATAAAAAATGTATCGCTATTGGATATACATTGGATGGAGCAGTTTATGCAAGTCTTGCTGATGTTATAAGAAAGAGCGGTAGAAAAGCCGAAGCAGAAAAAATTCTAACCGACGCCTATACGCAATTCCCAATAAATCAGAGCATTTTGATCAGCCTCATTAATTTCTATATGGAAGGAGGTGATGACCCGACAAAGGTAATTCCTATCATAAAGACAGCTCAGGCTAATGAACCTGGAAATGCAAGTTTAGACTATGCCGAAGGATCTTTATATGAGAAATTAAATGACCCTAAAAAGGCTGAAGTAGCTTATAAATCTGCAATAGCAAAAGATCCTAAGAACTTTTTTGCTCAATATAGCCTGGGAGCATTATATTACAACCAAGCAGTAGAGTTAAGTAAAAAAGCTGACGAACTACCAATTGACAAGCAAAAAGAGTATGATGAAATGATTGTAGAGATTAACGCTCTGCTAAAAAAATCCATAGTCCCATTTGAGGCAGCGTATGCAGTAGAGCAAAATCCGATTATTGTTGAATCTTTAAAGAACGTGTACTATCGCTTTGTCGACGAAAGCCCGGAGATGAAGGCAAAATACGATCAGTATAATGCATTACTAAAGCAGTTTGATACTCAGTAGCTAGCTTAAGGTTTTTTACATATAAATATAAAGAGCGTCTCTGATAATAGAGGTGCTTTTTATTTGAGGTTAAAAGGAGGTTGTTTATAATTTTATAATTTATATTTTACATAATATAAATTATAGGAAAAATATTTAGCCGATTATCAATATTTTACAATACCGACATTTTGACAGCCGCATAGCATAGCTATTAAAATATTGATATTTTAATAGCCAATTACTATCTTTACGGTACGAAAAAATTAAGCGAAGAGAGAGTGAATTGGACAAACGAAGTATCAAAATCGCGATTATACTCCGTCCATGGAAGAGGAACAAAAAAATAGAATCAAAGAGGCCTATTCGACAGCTTGATGAGGGCAAGAGCTTTTTGGTCATATGGCAATGTAAGGTTTGAGCGGATAAGGGATTATCAGCTAATCGAAAAGGTTCTGCCTTTATTTAGTTTACCCCCCAAGGCTGATTAAAGAAGTTTGGAAGGAGTTTCTTTGTCCTTTGGAGGTTTATCATCAGCTGAACAAAATGTTCGCTTTGGTACTATTCGATATTAAAAACCCCGAACGTTATTTAAAGGCGCAAACCAATCGTTTTATAAAAAGGAGAATAAATGCGAGGGATACGGAAAAGGTTTTTAACGCGATAGCCGATCTTGATTGTATTAAAGGCTATACTTTAATCGGCGGCACGGCGTTAGCCATACAAACAGGAAAAGCGAAGATCTCGACTTCTGTAACAGGTTGGTGGCATAAAAATAAGGATAACAGCCGGCTGGAAGTTGACTGGAACAAAATCGAGGACGAATTAAAAGCTATTTAAAAGCAAAGACGTTATCTCTATGTTAACTTCAAGCGAAAATTTTGTAAAAGATGCCAATTTTGACGGGTTAAGCCCAAAATATGAAAAAAAAGTAACGAGGATTGTTGCTCCTTACTATCTTTAAAAATCAGTAAACATTTAATAGTAAAAGTATAACCTCAAAAACCGACTATTATGTTTCAAGAGCTGACAGTTATCGGCAACGTAGGAAAGGATGCCGAAATTAAAACAACCGAAAATTCAAAAGGAATCGTATTCTCAATTGCCGTAAACGAATCCTATAAGGATAAAAACGGGGAAAAGCGGGAAACAACGACATGGTTTGACGCGTCATACTGGAAAGGTAAAGACGCGAATCTGGAGGAACTTCAAAAACACATTAAAACGGGAACAAAGCTGTTTTTAAAAGGAAAACCCCAAGCGAAAGCGTATATTACCAAAGAGGAAAACGGGGCAAAGGCTAGCTTGGGAATAGCGGTTAACGAAATAGTATTTTTATAGTAATCGGTTTCGCCGAGCAAAGAGGTAAGGCGATTCAATCATTTGACGCGCCTTCGTCATGATAAAGATATCTTTAAATCTTTGATTTTAAAGTTTTATTTTTAGTACCCAAGCTGTAATTATACGAAGGAGGACTATAAGCTTCGTACTTTATATTTAAACTCTTCTATTTCAGATTCTATTGGCGTGTCAAGATTATGCGCTTTAGTTATTTGCAGCTCAAATTGTTTATCTAAGCCGATTAGGTTCGCGTTGTTTCCGGGATTCTGTATCAAGAACTAAATAGTAGTCCTTATAAGAAAACTCAATAGTTGCTTGTGATTAAAAAATTTTGCTGTATAATTGCAAAAAAAATCATTTATCAATGAGTAATACCACCAAGAAAAACGCAACTCCCCAAAAACGTCTGGTTGTCAGCTATAAAAATTTGAAACCAGAAATTCTTGAGCTAGTTAAGGAAAAGTACCCTAAAGGCTACTCTGATTATGTTATCAAAGTTGATAAAGGTAATGGTGAGTTTTTCTACGCTTTTACGCTCGATACCGAGGATACCTCCTACCTCATTAAGGTTGATGTAAAGATCGATATGAATGCAGATGACGTAGATAAGGACCTGTTTGGAGGAGATAACGACGGAGGAGGCGACGATTTTACTGAATCTGGCGATGATGCGGCAGACTTTGCAGATGACGTAGAAGACGAGTAGAGCTTTTAGTTTGTACAAAATGTACAAAACCTTGCTTCGATATAAGCACGTAAACGCTGCTTATTCGAGGCATTTTTATTTTCTTATCATCTCCATTATAGCTCTTCTAAAATAGCCAAACGCAACATATTTAAAGCTGTGGCTGATGAACGCGTTATTATGTGCTCCCTACCATTAGTAAGCTGCTGTTTCCGGCAAATAATTTTTGTAGGTGTAGCAATAGCGATCCAAACAGTCCCGACAGGTTTTTCGGCTGTTCCGCCATCAGGACCTGCTATACCCGATGTCGCTATGGCATAGTCGGTTTGTAATGCTTCTTTTACGCCTTTTGCCATCTCTTCTACCACTTGTTGGCTAACGGCACCGTATTTAGCTAGCCGCTCTTCTTTAACCCCTAGCATCTGCTGTTTTACGCTATTATCATAGGCTACAATAGAACCTTTGTAGTATGCCGAACTTCCTGCAATACGCGTAATTAACGATGCTATTTTACCTCCCGTACATGATTCTGCGGTAGATACAGATTGATTTCTATCTTTCAGTAATTTACCAATAGCAGATTCTAAAGATTCCTCGCCCCAACCGTAAATACTACTTCCTAAAATGGGCTCTAGCTTTCTAAACAGGTCTTCTATCTCTTTTTCCAGCTGCTCGTGATTTCCGCCATATGCCGAAAGCCTAAGTCGTACGCCCGTTTCCGGACTTGGTAAGTATGCCAGCTTAAGGTACTTTGGGAGCTGATCTTCCCAATTTGCAATTCGTTCTGCTAACATAGATTCTGGAATTCCGTATGTTAGCATCGTTTTATGAACAATAGAATCTAACGAAAAATGTTGCTGTAGCATAGGCATAATATCCTCCATAATACCTTTCATTTCGTAAGGTACACCGGGCATTGCAACTAATACTTTCCCGCTCTGTTCGAACCACATACCGGGAGCGGTACCTAGCCTATTCAAGATGGGAATACAGCCGTCTGGCAAATCAGCTTGTTTACGGTTCTGCTCGCCTATTGCAACCCCTCCTTTTGCCAGCATTACTTGTAGATTTTCCAGCGATGGTTGATGCGTAAACCAACCTTTACACCCAAAATAATCGGCAAGAACATGCTTGGTAATGTCATCTTTTGTAGGACCTAGACCTCCTGTAGCTAACACTATATCGCTATTCTTTAAGCTAGTAGATACGGCTGATACTATTTCTTCTTTTGAATCAGAAATAGTGTGCATCTGCCTCGCATTTATACCATACCGATTCAGAAATGCAGCCATCCATGCGGCGTTTGTATTTACTACTTGTCCGATGAGCAGCTCATCGCCTATGCTAATTATATCTGCTGTAATCATCTTTTAAATCATAAGTGGTTATTAGAATAATTTTTATCTTAAACCATGTAAGCTTTTAAGCTATTTATATTCTTGAATTTTTTAAATCCTCAAGCTAATACAACACGTATCCGGCAACCCCAGCAAGTACAATTAGCAGGATAGGGTTTGTTTTAAGCCGAAATGCTGCTAAAAATGCTAATCCAAATAAGATTATGCTTTTGTAGTCGATAAATGTTGAAGCATTTACTAACATTATTACTGTTGCCGCAATTAGCCCAATAACAGCAGGTTTTAGACCCGACATCACATACCCAACATACTTATTATCTCTGAACTTCAGAAAGAAACGACAAAAAATAATAAGCATGATGATAACTGAAGGTAAGCTAACTGCTATTGTGGCTATAACAGAACCCCATACGCTTTGTGTAGCCGTATAGCCAATATAAGTTGCGCTATTTATGGCTATTGGTCCGGGTGTCATTTGTGATATAGCTACAATATCAGCAAACTCCGAAGCAGAAACCCATTCGTGCACCTCTACCACTTCGTTTTGAATTAACGAAAGCATAGCATATCCCCCTCCAAAACCAAAGAGACCTATCTTAAAAAATGATATAAATAGTTGCCAATATATCATTGTGAATTAATCTTTTGTGAATACATACCGCTAACAAGTCCAATTACTCCTGCGGTTATCATTACAATAATTGGAGACACGCTTAGCAAGCAAATTACAAGTGTTGCAGTAGTTGCTATCGCTATCGGCTTAAACTTTAAGCCCGCATTTATAAGCATGTTAAAAGCAGGTACGGCAATCAGTGCTACAACTACCGGACGTATCCCCTTAAAAATCCGCTCGATAACCTCATTATTTTTTATTGCAGAGTTGAAAAACAATGCGATAAAAACTATGATAATAAATGAAGGTAAAATGGCTCCCAGCATAGAGACGATGCTACACCTCCAGCCTTTCAGCTTATGGCCTACAAAAACAGCAGTATTTATAGCTATAGGTCCGGGAGCAGATTGGGCAAGGGCTAGCATCTCTGCAAACTCATCTTTGGCAACCCACTTTTTTTTATTAACAACCTCGGCTTCAATAAGGGGGATCATGGCATAACCTCCGCCAATGGTAAAAGCACCAATCTTAAAGAAAGACCAGAATATTTCGAAATAGATACGCATTATAGCTCTCTGATTAATCGCTTATTAATGCGTTTTACAAACGAAGGACCTTGGTAAATAAATCCGGTATAAAGCTGGATAAGGCTGGCTCCTGCTTTTAGCATGTTAACAGCATCATCTTCCGTCATAATTCCGCCAACACCAACTATAGGAAGCTTACTCTCTGTTTTTTGGCTGATATAGCTAACCATCTCCAATGCCCGCTTGGTAAGGGGAGCCCCGCTAAGTCCGCCACTACCAACTTTTTCTGCTTTTTGGGGATCGATATCCTCTCTTGAAGTTGTGGTATTAACAGCAACCACTCCGTCTATACCAAGAGCTATAGCTGCGTCCAACTGCTCATCTACTTGGTCTAAGGTCAAATCAGGAGATAGCTTTACAAGAATGGGTTTATATACTTCTTGCGTTTTACGATGCCCCATTAACGGCGTAAGAATAGCCTCGATCGAATCTTTATTCTGTAGCTTACACAAATCGGTAACATTTGGACAGCTGATATTAACAGTAAAATAATCTACGTAGCTATATAGCTTAACAAATGAATATGTATAATCTGCAGGTGCTTCATCATTTGCCGTTACTGTGTTTTTCCCAATATTTCCGCCAATAACCACCCCCTTTCTTCTTTTAAACTTGGCTAACTTCCTAAGCATGTAATCAACGCCTTTACTATTAAATCCCATGCGGTTTATTATAGCCTTATTTTCGGGCAAACGGAAACAGCGTGGTTTAGGATTGCCGGGTTGAGGTTGAGGCGTAACGGTACCAACTTCTATAAAGCTATAGCCAAAATCAGCCAGTTGATTAACTATTTCGGCATTCTTATCAAAACCGGCAGCAAAACCAAGCGGATTGCTAAACCGTATGCCAAAAACTTCTCTTTCCAAGTTGGTTGTTTTTCGCTTAAACAAACCTCGTATAATACTACTACAGAATGGTATAAACTTACTAATCCTCAATAAATTCACGATAGAATGGTGAATTGTTTCCGGTGAGAAAAGAAATAGTATAGGACGAATCAGCTTGTACATATAAGGTAAAGTTTATGCAAAGCTACATAAAAACTAATGTAAGCGAAACAACATAAAGGTAATTTGCGAACAATTAAGCTATTGTTCATTCGCATTGCTATCGAACACTTCGAAGCTGCCATCGCTATAGCATAGCAGTATGCGAGCCAGCCTTTTACCGTTTTGCATAGCATTTAAGCTTATTCTATCCGCTATTACGGCTTGATCTTGAGCAAGTATTGGCTGTGGGTCGTTTTTTTTACTTTCTGTAAGCGGCGTATTTGACACCCGGTTGGTAGTATCGGTATTTTCGATTGTAGGTACATTAAACAGGGAGGGCATATGCGACTCTTTATACATATGTCCTTTACCCATTATAAGCCACTCTGCATTGATTTCGGGGAATTTACGCAGCATTTTTTCTATAAAATCAAAACTTGGCTTATTTCGTCCGGATAGCACATGAGACACATTCGACCGCTGCACGCCTATAGCGTCGGCAAATCGGGCCGCTGTCAGCCCTTCGGCTTCGATAAACTTCTGAATTCTACTATTCATTTTTGTAAATTCGATACGCTACAAATGTAATCATAAATTGGGTGACATTTGTAATTTTCCGGTGTTTACTTTTGTAATTCGCATTGAAGTGAATCGTAGAATTAGCATTATTAATTACTACTATTAACCAGCCAATTATATATTAACGCTAGATAGCCTATTAATAATTAAAGTGATTATTTAATAGGGCATATATTTAATACTGGTAATCAGCATATATAATACACCATAACAGGCATATATGAACCTAAATCGCTATTAAGCCAATAACAAATTGAATGATTACTTCTTATAAATATTATAATAAACTGATTATCATAATTATAAATTCTAATTTGCACTATGTTTACTTTTGTATAATTCGCCAGTTGAGTACAAATGTAATCTGTATATTTGGTTTCATTGTTGTTTACAATTCAGATTCGTTTATTATAAAACAAAAGCATCTTGTGTTACATTTGTGTACATAAGATGCTTTTGTAAAATACCAAATCTATAAGCCGGGTTCTGTTCTCCCATCTGGAAACTTCTACCATTTATCTGAGCGATCTACCCCCCGACTTGGACGAGCAGTCCTAAACGTCGGTATACATGATCTTGCAAGCTGTGGGTCGTACGGCTATCAATATCGCTATCAATACCGGTAGGCTCTTACCCCACCTTTTCACCCTTACCCTACCCTTTTACGGGCATGGCGGTTGTTTTCTGTTACGATTAGCTAGATCTCACAACCTACTGTTCTTTCAACAGCACAGTGCTCTGCCTTGCCCGGACTTTCCTCCTTACCAAGCTGATAAAGCGGTAGAACGATCTGGTGCTGCAAAGATAGCCTAAACTTATTAACTAACTCCAATTATACCCGTCATTTCGACCAAAGGGAGAAATCTGCTTAAAATAAGCACTATGTGTCAGGAGATTTCTCGCTACGCTCGAAATGACAAGTGGTTTGTTTCATATTGTTATTTTTGCATGCAAGGAAATTGCAATATCGAACATGATTAAAGCATTGCCTAAAATATGTTATCAAATATTGTCGCTATGCTGAATAATTATTAGTTTTGCCTAAATACAACAAAAATAGGCTTAATGGATACATTACTATTGTTAGGAAACGAAGCTATTGCTCAAGGAGCCATTGATGGCGGTCTTTCAGGATGTTATGCTTATCCCGGAACACCATCGACAGAGCTGATGGAGTATATTCAGCATAATAAAGAAGCTGCTGAGAAAAGCATTCATAGAGTTTGGTCGTCAAACGAAAAAACGGCGATGGAAGGTGCTATGGGCATGTCTTATGCGGGTAAACGTGCTATAGTTGCTTTTAAACACGTGGGGTTAAATGTTGCCGCCGATGCATTTATGAATGCGTCTATTACCGGAGTAAACGGAGGCGTCGTAGTGCTTTCTGCCGACGATCCTTCGATGCACTCTTCGCAAAACGAACAAGATTCCCGCATGTACGCTAAATTTGCTCTCCTCCCTGTTTTAGAGCCCAGTAGTCAGCAAGAAGCTTACGATATGGCTTATGCCGCTTTTGAGCTGTCTGAGAAGTTTGGTGTACCGATAGTAATGCGAATTACTACTCGTTTAGCGCATTCTCGCGCAGGTATTATTCGCGGGCAGACAAAACCTCAAAACAAACTTCATTTACCGGTCGAGGCAAAGAAGTTTATACTCCTTCCGGCTATCGCACGGGCAAGCTACCATCAGCTGGTGGAAAAACAAAGCAACTTCGAAAAAGATTCGGAGAACTCACCTTTCAACGCATACATTGATGGTAATGATAAGAAACTGGGAATCATTGCATCTGGTATAGGTTTTAACTACGTAATGGAGTGCTATCCCGACCGTAAAAACCCGCATCCTGTTGTTAAGGTTACCCAATACCCTATTCCCCGTAAGCAAGTTGAAAAGCTATACAACGAGTGCGACGAGATATTGGTTGTAGAAGAAGGTTATCCTATCATTGAAGAAATGATGAAAGGATACACCAATACAACTAAGCCAATACACGGGCGCTTAGATGGTTGGCTACCAAGAGAAGGCGAACTTACGCCCGTTGCTCTTTATAAAGCATTAGGAGTGCCAACTACAGAAGCGCTTACAATACCGCAAATTGTGCAGCCTCGCCCGCCGCAGCTTTGCCAAGGTTGTAGCCATAGAGATGTTGCCGAAATGATTAACGGCGCTGTAGCCGTATATGGTAAAGGACGTGTGTTTGCTGACATTGGTTGCTATACGCTAACCAAGATGCCTCCTTTTGATACGATTGATACGTGCTTGGATATGGGGGCTTCTATCACAATGGCTAAAGGTGCTGCCGATGCAGGTTTGGTTCCGGCAATAGCGCTTATAGGCGACTCTACTTTTACCCACTCAGGAATGACCGGTTTACTCGACGCAGTTATAGAAAACACTCCTATAACAGTTGTTATATCCGACAACTATACTACAGGTATGACAGGGGGACAAGACTCTGCTGCAACAAACCGCTTGGTAAATATTTGTAGGGGGCTGGGAGTAGATTCCGATCATATTAAGCTGATCAACCCCTTGAAGAAATTTGCTGAAGAGAACCTTAACATTATGAAGGAAGAAATGGCATATAACGGCGTATCGGTTATCATTGCTCAGCGCGAATGTATTCAAACGTTCCAACGCAGGGCTAAGGAAAAACGTAAAGAAAAAGCAGCAGAATAATTGCAAATTGAAAAAGAGACTACCATGAAAACAGATATAATATTAGCCGGAGTTGGCGGACAGGGAATACTATCGATAGCTGCCGTTATAGGGCATGCTGCTCTTAGTAAGGGTTTATACATTAAGCAAGCCGAAGTGCATGGTATGAGCCAGCGCGGTGGCGATGTTCAGTCGCATCTACGTATATCCGATGCACCTATTGCGTCAGACCTAATTCCGCAGGGAGGTGCAGATATGATTCTTTCGGTAGAGCCTATGGAAGCGTTACGCTACCTGCCCTACCTTTCGCCTAACGGATGGTTGATAACTAACACTACTCCGTTTATAAACATTAACGGCTATCCCGAGGTTGACACCTTAATGGCGGAAATCAAAAAGGTAAAGAACCACGTAGCCATTGATGCCGATACCATTGCTAAAGATCTGAGGATGCCAAAATCATCAAACATTGTGATATTAGGTGCCGCATCTACACACCTCAGCAATATACCATACGAAGATTTTGAGTTGGGTATCCGCGAACTATTCGGACGTAAAGGAGAAGAGATTGTTAGCGCAAATCTTAAGGCACTAAAAGCCGGAAGAGAAGCCAAACAACAATAATCACTATAACCCTGATAATAAAAGCCATCAATAAAAATATTGATGGCTTTTATTATTTATTTTCGTTATGTCGAACAATGTAGGACGTCTATTGTCTGACATTCTTAGTATATCGTAAACTTGATATCCGCTCTACATAAAGTAGAAACAAATAGCATTAATAGCTCTCATATCTAGCTATAAATTCACACTACTTTTTTTCTTTTGCCAGCTGTACTAAATAAGTAAAAATAGGTAGAAATTCGTCAGAGCCACGCGCTGTTGGTGCTTCGGGATGAAACTGAACACCAAACACCTTTTTATTCCCCTTCATTTCAATTCCTTCGACCACACCATCGCTGGTACGTGCTGTCACGACAAATCCGGGGGCTACATCTTTTACCGCCTGATGATGAAAAGTATTGGTATATACCAATACTTTATTTAAAGTTGTAGCAAGAATTGAGCCTTTCTCAAGCTCTACCTTATGTGTACCATACCAGCTCGGCGCTTTTTGGTTATGCTTTATAACCCCTGTCTTTACCTGCGAAGGAATATCCTGATAAAGCGTTCCGCCAAAGGCAACGTTCATCAGTTGATGTCCTCGACAAATACCTAGAAGCGGAATATCTCGTTCCACAGCAAGCCTTATCATTTCAATGTCGAAGGCGTCTCTCTCTGGCACTATCTCGCCTTGCTGCGGGATAGGTTCTTCGTTGTAATATACCGGGTCAATATCTTCTCCGCCTGTCATAATCAGCGCGTCAATGGTTTCAATCATACGCTTCATAGCTTCTTTATCTCCATTAATAGGCAGAACAACAGGAACACCTCCGGCACGTAATACCGCATTAGTATAGGTAGAGTTAACCTGTGTAGCGTTGTTAGTTCCGGTAAAAGTGCCGGAAATTCCGATAATAGGCCTTTTTACCTGCTGTGCTAATGCAACCGATATCACAGCAAAAAATAAAGCCAAAAACATACATAATTTTTTCATAGCAAGTTTATTTAGATTGGTTTAAGTTTTATTTTTTCGTCATTTCTAACAATTTTGCCGACATGCTTATTTCTTTACTATTCTGCTTTGTTTATCCGTTCGGCACTGCCTGTTTTAGTGCTTTTTACATAGGTTACTTTGTTTATTTAAGCAAGAAATTAAGCAGCTTGAATATTAAAATGGATTTATTTTAACGCAGCTTTCAAAGCCAGAAAACGCTTTCCATTTTCCGTCAATCCGGAGCAGCTCTCCAAGCTTAAACTCAATTGTGTCTTGGCTCATGCTAGATACACAAAGACCATACGGCTCTGCGAACAGAATATTTGGAAATCCTTCGCCTTTGAAGCTATCGGGAGTACTATCGTCATCAACCCCAATAAACCTCAAATCGCTTAGCACTCCTCTCATTTCAAGAGTTAATGCGTATTGATACAGGCTATTAGAAAGCCGAACTACGGCATTGCTTAGTACTTCGGGATGCTCTTCCAGTCCCTCAGGAAACCCTCTGTGGCTGAATTTTTCATCTTTCATATACCTGATGGTCTGCCCATCCGGTAAAATCTTTAAAACGAACTCTTCAATTTTTTTAAGGTCTTTCGACTTCATTGCTTCTACGCTGGCTTTGTATAAGTCATCAATATTGCTGTAGCTAACAGATTCGCTACAAGAGACAAACAGAAAACCAACTGCCATTAATAACAAAATCAGTAATTTCTTCATTTTAAAACTATATTTCAATTTTAACGACATAAACTTAGAAAAAATACTTTTTAAAGCAATAAGCCTGTAGTATTAAATTTGCATGTCATTCCGAACAAAGTGAGGAATCTGCTAAAAGTAACAGATTCCTCACTTTGTTCGGAATGACATGCAGTACAGCTAGCTACTTCTTTTTCTTGGTATTTTTAGCCTTTGCGGATTGCTCTTCGAGATAAGCGCCTTCGCGGGATAGCTGGTGGTCGAGGTTCGCGACTCCTAGGGCTGTTATGGCAATACATGTTGCAGTATGCTCCTGATATTTGGGCGGGTTTTTTGTGTATAAATCACGCTCCGTATGCCAAATCTCCCCATAGCTGAAATCGTAGCCTTTAATGTCTTGTGTTGTGAAGTTAAAGATGGGCACACCTTCTACTGCAAACACAGAACCATCATGGCTGGAAGGTACTTTTGGACGGCGGTTAGGTCGTTCCTGCTTCTTTACCTCGAACGGGTAATCGGGGTTAATACACTTTAAAGGCTCGCATATTTTCACAAAATCGTCGTACATGGCAGGGGGAACAGCGATGCCAACCGGAGGTGTTGGTCCGCCGTCGCGGTTAAACAGGTTAGATATTTTGGGCAGCATGTCGGCATGGGTTTTAGCAAACGATTTTGCACCGAGCAACCCAAATTCTTCGGCTGCAAAAGCTACAAACAAAATAGTACGCTTAGGCTTTGCCCCTGCTACAGACAGCATACGGGCTGCTTCCATCATCGGTCCAATACCGGTACCGCAATCTACACCGCCTGTTGCGACGTCATACGAGTCTAAGTGTCCGCTAACAATAACATATTCATCCGGATACTCGCTTCCATTAATGGATGCTACAATGTTATGATATTTTATTGGTCCTATGCGAAAGTGGTTTCTTATATCAAACTCCAGCAAAAACTCTCTGCGTTCCTTTACCATCTGCTCGATAATTGCAAACTGATGCTCGTCTAGCTTAATATCGGGCTGCTCGGGGAGGTTATCAAAATGCATTGCCTCAATATCCATCATTTTACGGTCGTATAATGCTGTAATAGGTACAGCCGACGATTGTATGAACCCCAAGGCTCCTGCTTCGCACATTTCGTTGTAATACAGACCGGGAAACTCTTTATAGGGCTTCATTTCGTTCTTTTCGCCGTTTGTCCAATTTCTACGAGCCAACTCTCTGTTTTCTTGCGCAATCTTTTCGTTCTCTGCTTTAATTTCAGCTCTTATAGAATCTGCCGTGGGCGTACGATCTATGGGATAACCGATATTTTTACCCGAGATCAACACCCATGCCCCTTTCAGCTTACCTTTTATTCGGTTGAACTCATCTTGCGTTTTAGGCTCAATCAACACATGCCCTCTTTGTAGCCCTTTGGTACCCGATGTATATGATGGTGTGGCAAAGTGCAGTATCATGCCATTATCACTAAGCATTCGCCCAAACCACGGACCACGGTTAAAACCTACCGGCACGCTGCCGGCTTCTTCTATGCTAACCTCCAGTCCCCAACTCTCAAACTCGCGGATAACCCATTTAGAGGCATCTTCGAATGCGGGAGAACCCACCGGGCGACCACCAAAGCGATTGGTTAGGATATCTAAATGGCGCATTACCCTATTATCGGTTCTGTTTATCTCTATAATTTTATCAATAACAGCATCTTGCGCAAAAGATATCTGATTTACGACACAGATATGTATAAACAGTAGGAATACTATTTTTTTCATGAATGGTTAGATTTTGGGTTGGTTTTATACAAAGGAAGCGATAGTTTTAAATGCAAACAAACTTTTAACAACCACTTTTGTTTCGGTTTTAGACACCAGCTAAATGGAACAAGCTAAACGTATATTTTGAAATATTTTTCAACAAATACCAACGATACATTTGTGGACAAAATGACATTTTTTAAGAATAAATGTTCTTGTGATAAAAAATTAATTGGAGAAGTAAAAGGGCTAATTTGCTGTATGCTTAACCGATTTAAAAGCTATGCGCTTATTACACTATTTAGCTTACATTTGTACATGAATCAACATTTTACAAAATATATAACTTTATTGTTATCATTAAAAACGCAAATGTTGTTTATATAAATAATACGCTGATTAAATGTTAGTTACAATAATAG
The DNA here is from genome assembly GCA_031258195.1 of Prevotellaceae bacterium. Taxonomy (GTDB): domain Bacteria; phylum Bacteroidota; class Bacteroidia; order Bacteroidales; family UBA932; genus JAIRNF01. The sequence goes on from JAIRNF010000018.1 coordinate 40,817, forward strand.
TATCTTTGCGTTTTTAATAATCTGAAAAAGATAGGCTTTAAGGCATACTAAAAGAAAAAAGAAAGCTACTATTAGACTTTACTGCTGTTGATAACTATGCGCCAAATTGTCATACACATATCTTCAACAAAGAATTTCTTGGCGCATCTTTTAATCTATATTTGTAAACAAATAAACCTAATGAAGCTACCTAAATTACCCTTACTTGTAAAAGTTGTAATAGCTATTGCCCTGGGATTGCTCTTCGGTCTATTTTTTCCCGAATGGTTAACCCGCATATTTGCCACCTTTAACAGCATATTCGCCTCGTTTCTAAAGTTTTGCGTACCCTTAATTATTCTAGGGTTAGTTGCCCCCGGTATAGCCGATCTGGGTAAAAGTGCGGGCAAGTTGCTCTTAGCTACGGTTGCAATTGCCTATGGATCAACTCTATTTTCGGGATACATGACCTACTTCTCGGCTACTACTATATATCCGATGATTAATATTGGAGCTGGAGCTACTACAGTCGAAGCTACCAGCCTTGGCGGAAGCTTGCTTGCGCCGTATTTTACAATAGCCATTCCTCCTTTATTTGATGTAATGACAGCCCTCGTTTTGGCTTTTATGCTCGGACTAGGGGTATCTGCCATAAAAGGCGGAAGAGTAACTATGAAATCTTTTCTAGTAGATTTAAAAGGGGTTGTTGAGCTAACCATTTCTAAAGTAATTATCCCCCTACTACCCTGGCATATATTCGGTATATTTCTGAATATGAGTACGTCTGGAATTGCATCAAACGTTATTTCTATTTTTGGCAAAGTACTTATTGTAATTGTAGTACTACATATTATCCTGCTGCTGATCCAATTCTTTACAGCAGGTGGAATTGCCAAGAAAAATCCGCTTAAAGCACTATGGACTATGCTTCCGGCATATGCTACAGCATTAGGAACGGCTTCGTCGGCAGCAACCATTCCGGTTACACTACGGCAGGCTAGGAAAAACGTGGTAAACGAAGATATCGCCGATTTCTGTATTCCCCTTTGTGCAACCATACACTTAGCAGGCAGTACGCTTAAGATAACAGCAATAACGCTAGCCATTTGTATTATTAATGGCTATCCGTTCGATTTAAGCGTATATAGCGGATTTATACTGATGCTCGGCGTAATTATGGTTGCGGCCCCCGGCGTACCGGGCGGAACGGTAATGGCATCAATGGGCATTATGCAGTCTATGCTTGGCTTTACAGATGCCGATATTGCCCTGATGATCGCCATAGATCTAGCAATAGATAACGTTGCTACCGCATGTAACGTAACGGGCGATGGCGCCATAGCCTTAGTACTAAATAAGCTATACAATAAAAAAGGGTAAAGCTACAGCTGTAGCACCATCAATATCAGCATATAGCTAAAAAGATATCGCGTTATTTACCAGACAATACGAGGTTGTTTATCTATTAGCAGCCTAACATTAAGCCTAATACATAAAAACATGTGTATCTTTGTATATAGCTCTTAGTGTACGTCATATCGACCAGGGGGAGACAGCTGCTGATTGGGAGGTGTCTCCCTCCGGTCGACATGAGATGGAAGCTGAACATAGAACTATAGCTAAGTAAAAAAGGTAAACTTTTTGTTTTACGTTAAATTTATAACAACGAGAGATGAAGCTACCAAAACTTCCGTTACTCCTAAAAATAGCTATTGCAATTGCGTTGGGGTTAGCTTTAGGCTACGTTTTCCCTGAATGGCTATCGCGTATTTTTGTAACGTTTAACAGCATATTCTCGGCGTTTCTTGGGTTCTGTATCCCGCTTATTATACTCGGACTGGTAGCGCCGGGCATTGCCGATCTGGGTAAAAATGCCGGTAAGCTGCTGTTGATAACCGTTGTCATAGCCTATGGATCGACATTATTTTCGGGCTTTATGACCTACTTCTCTTCAACGGCAGTATTTCCGTTAATGGATATTGGCGTTGGGGGTAAGGATGTTATTAACCCCGAACAGGGTATGCTGGCTCCTTACTTTACGATTGGCATACCCCCGCTATTTGATGTAATGACAGCCTTAGTACTTGCTTTTATGCTGGGTTTAGGCGTTTCGGCTATTAAAAGTGGTGGAGCAACTATGAAATCGTTTCTCGGCGACCTAAAAGGGGTGGTAGAGCTTACGATTGGTAAAGTAATTATACCTCTCCTACCGCTGCATATATTTGGCATCTTCCTAAATATGAGTACATCAGGAACGGCATTTAGTATTATAGCAACTTTCGGTAAGGTTATCTGCGTAATATTTGCTCTACACATTCTACTGCTGTTAATTCAGTATTTTACTGCAGGTGCCATTGTAAAGCGAAATCCATTTAAGCTGTTAGGAACAATGCTCCCTGCTTATGCTACCGCATTAGGTACCTCGTCGTCGGCAGCAACCATACCGGTTACGTTAAAGCAAGTTATAAAGAACGGCGTGGACGAGGATATAGCAGATTTTTGTATTCCGCTATGCGCAACTATTCACCTAGCAGGAAGCACCCTAAAGATTACGGCTATGGCTTTAGCCGTTTGCTTTATCAACGGATATCAACATGATATACTAACTTTTGCAGGGTTTGTCTTAATGTTAGGTGTAGTTATGGTTGCGGCTCCCGGAGTTCCCGGCGGCGCTATTATGGCTGCCGTTGCACCCCTACAATCGCTGCTTGGTTTCGGTGAAGCAGACATCGCTTTGATGATAACCGTTTATGTTGCCATAGACAGCTTCGGTACAGCTTGTAACGTTACCGGAGACGGCGCTATTGCGCTGGTGGTAAATAGAATATATAAAAAACCGAAGACTAAAGAAGTGATAAGTTAATCGCTTTTAAACAGCTACCCATAAGCGATATATAACGTCATTTCGAACGAAGTGAGAAATCTGCTGCTTGTTCTGTAGATTTCTCACTTCGTTCGAAATGACTAGAGTGCAATACATTTATAATTATTTTATAGGCTTAGCTAGAAGAAAGAGAATGTGTAGATTCTCTTTTTTACTACCTTTATAATTCCTATTTGCATTATACCTAATTCTAAAACAGTATAACCATGAAAAAGTTTTTGTCCTTCAACATTTTATTCTTGCTGGCTATCACATGCTTGCTGGCGCAACCTATCCCAAAAGTACAGCCGGAGAGTGTAGGTATGAGTTCTAAACAGCTGGCTCTTGCCGATGATGCTATTAACGAAGCTATTGCGGATAAAACCATACCCGGAGCCGTATTGGCTGTCGTTCGTAATGGTAAGGTAGCCTACTTAAAAGCATACGGAAATAAGCAGGTATATCCTACCGTTGCACCCATGACCGAGAATACGGTATTCGATTTGGCATCGGTAAGCAAAACGGTATCTACCGCTATTTCTACCATGATACTTATCGAACGCGGTCAGCTACGTCTTAACGACAACGTACCAATGTATATTCCCAACTATCAGCCTTGGGTAAGTGCAGACGGAAAGAAGAAGAATATCAGGATTATAGAGCTGCTCACGCATACATCTGGCTTGCCTTCGTACGCAGACGTCGCGCAGCTGCAGAAGAAGTACAAAACCCCTAATCCCGACGGGATGATTGAGCATATTGCAACCGTAAAACGAGAAGCGGAGCCTGGAACAAGAATGACCTATAGTTGCCTGAATTTTATCACTTTACAGCGAATTGTCGAGACTATTAGTGGTCAAACATTACAAGAATTTTCTCAAGAAAATATTTTCAAACCGCTTGGTATGGCTCATACCGATTATAATCCAACAGGCGAAACGTTGGCTTGGACGGCTCCTACCGAAAAGCAAAAAGACGGTAGCGTAATATTAGGCGAAGTACATGATCCGCTTGCCCGAATAATGAACGGTGGAATCTCAGGGAACGCCGGGGTTTTCTCTAATGCAGAAGATCTTTGTATTTTGGCTGCCGCTTTGCTAAACAACGGTGAAATAAACGGTGTCCGTATCCTTAGCCCTCAAACCGTAAAGGCAATGAGAACTGTTCCAAAAGGATACGAGAAGTTTGGTCGTACCCTTGGCTGGGATGCCAACTCATCTTACGCTTCAAATTCGGGCGATTTATTCAGTAACAGCACATATGGTCATACAGGCTACACCGGAACTTCTATCATCTTAGATCCCGAAACAAATACCTCGGTTATCCTTCTGGCTCACCGCGTACATCCCGAAGATAAAGGCGGCGTCGTACGCCTGAGAGCGTTGGTTGCAAACATTGTTGCCAGAGCAATTATCAAACCTTAATATAACCACTTAACCTAAAGTAACACTAAAACTTGATGAGCTATGGCAGCAAAGCTATCACGTCGCAATTTTATAAAACTATCCGTACTTTCAGGTACGGGAGTACTAATTGGCTGTAAAAGCAGCGGTAGTAAAAACATCTCTGCCGATGCCCGTTTTGACACCATTGTAAAAAACGGCTTGGTTTACGATGGTAACGGAACATCTCCTATAAAAGCCGACGTAGGCGTCAAAGCAGGGAAAATCACCGCTATAGGCGATCTTGGCGATTCTGCCTACCAATTGGTAGATGCAGAGGGAATGACTGTGTCGCCCGGATTTGTTGATATACACACCCATACCGATACTAAGCTGCTGGTATGTCCCCAAGGAGATAGCCGTATATATCAGGGAATTACTACCGATATTGGTGGCAATTGCGGTGGTTCTCCATTCCCCAGAGGAAAAGAGTACGCTGCACAAATACAAGATAAGCCTGCCAGCGAACGTAGAGAATGGGTAGAGCTGGACGAGTTCTTTACTACGCTTGAGCAAAACAAGCTGTCGATAAACTATGCGACCTATACCGGGCATGGCGATATCCGAGCCGCCATAGTGGGCTCTAACGATGTACAACCCACTACCGATCAGCTAAAGCAGATGAAAGCCCTTTTGCAATATACAATAGAACAAGGCAGCTTTGGCATGTCAACCGGATTGGAGTATGCTCCGGGCAGCTATGCGCTAGAAAACGAGCTTACCGAGCTATGTAAAGTAGTGGCTCAGTGTAATGCTCTGTATGCTACCCACATGAGAAATGAAGATGACCATGTTGAAGAAGCTTTAAATGAGGCTATTAATACAGCTCGTAATTCGGGAGTAAATTTGCAGGTATCTCATCTAAAGGCTCAGAATCAGGCTAATTGGCATAAGGCTCCCCAGCTGTTAAAAATGATAGAAGGTGCTTCAAATTCGGGTATAAATATCATGTTCGACCGATACCCATATGTTGCATTTTCAACCGGGTTAACTTCGTTTATGCCGCTATGGGCTAGACAAGGTAACAGAGAAGACCGTCTTGCCCGCTTAAAGGATAAGGCGACCGCAGCAAAGATTGATGAGTATGCACAATCGAGAATTAAGCGGTTAGGCGGTGGTAAAAACGTTGTTATTACCTCATGTAGAACTCAAGGTAACCGGATGTATATTGGTAAAAATCTGGAAGAATGCGCTGATATATCGGGAAAGAATATGCTTACCTTCATTCGCGGGATTCTTATTGAGGAAAATCTCGGAGTTGATATGATAGGCTTTGCCATGAGCGAAGATAATATTAAGCTGATACTATCTCATCCGCTTGGTATGCCGGCTTCAGACGGTAGCGTATATTCGCCCCAAGGTCCGCTTTCTACCGATATGCCGCATCCGAGAAGCTACGGTACATTCCCCCGTTTCTTAGGAAAATACTGCCGCGATGAAGGTATTCTAGGATTATCCGAGGCAATAAAGAAGATAACCAGCGTCCCTGCAAACCGTATCGGGTTAAGGCAGCGAGGTCAGATACAAATCGGCTATTATGCTGATATTGTAGTATTTAACCCTGGCACTATCATTGATAAATCAGACTATACCGATCCGCACCGGTTTGGTACCGGCATTAGCCATGTGCTAGTTAACGGCGAATGGACGATTAAAGGCGGACAGCATACCGGAGCCATGGGCGGTATGGTACTTCGCAAAGGGGCATAAACAAAAGGAATAAGCTATTTGTTAATACTATTATAAATCTAAAAAAATATCGAATAATGGCGAATATAACTTTTAAAGGTAACCCAGTTACTCTAGTCGGAACAGAAATAAAAGTTGGCGATAAAGCACCGGATTTTACCGTTCTGGCAAACGATCTTTCAGAAAAACATCTATCTGATTATAAAGGAAAAGTAAAGATTATTTCACTTTTTCCCTCAATCGACACAGGTGTATGTGCAACGCAAACCCGTACCTTTAATAAGCTGGTTAGCGAATTAAGTAAAGATATTGTTATCCTTTGTATATCGAACGATTTACCTTTTGCTCAAACCCGTTTTTGCGCCGCAGAAGGCATCGACCAGGTAGAAACGCTCTCAGACCACAGGGATGTTGATTTTAGTACTAAGTATGGCTTTTTGATTAAGGAGCTGAGGCTATTAGCCAGAGGTGCGGTGGTTATTGATAAAAACGATAACGTGCGTTATGTAGAGTATGTACCCGAAGTTACCAACGAGCCTAACTACAACGCCGCTATTGAGGTTGCCAAGAAGTTAGTAATGTAAATAACATAAATATCCCGTCGTTTCGAGCGAAGCGAGAAATCCGCATAATAGTAAACGGATTTCTCGCTTCGCTCGAAACGACGAAGAAACATTGATAGCAAAATTGATGTAACCATTACACCATAATTAACCTATAAACCAATATAACTTGTATGAACCAAACAAAAGCCTTTTTATCCACTTACAGCTCGGATAGCTATGCAGGCATAACCCGTCTAGGTATTTTGGGAGGCATGGGTAATATGGCTTCCGCTAAGTTTCATTATGCTACCTGCCTGTTGTCGTCTTGCATGCCGGAAAGCGAACAGATAGAAATAATATTATTTTCCAATCCCGGTAGTATTCCCGACAGGACTGCCCTTTTACTCGCTGGAAGAGAACAGGAGTTGACAGCCCCTCTAAACGACAACGTAAGAACACTTATCAGCTTAGGTTGCAGCCATGTTGTAATATGCTGCTTTACTTTTCATGCCATGCTTCACACGCTTGAAAAAGACCTAAGAAAAAAGGTGGTATCTCTATCCGAATATACGAAGCAAGAAATATTTCCCAGCTACACAGACAAAAAAATACTGATACTTTGCACTAAAGGCTCTGCACGTTATAAGCTGTTTGGCGAAGACGAAAATGTAATGTATTCAACACCTGAAGATCAACAATTTGTACATCAGTGCATTTATAGGTTAAAAGAAGGCGTACCTGTAAAAGAAGTTGTTCTCGACCTTAAAGGAATGCTTAAAAAATACCAGTTCGATAATATGGTTATGGGATGCACAGACCTATATTTAATAACCAACGACCTTATTGAAGCCTTTGGCGAGGAGGTAATTATCGATCCACTAAGGGTTATGACTTATGATATTACCAATAGCTGGAAAAAACAAATAGCGGCAAGAAATAAATAAAAATCTATACCTAATTCGTCATTTCGACCGAAGGGAGAAATGACGAATTAGGTATAGATTACCATCCGAATATATTTCGTAATATCCAGTATGCTAATACAATAACAAAGATAATAATGCACGCTTTTACCCCAAAAAGGCGTTTTCGTATAAGCGGATACTTACTTTTCCCTCCCATGTACTCAAAATAAACAGCAAGAAGTAGGTAAGGAATGGCAAGCACTAAAAGAGGATGTACTAGGAATGCGCCTCTAATATTCCCGTTAAACAAATAGTGAATGGCTCGCTGAGATCCGCAGCCCGGACACTTTAGCCCCGTTAGCGCATAAAACGGGCATTTAGGGAACAGCTCCGATTCCGCCGGGTTATATGTAAAATAAAGAATCGCTAATGCCGCAAGAACAACAATAGCGATTACCCATTTTTTCATATTAAAAGAAAATTCTTAGTAGTAGTGAGAATAGCCGTCCCAAAAACCGTTAAAAGCACCTAAAACAACTAAAAGCACATATATAAACGCAAAGGCTAATCCGCTGAAAAAGCCGATTTTAGTCCATCTACCCGCTTCCTCGGATGCCCGCTTCGCTCCCGCCTTATCTCCCGCATACCAACGTGATTCTACTTTAGATGCGTTAACGATACCCACAATGCCAAACGGAAGGCAGCATAGTATAGTTACCAAAATCGACTCAACAAGCCAGCTTTTGGGAGGTAATTCCGGATTTTGCGTATAGCCTGCTTGTTGTGGCTGCTGATAAGCTTGCTGAGTGTTTTCTTCTTTTGGCGGTGTTTTAGATATTGAGGTTGGCGCCCCACAGCTAGGGCAAACTTCGGCGAACTCAGAAATTTGAGCTCCACATTCTTTACAAGTAATTAATGCCATATAACAACATTTTTAGGTGTACAATTATACAAAAATAGCAATTATAGTTGAAATGCTCTAGTAAAAATAATAATAAAGGCTACCATATTCCTGGAAGAATCATTATATAATATATTACAATCAACATTACAATCAAACCAACAAACGATATAGCTAATCCTGCAATGGCAAGCCCTTTTGGGGCTTTGAATACCCCGACAAATGACAGGACAAGTCCTACAACCCAAAGAATCCAGCCGAAGGCGGGTACCCAACCGATAAAAAGAGCAACTAAAGCACACACAAATCCTGCTGTACCGATACCATTTGATGGTGTTGCAGCAACTTGATTGATAACAATCTGCTGCTGCCCTTCTGCCGTCTGTCGATAAGGAGCCCTTGAGATTTTTTCTTCTTGTGTAGCTTGATTTTTAGAAATAGCGATTGGTACTCCACAGCTAGGACATAATTTAGCAAACTCCGATATCTGAGTGCCACATTCTTTACAAGTAATTAGCGCCATGTTAAGAACTTATTAGGTGTATGATTGGACAAAAATAGCAATTCAAACCAAATAAATAACTATCAACAGAAAAAATATTAGTTTGTTATTTTTTAAATATAAAATAAACAGCCAAGATCAAAAATATGAAACCTATGATATGGTTGGTCCGGAAACTCTCTGTTTTGAACAATAGCACTGTAAAAAGAGTAAACACTACTAAAGTAACAATCTCTTGAATAACTTTTAGCTGCCATAGGTTAAACGGACCACCGTTATCGATATAGCCAATCCGGTTTGCCGGAATCTGAAAACAGTATTCAAAAAGAGCAATACCCCAGCTGATCAGTATTATAGTCGGTAAGCCCAGCTTAGCAAACCAGCCCATTTCCTTAAACTTAAGATGACCATACCACGCAAAAGTCATAAAGATGTTGGACATTACAAGTAGTCCGATGGTATAAAATGCTTTCATGTAAACAGGTTATTCGTAAATCGTTAAGCGAAAAGACAAGGGAATTCAAAAGATTTAAAGATATGTTAGCTCAAGTTTTTGAATCATTTTAATCTCTTTGGGAGTTGAGGCTCTCCATATAAATCAAAATCGTCAGCATGGGTTATGGTAACCATATAGAAGCCGCCTATCTCCAAATCTCCGGTAGCTTTTTTAATAAGAACTTCCTGATCAACCTCCGGAGAGTCGTATTCTGTACGGGCAATGTAATAATCACTTTCCATTCTATCAACCATAACCCGTAAAGTCTCTCCTACTCTCTTACTATTCATCTCTTTAGCAACCTTTTGCTGAATAGCCATCAGCTCGTCTGCTCGCTGTCGCTTTACTTCTTCTGAAATGCAATCCTCATACTGCTTTGCTCCATAAGTCCCTTCTTCCTCAGAGTAGGTAAATACTCCCATACGGTCGAACTTTACGTCCTTAACCAGCTGCTTTAGCTCCTCAAATGCCGCTTCATCCTCTCCCGGATGCCCTACCATTAAAGTTGTGCGAAGCGCAACATCGGGCACAGCTTCTCTCAGCCGTTTAATAAGATCGTAGGTTTCTTCTTTGGTAATCCCCCTGCGCATCTGATTTAGCACAGCGGTGTTGATATGCTGTAGCGGTATATCAAGATATTTGCAAACTTTAGAATTATCGCGTATTTCATCTATCAAATTCTGAGGTAGCTGGTTGGGATAGGCATAATGTAGCCGTATCCATTCTATGCCCTCAATTTGGCTTAAACGGCGGATTAATTCGGCGAGCTTACGTTCTCCGTATAAATCCAAACCATAGTAAGTAGTATCTTGCGCAATGATAATCAGCTCTTTTACACCTTTTGCTGCTAAATACCTTGTTTCGGCTTCCAGCTCTTCTATAGGAACCGATACATACTTACCTCGAATAAGCGGAATAGCACAGTAGGCGCATCCCCAGCTGCATCCCTCCGATATTTTTAAGTAGGCATAGTGTTTGGGAGTAGTAATATAGCGTTCGCCCAGTAGTTCGGTACGCTCTACAACATTTAAAGTTTTGAGTATTCCTTCGAGATCTGTAACACCAAAAAACGTGTCAACCTCCGGTATTTCAGAGCGCAGCTCATCTCTGTATCGTTCTGACAAACAACCAAAAACAAACAAATGATCGATATCTCCCTGCTCTTTTGAGGCAGCAAAGCTAAGTATTGTATTGATAGACTCTTCTTTAGCGTCGCCAATAAAGCCGCAGGTATTTATTACGACGATTCTGGCAACCGGATCATCGGAATCGTGAACCAACTCATATCCCCCAGCCTCCAGCTGACGCATCAAGCGTTCGGAATCGACCAGATTCTTAGAGCAGCCCAGAGTTATTACGTTTATTTTTTGCTTTTTCTTCAATTTACCAATAATACTATAAAAATCAATTTGTTATATCAAATTACAACATAAATATTTCTACAAAAAACTTTTATGTTACATGTCTTTCTGGTTACCTAATCGTAAATAAATGAGCTACTTTATGAAATAACCAAGCGAATTTGCGGATAATCCCTCATATTATACTCCTAGCTAGCTGATACTATAAAAGTTCCCCAATTAGAGGAACTTTTATAGTATACTTAATTTATGAACAATATGCTACTTCTTAAAAAAGTCTTTCATATCATCGTTGTGCACAATTTCTTCTTTAAACGTATATGCGTTAGTCTTAGCCGACTTAACCATTTTAATAACTTTTGTATGGTTTTTTCCGGCACCTTTTTCTCTAAGGGTTGCTACTGCTTTTTTTGCCATGGCTTAATACTATTTAATTTCCCTATGAACGGTTACTTTCTTTAGGTAAGGGTTATACTTCTTACGCTCTATTCTATCGGGAGTGTTTTTCTTATTCTTAGTAGTAATGTATCTCGACATTCCGGGTACTCCAGATTCCTTTTGCTCCGTGCATTCAAGAATAACTTGTACTCTATTACCTTTCTTTGCCATTATTCTAGTTCTTAGTAAATGTTAACCAAACCGTTTGCCTTAGCTTTTGCCAAAGCAGCCTTAAGTCCTATTTTGTTAATCGCGCGTATCCCCGCAGCCGAAACTTTTAGGGTAACGAAACGCTGTTCCTCATCAAACCAGAACTTTTTAGTTCTAAGATTTGGGGCAAACTCTCTTTTAGTTCTGCGTTTAGAGTGCGATACGTTGTTTCCAATCATTGCGCTCTTTCCGGTAATTTGACAAACTCGTGACATTGCTGTGTATTTTGCGTATTATGCTTTTTCTGACTGACTTCTCTTTTTCATTTGAGCGTGCAAATATCAACTTTTTTTTCCGATTATGCAAACCCTCTAACGAAAAAAATGAGAAATTTGTCAACCTCATGCTATTTATCAGGTACAAAGATAAATAGCAATTTGTAAAAAACCAAAACATCTAAAGCAAAGCCTCATCCTCCGTCATTTCTAGCGAAGCTAGAATCGTTAGTTCGGTAAAGCCACTTCTACTGACAAAAAGAAAAAAAGGGTAGCTCGTATGCCATATGGTTACTGAGAAGCTTTGTTCTTTCGTCTTTAAATCTTATCTATTCAACAGATTTCTCGCTTCGCTCGAAATGACGTGAAAATTTAAGTAAAATCGCAGTATGTGTACATTTGGCTAATAACTGTTCATAACTATTGTATTAATCTTTTGCGCTTTTACTTATCTTTGCTAGATCTGTTATATAAACTTCTAACCTACAACCATTTTGTTATGAAAAATTTCTTTTATGTCGTATGTATCAGCCTACTCCTAAGTTCGCTTTCGGCTTGTAATACAGCACCTTCTCTCGAAGAACAAGCCAAAGAAAAGTTGAATGAAGTTCTCGCCAGCCACAACGCTGTAGGGCTATCTGTTGCTGTTGTAAAAGACGGTAAGGTTATTTACACTCAAGCCGTAGGTTACAGCAATTTAGAAGATAGCACGTTGCTCAATACCGATAACCTTTTCAGAATTGCATCAATCTCAAAATCGTTTACGGCGACTGCTATTATGCAGCTGCACGAAGCAGGAGAGTTCAACCTTGATGATGATGTTAGCATTGCTCTCGGGGTTCCGGTAAAAAATCCAAAATACCCCGATACTTTCATCACATACAGAATGTTACTATCGCATACATCCAGCCTTAGCGATAAGAACGGCTACTTTACATTTGATGCTGTAGATCCTGAAAAGAACGAAAATTATGCAAATGCTTATAATGATTACATTCCTGGAAGCAAGTATGAGTACTGTAACTTAGGCTTTAACATGCTTGGTGCATTGGTAGAGATACATTCAGGAGAAAGATTTGACGAGTATATTAAAGCTCACATTATTGACCCGCTTAAGCTTAATGCCGGATATAATGTAAACATGCTGGATGTCGGTTTATTTGCCCGTATATACGACTTGGAAGATGGTAAATATACTTGGCAGCCGGAAGCCTATGCGCCACGAAAAGAGCAGATAGAGAACGGCTATGTTATGGGACGAACTACCCCGATATTCTCGCCTACCGGTGGAATGAAAATTGCCCCAAAGGATTTAGCCAAGCATATGCTGGTACAAATAGGCGGAGGAACGTTTGACGGTGCGAAAATCTTGAGCCTTGAAAGTGTTACGGCTATGCAAACGCCCTATCAGTACGAAGGGCAGAATTTGGAAGACGATTACGGATTTGCTCTTAGAGTTACAGATAAGCTGATTAAAGGAGAAGTATTAGTGGGACATACGGGTTCCGCTTATGGTTTATACAGCGCCATGTTTTTTGAACCGCAAAAGAAGTTCGGTATTATAATGATGACAAACGGAAGTCCTGCCCAAAGAGGAGAAAACGGATTCTTAACCATACAGTCTGACGCAATAAATGCTCTTTACGATGTGTTTATAAGAGAAGTTAAGTAGCAGTACTTATCAGATTTGTAAACACTATCCCCACAAGCTTACTTCGGCAAGCTTTGTAGGGATTTTTATTTAAATAATAAATTGATATAATATCATACAATCATCTAATTATTCGAACAATATACCATAATTAATCGTTCATTGCAGAATAAAAAAGAGAATGCTTTTGTCATAAAGCCGCCTAAGCAATATTGGGTTAATCTTAATAAAATGCACAGTATTTGGTATTAATTTCTCAGTATATTTAATACTTCTTAAAATATAAAAGCATTGTTTTATAGAACTATTTGTACATTTGTACCATATAAATAAGCTTATTGATATGTTTTCTAAAACATTACGCTACCTACTTATTGGTGTTTTGGCTATACTTGCATGCCAAGATGTTTATGGACAAACTTCTCGGCGATATCAATCAGCTGTAGAGCTCTATAACAAAGGTTTATACGCCGATGCTCAACAGCAACTGATGCAGGCTAAAAGAGAGCTTTCTTCCACCGATAGAACCATGCTGGCTAACATCGATTTTTACGATGTTATGTGTACTGTTCGTCTTAAGCAGGCAAACGCAAAAACACTTGCCAAACAATATCTCGAAAATTATCCCGAAAGCGGGCGAAAAAGTCAGGTTATACTTGCCGTAGCACTATCTAACTTTGATAAGGAGAGCTATAGAGAGGCTATTAGATGGTTTGCCGATATCAACCAAAATGACCTGACTGAGAGCGAACAAGGAGAGCTCGCCTTTAAATATGGCTATAGCCTGCTTAAAACAGATAAGCTGGATAAAGCATCTGAATTGCTAGCCCAAGTAAAAGATAGCGAAAAAAGTCGTTATGCCGATCCTGCTACCTTCTACTATGCTCACATTGCATACGAACAACAGAAGTATGCTACAGCCTTAATGCATTTCGAAAAAGTTAAAGATGTACCAGAGTTTGAAGATATTGTACCTTTCTACTTGCTGCAAATCGCTTTTTACCAAAAAGAGTACGATAAGGTAATTATTGAAGGACAAAAAATATATAAAAACGCTTCGGACGTTAGAGCTATAGAAATCGCCCGTATGATGGCAGAATCGTATGTTCATAAAAAGGACTATAAAGCCGCGTTAGAGTGGTTCGAAAAATACGAAAAGCAGCTGAAAAACCCTATGCCTCCAGCGGATAGCTACTTAATGGCACTTACTTACTTTGAGCTACAGCGATTTAAAGAGGCTTTTGTTTTACTTGCCAAACAAACAATTACTAAAGATGAACTAGGTCAAAACATAGCTTATCTGTTGGGTGCTTCTTATATTAATACCAACGAAAAACAAAAGGCTCTCAATGCATTCGAAAGGGCTTATACCATAAATGCTAACAAAGAACTGGCCGTTGACGCGGAGTTGAACTACGCCAAGCTGATGTTCGACTTAAATAATGATATAAAGCCGCTAGCCGCTTTTGCAGAAAAGCACCCCGAAAGTACGCAGCAAGGCGAAATTCGCAGCATACTACTGAATGTTTACATAAGTGAAAAAAGATTTCAGGAAGTGATAAAGTTGGTTCAAAACGTTGTAAGTCCTACCGATTCCGACTATGCCAACCTGCAACGGGCAGCCTACTATAATGGCTTAGAGCTATACCAAAACGGTAAATATGTTGAAGCCAGCAAAAATTTTACGCTCTCGTTAGATCACTCTTCTTACGATGCATCGCTGTCGGCGCTGGCTAAATACTGGCAGGCAGAAACCGATTACCGTATGGGTAATTACGTAAAAGCACGTAGAGATTTGTCCGAGTACCTTAATACTGCCGGATCTTTCAGCAATACTATGGAGTATAAAATGGCCCACTATACCCTTGGCTATAGCTATTTTAAAGAAGAAGACTATGATAATGCCATTACATGGTTCCGTAAGTTCACCGGATTTTCGGGCTTGTCAAAATCGCCCTTTGTTGCTGATGCATACAACCGTATAGGCGATTGCTATTTTACTCAACGTGAGTTTAGCGAGGCTAGCAAAAACTACGAAAAAGCATACAATTTAAACTTAGCATCGCCCGACTATTCTTTATTCCAAAACGGTATGGCACAAGGTATGGCTGGCAATAAGTCTAAGAAAACCGATATCATGAAAAGGCTTATCTCTCAGTATAAAGATTCTCCTTACATTCCGGCTGCATGGTACGAGTTAGGTCGCATCAGCATGGATGGCTCTCAGTATGCCGAGGCTACAAAATCGTTTGATGTTATTATAAAAGACTATAAGCAATCGGCTTACTATCCAAAAGCATTGGTTGAATTGGGGCTAATTGAGCTGAACCTTGACAACGAGGATAAAGCATTGGCTTACTATCAGCAAGTTGTAGAGCAATTTCCTAATATACCCGAAGCGCAAAGCGCCTTATTAGGTATTAAAAACATCCATATGGATAGAGGTACCATAAGTGATTATTTTGCTTATTCTGCCGGATTAAGCGGAAATACGGCTGAAACAGAGGTGGAAAAAGATTCGTTGATTTTTGCTTCGGCAGAGCGCCTATACTTACAGGGAGATTGCGAGCGTGCTGTTACAGCATTAAAGAGTTATTTACAGTTTTCCGACACAGAGCATTCTTTGGCTGCCAGCTACTACTTGGGGGATTGTCTGAATAAAGATAAAAAATATGAAGAGAGCCTCGAACCTCTCGCCTATGTGATTGATCAACCTCAAAATGAATTTACAAATGATGCTTTGAACAGGTATGCTCAGGCAACATGGGAGCTACAGGACTATAACAACGCAGCTAAAACATTCGGTCGAATAGCACAAGAGTTTAAGGACGAAAAACAAGCTACCGACGGAGCAATATGGGCTATGCGCAGCTACTATCTGGCGGAGAACTTCCCTTCTACTATTAATGCGGCAGCTCAACTTTTAGCTATTGAGAAGCTTGATGCAGGCATTATTCGTGAGGCTAACTATACTAAGGCTAAATCGCTGCAAAAAATAGGACAAGAAAATGAAGCGTTAAAGCTGTACGAAGCTCTATCTAAGGACACTAAGAATGCAGAAGGCGCAGAAGCCACCTATATTATTATAAAAGCATTATTCGATAATAAAGAGTATGATAAGGTGGAAAAAGAGGTTGTGCGATTCTCTGAAAGTAAAACACCTTATATGAGCTGGCTTGCCCGCAGCTTCGCCCTATTAGGAGATGTATATGTTGAACGCGAAAACTATTTTCAAGCCCGTGAAACTTATAAAAGTATTCTGGGCGGCTATAGCAATAAGGAAGACGGCATTTTAGACGAAGTACAAGAGCGTATAAATGCTATAGAAGGTAAATAATTAAATGTAACTAAAGATAATACTATGATAAAGTTGAGAACTTACTTCCTATTATCTGCCATATTGCTTCCGCAAATAGGAGCAGTTGCACAGCCAAGACCTATAAACAAAGAGGTTGAGGTTAAACGTCCCTATGACCCCAGCGTGGTTGATGCTCAAAAGATTTGGTTCGACCCCACTATAAATGTCGATTCGTTGAAAGCAAAAGATCCTATTCGATACAGCGTAATGCCACAAAGCATTTCAAGCGATTTTGGTCTTAATCCTATCGCATCAGCAACTTTCATTGAGAATAACAGAGGTAACAGCGGATTAGGCTATGTAAGGGTTGGAGCCGGTTATCTACCATCTACCCTTGCCGATTTTTATATCAGCAATAATAATGCTAGCACCGTATTGTTGGGATTATATGCCAATCACCGCGGGTTCTGGGGCGATATAGAGCTGGATAACGGAAACATGAAAAAAGATGTAAATGCCGATAATATGTCTAACGATATCGGTGCTTTTATTAAGGTTCCGTTCTCTTCTGCTATACTCTCGATAAATGCCGACTATTCGGGCAAGCGTTTTCGTTTTTACGGATATGACCCCAGCTGGTTTGCCGGATCACAAGAACCTTATAAAAAAGACAGCGTTCGTCAAACATTTAACTTGTATAATATAAATGTCCAAGTAGAATCTGCAACATCCGGAGGCGACCGCTTTGACTATGGTGGAGGATTCTCGGTTCAACGTTTTACCGATCGTTTTGACATGGGCGAAACAGCATTTATGGGCTGGGCTATGCTCGGTAAACATTGGGATGGAATGCATAATCTATCGGGAACGATAAGGGTTGCCAACTATAACAGAAATAATAAGCTGGATAACTTTGGGTCGAATACGCTGCTGTACGTACAACCATCGTACACCTATACAAACGGCGATTTTACAGGCAAGCTGGGCTTATCGTTTGTAGGAGACCAATACGATGGAGATAGCGACAGCAAGGTATATCCTGCTCTTATGGCATCGTATCGTCTTGCAGACTTCTTTATTCCATCCGTTGAAATTAGAGGCGATACAGAGGTTAACAGCTACCGTAAGCTGGCATACGATTGCAACTACGTAAGACCAGGGTTAGACAACAGCTTAAATTATATCCCTGTAACTCAAAAGTTCAGAAATACATACAGGGATTTTGTAGCGCAATTTTCTGTAAAAGGAGATATAGGTTCTATGGCATCTTATAATTTTTACGTTTCGTACTCTAAAATCGACAACCTGCCGTTCTTTATTAATGAAGATTTATTTACGCCGCTTCCTCCCCTTTTTATACCTCTGTTTACCAACAATTTAGGCGTGATATATGATGATGGCAATTTAGTAAATGTTGGTGGAGAGCTTAGGTTGGATACCAAATCTTTTAGCCTTTACGCAAAAGCAGTTTATAATAAGTACGACATGGATAACTTAACCTATGCCGTTCATCGTCCAAAATTTGAAACAGATATTAGAGCCTCTCTAAAGCTAGATAATTTTATAATATCGGCAAATCTGAATATGGGATTCAAGAGATACTATATTCGAACACTTGGCGCGCAAATCTCATTGGTTCCAGACTATCACTACCACGAGCTAGGCGACATAATTAACTTAAGCGGAAGCGTTGAGTATTTTATTACCGATAAATTCTCTGTATTCGGAAACATAAATAACCTTTTAAATAAGAAATATGAAGTATTCCATCAGCATCGTGTACCCGGTATGATGTTATCTGGCGGGATTACCTTCCGCTTTTAAAATGAAAAAATGCTAGCTGTAGGGTTAGCATTTTTTAAATAGCTATGATATGAAAAAGATTGTATGCATACTTATTGCACTTATAGTATTATCAGGTTGTGGAGAAGTTCCTAAAAACCTAGCTAACGGTAAGTGGAGAGGTGTATTTTTTACCCCTGATAATATTGAGATACCGTTTCTTTTCGAAGTTAGCGGCACTCGTTTTGTAATGTTGATAAACGGAGAGGAGCGGATTAGTTTACCGGAAGCCACCTACCGTAACGATTCTATCTTTATTCCTATCCCTGCTTATGATGCTATACTTGAAGCAAAGATAATCTCAGAAGAAGAAATTCGTGGTAATCAGATAAAATTATACTCTGGTAGTCAAACTCCGTTTAAAGCCATAAGAACATCCGCCCCCAGATTTATTAGCAATGGAGAATATCCTAAAATGTTTTTAACAGGTCAATGGCAAATTATCGTTCCCGAAAACGACTCGGCAAAACAGGTTGGGATATTTACTCAAAAAGACAGTTATGTAACAGGCTCCATCCTTACATCAACAGGAGATTATCGATACTTAGAAGGAGCTGTACAGGGTAAAAAGTTCTATCTTTCTACCTTTGGAGGACTAACCCCATATTTAGTTAAAGGCGAATTTACTAATGCAAATAGTTTTACTGCCGAATTTATTACACCCAGTGGCGGCTATAAGTTTGATGGCATGCGAAATGATAACGCTATTCTACCCGACGCATATTCTACAACATCGCTCAACCAAGGATATTCGAAGCTGAACTTCTCTCTTCCTAATCTTGAAGGTAAAACGATATCTATCAATGATTCAAAATATACAGACAAGGTAGTTGTAGTATCAATACTAGGCAGCTGGTGTCCCAACTGCTTAGACGAAGCGGCGTTTCTTGCCCCTTGGTATAAGGAAAATAAAGATAGAGGTGTAGAGGTTATCGGGCTTGCCTTTGAACGAAAAGATGATTTTGAGTACGCGCAACAGCGGCTGACCCAATTTAAAAATAAATATCAGATTGAATACGAGATTCTGTTTGCCGGAAAAGTTGGTAAAGAAGCCGCACAAAAAGCATTGCCGGAGCTAGAAAAAATACCGTCTTACCCTACCACAATATTCCTTGATAAAAATGGGGTAGTTAGAAAAATACATTCCGGATTTAACGGACCTGCTACAGGTAAGTACTACGAAGAGTTTAAAGAAGAATTCAATAGAACGATTAACGAGCTACTGCAAGAATAGCAAACCTGTTGTTTTTATAAAAAGCATGAAGAAGAAAGCGGTATTTAACTGGAGTGGAGGTAAAGACTCTGCTTTAGCGTTATATAAAGTATTAAGCAATAATGAGTATGAATTAATATCGCTGTTAACTACGGTTAGCCAAGACACTCAGCAATCATCCATGCACCTTATCCCTACAGCTGTTTTAGAAGCGCAAGCAGCAAGTATAGGTTTTCCGCTGTATAAAGTAATGTTGCCAGCTAAAGAGCCGCAAGGATACGAAGAAGAAATGCGTAAGGTTGTATCGCATTTTAAAGAATACGGCGTTACACATTTTATCTTTGGCGATATCTTTTTGCATGATGTAAAAAGATATAAAGAAAACCAACTGGCACCATATGGTATAGAAGTGGTAGAACCGTTATGGAACAAAACTTCTAAAGAAATAATAGAAGAATTCTTATGCTCAGAAATACGGACTAAGATAGTCGTAACCCAAGCGGATAAGCTCGATAAATCGTTTGTAGGCAAAGATATTGACCGCGAGCTAATAGCCAGACTTCCTTCAAACGTTGATCCATGCGGAGAAGAAGGCGAATACCATACGCTGGTTTACGATGGTCCTATTTTTAAAAACCCTGTAAAATTTCACCTAAAAGAACCAAAAGAGCTGATTTATAATGTAAAAATGGATACAGGAGAGATGCAAACATTTAAATACTGGCATACGCCTATTATTCCTCAATAATTTTACGGGCTAAAGAATAACAAAAAAGATGGGGCAACTTAAACCGCCTCATCTCTTTCGCCTTTATAATAGATAAGCTTACTATTTTAACTTCAGCTGCTTAATAAAGAATTTTGCAAGTTCCCTTCCTGCCTTTGCATACGACTCTTGTAAGCGATACCCTGTATCAAAGTCTGTACCCCAAAAGCTGTTTGCAGAAGAGTTTGTTATTGAGACACTAGCCGCCTCTTCTTCAGTTTCTTTATTTATAAACGTACATGTCATACTTACCGAAGCATTTCTACGTGTAACTCCCACATTAAAGCCAGGCTCCGAAAAATGAGTATTGACTAACATAATGTAGCCTCCGTCCTCTCCAATCGTTGGTCCGTTTTTAGCTCCGATACGCTCATTAAACAGTTCAATAAATTTAGGCTGAAAACGGCTTTCCCTATCATTTACCCAAGCCTGATACCATTGATATCCTCGTCCTTTTTCCTTTTTATTATAGTCTTCGATTTTATCTTTTACATAATCGGTTTCACGCATACTACCTACCTGCATACCTTCATATGTAAATTCTGCCGTAATAGTCTTTTCATTTTTTAGAAAATCTATTGAGCCTGATGTAACTTTTATTTTTTGGGAGAATACTGCTAGCGACATTAAAACAAAAAAGATAGTTAATGGTGTTTTTTTCATAAATAGTAGTTTAAAGGTTATATATATTGTTATGGCTATATCTTTTCGTTAGGATGCTCTTCATTAAAATTCTTTCTATAATCTCTTTCCATCTTTTTCATTTCTCTTGAAAGGTAAAGAATACCGAATAAGTTAGGTAGCGTCATCAACGCAACGGTTATACCGGAAAAGTTCCAGATAATTGTAGTGTCTGTAAATGATGCTACAAAGAAAGTAATACAGAAAAATATACGGAACGGCATTACCCATTTATTCCCCGCCAGATAGGTTACAGCCCTATCACCATAGTACGACCATGCAATAGCAGTAGAGAACGCGAATAAAAGTAAGCCAAAGGTTACGATATACTTACCCCAATCGCCAAAGAAGCTACGGGTAAATGCAATAGTGCTTAACGGTGCGCTATGCAATAACGATTCTCCTGTTATCCTTACGCTTGTATTAACTTTGCCCTGCCGTACAGCGATATGACCATTATATAGCTCATTATCTACCCAAAATTGTACATTTTCTGCTAACGATCTGTTATGCAAAATTGAAACATCCGCACCAGGTTTTCCATCGATAATTTCCAGTTCTCCGGTAAACAAAGGAAGCGTATTTGTTCCGCTAACATGTTCGCCCAACATCTGAATGTGCTTTTCGTTATTTCCATCGTATAGCTGCTCTAGCACCTGCATATCGGTAAGCTGAAAAACGTTGTCGTACTTCTCGTTCCATACACCCGAAGATAGTAATGCAACACCTGTAAGAAAGCAAATAATTATAGTATCGATAAACGGTTCGAGAATAGAAACCATTCCTTCTGATACAGGCTCTTTAGTACGTGCAGCAGCGTGTGCAATCGGCGAAGAACCCTGCCCTGCTTCGTTAGAGAAAAGTCCTCTATTGACACCTCTATTCAGCGCAAATGCAACGGTTGCTCCAAGGAAGCCACCTGTAGCCGCTGTACCGGAAAATACATTAGTAAAGATTGATGCTACGGCAGGTAAAAAATTATCATAGTTATATAGAATAACACAAAGCACCCCAATAAAATAAACAACTGCCATAAACGGGACCAATAGCGATGTTACTTTTGCTATACGCTTAATTCCTCCAACAATAATAAGGGCTAATAGTATCGACAGCACAAGTCCTGTAATCATATGATCTAAACCAAACGTTTGGTGCATAGAGTTGGCAATACTATTTACCTGCGGAAGGCTACCCGTACCGAAGGCTGAGAAAATGGTTGCAACAGCAAAGAAAGCAGCCAGCCATGGCATCTTTAATCGGTTCTTCATGTAGTACATTGGTCCTCCGGAAACTGTACCATCTGACGTGAACTCTCTATATTTATGGGATAAGCTAACTTCTACAAACTTTGTAGTCATACCGAAAAACGCTGTAACCATCATCCAAAAAAGCGCCGATGGACCGCCTAAATGAATAGCTAATGCTACCCCAGCAATATTCCCGGTGCCAACCGTACCGGATAAAGCTGTTGCTAGCGACTGAAAGTGCGAAGTGTCACCTCTATCGCCCTTTTTATCGTACTTTCCCATCATGACGCGACCGGCATGACGGAAATATCGGATTTGAGGAAAACGAAGGTAAATTGTGAAGAAAAGACCAGTACCCACAAGCGCAAATACAAACCACTGAGAACTACCGATAAACGAATCGATGTAACGTAAAAAATCGTTGAATGCTTCCATAGCTGAAGGTTAAGTTTTAGGTTTGGTAGGCAAGATACATTTTTTAGCCGTTAGTAGTATAAGAGAAGTGCGTTTTTTACGATAAATAATTATGCCGTCATTCCTCGCTACGCTCGGAATGACGCGTGTCTATAAATCGGGCTTAATTGGCTATTCTGCTAAAGGAATTGTAACGGTAAATATTGCTCCGCCTTTTACAGCCGATTTAAAGCCAATAGTTCCTCCAATATTTTCTATAATATTCCTTGATATAGCAAGACCTAAACCTGTACCTCCCGATTTCGTAGTAAAGTTAGGCTGGAAAAGATATTGTTGCTTTTCCGGACTAATACCCGGTCCGTTGTCTTCTATTCTAACAATGCAAGTTTTATCGGTTTTTGTTACTTCTATATCAACAATACCCTGCTTATCGCCAATAGCCTGAATGGCGTTTTTTATAAGGTTTGTAAATACGCGCTGTAGCTGCTCTCGATAACCCATTACAATAATATCGCTATCGCTAATGCTGAGGTTCAGCGTAATGCTTTCGTAACCGGCAAAAAGTGTCAGGTGTTCACGAAGAAGCGTAGGTATATTTACCTTTGCCAGCTCTGCTTTTGATAGCTTAGCAAAGTTAGAGAACTCCGAAGCTGTAACGGCAAGCGTATCTATCTGCTCTATTAACGATTTAGCCAGCTCATCTACCCTGTCTTGCCAGCCTGGCTTATCATCATTCTTCATACGCATTACATGTTGAATGCTAAGCTTCATTGGAGTTAGAGGATTTTTAATCTCATGCGCAATTTGTCGAGCCATTTCACGCCAAGCCGATTCCCTCTCTGTTTGGGCAAGGCGTTTAGCACTTTCGGCAAGCTCCGCTGTAGTTCGATTGTATTCTCGTACCAGATCCCCCAGCTCATCTTTCCCGTCATAAGCTATAGGCTCCGGATTACCAGATAAATCGAGCTTACGCATGCTAACACGAACAGCCTCAAGCGGGCGGGCTATACGGTTAGATAATGCTACCGCTATAAAAAAACCTATCAAAACCAGCAGCATGAATATATTGAGTACCGTTAGGGTAAGCGATGTTATCTCTTGTCTCGTCTCTGCCTGTCTAGAAAAGTATGGAAGATTAATAATAGCCAACTCTTCGTCTAAACTGTTATAGTATGGCGTGTAGGCTGAATAGTAATCCATTAAGCCAATAGATTCTTCGTCGATAAGGCGCGAAAGGTTTTCGTACTTCAACGTTCTATATGCTCTTGGGTTTATCTGTTTTCCCTGTAATCCTTTATCAAAAATCTCCGTTCGAGAGCTAGCGAGCAGGTGCCCTTCAGGAGTGTAAACATTAATGTCTGTACGGTAAATGTTCGATAGATCGACTAATAAATATGAGAGCCCGTTACCCTGTCCTTCCAGCTCTGCTTTACTTGTACTAGAAAACCATTGATCAAACTCAAAAAGAACCATATTAAGCCGCTCTTGTATTCCTGCAACGGTATTTCTATTATACTGACCGATATTATACCATAACATGCTAACACCCGTTGCTATAAAAAATACCGTAAGAAGCCCCAGCAGCATACGGGTAATACGTTGCTTAAACGTAGTTCTTTGCGACTTTCTGATGGCAAAAAAGCCACCCATCCACATGTATAAACATATGCCAATGTAAAAGAAGAGAAAAACGTACGAAAAAGAAAGTACATAGTCTATATAGCGAAGCTGCTTAAGGCTTACGATTACCACATTATGTTCGTCGAACTTCATGAGTAAATGGCTGTAACTGTTTGCCGAATACATATAGTAATCGCCAACTTCTATAGCTGTTTCCGACTCTTTCAGCTCAAAGCCGTAGCTATAGCCGCCATGTATAGAAACACGCTTACCGTCGTAGTATATAGCGTAATTATAATCTTCAACCGAAGATATATCCAGGTTATCTTTCTTTTCTAGCAGCAACTCGGGATAGCCGATTTGCTGATTTTCCGACTTTGACCTTAAATCAATAAATAAAGCTATTTGCCCTTCTCCATCATTCGAAGGATATATAATTCTTCCGAGGTAGTTAATACGACCGTTATTGTGATTAAGAAAATGAAATAGTCCAATGTGATTGCTACCTGCCGTACGGATCATTTGTTCGTAAAAAGTCCAGCAGCTGCTAAGTATATTTTCTTCGGGAAGCTGGATCATCTGATCGTCGGAACAAACATTTACCTGGGCAAGATTATAGCGGTTAAAATATCCGCCAAAATAGCTATTCGATAATCTATCATAAATAGCGATGTTGTTGGCATCAGGATTCTGAGCCAAGTTGGCAAGCACCTCGTCAGCCTCTAACCTACTACCTAAATCTCTAAAAAGCGCCTCTGCTATGGGATCACGTTGGGCTGAAAGGCTAAGTGCGACAATTTCTCGTTCTTGTATTTCTCTATCTCTTGTTTCTCTAACAACAACAAGCAATATGTAAAGCGATGTAAGTATAACTATGAGGAACAAGAATGTCGCCTTCTTCAACCTCTTTGTATAAAGTAAGTACGATAAAAAGAATGTTAGCGTATAAAATACCAAAAAATAGAACGAGCTGAGGTTCAGCTTACCAAATGCCCAATAAAAAACAAGCAGTAATAAGGCAGATGCAGCTATCAGCCATCTAATTTTCAACTCGGAGTAAAGGGTAATAAAATAGTGTTGCAACAAAAATAACGAGCAAAGAGCCATTGCTAGAATAGCATAGACTATAACTGTGTAATGCGATATATCGGCAAGGCGGTACGGCTCTAACGGTAAGTTGGAGTTATGTAGCAACGAGATAAAAATATCGTGAATGGCTACAGCAATAATAACCGTGATAATAGTAAAGATGCTGGAATATATAACCTTATTCGTACTACTAAAGCTGCGTATAATGCTATTTCTTGCATTTAAGCGTTTTCGATACAATACAACAATAAATAGCATAAAAAACGTTACATCCAGCAATAAATCACCCAGTGAAGGTAGTATATCCGAAGCCGCATACAACAATGGCGAGAATAGCTTCCCTTCTCCACCAAGAAATGCAGGATTATAGAAAAGGAAAACGCGAACTATAATAAGTACTGCTAAAAATATGACAATAGATAAAAACGGACGCCTATAGCTATTGATCATTGCGGCTATATATCCAAACGTTCCCAGTAGTATCAGCAGACTTAGCCAGCGCATTTGGCGGGGGTACTTTATCTCTTCGTCAGAACCCGATACATCAATACTTACCGTAAAAAGCGGGCGACCATCTATTCCGGATATTACCTGCCCGACGTCGTTTAGCTGGGCAACAAAAGTAGATGATGGAAAAGGAAGAGACGGATTAAAGCGGCTTTGCAAAAACTCATTTTCGTAAATATAATCGCTTCTTATCCAAATCAGTCCAACCGCTTTATAGTCGCCTTTTACATACGACTGGGCAATGTACGAACCTTCTTCGTCGCTGGCTTTTGTAGCATCGCTCCAGCTACTTCCCATCTTAACAAAGCGAGCCACCGTATCTATTTCTTGCAGCTGCTGTTCTGTTATTGCCGCTTTAGAAGACCAGTATATCAACGAGTCAGACTTAAAGCCATATAATAACATACCATCGTCCGATTCCAACTGTTGAAACGTTTGGGTGGCAATAAAAGGTAACGAAGGATTAGTAGCAACACTATCAAGCCATTGGTAGGCTATACTTTCGAGCTTTTGCTGTTGTCTGTGTATGCTTTCTTCCAGCTTATTAATACTGCGATTACTTAACGCCGAAGCAGAAAAGCTGTCGGTAAGATACGATATGATAAGCAAAGCAACCCCAATAATCAACGTTATGCAGATTAGGGCAACCTTAAGTTTTCGCTTATATACCGGAGAATTTATCATCAGGTATTGTTTAGCAATGTCTCTTCTTTTGCTGTATTTTTTTAATAATGCTATTTATGATGATATGGTTCATTTTTAATAATGCTAAATGCTCTATATAACTGCTCCGTAGCAATAAGGCGTACCATTTGATGGGAGAACGTCATTTTCGAAAAAGAAATTTTCCCCACAGCCCTTTTATATACACTACCCGAGAAGCCATACGCACCGCCTATACAAAATACCAGCGATTTAGTAGAAGTCAGCATTTTCTTTTCAATAAAGCCGGCAAACTCTTCCGACGAATACTGCCGCCCTTTTTCGTCAAGCAGAAACAGCTCATCAACATCCAATAATGATGCCAACAACAGCTCGCTTTCTTTTTCCTTTAGCTGCTCTTCGCTTAAATTTTTGGCATTCCTTACATCAAGTATAATTTTAAAGTCGAACGTAATATAGCGTTTAACTCGCTTTATATACTCATTCACAGCCTCTTCAAGCCATGCTTGATTTGTTTTACCTATAGCTAATAACGTAATCTTCATCCTACCACTTTCAGTATGTAAACATACATGTTTTTTAGAATGCTTACAAGTTTTCAGCAGTTTAGGCTACTTGAAAAATTTTTCAACCACTTTATGGAATAGCATACGCTTTAGCATCTAATAGGTAGCAATCGCAGCTATAAAACCTCAAAATACAGCTATTATGAAAAGACTTTTACTATGTATCAGCATTTTGCTAGTCTCATCGCCTATTTTTGCAGATAACGATCAAATAGAGGTCGATGCAAAACTAGAGTCTGCAACTATCCTACAAATCGGAGCAGAGCTAACACACTCTGCCAAAGTAACCCTAAAACCGGGAACAAACGAGCTAATAATTAAAAATATCAGCTCTACTATTGATGCCAACAGCCTACAGGTTAGCTGTTCCGGCGGAGTTATCGTATTAACCTCAGAATTCTCAAGCAGCTATCTAAGTAAAAAGGAAGATTCTCCGGAAGCTAAAAAGCTACAGGATTCTATAGAAGCATGCGAGAAGGAGCTAACCCGTTTAAAAACCGCCATTGCCATAAACGAGGATGTAATGGAACTGCTTAAAGCCAATAAAAAAGTTGGTAGCGAGCAAAGCGGACTGAATGTTTCCGACTTTATTAAAATGATGGAGTACTACGAAAATAAATCGGTTGAGCTGCAAACAGAACGACAGAACAACCAAGAGCAAACAAAGAGAGTCAACGAAAAGTTAAGCAACCTACGTATGCAACTGGAACAGGAAAGAACAAAAAACAATAAAGTATCAAACGTTCTTAAGCTAAGGCTGGCAAGCCCCTATAGCGGAAGTAAAGACCTAACTATTTCGTACTATACAATGGCTGCGAAGTGGACTCCCTTTTATGATATTCAGGTCTTCGAATCAGATAAGCCGATAAAAATTATTGGTAAAGCCAAGTTTATGCAAACCACCGGTTTAGATTGGAAAAACGTTAAACTTTCGCTTTCTACAGCCATCCCGAACAATGGTAAAACGGCTCCTAAATTCTCAACATGGTTCTTACAATACCAATCCCCTATGATTATTACTGCCTATGGAGCAAAGCGTTATGCTGCACAAAACACCATATCGCAAAATGATATTTCCTCTTTTTCGGGAATGGCTGCAGGAATACAGGTTCAAGAGCAAAACATAAGAATACGCGGTACTAGCAGTATTAATACAGATAACGAACCTCTTTACGTTGTAAATGGAGTTCCAATGAGTAGTGAAGAGGTAAACGCCATAGACCCGAGCTATATAAAAGAGATGAACGTACTAAACTACGAATCGGCGTCTGCTTTATATGGAGCCAGAGCAGCAAGCGGTGTTATACTTATTACGCTAAAAGATGTTAATGATTATGTAGTAGAAAGTGAAAGTCAGACCGACTTTACCTACGATATTGATGCCCTTTACGATCTACCAGGTAATGGCAAAGAGCAAAGCGTAACTTTACGCATTATAGAGCTGCCAGCCCAATTCGAGTACTATTGTGCACCAAAGCTTGATAAAGCGGTCTTTTTACTTGCGAACATTAACGATTGGGAAAAGTATAACCTGCTACCGGGCGAAACCGCCATTACTCGCGATGGTACCTATATAGGCAAAACTATGATCGACCCCTATCAAACACAAAAAACGCTCAACCTTTCTTTGGGAACAGATAAGCGTATTATCGTTAAGCGTGAGAAGCTGCAAGACTTTAGCAGTACTAAATTTATTGGAAATAGTA
Organism: Prevotellaceae bacterium; assembly: GCA_031258195.1. Taxonomy (GTDB): domain Bacteria; phylum Bacteroidota; class Bacteroidia; order Bacteroidales; family UBA932; genus JAIRNF01. The sequence goes on from JAIRNF010000018.1 coordinate 69,626, forward strand.
AGCTACAAGTATTCAGATACCAGCTAACGGTAAAAAATAACAAAACCGTTCCTGTTCAGATGGTTCTTAAAGATCAATATCCTACATCAACCCGCAAAGATATCGAGGTTGAGGTATTGGATAAAGGTAACGCTAACATAGAGAACGAGCAGGTAGGCGTTCTTACATGGATATTTACTTTACAGCCCGGCGAAACTAAAACAGTTCAGCATAGCTATAGCATAAAATATCCTAAGAACGAATCGCTAAACTTGTAGTAATAGAACCCTATTAAACCACATGGGATACATAAAGAGATTAGTAAATCATGTGACTCTATGTGTCCCATATGGTTTAAAACACACTATATTTGTTTTCCAACTCACAACCAAGTCGTTACAATTAGCGGACTATAAGTTTGCCCATGTAAATAAAAACCTCTACTTTTACATTAGTAGAGTCGAGTTCGTTATGGTATAATTTTTGCAGTACAACAATACCCCTAACGAACAGTAACATGAAAATACTTAAGATCTTAACCATAAGCTGCCTGTTATTCAGCCTAGCTGCTTCTGCTCAAGATAGCGATAAGGCTATGAACGATGCACTTACAAAAATTTGTTCGTGCGTAAAAGAAGGTAATGCTACATGTATAGGGGCATACTTTGGCACAAGCGTTTCACTTGACTTGATGGGCAGCGAGAATATGTATGGCAAAGAACAAGCTATGCAGGTATTAAAAGATTTTTTTTCAAAGTATAAGGCTAAAAACTTTTCTACACCTCATAAAGGCGGGCAACAGGTAAAATATGTTGTAGGAACACTTTTAACACATGGCGGAGAATCGTTTAGAGTATCTATCTTTGTAAAACCAAACGGAGGAAAAGCACAAGTTCAACGGATAATTATAGAAAAAGAATAATGGATTTTCAACCATACATTGATGAGCTGATAGCGCTTGCTATTAAAGAAGATATTGGGGACGGCGATCATACGTTCCTTTCCTGTATCCCTCCAGACGCTAAGGGAAAAATGAAGCTTTTGGTAAAACAGGAAGGCATACTTGCTGGAGTAGAGATAGCTAAGCAGGTATTTACTACGCTAGATCCGGAAGTAAAAATAGAAGTATTGCTTAAAGATGGCACTCCCATTAAATACGGCGATGTTGCATTTTACGTTGAAGGTCGCGTACAATCGTTACTACAGGCGGAACGCTTGGCGCTAAACCTAATGCAACATATGAGTGGCGTAGCAACACAAACAAACCAGTATGTAAAGAAGCTGGAAGGTTTAAAAACTAAAGTACTTGATACCCGTAAAACAACCCCTGGTATGCGAGCGCTAGATAAGCTGGCTGTGAAAATCGGCGGAGGCGAAAACCACCGTATGGGCTTATTCGATATGATTTTGCTGAAAGATAACCATATCGATTTTGCCGGTGGTATAGAAAATGCTATTCGCAAAGCACAGCAGTATCTTAAAAACATCGGTCGTAAGTTGCCCATAGAAGTTGAAACCAGAAGTCTTGATGATATTCGTAAGGCGATGGAAGTTGGAGGCATACAGCGTATAATGCTAGACAACTTTAACCTTGAAGATACCAAGAAAGCAGTTGAGCTGATTAATGGAGAATACGAAACAGAATCCTCTGGCGGTATCAATTTTGACACTATTAGAGCATATGCCAAATGCGGTGTTGATTTCGTTTCGGTAGGTGCCCTTACGCACCAAATAAAGAGTTTAGACCTCAGCTTAAAGGCTGTAGATTAAGCTAAAATGTTATTCGTAAGGCAAAAAATATAGTGTTTTCGAGCGTAGTGAGAAATTTCCTGAATAGAGCTATATTGCCCTAAATGAGTAAATGTCTCACTCCGTTCAATATAACGGCGTAAAACTTTAAACCACTATCAAATTTCTATTTTTAACCATCAACTATTATGCTGTCTCGTAGAAAATTCTTAAAGTTAGGCGGACTGGCCGCTGCATCGTTAGCCATAAGCGGAAAAGAAAAAATATTTGCTCAATCGTCATCTCCAAAACTGGACTTTGTTATTCGCGGAGGACGCTCCTTTGTAAACGGAGCATGGAGTGCATATGACATAGGTATTACTGCAGAAGGAACAATGGTGGTTAGCAAGCTGCCGCTAGTAGCCCCTAACATTATCGACGCTTCAAATAAGATTGTATCAGCCGGATTTATTGACATTCTGGCCGACAACTCTGCCAACCCCGAACGTACCTTCCGCGTTTTCGAAAAGTATAAGGTTGGCGACGGTGTTACTACAGCCCTGCAAATGCATGGCGGAGCAACCGATGCAGGCGAATACTATAAGCATTTCGAGGCACAAAAGCACCTTATTAGCTACGGTGTATCAACTAAAGTTATGAATATCCGCTATAAATATAATCGACTTGCCGACAGAATAAAAGCAATAGAAAAAAGCCTTGATAGCGGCGCATTAGGCGTATCTCATAGCCCCGAATACCAGTCCGACACCACGTGGGAAGAAATGGTGGCTTATGGTAAAATTGCAAAAAAGTACGATCGCCCCATGTTTCTCCACACCCGCTATTCCTCTAAAGAAAAAGAGCTGGATGGCGTAGAAGAGGCTATAAACGTAGCAAAAACAACAGGCTGTCGCATACATATCGACCATTTAAACTCTACTGGCGGAACGTTTAATATGGAGAAAGCCCTCGACATGATTCGTAAAGCAAGGGCAGCAGGTCTGGATATCACGACATGCGTTTACCCCTATTCATATTGGGCAACTTACGCGCACTCAGAGCGATTTAAAGAAGGGTGGATGCAACGATATGGTATGACCTACTCCGACCTCGAAGTTGTAGGTACGGGCGAACGGTTAACTAAAGAATCGTTCAATAAATATCGTGCACGTACGGGTATTCTGCTAGCAGCAAAAGAAGGTGTACAGCCTATGGATAAAACGGTAAAACCTGCGCTAATGGAAGATTTTTGTATGATTGGTTCCGATGGAGGTATAGAAACCGAACCTCGCGCAAACAACCACCCACGCGGCGCCGCATGCTTTGCTACCGCGATACGATACGCTATGGACGAAAATATTCCACTAGAAAAAATGTTGGCGAAAATGACCTCTCGTTCGTGCGAGCTGATAGGTTCTCCGATGAAAAACAGAGGAGAAATAAAGAACGGCTATATCGCGGATATCGCAGTTTTCGACCCTAAAAGTATTAGAGGTGCCGCAACCAATGCTAACCCTAACCAGTTCTCTAAAAGTATAGATATAGTCGTTGTGAACGGAAAAATAACCTTTGACAACGGAGTACTTACCGGTGTAAATAACGGCAGATCGATAAAGTTTTGAGAACAAAAAAAAGTGATAAGCTCTGCTTAGCATATAAATATTAATGGCTAACGATTAACGACAAAAATATATCAACATGAAAAATTTCAGCTTTGCAAATCCGGTTAAAATTATTTTCGGAAAAGATACGATTAAAGAAATCGCAAACGAAATTCCCAAGGGAAGTAAGGTGCTTGTTACCTATGGCGGTGGCAGCATAAAAAAGAACGGCGTTTTCGACCAAGTAAGTAAAGCCTTGTCAGGCTATGAGCGGTATGAGTTTGCAGGAATTGAACCTAACCCCCACTACGAAACCTGCATGAAAGCTGCTCGGCTTATTAAAGAAAAAGGTGTTGATTTTGTGTTAGCCGTAGGTGGTGGATCGGTTATTGATGCTACGAAATTTATTGTAATGGCAGCATGCTTTGAGGATGGCGATCCTTGGCAGGTCATGGAAAGAAAAGCAACTATTAAGAAAGCGTTGCCATTCGGTTCTATTCTTACCCTTGCCGCAACAGGCTCTGAGATGAATAGCGGCGCAGTAATTACCAAAGCTGCAACACAAGAAAAGATAGCATTTAATAGTCCGTTAGTATTCCCTCAATTCTCTGTTCTAGACCCTACCACTACCTATACCCTACCCTCTAAGCAAACATCAAACGGCATAGTAGATACTTTTGTACACGTTGCCGAGCAATATCTTACCCACTCTAAAGAAGATACGCTTCTTCAGGATTATATGGCGGAGGCTGTACTTAAAACTCTTATTATAGAAGGACCAAAAGCGCTTAAAGACCCTCATAGCTACGATGTACGCGCCAACTTAATGTGGGCATCTACATGGGGGCTGAATGGTTGGATAGCCAAGGGCGTTGACGAAGACTGGGCTACACACATGATTGGACATGAGATTACGGCATTCTATGGTGTAGATCACGGACAAACTCTAGCCATTGTTCTTCCGGGCGTTATGGAGATACTGAGAGAACAAAAGGCTAAGAAAATTATCCGTATGGGTAAAGAAGTGTTCGGGATTAATGAGTCATCAGACGAGGCTGCCATTAATAAGACAATTAAGGCTGTAGAAGATTTCTTCGAATCGCTGGATATTAAAACCCACCTATCTGAGTATGGACTAGGCGAAGAAGCAGTCGAAAAGATCAGCAAACGGTTAAACGACCGTGGCTGGAAACTTGGTGAATGCCAAAATATAACAGGCGATGTGGCTAAGAAAATCCTAGAAACAAGAAGGTAATTATTAGCTATTAAGGACTAAGTATTATAGTCATTTCGAGCGTAGCGAGAAATCTCCTCATTAGTAGCACGATGCACGTATCAAGTATCACGAAAAAGATAATTGAGGTAATGTATCATTCAGCATGCTGCTTTTATACAGGAAAATTCTCGCTATGCTTAAATTGATGCTTTTTAAGTGCGAGTAGTACAATACTTATACATTTATACTTCCTCTTTCGTAGAAAATTACCTCCTTCTTCGCCACTAACCATTTACAATTCACAATTATTAATTATTGTTTTACCTTTGTTGTCCACTAAAAAACTATTCAATGGGAGGCTTTTTCGGAACTATAGCTAAGTCGGCATGTGCTACGGATTTATTTTATGGTATTGACTATAACTCACATTTAGGCACTCGCAGAGGGGGGATGGCAACCTTAAACGAAGGTACGTTTTACCGCTCAATCCATAATCTAGAGAAGTCCTACTTTAGAACCCGCTTCGAAAAGGAACTCGATAAATTTCAGGGTGATTCGGGCATTGGCGTTATCAGCGATACCGACCCTCAACCTATCTTTATGAGTACGCACTTGGGAAAGTTCGCTATTGTAACGGTTGCTAAAATCAACAACCTTGATGAGCTGGAGAAAGAGCTGCTTGCCAAAGGTCATCACTTTTCCGAACTAAGCTCCGGCAGCACTAACCAAACTGAGCTGATAGCCTTATTAATAGCTGATAAAAACAACTTTGTTGCCGGCATTGAAAATGTTTTCGATAAAATAAAAGGCTCGTGTTCGTTACTTTTACTTACAGAAAACGGACTCACTGCTGCTCGCGATAAGCTAGGACGCACCCCTGTTATTGTTGCAAAAAAAGATGGAGCCCATGCCGTAAGCAGCGAGCCTTCGAGCTTTCCGAATTTAGAATACGAACATGTACACGATCTAGGTCCAGGAGAAATCGTACACCTCACGGCAGATAAGATGGAGCAAATGCGTAAACCTAATAAGGAAATGCAAATATGCTCGTTTCTTTGGGTTTATTATGGCTATCCAACCTCTGAGTATGAAGGAGTAAACGTAGATACAGCCCGTTACAATAACGGTATGATAATGGCTGAAAAAGACGATGTTAAAGCAGATTTCGTTGCAGGTATTCCCGATTCGGGTACAGGTATGGCGTTGGGCTATGCCGAAGGGAAAGGTATTCCACACCGACGAGCCATTGTAAAGTACACGCCAACATGGCCCCGTAGCTTTACGCCTGCTAATCAAGCCATACGTGATTTGGTTGCCCGCATGAAACTTATCCCCAACCGCCATCTGCTAAATGGTAAAAGCGTTGTTTTTTGCGATGACTCAATTGTTCGCGGAACTCAGCTAAAAGATAACGTAACCATCCTGTATGATTATGGGGCAAAAGAAGTGCACATGCGTATAGGTAGCCCGCCGATACTTCATGCCTGTCCATTTATTGGTTTTTCAGCGTCCAGATCTGCTTTAGAACTAATAGCCAGACGTATAGTTAAAGAAATAGAGGGTGATGATAATAGCAATCTTGATAAATACGCCCAAACAGGTTCTGAACAGTATAAAAATATGGTAGATAATATTCGCCGTAAGCTTAAAATTACCACCCTAAAGTACACACCTGCAGAAGATCTGGTAAAATCAATCGGCTTGCCTAAAGAGTGTATCTGCACCCATTGCTACGACGCGTCCAGCTATTTCTAAAATGAAGAACTGTCAGCGGCTATAGCCCCCCATCCATTCTTTTAATCAAAGCTAAAGGTGGCTTGTGAGGACGCTCTATAAACCGATATATAAGCGCAGGTTTTTATTGTATTTGGTGCCGCTATCGTCAGCTATTAGCCTTCATGTCATACTGACATTACGTATGTTTTACGATGTTATCAACATAGTATAATTAAGCATAAGATGTACTCTAATAATGTGGCAAATCATATCAAAAAATAGAAATGAAAAAATAAAACAACTGAATTAATTATCAAGCAATCAGCATGGCGTATAACTTTAATGTTTTTGATAAAAACATTAAAGTTATACGCCATGCTGATAAAAATATATACCGCTAACAATTAAAAGTATATACAATATAATATATAAAGAAAATAAACATGATATCATATTCTGCTGCTATATTTAGTAAAAACCTACGTAGGTAAGGGTAACATTAAGATATTCTTTTTTACTTTTATTTTGCGACATTATGACACTCTAAAACAACTTTTTAATCTACAACCTTACTAATTCACTCCATTTTTCTCATAAATAAGGCATGCTATTAGAAAGTGTTTTACTATTCTTAATCTCACAAATAATCTTTATTTTTACACCAAAGCCCACCCAAAACATATGAGAGTTTTATGCATTATAAGTATATGTTGTATGCTGTTTACATCTTGTAAACCAGATCAGTCGGTAAAGATCGAGTTGGCGGACGAATTATTGTATGTTGCAGGAGGCATAGTAAGAGCCTCTACTCAAAAAAAGCAGCTAAGCTTAGTATTTACAGCACACGAATACGCTGAAGGTTACGAAGTTCTGAAACAAACGCTAAAGAAACATAACATACATGGAGCCTTGTTCTTTACTGGCGATTTTTACAGAAATCCCTCATTCACCCATATTGTTGAGGGGTTAAAGAACGACGGACACTATATGGGGGCACATTCAGATGGACATTTGCTATACTGTGCTTGGGAAAACAGAGATTCGTTGCTGATAACTAAAGCCGAACTGGTTAAAGACGTAGAGGATAACTATAAGGAAATGAATCGTTTTGGTATAAATAAGACAGACGCTCCGTTTTACCTTCCACCTTATGAGTGGTACAATGACTCTATAGCCGCTTGGATTAACGAAATAGATTTACACCTTATCAACTTTACTGGAGGTACATTATCTAATGCCGACTATACTACTCCAAATATGCCCCGTTACTACCCTAGCGATACAATCTTTAACCGCATACTAAAATATGAAGAGTATGAACCTCAAGGCTTAAATGGGTTTATCTTACTTACCCATTTAGGCACTGGACCAGAGCGATCGGATAAATTTTTTAACCGTATGGATGCGCTCATAGACTCGTTAATTGCCAGAGGCTACTCCATAGTACCTCTTAGAGAGTTGCTTGAAAAACAATAACCTAACATAAATCAAAATGAAAAAAAATCTGATCTTTTTTGCAATTTTGACACTATTCCTTGCATCATGCGGACAGCCAACATTCGATGAAAAATCTTGGATACGTATTAACCAGCTGGGCTACCAACCCGATGCTAAGAAAGTCGCTGTATTTATCAGCAGAGGCGATGATGCCCCTACCAAATTTACCTTATGTGACTCTGCTACAAGCAAAGAGGTAAAAACATTCAAGAGCGTTACCAATACAGGAGCATGGTCGGGCTTTACGCAGTCTGTCCGTTTAGACTTTTCTGAGCTTACCGAAGATGGAACTTACTATATCCAAGCCGGCAATATCAAGTCTCCGGTATTCAAAATAAACAAGAATGTTTACGATGGTACTGCCGATTTCCTGCTGAAATATATGCGCCAACAACGCTGCGGGTTCAATCCTTACCTTAACGACCATTGCCATACGGGCGATGGCTTTATTGTCTATCATCCGACACTCAATGGTAAGCATATGGATGCTACGGGTGGCTGGCACGATGCGTCAGACTATTTACAGTATGTGGCTACTTCGGCTAATGCGGTTTTTCAGATGTTACTGGCTTATAAGTATCATCCCGAGGCTTTTGGCGACCAATATCAGGCAAACGGGCGACCTGGTGCCAACGGTATTCCCGATATCTTGGACGAAGCAAAATGGGGCATGGACTGGCTGGTAAAAATGAATCCCGAGAAGGATATGATGTTTAACCAACTTGCCGACGATCGTGATCACCGTGGATACCGCCTACCGACTTTGGATACTGTTGACTATGGTAAGGGGCCTGGTAAATCTCGCCCGGTGTACTACTGCACAGGAGAGCCTCAAGGCTTAATGGGAAATATGAATCGTGCTACAGGAATTGCCTCTACTGCAGGTAAATATGCCTCGGCATTTGCATTCGGTAGCCAACTGCTAAAAGACTACTATCCTAAGTATGCAGAGATGATCGCTCAAAAAGCAATAGATGCCTACAATTATGGTGTTCTCAACCCCGGAGCCTGTCAAACAGCCCCATGCTCATCACCTTACTTCTATGAAGAAGATAACTGGGTTGACGATATGGAACTAGCTGCAGCCCAGCTGGCATTAATGACAGGAGATACGAATAAATATATAGCAGAAGCAGCAGAATTCGGTCGTCAGGAACCCATTACCCCATGGATGGGTGCTGACACGGCACGTCACTATCAATGGTACCCGTTTATGAATGCAGGACACTACTTACTGGCAATGGCAGATGATAGGGATGTTAGCGAAGTGTTTAAAGCAAATATGAAAGCCGGAATCGATGCTGTATATAATAAAGGTAAGAATACCCCATTTTTAAACGGCATTCCGTTCATCTGGTGCTCTAACAATCTAACTACAGCCATGTTGACTCACATAGACTTGTATAAAAAGGCTACAGGTGATAGCAGCTACGACTATATGGAAGCGGCATTACGCGACTGGGTATTCGGTTGCAACCCTTGGGGAACCAGTATGGTGGTAGGTCTTCCATCATGGGGAGATACGCCAATCGATCCACATTCCGCTTTTACCAGCGTTTATAGCTATCCTATTGATGGTGGCTTGGTTGACGGACCTGTTTATTCGGCTATTTTTAATGGCTTAAGAGGTGTATATTTAAAAAATGGTGATGCTTACGAAGATGTTCAGCCTGAGCGCATGGTTTATCACGATGATAATGCCGATTACTCTACTAACGAACCAACTATGGACGGAACAGCGTGCTTAACCTACTACCTATCTGCTATGGAAGCCAGAGGTAAAAGATAAGAGCTTGCGTTTTAGAAAAAGAAGAACGGCGTTGATTTTTAAATTAACGCCGTTCCCTTTGTAAACATGAAATGTATATTGCTCTTTTACAACGATATAACAGAAAGCAATTTTATAGTTATTTCTCTAACACCTTCAACAATAAAATTATCTATAGGCTTAACCTCTATATCTATATGATTATCATTAAGCGGAATTATTGCCTCGGTAGGGTTTATTAAATCGTACACTGTTCCATCGTTTGCGTAACCTATCAGCTGATATAAAATCTTTACTTGCTTTTTAGTTGTAACTCCTGTTTTTTTGAAACGAATCTGAAACTTTCCGGTTGTAGCCGAAATATAAGATTCTTGCGCATAATTAAGGGTTGCTACTATAATATCGCTTGGTGTTAATTTTAGCGATACATTGTTGGTTCCCATCGTGTATCCTGATGGCGGAGTTGCTGCTATCTTTAAAAACTCATCCTCTTCGTAGAAGTTATATTCTAATGCTTTTACTATAAAGCTAACTGAATTGCCACCTCCGGGAATAGTGATACTACCTGAGGCTGATGTCGAATCTAGATTAGAATCGGCTACTAAGGTTGCTGTTGAGCCGATATAAGCCAACGAAATAGGTATTGCCGTGTCCAGATGGGTAATAACGCGAAGGCAGGTTTACTATTACTGTTGCTTGCGTAGGGCTTGGCGTTATACCTGCATGAGGCTCAAAAATGGCAGCAGGAGAAACCGATAAAGTTAACGTTTTTTGCACAACTGTAGATATATCTTTTATAATAATTGTCGCAATAAGAGTGGCACATTCTACCTTTAGCGTGGTTTCCAGCACCTCTTCAACTCCATCTTTATCTTTTATAACCAGCTTAACCTTATGCTCTCCACCAGATAAGTATGGTTGTACCCATGTTCGCTGATTTGTTGCGCTAGTAACGATGGCATCATCTATATACCATTTTAAACGTCCGGAGGCTGTATGCAATTCATACTGAATAACAGCCTCAAACTCAAAGGAAAACCACAATCAAAAGGAACTGATAGATTTGCATCTTGGCAGTGATACTTACTCCCATTATTTGTAATATAAAAAGAAGCATCCAGCTTACGAGCAGATGAAGCCGCTAAGATTCATATGAACCGTAACCATAACCAATAAGAAACAAACCTGTCGGATTCTCATAGGTATAAGATGTTGCTTGTGTTAACTTCATATTATAAACCGAATAGCCAGATAGAGCATGGTCCATCCATGTGCCTCCCGACAAATTTCCGCCATTTACTTTAGTACTTGCCTTAGTTGCAGTTGGAGTAACGATTAAAACGTAATGATTTACAATTCTAGGATTAGCAATTTGAGGCATAAATGCTGCAATTGTTGTTCTTGCTACATTTTGTTCTATTGGCGGAACCCAAGCTAACGCAGGGTCTCCCTGTGGTACTCCATTCCATCCATCCCAAACCAAATATGTACAAACAGCAACTCGGCAAGGTAAGGGGGCATCGTTTCAAGCGATGATTTCACCGTAAAAATTGATGACGATAACAACTTGGTTATATCTATGGAGAAAAAAAGCGAAAAGAAAGAGGGAGAAAAAGACGGTAAGTATTTAAGGCGAGAATTTTCGCATACCCAATTCCGTCAAACCATGATTTTACCCGACAATATTGAGAGAGATAAGATCGAAGCAAAAGTTGAACATGGTGTGCTCAACATTCTTATCTCTAAAAAAGCAGAAGAAGAGATAAAGCCGGCAGGTAGAGCGATAGATGTAACGTAATCATACCTTGTTATTATCCAATAAGAAAGCCCTACAAGAATTGTACGGCTTTCTTAATTATGTTTATTTGATTTACTTTTTGTCAACACTTGCCATATACTCAATAAGCTCAACGGTCTTGTTTGAGTAACCCCACTCGTTATCGTACCAAGTAACAACCTTAACAAAATGTTCGTTAAGCATAATACCTGCATTGGCATCGAAAATAGATGTACGAGGATCACCAATAAAATCTGTCGAAACTACCGCATCTTCAGTATATCCAAGAATACCTTTAAGTTCACCTTCAGAAGCTTCTTTCATTGCTTTTTTAATAGCTTCGTAGTCGGTTGCCTTTTCTAAACGGCATGTAAGGTCAACTACCGATACATCGGGGGTAGGTACGCGGAATGACATTCCAGTAAGCTTACCTATAAGCGCAGGAATAACCTTAGTTACAGCCTTTGCTGCTCCGGTTGATGAAGGGATAATATTACCAAAAACGCCACGTCCACCTCTCCAGTCTTTCATAGAAGGACCATCAACAGTTTTCTGAGTAGCAGTAGCAGCGTGTACTGTAGTCATTAAACCTTCTATAATACCAAATTTTTCATGCAAAATTTTTGCTACAGGAGCCAGGCAGTTTGTAGTACAAGAAGCGTTAGAAACAATTTCTTGTCCGTTATATTCTTTATGGTTTACGCCAAGTACAAACATAGGGGTATCATCTTTAGATGGTGCAGACATTACAACGTGCTTAGCGCCAGCTTTAATATGAGCACCGGCTTTTTCCTTATCAAGGAATAAACCTGTAGATTCTACTATGTACTCTGCCCCTACTTCGTTCCATTTTAAGTTTGCAGGATCTTTTTCAGCAGTAACACGAATAGCCTTACCATTAACAACAAGCTTTCCGTCTTTTACTTCAACTTCTCCTTTAAACGCTCCGTGTACCGAATCGTAACGAAGCATATACGCCATGTAATCAACATCAATTAAATCGTTGATACCTACAACTTCTACATTTCCTCTCTGAATTGCCGCACGGAATACTAATCGACCAATACGACCAAATCCGTTAATACCAATTTTTACCATTTCTTATTTCTTTTAATGATTAGTTATTCTGTAACAAATTACCTGTTAATTTGTTTATTTTTCTGACCTTCCAGATTCAATGCAAAATTATATAATTTCTTTTACTTTTCCTCTGCGAAATAGGTACATTCCTAAAAAAGTTAAAAGTCCGTTTACAATCAATAAGCTGAAGCCAAAGCCAAAGCCAAAAAACGTCTTTCCAGCCCAATCTAGTACAAAACAAAGTATAGGCGACATTATTGCAACAAACGGCATAGCTTTATCGTTAACTTGATGCTTCGTCCACAACCCGAAGAAGAAGAAACCAAGCAAAGGTCCGTAAGTATATGCAGCAATCATATATACCAAGTCGATTACAGCTTGGTTATTTAAAAAGTACAGAAGAACAATAATAACAATAAATATAATGGTAAATACTGTATGTGCTTTATATCGTATGCTCTTCTTTTTTGCATCTGTAAGATCGGTACGCTTATTAAAGCCGACAAAGTCGATACACCATGATGTTGTTAATGAGGTCAAAGCGCCTCCCGCACTTGGGTATGAGGCAGAAATAAGACCTACTGCAAAAATAAGGCTAACACCTAAACCAAGATATTCTGTAGCAATCGTTCCGAATATATCGTCTGTTCTAGTTAAGCCCAACGCTTCCATTCCTCCCTTGCTGTTAACGTACATAGCAAGAACAGCTCCGAGAACAAGGAACATATAGTTTACAACAACCATAATACCGCTAGTTGTAAACATATTCTTTTGCGCCGCCTTAATATTACGACAGCTAAGGTTCTTCTGCATCATTTCTTGGTCGAGCCCGGTCATTGCGACAGTAATAAAAATACCGCTAATAAACTGCTTAACGATATTAGTTCCTGCACCCCAATCCCAGTTTGCCATTTTCATATATCCAGCATCGCTCATCGCGCTAAACATGCCTGTAAAGCTGAAGCCCAGCTGCTTTACAACGGCCACAATAGTTACTACAACAGCCAAAAGCATAAAGGTAGTTTGTAGCGTGTCTGTCCAAACAATGGTTTTTACACCACCTTTAAACGTGTAAAGAAAGATAAGCGCCATAAATATTACTGCTACAACCCAAAACGGCACACCCATATCTTTAGGTATGAAGCTGAACAACACTAATACCACTACGAATATACGAACAGCCGCACCCAGCACACGTGATAGGATGAAGAACGATGCACCTGTTTTATACGTAAAGAAACCGAACCGCTTTTCGAGATAAGTATATATTGACGTTAGATTCATCCGGTAGTACATAGGTAGCAGCATTAAAGCAATGATTGCATATCCAACCAAGAATCCGAATACAAGCGGCATATAGTAAAAGTTATCTACTAATACTTTTCCGGGAACCGAAATGAAAGTTACACCGGATATAGATGCTCCAATCATCCCATATGCAACAATAAACCATGGCGATTTATTGTTACCTTTAAAATAGGTATTACTATCGGCTCTGCGTGATGTAATCCACGATACGAAGAATAGCATCGCGGTATATGCCACAAACACAACCATTAAAAGCGTAAAATTTAAGTTCATATTCTGCTATATTTAGGTTTATATTTTATCGTTAAGTATTGTAAAATAAAAGAATTTAAAGGATTCAAAAGATATAGTTAGTTCGAGGTTTTCTTTTCAAGCTTTAAATTACTTACATTTTTTAATCTATGGTCATTTCTATCTTCTACCATTATCCCACCTGAAAAGGCTGTCGGTTTTTTATCGATCGTCCTAACGTTAGCTCGTCGGCATATTCCAGCTCATCTCCAAAGCCTATGCCTCTTGCAAGCGTTGTAACTGCTACAGGGAAATCTTTTAGCTTCTTATGAATGTAGTAACAGGTTGTTTCTCCCTCCATTGTTGTATTTAGTGCCAACACTACTTCATTTACATCGCCCTTTCCTACCCTTTCGAGCAGTAACTCTATTTCCAACTGGCTAGGTCCTATACCTTCCATCGGAGAGATTATGCCTCCTAATACATGGTAAAGCCCATTATACTGCTGCGTTTTCTCAATCGACATTACGTCTCTAATGCTCTCTACCACACATATCGTAGAGCGTTCGCGCCGAGGATTACTGCAGATATCGCATACTTCTTCATCCGACAGATTATTACAGCAACGACAATGCTTAATGTTAGAACGAAAAGCTACTATTGTATTTCCAAAGCGTTCGACATCTTCTTTGGGTTGCTTAAGCAAATAGAGCGCCAACCTAAGAGCGGTTTTACGCCCTACTCCGGGCAGCTTTGCCAACTCTTCAACTGCATCATTCAGCAGCTTAGATGGAAGGTCGAACGAAAACATTTACTCTTATTATTCTTTATTATACTCGTCAACTGCTTTACGTACCGAGCCATGGAGCAATAGCATACGTTTTGCTTCTTCATATTCAACGCCAATCGCTTCAACAATCATACGAGATCCACGATCTACCAGCTTAGCGTTGGTAAGCTGCATATCAAACAGCTTATTACCTTTTACGCAACCAAGCTGAATCATGGTTGATGTACTTATCATATTAAGAATAAGCTTCTGCGCTGTTCCTGCTTTCATTCGTGTACTACCTGTAACAAACTCAGGACCTACAACAGCCTCAATTTTAATATCTGCCTCTGCTGCAACGGGCGACCTCGGGTTACATGTAACCGAAGCCGTAAGTAAGCCGTTTTTCTTTGCCTCGCGTAAACCTCCGATAACATAAGGTGTAGTACCCGAAGCTGCTATACCAACCAATACATCGTTAGCATTTGGTTTATATTCCGCCATATCTTTCCAAGCGCCGTCCAGCTGATCTTCTGCCGCTTCTACAGCCCTACGAATGGCAGTATCTCCTCCAGCAATAAGCCCTATAACCAATTCAAATGGAGCGCCATATGTAGGTGGAATTTCCGAAGCATCAAGAATACCTAAACGCCCGCTGGTTCCGGCTCCAATATAAAATAAACGTCCGCCTTTACGCATACGCTTAACTATTTCGCTGACCAGCCGCTCTATTGCAGGAATACATTTCTCTACAGCTAATGGTACTGTTTTATCTTCGTTGTTCATGTTAACGAGAAGATCGTGAACGCTCATCTTCTCGAGGTCGTTATAATGCGAACTTTTTTCTGTTATTCTTTCCATCTAAACTGTTTAGCTTATATATTTATGATTTATAAAATCCTACCAACTCGTCGATAGGCGCCTGAATAACGTGTCCGATAGTAATGCCTCTCTTCTCCGCTTCTTCTTTTAGTATAGGCAAGAAGTGATGCGCTATCGATCCAACAAAGCCTACAGGATATTTTTTGTAGTCGGCATACTTCATTACGTTATTCTCTAAAAATTCGCCAAGGCAAAATGCAACAATACTACGAATAGCAGCATTTTCAATATTTTCGTTCATAAACTTCGTAAAGCTAGCTAAATAACGGCTATTATGCCCCTGACGATATACCTGCTGTATAATTTCTGCCATGGTTAGCGAATACTCATCTCTAAGCTTGTTATGAATATCTTCCGGCAACCCGCGTTTTAGAAAAGCATTAAGCAGCTTGCGCCCCATAGCACTACCGCTACCCTCATCGCCTAATACATAACCACCGGCAGGTACATTATCTATGATTTTTTGACCATCATAAAGGCATGAATTTGAGCCTGTCCCCAAAATACAGGCAATACCTGCTTCTTTACCGCAAATAGCCCTCGCCGAAGCTAATAAATCTGAATACGCTTCAACAGTTTCGGCTTCGATAAAAATGCCGCGAAGCACACGAACCATCATTGCCACCAGCCCTTCTGTAGCAACACCTGTTCCGTAATAATATATCTGCTTGATTGTAGCCTTAACTTGAGGCTTTACGTTGGTACTAATTTCGGTACGAACTTCTTCTTCTGTACGTTGAGCTGGATTTATACCTACTGTTTTAATCTCATCTACTTTTCCGTCGCTGTGAATTACACGCCAATCTGTACTGGTTGAACCGCTTTCGGCAATTAGTATCATAGGTTATTTGATTTTGGTGAAACGCACAAAATTAAAGAAAAATAGCACGTTAGCCAAACAGTTTATAACTACCTATATACTAATATTATTCTCTGACATCTTTAGGTACCAGAGGATAATATGATATTAAATAACTAACAATTTATAGCTTTATGCTACTATAGAAGAATCTTCAACGTTAATAATTTTGCCGACCCGAATACCCAGCTTATCAAAATCTTCTGTTGCAGTCATGGGTATTTACTTTTGATTTCTTTTTATTACCATTGTAAGACAAATAACTTTATCCTTAAATATATCATATTCATATCTTTGGTTCTTGACGTAATCTTCAAACAGCTGTGTTTTATCCGGATATTTCACTATTAACTCCTTACATCGCCGCTGTATATAGTCGAATTCTTTACCATGCTCTTCAGCCACTTCTTCCGAGGTATTTACTTCCATTTTATCAATCAGCATTACGCCTGCCTGCTGTAGCTGACTTAGTAGCTCGCTATGCTTAACTATCAAAGGATGGGTAAATGTGCTACTATCATCAATATAAGCATCATCAACTATAATTATTCCGTTTAGTTTCAGATGGGGTAAAAGCGTTGTCATTGTTTGGTAGTAGTCGCCAAAAACAGGACCAATAGCACCTAAAATAATAACATCATACCGTTCTCGCTTCGATCGGCTTTACTACGTATTTTTCGAGTGCGCTCATCTTACTGTTTTGTTATAAGGTTCTACGTTTAGCATGGCTAACGCGGCTACTAAAATGGGTAACCTTTTATTTTATGGTTCGCGTAGTGGTAGATATTTCCATCGCATAGAACTTGATACGTTCCGTCACAGCCTTTTATAGCCATCGTATATAGCGTATTTAACTCGCCAGCCGATATCCCCGCGTCGAAACCTTTACGTTCTCCTTGAGAGTACCCGTACGTTTTACCAAACTCGTAGTCTTTGTTATATCCTTCTTTATACCCTTTTCGGTAAAAGCCCAGAAAAACTAAAGATAAAGACAATGTATATTTTGCAGGTAAAAAGCTGGAACGTATTAAGCCCGACGACTTTTATTTATTGGCAGCAGGAGGCTATGCAAAGCATAGCAATCACATATACTACAACGGTGAAATTGTTGAAGGAGCGAACTCTAAACACACAGGAGTAGAGTATAATATGGGTAATGCCTGCTACCTTACAGACGGAAAGTATATTTACTATCGGGGTAATAGGGGTAATAGGGGTAATAGATATAAAAAAATTGAAAAGTAAAAGTATAGCTATGTGTAATTTTCCTTTTACAAGAATATGTTTAACAAATTAGAAAATCTATTCTAAACTTTTTCTTTAATCTTAAACAATCAGGTATAAAAATGCTACTTTTGTGAAATAGCAAAACCTTTCGAATTTTATAAAAGCAACACTATAAAACACGCTCTTATTATGAAAAAATCACCCTGCTCTCGCTTAGGCACAGCACTGGTAATGCTTGCGCTTATACTTAGCATTGGTAGCTGTAAAAACAAAGGGACTGTAGAAGAACCATCTTTTAACCCTTATGTTTCAGCTTTCACATCCGGAACTATCTCTATTACCTCGCCCATTACAATATGCCTTAGCGAGGAAGTTAAAAATCACGAGATCGGAGCTCTCTTAGCAGATAGCCCGTTTAAGTTTAGTCCGAATATTCAAGGAGAGGCTGTACTAATAGATTCTCATACCATTGAGTTTAGACCAAAAGAATATCTTGAACCGGCTAAAACATACAATGTAACTTTTAATATGTCTAAGCTACTTCCTGAGATCGAGAGTGAGTACCAGAAATTCGAATTTTCATTTAATACGCTAACACCCCGTTTCGCATATTCGCTTAACGGATTAACGATGTATAGCTCATCCGCTGATGGATTATATAACCTAACAGGTGTCGTATCTACCGCAGATTATACAGATGACGCAAAAGTTGAAAAAATTCTTGCCGTAAAAGCCGATGGAAAAAATCTTCCGATAAAATGGGAACATACAGGTTCCAATACGCATAGCTTTACTATTGATAGCATCCAAAGTAAAGATAATGCCTACAACATATCTCTTGCTTTTGACGGAAAAAGTATTGGCTACGACTATAAAACCGAAGAAGAAGTCAGAGTTCCTGGAATTAACGATTTCGAGCTGTTAGCAGCTGTAGTGCATAACGGCGACGATCAATATATTCATTGCCAATTTTCATCCGCAATAGACGATAAACAGTCGATAAACGGTCTCATAACCCTTAGCAACAGCAGCAGACTCCGTTTTAAGGTAGAACTTAACAATGTATATATTTATCCGCAGTATAAAATGTCTGGTACACAAACGCTTACCATTCACCAAGGACTTAAAAATACTCGCAACGGAAAGCTGACTAATGATATTTCAATTGATGTACAGTTTGAGTCTGTAAAACCTGCAATTCGCTTTGTTGGTAAGGGTAATATTCTGCCTAACTCTAACGGGTTAGTAGTTCCATTCCAAGCGGTTAACGTAAAATCGGTAACAGCAAAAATCATTAAGGTGTACGAGAACAACGTACTGCAATTTATGCAAGTAAATAAGCTGGATGGCGCTCGCGAGCTAAAGCGCGCGGGGCGTTTAGTAAAGATGGAAACGATTACGCTTGGCGACGAGAACACTCTAATGCTCCAACAATGGGCTACCTACTCTATCGACTTATCTAAGCTGATAGAGCCTGAACCGGGTGCTATATATAGGGTTGAGCTAAGCTTCAAGAGATCACAGTCTATTTATCCGTGTAGCGACGAAGGTACTTATTTTAGTGAACCGGAATCATTTGAAAGCGCAGAAAAAGATTACGATAATCCCGACGATGGTTCATACTACTACTATTACGACGATTATTACTATGATTATGACGACGACGACAGCTACTACAACAATCCATGTCGCGATTCATACTATCGTCAGCGTAAGGCTAACATATCCCGCAATATTCTTGCTACCGATATCGGCGTAATTGCAAAAATTGGTGGAAACAGTACCCTATATGCAGCCGTATCTAACCTAGTAACTACACTGCCAATGTCTGGTGTTGATATTGAAGTGTATAACTACCAGCAGCAGCTAATTGGTAACGGTAAGACAGACGGCGACGGTACGGTTCAGGTTTCGTTTAAAGGGAAGCCCTATATTCTGGTTGCTAAAAGTGGGAAACAACGTTCGTATTTGCGTATTGACGATGGGATGTCGAACAACCTAAGTAGCTTCGATGTATCAGGCGATATAGTGCAAAAAGGTCTGAAAGGCTTTATCTACGGTGAACGCGGCGTATGGCATCCGGGCGATACACTATTCCTAACTTTTATTCTAGAAGATAAGGATAAAACATTACCAAAAAATCATCCAGTAAACTTTGAACTGGTTAACCCAACGGGGCAGATAGTAAACAAGATTAGCCGTACAGGTAACGATCACAACTTCTATAGCTTTACTATGACTACCGACGAAGATGCGCCCACAGGTAACTGGACGGCTTATGCACGCGTTGGCGGAACTTCGTTCAGTAAAACCATAAAGATAGAAACCGTTAAGCCTAACCGTTTGAAGATAGATTTAACTCTACCAGATGCACCTATACATGCAGCAAACAAAGTTAAGGGTAGTATAGATTCAAAATGGCTACATGGAGCACCTGCCAAGAATCTGGCTGCAATTATAGAAATGGCGATAAGCCCAACCAGAACAACATTCAAAGGGTTTGAGGCTTTCTCATTTGATAGTCCTAATCGTTCACTTGGTACAGAAGAAAAAGTAATTTACGAAGGGCGTTTGGACGAAAATGGTCATGCAGATTTCAATACATCATTCAATATCGACAGCAATGTACCGGGTATGATAAAGGCAAACTTTACTACCCGGGTATTTGAAGAAGGAGGAGACTTTAGTACTAATACTATTACTACAACTGTTGCTCCGTACGAAGTATTTGTAGGAGTTAAAGAACCGAAAGGCGCAGGTAGCGATAATATGCTGGAAACCGATAAGGCGCAAACCTACGAAGTTGTTACAGTTGATGTAAACGGTAAGGCTGTTGATCGCAGCGACTTAAACGTTGTTATTTATAAGGTGGATTGGAGCTGGTGGTGGAGCTCTTCCAACGGTAGCTCTGCAAATTTCTCGCAAAGCAGCTACAAGCGACAAGTTCACTCAGAAACCATTAGTACCAAGGGAGGTAGAGGTACATTTAAGTTTACTGCCAGCCATAGCGAATGGGGGCGTTATCTTGTAACTGTTTCTGATCGTAAAGGACACCAAGGAGGTTTAGTATCTTATATTGATTGGCCCAGCTGGGGCGGTCGTCCACGCCAAAATGATGCTAGCGGGGCAATCATGCTTACTGTTACTGCCGATAAGAAGACCTATAATGTTGGCGAAAAGGCAAGAGTAAATATTCCATCTTCGCAAGGTTCCCGCGCATTGGTTAGCGTAGAATCAGGGCAAAAAGTTGTTCGTTCATTCTGGATAGAAGGTAAGGCTAAAGAAACAGACATTACCTTTGATATTACCCCCGAAATGTTACCGAATGTTTACGTTCATGTAACCCTTGTACAGCAACATGCTAATACGAAGAATGATCTTCCTATCCGTCTATATGGTGTTATTCCTATTATGGTTGAGGATGTTAAAACCAAGCTAGAACCTCAGCTTTCAATGCCAGATGTACTAAAACCGGAAGAGACATTTAAGATTAAGGTTAGCGAAAAAAACAACCGTTCTATGACCTATACTATAGCCATTGTGGACGACGGTCTTCTCGATCTTACCAACTTTAAGACCCCTAATCCGTGGAAACACTTCTTTGCACGCGAAGCGTTAGGCGTTAGAACATGGGATTTATACGAGGCTGTTATTGGCGCATATGGCGGCAAAATTGAGCAGCTGTTTGCAATTGGCGGCGACGATGAAGAGGCAGGTAAAGAAAGTGGGCAAAAAGCCAACCGCTTTAAACCTGTGGTTAAGTTTTTAGGTCCGTTTACGTTTAAGGGTAAAGGTGACGAGCATACCGTTACTATGCCTAACTATGTAGGTTCTGTTCGTACTATGGTTATTGCAGGTAGCGGAGACGCGTACGGTTCTGTTGAAAAAACCACCCCTGTGCGTAAGCCGTTAATGGTAGTTGCAACGTTGCCCAGAGTATTAGGTCCCGGCGAAGAAGTTGCGCTTCCTGTAAACGTGTTTGCAATGGAACCTTCAGTTAAGAATGTTAAAGTAAAAGTCACCGCCAGCGATATCTTCGAGTTAACTGATGGTAAATCAAAGACAATGAATTTTACTTCTGTTGGTGATGAAATCATATCATTCAACCTAAAAGTTAAAGAACGTATCGGAATTGGTAAAGTAAAAGTTGTTGCAACCAGCGGTAGCGAGCGTGCGGAATACGACATAGAAATTGATGTACGCAATGCCAATCCTAAAATGTACACAACTACCAGCGCTATTGTTAATGGTAATAAAACATGGAACGGAACTTATACACTTCCGGGCATGGAAAGTACAAGCGAGGTTGGTATAGAAGTATCAACATTCCCGCCGCTTAACCTTGCACAACGTTTGGGTTATCTGCTAAGCTATCCTCACGGATGTATCGAGCAAACTACGTCTATCGGGTTCCCTCAGCTATATCTAAGTAATGTAATGGATATGACATCAGCTGATAAAGAACGTGCCGAAAACAACGTAAAAGTTACAATTAATAGGCTGAAATCGTTTGTTACGCTAGAAGGTGGATTCTCTTACTGGCCCGGCGACCGCTATCCTAACTTATGGGGAAGCAGCTACGCAGGTCATTTTATTATTGAGGCTGAAAACATGGGTTATACCCTACCCTACAATATGAAATCGACTTGGATCGCATTCCAGAAAAAAGAGGCGAACAACTGGAACATGCAACGTAGTAAGAACGAATACTACAGCCACTCGCAGAACGATTTCGACCAAGCATACCGTTTATACACATTGGCATTGGCTAAAGCTCCTGAAATGGGTGCTATGAACCGACTAAAAGAACGTTCAGACCTATCGATTCAGGCTAAGTGGACGCTTGCTGCTGCTTACGCTCTCGCAGGTCAAGAATCAACTGCGCTTAAGCTGATAGAGACGGCCGGCACAACCATTAACACCAAATACAATGGATTCTCGCAAAGTTTTGGATCTACAGAGCGCGACTGGTCTATGATTATTGAGACAATGGTCATTCTGAAGCAAAAACAAAAAGCATTCAGCTTAGTACAACAAGTTTCAGAATCGCTACAGTCTAACCGTTGGATGAGTACGCAAACAACGGCATACTGCTTAATGTCGCTATCGAAATTTGCCGCTACAGATGCCGAAAACAAAGAGATAAACATTGAGTATAAAGACAACGGAAAGCAAACCGTAAAAACTACTAAACCTATATGGAGCGGTAAGCTGAAAGATGTCATTAAAAGTAACGGTAAACTTGATATTACCAATAAAGGAAGCAACGATTTGTTTGTAAGAATAATAGCAGAAGGAATTCCGGCTACAGGGCAAGAAGTTGCTGCCGAAAACGATCTTAAGATTACGGTAAAATACTCTAACGCATCAGGAACAATAGATGTTAGCCGTATTAATCAGGGCGAAGATTTTATAGCTACCGTTACAGTCTATAATCCGGGATTACAAGGCAACTATAAGAATATGATTCTGAGCCAAATTTTCCCATCGGGTTGGGAGATTATTAACACTCGCCTTAACGACAATGAGACAATAAGCGAAAGCAGTTATGACTATCGCGACATTCGCGACGACAGGGTTTACACCTACTTCTCGCTAAATGCAGGGCAAAGTAAAACGTTTGTTGTACGTCTGAATGCAGCATATAAGGGTAAATTCTACCTACCTGCTACCAGCTGTAGCGCGATGTATGACAACTCTATTGCAGCAAATACAGCCGGGCAATGGGTTGAAGTAAGAAACTAGGCAAAACACCACTCGATTTCATAAAAAGCGGTACTGAATATATCAATACCGCTTTTATTTTTATCTTTATGCCTCGTAAAACAGTAAATATACAACTATGAAAAAGCGCGCTAAACACATTGCCCACATTGGCATTACCGGTATTCTTACAATATTTGCATTCAGCAATCTTAATGCTCAAAACTCGCTGTTATGGAAAATTGAAGGGAATGGGCTTGAGCATCCTTCCTACCTTTTGGGTACCATACATATATACGATACTACAGACTTTAAACTCCCAACAGTTATATTTCAGCATCTCGAAAGCTGTAATGCTTATGCAATGGAAATAAATATGGACGAGTCAAATCCGTCTGCTCTCGCCAGCCGGACGATGATTATGGATGGCAATACACTTGATATTCTTATGGGCGAAGAAGCATTCGACAGGCTAATGAGCTTTCCCATGCCGGCAATGATGGGAAGGGAAGTTGTAAAACGTATTAAGCCCATATTTACAACCTCGCTTATCTACATGGAGGATGCTAACCATCGACCTCAATCTATAGATCAATATCTATTTAGCTATGCAAAAGCGCATGGTAAAGCTGTATTTGGAATAGAGACTATGGAAGAGCAGTTGGATGCCGTAGATGCCATACCGATGAAAGATCAGGCAGAAATGCTAAAAGAATCGTTAATGAAAGAAGACGACCCTAGAGATGCTATTAAGAAGCTTTGGGACACCTACAAATCGCAAAACTTTGAGGAGCTGGAAAAAGAGCTGGAGGAAAGTAACCCAAGCCCTCTTTTTACCCACGAGTTGATCGAAAAACGCAACGTTAACATGGCAGACAGAATCAGCAGCATGATGGTTGAGAACGGCAGCCTTTTCGCCGCTATTGGTGCGTTACATCTTGGAGATATCCATAAGATAAAAGGGGTGGTTTCTTTACTGCAAGAAAAAGGCTATACGCTAACACCTATCGAATTTACATTTATTACGGAATAACGGTTTAATAGAAATGTCAGCAAAAAAATAGACAGATTTACACATCGCAAAATTAGCAGCTACATACGAGAACTCTCAATCGTTATTATTGGTGTTGCGGTAACATTATATGCTAGCGACCTTATTAACGACGGAAAAGAAAAAAGAGATTTACAGCAACAGCCATACCATATTTATACAGAGTTGGAAAGCAACATTGTTTCAATTGATGGGCTTATTGGTTCATATCGAAGGCATGAACGGCTTAGGGATTATTTGATAAAAAACATCGCAAATCCACAAATAGGAACAAACGGTAGCATTCGTAAGTATGAAAATTTCAAGGTAGGAGAAATACCGTTTTTTGTATATAAAAAAAGCGCCTACGAAATGCTCATTAATAGTGGAGCCATGAAACTTATGACAAACAGGAGCTTGCTATTAGATATTACGGAATGCTATAGTACGCTTGAAATACTTCAGCAAGATTTTACGACATACTATAACTTCAAAATGAATGAATTCCAGAAACTGAATGATTTAAAAGAACCGACATCGTATAACAAAAGCATATTAAGCCCTGAATATCGCAGCATGTTCAACTTTTATGTAAACATGCAAAAGGGGCAATATCCTATCGAAGTAAAACAACACATTAAAAAAGACATTTCAGAGTTAAGGCAATAAAATACTAACCGAATAAACCGTAGCCAATGAGAAAAATCTTTTTATGTATCAACTTATGTATGCTATCCTATATAGCAGCAACAGGACAGCAAGTTGATCGTTCGTTAACAGATAAAATACAAGCCCTAATTAATCAATCGGGACTTGAAGAAGTGGGGGTGTATGTTCATCATTTTGCAAAAAACACTAAAGTTGAAATCAATGCCGATACTATCTATCCAACAGCAAGTGTGGTAAAAATACCAATTATGTGTGGGTTATTCGATAAAATCAACAACGGCGAAATAGACTATAAAACAACGCTTACCTACCACGATTCTCTTACATACTCTAAGTATGACATTGTGGGATGCCTAAAAGAAGGTAGCGAGATAGCGTTAGGTAAAGTAATATTACTAATGGAAAGCACTAGCGATAATACAGCCAGCTTATGGTGCCAGGTATTAGCGGGTGGCGGAAAAGACATCAACCAATGGCTTGCCGATAACGGCTTTAAAGATACCAGAGTAAACTCTCGTACACCCGGAAGACAGGAATTTCAAAATAAATATGGCTGGGGACAACTAACACCCCGTGAGATGGCTCGTCTGCTTACTATGATAAGAGAGGACAAGGCAGTTAGTCCTGCTGCCAGCGAACGTATGTATCGCACACTTACTAATATCTATTGGGACGATAGATCGCTATCTCAAATACCACCTTATGTTCAAGTGGCATCAAAGCAAGGGTTTGTAACGCGTTCAACTACAGAAGTTGTACTGGTAAACGCTCCTCATGGCGACTACGTTTTTTGTATCGCAACAAACAACGAACCAGTTGTTGACGCTGAAGTCCGTATAGGAAGACAGCTGATAAGAGATATCTCTAACCTACTATGGAATTACTACGAACCTGACTATGGCTGGGAACCTAATAAAGAAGCTCTGGAAAAATATATGGAATACTAAAGGTTCAAGATTAGCCAAGCGACTTGAAAAGTTATTCAACGATCTTTGAGTTAACGAGTAACGCGTATTATTTTCGGTCGCGTATTTCAGGGGGTCGACTTCGATTGATTTTACGACTTT
>JAIRNF010000036.1 GCA_031258195.1 Prevotellaceae bacterium
AAGTACGATTCGTTTTTTAAGGGCGGGAGGCGAATTTATAGTTTAATCGGCTAATTTATAGCTATTTATATTGTTTATTCCGGGTTAAAGAATATGTACGATTCGTTTTACCCCCTATAAGTAGCAAATACTTTTTCATATAGAAACTTTTTATTTGCTACGAACATACTTTGAGAAAGGTTGTTCAGCTAAGATACTTGACTGAAACGACCATTTTGGCAGCTGAACTGGCCGAACTTTGAGCTGAAATTAAGCAAAGATAATATTATAATTAGTCGTATCTCTTATAATAAAGAAGGTAAGATTTAGTATTAAACCTTACCTTTCCATTCATACTCGCACTAATCTCTATTCCGGCACATAAATAATTTCTCCATTCTCCAATTCATAAGCAATACCAACTCGTTTACCTTTTCGCTGCGAAGAAGATTGATCTTCCGAAGGTGTGTACTTATTTATTTTTTTTCCTTCTTTAGTAATAATCTCCATGTCCTCTTTTCCGGGATTTTTCACAATGGTAAAGTTTTCTTCCGTAAAAAATTCAGTCATATTCATGTTCATTACCATGGCAACCATAAGCGCGACGGCAAACACCATGGCAACATCAAACATATTTACAATAACGCTCAGCGGATCGGAATCCTCCCTTCCTATAAACTTGCCTGTTCGTCTTGGCTTTCTCATACGTCAGCCTATTTTTCGGTTAGTACCCTCGAAACATAATCCAGATTATTAATATCCTTAGCATACCAGCGTTTCTTGAATTGTAACGTAATAATACCAATCGAGCTGATTACCAAACCCACAACTGTAGTAGAAAATACCACCTGCATATTGTATGCCATACCGGAGATATCTCCTGTAGATAACCCTACTAAAGCCGGGCTCATTGCGATAAGTGTACCCACCAGCCCCAAAACAGGTCCCATCTTTGATAATAATTTAGATACCGACAGGTCTTTCTCCGCTTCATTCTCAAAGTTGGATATCGAAAAATCCGAATAGGAATCACTGGCAGGAGTATTGAGTAAATCTCTCAGATATCTTGTAAATAGCGAGCTATCTCTACTGGGCAGGTTCGATTTTAAATCGTCGATACCCGCAGGAGTAAGATTTTTTATCTTATCTTTTAAGACTTTGTCTGTTCGGCGTTTTACCATATACTGCCCATAAAAACTCCCTAATAGCAGTAGTGACCGCGCAAAAAGAATTAGTAGAATAAGAATATCCGGTATTAGTAAGCTGTTTGATACCCAAAACAGCGTTTTTGAAATAGCTTCCATAGTGTTTTTTAATGTATTTATTTCTATTTATTGATAGCCTTTTTATTTCCTTTTTTTTGAGGTATAACCCACTTAAGCTTATTCCAGCCATAGCCAACGACAAATGCAATGATGAACAGGCTAAGCGCCATAGTCAACATACGTATATCTAACGATTCTTCTACCGGTGCATATGCAACATTGCCGTTTACAGTTGTTATCAGCCCTAGTATGCAGACAAACAGGCTGGCTAGAAAATGGATTTCAAGCCGGAAATCGCTTTCGGGTAATAGTTTTCCGAATAAGTAACTTAGAAGAGGCAGCAACACCACGACTCCTAATGCAAAACCATAAGCAATGGTTGAAAAATCTGTACCTGGCATGTTGAAAATGGTCTGCGTAAGCAGGTAGAACAAAACAGGAAATAACAATAGGCTTACGTAGCACTGTAGAATTCTTCCCCATCGGCTAAAGCGGTCTCCAAAAATTCGTTCGGTAGCCAGAAAACAGTATGCATAGCATACCGACGATTCTAACGTAATCAGAACTGCCATATCTTGCATTACCTTAGCATTGTTCAGGTAATCTGCCAGCTGCGTCTTGGATTGCTCTATTGCATATGGATACATTAGAATGATATACCCTCCACATACAACACCAAATAAAGCAGCCTGCCATAACTTCCAGAAGCTCAGCTTAAGAATGCTGTTTAAAATAATGAATAACATCAGTATTTGTAGAATCAGCTCCATACTTTCTGCTTAACTCTTGCGTCCTTTGCTGCGCCGTCTCATTACTACCAGAAGTACCACAAATGCAACCAATACAGCCGATACAATCATAATACCGTTAAGCGATGTCTTTTCTGCTACCTCTCCGTTTGCCAGCTCATCTTTTTTCAATACCATCCCGTTTTCAGCATTTACAGGTTCCGAAGCCGTCTGCATCTTTTGCAGCTGCTGACGATATTCTGAAGCCTTTTGCTGTGGCACTTTCTGAGCAATAAAATCTTGCAGCTTAGCATTGCTTGCAGAAAAACCTGCGCCTCTCGACCCGAATTCTTTTACTAATTCGGTATGTAAATCTGCTAAATCGGCTAGCTGCCGTTCTGTTGCTGTCCACATTCCTTTACGGGCTGTTTCGAGCATTACAGCCGTTATTTCTTGCATAGCAGACGGATTTTCTCTCTTAAAGAAATCTTGTACGCCCAGCTTATGTATATCTTTAACGTAAACGTCATAATACTGATCCCATAGTTCGTTATCAATCACACCCGGTTTCATAACATTCCAACCGTACGTATTAGTAACGATCTCTGTAATTTGCGATGCGCTCGATCCTTTACCCTTTATCACTTCTTTGATGTATGCGGGATTTAATACTGTTGAACGGGATTCAACACCGATCGCCTCCTTCAACTCCTGCATTCTCACGTTATTACGATTACGATAATCGGCAAAATACGCATCTGGATCTTTACCTGTTACTTCGCGCACGGCAAGGTTCATTCCTCCCATAAATTCGTAAACATGGTCGAGGCTTAATGCTCCCCACGTATTACTCTGACGAGGTTGAACAACAACATCGGTATTATGAAGAACAGCGCGGAGTAAACCTTTGTGGTACTCGCCCCATGCTTTTTCGCTACCATAGGCAGCGCCCATATTATTGATATAAACTTCGGCGATTTCTTTTTCGTCCTCCCATTTATCACCGCTTGTAACCATTTCCTGTATGCCTGTACCGTACATGCCGTTCACTCCGCCAAATACACGCCGGGTAGATATCTCTCTGGCACCCCTAGGTGGAACTCCTTGCTCTACCAGCTGTTTTTCAACCTCCACAGTGCTTGCTGCAACGTAGTTATCATACTTATCATCTTTAGAAGCCGCCGCCATTTCTACTGCCTGAGAGATAAGTGCTAAGCGCGATGCGGCCAAATCGCGGAACTGCCCGGATGTTTGTACAACAATATCTATACGCGGACGACCAAGAACTTCTGACGGTATAAGCCGCAAGTCTGATACACGACCAAATGCATCTCGAACAGGCTCTACCCCCAGCATATAAAATACTTGGGCAATGGTTGCGCCTTCGGTCTCGATAAACTCGCTACTCCAGAATGTATAGCTTACTTTTTTTGGGTACTCGTTATGCCGCTTTTTATACTGCTCTAGTGTGGCATTAGCTAAAGCTACCCCTTTATCCCATGCAACTTCCGAAGGAGTTGCTTCTGCATTTATAGCATATAAATTACGTCCGGTGGGAACTGCTTGCGGATTAGCCACAGCATCTCCTCCAGATGTTGGAGAAACATATCCACCCGAAAGCGCATTTAATAGAGACTTCATCTCTAATTCGGGACTTTGCAACAACGCATTTTTATAGCCATTGATATTATTTACAGTCCGCTCAACTTCAGCCACCAGACGAGCCCAGTCTTTCTGTTCTTTGGTATAAATGATGGCAGCATTTGCACTCGCGCTAGACATGCTTGCCGCGCTATCCAGCCCCGCAGGTTTTTCTCCTGTCATAGATATAGCTGCCGGATGACCGCCCGACTTAGGTATATTTGAGGGATGACCGCCTCCCATAGGCGCATTTCCTGAGCCATTAGCCGACATCGGCATACCCGCAGGATGACCACTCTTGGCAGAATCGGGTCTTGTAGCAGGCATTGCTCCCATTCCCATCATTCCTCTTCTAGGCGGATTAAGAATTAATTTTGCTTCGGCTAGCTCTTTTTCGGTAACATCGGCAAGGCCACGTACCAAAGCATCATTTACCGGTTTACCATTTAATACATGGTTTACCAATGTTTTAGCAGGATCAAGATAGCGTTCGGTAAAGAAAACCTTACTTTTAAGCTGCGTTTCCGTTACCTTACCTCTCTGTCTATCGAGCGCGGCAATACTATACGCAATAGGGTCGGCACTCATTGCCAGAACCGAAGAGCGTATTCTTTCCGCCTCATATGGGATACCGGTTGTATAAAGCTGTCCGGTCATTTTTTCGTTCGCAATTTCTTCGGCAAAATTCTCTATACGCTCAATATCGGCTGTTGTATAGGGATTAGTGAGTATGCTATCGAGGCGTAACTCACGATGCAATCCCATCTGTACAGCAATTTTCTTAACCTGAAGCGAGACCTGCGATTGCTTTGCCTCGTCCGTTTTATAGTATTCTCTTATCTTTTCTTGCAAGTTCTTAAACTGCGAGCGGGTATCGCTCTCCATAAAAGGAGGTGTGAGATAAGATATAGTTGTAGCGTATGAACGACGCTTAGCCATTACGCTTTCGCCGATATTTCCGATAGTATAGTAGTAAAAATGGGGAACCGAGCCGACTAATCTGTCGGACCAATCGTTGCTGCTTAATGCGACCTGTTTCTGTGGGGTGAACTCCAGACTGCCGTGCGTTCCGAAATGTACCATCGCATCGGCTTTAAAGGCATACTGCGACCATAGGTAAGCACCAATATAGGTATGAGGAGGTGCCGATTTTGCACCGTGGACAATGGCGAATTCATCGTCACCCAGTCCTGCCATAGGTTGCGGCAGTAATGCTATATTACCCAACTCTATACGGGCAACAGCAAGGTACGCTTTACCATCTTTACTTACACTCATATACGAACCCGGAGCCTCACCGTAAAGGGCAGTAACTTCGGCATATAGATTCTGAGGCATGGCTTGCGCTACCCACGTTTCGTATTCGGATTTTTCAACCAACGCGGGTTTGCCGTTTTTAAGATAATCATCAAATGCTCCTTCTGCATATGTGCTGAAAACCGCGCCTTGAGCCATTAGCAATTGCTCAAATTCACGTTCGGTTGCAGGCAAGTTTTCTACCTTGTACCCTTCTGCTTTTAATCGTTTTAAGAAGTTATATAACGAAGGTACTGTTTCTAAACCTTGTGCAACTAGCGACTCCTGCCCTACTCCTTTAAAATAGTATATGGCTACTTTTTTCTCGGCATTAATCTTACGTTTAAGTGATATGAAATTATTTACAATCCGCGTAAAGCTGCGTAACCTGTCGGGGATAGCTTTAAACAGGTAAACCCCGTCATCGTCCATCTCCTGAGCGTTCACAACATACGGATAGATTGCCCCATCCAGCTCGGGCATAACAATACTTTGAGACATAAATCCGCCGAACATGCCCATTGTATCATCCATCCAGGTTTCTTTCAGCTGTAGAATCGAGAGAGGCGAAAATATAGGAATATTGCGTTCTTTAAGCCAATCAACCGTTGCATCAGCCTGCCCCATAACTAATCGTCCATGAGCAAAATAAATAACAGCATCAGGATTAATCTGCCTCAAAAACTCTAATCGCTTCATAGTTGAAGAGATCGGGTAAACATTCAAGCCCGAATTCTGAAATGAAACAATAAGGCTGTCAACGTTGGCTCTGTTTCCGCTGAACGGGTCGTTAAGTCCGCCGACTATAGCAACCTTTGCTCCGTTCTGCTTGTAGAAATTATTTTCTTTCAGATACTTTTCATAGTCATTAACCGTGGCAAAGCTGAACTCATCATCCAGGTGATAAAGGACGTCATGCACATTTTCTACAGCCGGTTCGGGAGAACTTACAAAAAGCGTTTTTTTATCGATGTTCTTACGAATATATCGCGCAAGATTCCGATAGTTCTTTTTATTTCCGTTGCCTAAGTATGATCCGATATCAAACCGCTGTGTATCGTCAAGATTACATATGTTGTTATCGGGGTTAGTTGCCGCATATACAATTACCGGAGTACCCTTATCTGCCGCAATCTGTAGCTGAACACGCTGTTCTTCGGTAGCTCTTATTCCCATTCCGAATACAAGCACCATATTATAACGAGAAAGCTTATTCAGCTCATCTAACGACAACTCTTCATATTTTATAAAGCTTTCGGTATTTGCTTTGATAATACTTGTAACCTGAAACGGCTGAAAGTTAACCAATGCAATTTTTGTAGCAGATGCCAGCTTACTCCACGCAAACCAGCCCGCTATAAGTATGACCAACACAACAAGTACAATAGCTATTTTTCTTTTCATATGTAGAATTGATGGCATTTTGGGTATATCTATCTTTCCTTAACCAAGATAGGTTGACGGCTAAATAAGCTATCAACCCTCTTTTGATTTATCTATTTAACTAAAACCTAAACTTAAATCAAACTTATTCTGTTAAGAGGTTTGTGCTACCACTTGCTTGGTAAACATATTCCATAGTAATATATCCAGAATCTCCATTTGCGTTTTGATAAGCTTTTAAATATATTTTAGCATATTTACCGTCGGCTGTTTTTATAACAAATACTTTAGGAGTAGCAACTACCGGCATAGCTATTGTTAGCCATGGGTTAACAGTAGTACATGTACCCGCATTATAGTATGTAGGACCAGCGGGACCACCCATACTAATCATTAAGTCGTCTGTAGCATCAACAACATAGCCTGTTGTTGGAGCCTCAATAAGATTAGCAAATACAGCTGCTCCATTAGAAGTAGAGCCATCTGTAGGAATTTCTTTTACTCCACCTTGTCCGTTGCCAGAAATACCACTATTAGTGCGAGCATAAAGTCTTGTAAATGCAATATCCCAATCGGTACGAACCTTCCACTCTGCATCTGCTTCCGCTGTAGCAGCGCCTGTACCAATTACTTTACCTTCTGCAAATGAGAAGTAGTTCCATGTTCCCCATGAGGAAACAACATTTATCTCAACCTCTTCTCCTGTAAGAGGCTGTGGCGGATCGTCATCGTCACTGCAAGATTGAACTCCAACAAGGGCTACCATTAGCAATGGAAGCATTAAGAATAGCTTAAACTTTTTCATTTTTTGTTATTTAAATTATTAGCAATTACTGATATTTTTATCGGGCTAAAAACTAATCTTAGCCAGAATTGAGAATGTTCTTCCCGGGTTGATAAACGTTGCGTTATCAACATTATCGAAAATATTATCTACGCTACCCTGTACTTCAAAGCTCCAACGTCCGGCAATAGGAATTCTTTGGGTATATGTAAATCTCCAGAGAGAGTACGCGCTCGAGTTGGCGCTGGTTGTAATAGAACTACCTGAAGCATCGGTTGTTACCGTTTCGTATATACGAGGTGAACTATACCTACCTGAGAAAGATAGGACAAATGGGAAGTAACGAGAGCCTATTTTCAGTTTATTAAATCTGAAGCTAAATGCCGAGGTTATATTATGCTTACTATTGCCACTTATCTGAGTATCGTCTTCTTTATCAATGGCATCAGCATATGCATACCCACCTTTGAAAGAGAAGTGTTTTAAAAAGTTATACTGCGCGAAAACATCTACGCCTAAAATACGAGCATCCGCGACATTCTCGTATCGCATCTCATAAGTTTCATTTCCGGATGGATCTTCTATGTTATATTGTACTGTGTTTATTTTATCGTTTATGCTATTATGATAAAATGAAGCCGATATGTTTACCGTTTCGTTAAGGAACTCAACCGAAAAAGATTTATACCAACTCTCTTCCGGTTTAAGATCAGGGTTTCCTATTACTTGAAACATCCCCTGATGGTCAAAATTGTAGTACATTTCTTTCAGGGTCGGTGTTTTAAAACCATTACTAATACCCGCTCTAAAACGAAAGCTACCTAGCTTGTACATTAACGATGTTTTGGGTGAGAAATGCGAGCCAAAACCTGAATGGTTGGTATAACGCGCACCAATCACCCCCTCTAGGTTCTTAACAATCTTAAAATCACCCTGTACAAAGAGGTTCGTATTATGTGAAGACTCATCTCTGCCAATGTTTCCAAATAAATTTTCCGAAAACATCTTTTCGTGATTAAACTCAACTCCACCAACAACCTGTATCTTATCAGAAGGAGTCCATGCATCTAATAATCTAGCACTTGTATATTTATAGTCAGACCCTAACTCCTTGTCATTACTTTTTTTTTCGAGAACGGTGTATGATTTGTAGATATCGCTATGTCCGCTTGCTGTAAGAACATTTTTTTCGGACATAGCATAGTTGACCTTTCCGCCAAAAGTATAATCACGAACCAACTTATGCGTTGTGGATACAGAAAGTGGTGGATTTTCTGTTTCATGCGAAAAAAATCGTCCGTTAAGATCAGCACTTAGCTTCTTACTAAGTTCATAACGTAATGATTGCGTTAGGGTATAATCGGTATTGGGTCTTACAGTATAGCTTTGCGGTGTTTCAGGGGTTAAATCGTAGCCATCGGTTGTTTTAAAATTAAGACCTGTTTTAGATGTAAGACTAGCAACCTTAAATCCTAACGACGCGTCCGCGTTATAGGTGTTAAACTTTGAGTAACGTCCCTGCACAAAACCCTCAAGAGGCTGACCAATTTTTTTTGTAATAATATTTATAACACCTCCAATAGCGTTTGATCCATATAGTACAGAAGACGCGCCATTTAATATCTCTATACGTTCAATTTCCGCAACGTTTAAACGAGAAAAGTTTACGTTTTCGTTTGTTTCGGGCGCTATACGTTCTCCGTCTATTAATACAAGAATATACGCGTTACCTAAACCTTGTATTTGAATATTATCTCCCATCGGGTTAGGGTCAAAATGTACACCGGGCAAAAGGCTTTCTAACGCATCAAGGGCGGTAACAGCTCCCATATCCTTCAACTCTAATGAAGATACAACCTTCGTAAGAACAGGCGTATTCTTTAATGTACGGGTAGTGCGCGTACCTGTTACAACCACGGTATTCAGGAAATTTTCTTCTTCTTTAAGTTCTATAGCTATATGTTCGCTACCGTTAACTTTTACACGATTTTCTTGATAGCCTAGACATTCCGCTATAAGATAATCATTATCGGCTGCCGCTATTGTAAAAAAACCGGTGTTATCGGTTAGCACATTTTGAGAGCCGCCTGCTATTGAAATAGAGACATTAGGGATAGGCTTTTTCTCAGAATCGTACACATAACCTTTTATTGTTCGCGCGGAAATTTGCCCAATAAATACAATTAATAGTACAACAATAAGGGTATATATCTTTTTCATTATGTATGGGGATTGAGTGGTTTTAGGATAAGCGATACGCCTTCGCGGCTAAGGCTTACCTGTTACTTTCATGAATTCGGATACAAAAGTAAAAGGGCAAATGAAAGGAAACAATCACTAAAAGTGAGTATTTTTAACGAAAAGTACGTATGCAAGAGTAGTACTGCTATTCTAATAAAATACATTTACTGAAAATATAAGCTACTAAAAATGAATTCCGTTCTTTAGCATAGCCTATATAAGCTCACAAGCCCTCACTAGTTATAGTGGTTTTCTCACATAAAAAACAAACGCTTAAAGGCATAGTACAATGGACAACATATACCTTCGTATATACTCAATTTTATATTTATGTGGTCACATACCGTATTTTAAAAGCACAGCTTATGCTTTTCCGTATCGCAAAAGAATTTGCAGAAAACATAGACATATTAAGTATAATCGCTAAAACAATTCGCGCGAGTTAAAAAACGAATTGTACCTAAAAACTTTATTCGCGGTATAGTTGTATTACTAAATAAATATATGGCATGACAGATGCCGAGCTACGCGATATAATTAATGGGGCGACTAAGGGGGACCATCTGCTAATTCGGCCGGGAGAAGAGCTTGATAGGGAGCTTAGGGCGAACCCGCCCCAAGCGGTCAAGTCGATATTATAAATTAAATCGGACGATATATTTTTATGGCGTTATAGGGTATTCTATTCCGGTTTTTCAGCTATTTTTTAGATAATTTGGTAATTAAGCCTATTTCTATCGCTTCTTTTTAATCGTTTTTCGTAACCCCGTTTGTAACCCCGATAGCGAAAAACACCTTTTTCGGAGCGCTAAATATGA
>JAIRNF010000046.1 GCA_031258195.1 Prevotellaceae bacterium
ATTTTTTTCTTGTCATCTTTTTTTCTTCTGTCAGGTAAGCGGTAATAACTTCGAGAAGAGATATTGCCGATGTAAGCGCAGCGATAATAAGTACGGCAAAAAAGATAATGGCAAAAATAAACTGACTATAAGCGACTTTACTACAACTAAAAAATGTTATAAAAGCATTGATATTATTAAGAAAACAGTAATATTCAAGCACCTACTGCCTTGTATAGCATAATTTATTTATATTACTCCTTATGGGAAGGGGTAAAATCTTCAAAGTATATTGTTTATACCGACAAAAATACCCATCCTATAATCCGCAATGGCTTTGCTATGTGTTTTTTATATTATTCATTATAGAGCATTTAGTGTTCGGAAAAGGCGGCTTAAGCAACAATTAGCTGGGATAAATTTTCCAATTTTATATTTCAACGTACCTTTACATCCGATATGAATAAGCTCAGATTCGTCAGCCTAGGGAGCGGTAGCAGCGGTAACTGCTACTACGTTGGTACCATGTCTAAAGGCTTACTGATAGATGCAGGCATCGGCATCCGTAATATGAAAAAGCGGCTGGTAGAATCAGGCTTAGATTTTGGGCTGATTTGGGGAGTGCTAATTACCCACGACCATATCGATCATATCCGTTCGGTTGGTGCAGTAGCCGCCCGTCATCATATACCTGTTTACACAACGGCTACAATACATAAAGGCATAGCCCGTTGTCCAATGCTTGGCGACAAGATTATTCCTTCGCCTCATAATATAGAAAAAGGTGAAACTATTGATATAGCGCGCTTTGAGGTAACAGCATTTGCCGTTTCGCACGATGGATCGGATAATGTAGGCTATACCATACAGTATAACGGTAAGCGTTTTACCGTAGCAACCGACTTAGGGTATATTTGCGAAAACTCAGCACCTTACATCCGCCAAGCAAACTATTTAGTTTTAGAGGCAAACTATGATGTACACATGCTAGAAACGGGACGATATCCACGCTACCTTAAAAACCGTATATCAAGTAAAACCGGGCATCTAAGCAACGACGAGGCTGCTCAATTTCTTGCCGAGAACTATGCCCCTCATCTAAGCCATATTTACCTCTGCCATCTAAGTCAAGAAAATAATATGCCAGAGCTGGCATACCATATAGTAAAGCGCGAGCTGACAGCAAAAGGTATTACTGTAGGAAAAGATGTACAGCTACACGCCCTTCCGCGTACAAAAGCATCGGATGTATTTATTTTAGAAACATAGCATGGAAAGTAGAGTAGAAAAAGTCATATTACTATTTAAACAAGGTTACAATTGTGCACAATCAGTATTTGCAGCCTATGCCGATTTGTTTGGTAGGGATAGCGAAATGTCGTTTAAGCTGGCAACTCCCTTCGGTGGAGGCTTGGCAGGCATGTGCGAAGTATGCGGAACGGTATCTGCCATGTGTATGGTTGCAGGTTTAGCAAAAGGAATAACAGAGCCTGGCGATAAGGAAGGAAAAAAGAGTTGCTTTGAACTGGTGCATGTTCTTACCGATAAATTCCGGCAAGAAAACGGTTCTATTATCCGTAAGCAGCTAATAGGCTTAGAACCATGCGTTTCAGTAGACTTTAAAAGAAAACTTTGCGTTGAACAGGTAAGATACTGCGCACAACTCTACCGTAACGTTAACGATAGAAAATATTGGTGAATACCCAAGCGAAACGACATTCCAATGGTTTGAAAATGGCATAGGAGTTATGGAAGGCAGCGGACCTTTGTTTGTTGCCACTCAGCAAGGAGTATATTCTGTAATTGCCAAATCTAATAGCTGTCAATCGTTAGCGAGCAATCCTGTAAACGTAACGCTTCCTAATTGCCCTTAGCTATTAATTAATGTTCATTATAAGGCTGGCAATGCTCCATCTATCTCGTTATTTGAGACGAAGGGAAAAATGCCGGCTTTTTTTATTCGTAATTACTCTTAAAGGGGGCTTTTGCAGTACAGAAAAGCCCCCTTTCCTTTAGGGGAAGTGAGCTTACAATTCAGTAAAGCCATTTAGGGAGCTGTTGCAAAGACTAAGAAATTGTTCCATTCTTTGTTTTACACTACCCATCTCTCATATCAAACTTTGTCTCCCCCTCGCCTCATATTCGCCACAATCCTTAACGAAATCACAAACTACATAAACTGCGCTGTATAACAATATCTTGCAAACTGATGTTTGTAAGCACAACTCGATTTTAGTACCCTTCTGTTTGTCAATTCATATAAATAGTTAACTTTGAAATCTTGATTTTTTCCGAACGTTAAAAAATAAAACAATTAAATACATAGAAACCTATGAAAACATATTCAACAAAGCAGGTCAAAAATGTCGTCCTACTCGGCAATAGCGGTTCGGGTAAAACCACTCTTGCCGAGGCAATGATGTTCGAAGGTAAAGTTATCGACCGTAGAGGTACTATAGATGCAAAGACAACCGTATCAGACTATACCGAGGTAGAGCATATCTATCAGCGTTCAATTTACTCGACTGTATTGTTCACAGAGTTTATGGATCATAAGCTGAACATTATAGATACTCCGGGATCAGACGACTTTGTTGGAGGTGTTTTCTCTGCTTTTAAAGTTGCAGATACTTGTATAATGCTTATCAACGCGCAAAATGGTGTTGAGGTTGGTACCGAAATATTTAGCCGCCATGCAGAGCGTAGCAATAAGCCTATGATGATTGCTATAAACCAGCTTGACCACGACAAAGCAAACTTTGATAATACGTTAGACTCAATTAGGCAAAGCTTCGGCAATAAGGCTGTCCTTATACAATATCCCGTTAATCCGGGTATAGAGTTCGACGCTATCATTGATGTGCTTACCATGAAAATGTACAAGTTTAAGGATGATAACGGAACGCGCGAGGAGTTACCTATACCTGCAGACGAAGCAGACAGAGCAGAAGAGCTGCACAACGCTTTAGTAGAAGCCGCTGCAGAACATGACGAAGGACTTATGGAGCTATTTTTCGAAAAAGGTGCGCTAGAAGTTGAAGATATCCGCAAAGGTCTCGCTGCCGGAATCCGTAACCGTGGCGTATTTCCTATCATGTGTCTTTCTGCAAAAAAAGATGTTGGCACAAAACGTTTAATGGAGTTTATCATTAATGTAGCACCAAGTCCCGATTGGAACGAAGGTGCGGAAACTATTGATGACGAAATAGTTCCATGCGATCCTAACGGAACGCCTTCTCTATTTGTATTTAAAACAGCAGTAGAACAACACCTTGGCGAGGTTTCCTACTTCCGCGTTATGTCCGGTAAGATTAGCGAAGGCATGGATATGGTCAACGCCAGCAACGATGGTAAAGAGCGTCTCGCATCGCTATATGCCGTAGCAGGTAAAAAACGCGAAAAAGTTACCGAAATGATTGCCGGCGACATAGGTTGTACCGTTAAGTTGAAAAATACCAAGACCGACCAAACGCTTAATGTTGGAAAAAACTGGCAGTTTAAGCCTATCGTTTTCCCCGAGCCTAAGTTCCGCACAGCTATTAAGGCTAAGAACGAAAGCGATGATGAAAAACTGGGCGAATTACTAAACCGCGCACACCAGGAAGATCCTACTATCATAGTAGAATATTCAAAAGAGCTAAAACAAATTATTGTTAGTGGTCAGGGCGAGCA
Organism: Prevotellaceae bacterium; assembly: GCA_031258195.1. GTDB lineage: Bacteria > Bacteroidota > Bacteroidia > Bacteroidales > UBA932 > JAIRNF01. Next base: position 3,652 of record JAIRNF010000046.1, read on the forward strand.
TCACATCAATATTTTGAAATGGCATTTAAATAATACTAATAAGCTTGAAATTGAGTTATTTGCCCCAAAAATTCCTTATCGTGAAACCATTACCAAAATGGCAGCGGCAGACTATCGCCATAAAAAGCAGTCGGGCGGTGCCGGTCAGTTTGGAGAGGTACATCTTATTATAGAACCGTATATTGAAGGTACATCCGACCCTAGCAAGGTTAAAGTTGATGGCAAAGAATTTGTTCTAAACATCAGAGGAAAAGAAGAAATTAACCTCGATTGGGGCGGTAAGCTGGTTTACTATAACTGCATTGTAGGTGGTTCTATCGATGCGCGTTTTATGCCCGCTATCCTTAAGGGTATTATGGAGAAAATGGAAGAAGGTCCGCTTACCGGTTCGTATGCGCGCGATATCCGCGTAGCTGTTTACGATGGTAAAATGCACCCTGTCGATTCAAACGAAATTTCGTTTAAACTGGCTGGACGTAACGCATTTAAAACCGCATTTAAAAATGCCGGTCCTAAAATTATGGAGCCTGTTTATAACGTTAGCGTTTACGTACCTAGCGAATACATGGGTGATGTAATGAGCGATTTGCAAAACCGCCGTGCTATGATTGAGGGTATGAATAGCGAAAAAGGATTCGAGGTAATTAAAGCCCGAGTTCCTTTAGCAGAGCTGCATAAGTACTCTACAACCTTAAGCTCGCTTACCTCGGGCAGCGCAACATATACGATGAAATTCGCAGAATATCAGCAAGTTCCTTCAGATGTTCAGGAGAAGTTGTTAAAGGCATACGAAGCAGAAGAGAAAGACGAATAGTTCTGTATATCAACCAAAACGGGGGCTACTGTCTCCGTTTTGTTGCTTAGTCCTTTTTTTATACTTTTGACGGATTTTTCAAGCATACACAATGACAAATAAACAAGAAGGTTACCAGAACCTGTTAAGAGAAAGAACTGCCGAATATAACGATCCTGATAAGATACAGGCAGCAGGGTTATACCCATTCTTCCGTCCTATAGCATCAGAACAAGATACTGAGGTTTATATTAATGGACAGAAAGTATTAATGTTCGGCTCTAACAGCTACATGGGTCTTACCTCTCATCCTAAGGTAAAAGAGGCTGCTATTGAGGCTATCAAAAAGTACGGGACCGGTTGCGCCGGCTCTCGCTATCTTAATGGTACGCTTGATATCCATATTGAGCTGGAAAATAAGCTGGCTGAGTTTGTTGGAAAAGATGCGGCGCTAATCTATAGCACAGGTTTTCAATCTAACCTTGGCGCCATACCAACGGTAACGGGACGCAACGATTACATCATTCTTGATGAACTAGATCATGCCTCTATTATAGAGGGCGCGCGCCTGTCGTTTGGTAAAACGCTAAAGTATCGCCACAACGATATGGATGCTTTGGAAAAAGTGCTTCAACGTTGTGAGCTTGATAAAATAAAGCTGATAGTGGTTGACGGTATCTTCAGCATGGAGGGCGATATTGCCAACCTACCTGAGATTGTACGACTTGCGGAGAAGTATAACGCCAATGTAATGGTTGACGATGCACATAGCCTAGGTGTTATTGGAAAAGGCGGACGTGGTGCTTCATCCCATTTTGGCTTAACTGATAAAGTTGATATTATTATGGGTACGTTTAGCAAATCGCTTGCTTCTTTAGGCGGTTTCTTAGCTGCCAACGAACGTACTATCAACTTCATTAAGCATCAATCGCGTTCGCTTATTTTCAGCGCAAGCATGACGCCTGCTTCTACAGCTGCCGTACTAGCCGCGCTAGAAATTATTAAGAGTGAGCCGGAGCGTTTAGAGCATCTTTGGAATATCACAAACTACTCTATTAAAACTTTAAGAGAGCATGGTTTTGATATAGGACATACTGTAACACCCATCATTCCTATACTAGTTAGAGATAACCTAAAAACGTTTATGTACACTAAACTCCTCCTGGAAGAAGGTCTGTTTGTAAATCCGGTAGTTGCGCCTGCTGTACCCGAAGATTCAACGCTAATCCGTTTCTCTTTAATGGCTACACATACTAAAGAGCAGGTAGATTTTGCAATAGATAAGCTGATCCAAGTTGGTAAAAAACTAGAGATAATATAACGCACAATATAAGATATGCGTATCGCTATGTGAGACAAAAGAACAAAGACGAAAGATAAAATAATATAAATAAGCACGTTATGTCGAACGAAGTGAGACATCTCCCGAAAAGCAGCAATGCGATGAGTATGGAGATGTCTTTTTGTATTTTTAATAATGAGACCTTCTTAGTAGCATATAGTTGAACTCGACTATAAGGGAAAATTATTTGATGATGGAACAAAATTACTATCAAATTTTAGGGGTTTCTACTACAGCCTATCTGGACGAAATAAAAAAAGCCTATCGTCAATTGGTTATGCTATATCACCCCGATAAAGAAAGTGGGGATCATGCCAGATTTATAGAAATACAAAATGCATACGAAATTTTAAAAGAAAGCAGAAGTCGCCAAGAATACGACCGCCTATATTCTTTTTATAACAAAAAAGAACACGTATATCAAGTTAAGAAAGCCCAAAGTCAGAATAAAGAGGCAATAAAGAAACAGGGTAAATGGGATAGCTATTTCAAACAATTCCGTACTATCGGTTTACCAGAAATCGAAGCAGCCAATATTGAGATTGCCTTACGAAAGCTACAATGTAAATATTACGCCTTACCTATGAATATTGAGGTTACAGCACATCACTGTAAATATTTACTAGACGAAATCAAGAAAAAACGGATAGAAGGTTATACTTATACTCGCTATATTGACTTTGTGGTTAATGTATTGGTTGATTCTTTGATAAAAACCCATAATGGAGGTATGTATGATTACTCTCAATATACAGCAGGAGATTATACCAATGAGGCTGTAGCTGTAAGAAAAGAGTGTAAAATTATTAATAAGATTAGCCTACGAACAATAACATTTATCTCAAAAGAGTTTGATATTTCTATAAATGTACACAATCAATTAAAGACATACTACGTACAGCTAGAGCAAATACGGCATCAATTAAACGGTCGAAGACGATGAGCCATTAAATATACCATTGTTTTTTTATTCATATTTTTACTGCTAAGATTTATGGCTTGGTATAATATCTCTAATAAATACTAGGTAAAGTTACGCATCGCTCACAAAATAATAACTCTTTCATCATCTTAAAAAGATATTCTAATGGCAATAACAATAAAAGAAGTAACCGATAAAAAAGAACTGAGAGCATTTATCCGCTTTCCGTTTAAACTATTTAAGGGGAATAAATATTGGGTGCCGCCGATGATTTCGGAGGAAAAAGAAACGCTTAATCCCCAAAAGAATCCTGCCTTTGAATATTGTAAAGCCAAGTATTTTCTTGCCTACAAAGACGGTAAAGTTGCCGGACGCGTGGCAGGCATCATTAACACACGTGCTAACGATATATGGAAAACTAAGTTTGTGCGTTTCGGATGGATTGATTTTATCGAAGATGTTGAGGTTGCCCGCGCGCTGCTAAACGCTGTTGAGGAATGGGGTAAAAGTGAGGGTATGACAGGAATACACGGACCTTTAGGCTTTACCGACATGGATATGGAAGGTATGCTGATCGAGGGTTTCGACAGGCTACCTACTATTGCCAATATCTATAACTTTCCGTACTATCCAAAGTATATGGAAGAATTGGGGTACAAAGCAGCAGAAGATTGGATACAAATGAAGTTCAACGCCTCGCAGCCTGTGCCCGAAAAGGTAGAACGCATCAATAAACTGATTGCCGAAAAGTATAACCTAGGCGTACTAAAGCTTAAAAAACGAAAAGATGTAATGCCCTATGCCCACAGCTTTTTCGAAACGCTTAACGCATCTTTCTCCAGCCTCTACGGCTTTGCACCGCTTACCGATAAAGAGATTGACAGGTACATTAAGCTATACTTCAACTTTCTGGATATGAAACTGGTTTGCCTGCTAATAGACGAAAACGATAAAGTGGTAGCATTCGGTATCAGTATGCCCAGCCTGTCAAAAGGTTATCAGAAAGCAAAAGGACGGCTATTTCCCTTCGGCTTTATCCACCTACTAAAAGCGCTTAAAAATTACAACGCTATCGACCTATACCTTAACGGCGTACACCCCGACTGGCAGGCAAAGGGAATTCATTCGATCTATTACACCGAACTGAATAAACGATACATTCAACTAGGCGTAAAAACAGCGATTTCGAACCAGCAACTAGAGTCGAACCATCAAGCCATATCTGTTTGGAAAAACTACGATGCAGAGCCTTATTTACGCCGCCGCTGCTATGAAAAGCATCTGTAGCGGATTAAGCATTAGGCGAAAATAGTTAAGCGAGGGAATAAAAGCGTCATGTCGAACGAAGTGAGACATCTCCTATATAGTAGCAATGTAATGAATGTGAAGATGTCTCACTTCGTTCGACATGACGCTTTGCACAGCTTAGCTACCGATAAACCTGCCAGATATCCTGTAGAGAAGGCTATTTGTAGGTTATAGCCACCCGTATTACCATCTAGGTCTATTACTTCGCCCGCAAAAAACAGATTAGCGTATTTTTTTGCCTGCATGGTTTTAGAATCGAGCTCGTTTAGCGATATTCCACCAACTGTTATAACAGCACGTTCGTAACCTTCGTGACCGACAACTTCCATCTCAAATGACTTTAAACAGGAAACTATTCGTTGCAAGCTACCCTTCTTTAACTTTACCGTTTTCTGCGTTACCGATACGCCTGCTTTTTCGGCAAACGGAGCAACCAGCTGTGCTGGCAACAGCTTGCGAAGTAATGCTTCTACAACTACGGGGCTTGGCTTGGCGCTTAGCTCTCTCTGTATGCGCTGCCTTAGCCGTTCTTCGCCTAATGCAGGTTTTAAATCCAGTTTAAACTGTACTTTGCTTTTCTTTGCCAGCGCATCAACCGCATCACGGCTTAAGCGTAGTACTATTGCACCTTCTACACCCTTAGAGCTAAACGATAGCTCTCCAAACTCTTCGTCTTTACATCCACCGTCAACCCATAGCTGTAACGATACATTACGCAGCTCCAGCCCCGCCAGCTTTTCGTTATGCTGTTTTACATACAAGCCGACCAACGAGGGGCGAGTAGGAACCACCTCTATACCTAGCTCTTTTGCCCATTCGTATCCATCGCCTGTTGAACCGGTTGCAGGATACGACAGTCCGCCTGTTGCAATAACAAACGCATCTGAGGTCAGCTGTTCAACCCCCTCGCCCGACTCTACGGAAATAGATTGTATTATACCATCTACCGAATTTAATCCCAAAACTTTTGCATGGCATTTTATTTCTACACCCTGCTTCTCTGCAATACCTATTAAGGTTTCGGCAACATCCCAAGCCTTTTGAGAAGCAGGAAAAACTCTTTCGCCTCTTTCTTCTATAGTCTCAAGTCCGTTTTCATTCAAAAAACGTACAAGATCGTTATTCGAGAAATTTCGAAAGGCAGGACGAAAAAAACGGTTATTGGGGTGTATTTTTTGCATCAATTCCGGCTCCGGACGCATGTTGGTAATGTTACACCTACCTTTGCCAGTAATTCGTATTTTCCGGGCAGGTTTTTCCATTTTCTCCAACAAAAAAACTTTTGCCCCATCCTGCGCCGCTTTTATAGCAGCCATTAAACCTGCTGCTCCCGCCCCGATTACTATTACTTGGTGTTTTTGCATTAATGTTAATGGTTAAAAGTTAATAGCTAAATGAGAATCTGTGTCATTCCGACCAAAGGGAGGGATCTCTTGATTAGTAGCACAATGATTTTTTACGATTAGCTATCAATTAATTGAGCGTACTACTGCTCTTCGAGAGATTCCTCCCTTTGGTCGGAATGACGTTATTTCTCGCAATGCTCAAATCGTTATACTTGATTCTTGTATCGTGACACTATTCCAGCTCTTTTTTCAGCTGTATCCAAAACGGTAAATCACTTTTTTTACCATAAATTTCTACCACTTCAAAAATACCCTTTTGCTCTTTTATAGACAGCTGTAGTATTGCCTCCGTTAATTCCGCCATAAGCCGCTCATCCTCAAAAACCGAGCATGAACGTAAATAACGCTGCTTCTGCTCTGCATAAAATTGAGGCAGCTGAACGTAATGCAGCTCGAAACTCTTAAACCGTTTTTCGATATTATTGAGCGAACGGAATGCTATCTCGTTTGTATCAATGCCCCGAATAAGATATATCTCCGCATAACGATACGCCCCAATGTATCCAAAAGAGTCTAAGTTATCGCATACGGTTAAAATTGAAGCCAGATCGAAGGTTTGGTTCAACGAAGAAGGACTTTTTAGATCGTGTACGCGAATTGCTTCTACAATATCATCGTATAAGCGGAGGTGTATATCAGGGTTTGATGCTATGTATTCTTTAAACAGTTCCGCACTTTCGGATCCGTGCCGCTCATCAGTTATCCGGCTTAACCCGATATCGTGCAATAAAGCAGCGGCTAATAAAGCCTCGATAAAATCATCATTAAATACCCGACTTTGCTTAGAAGCATGGATTAACAGCCGCTTGCAGTATTCCCATACCCTTACATGATGCGTATGATCGTGCGAAGGCATATGGCAAGTACTAAACAACTGCTTACATAAGCCGTAAAACGTGCCATAATACTTTGCTTCCGCTGCTGCCAGTTGCTGTAAAAGATAATCCATAGCGTTTAAACCGTACATCATGTCGAACGAAATGAGGCATCTGCTAAGTAGGTGTAGCGTGTTGAATGAGCAGATGCCTCATTTCGTTCGGCATGACAAGGTATAATTTCTTTACTTCTGTATTCTATTATACTTTTTCATTATCGGAATAACCTTATCTAGAGGCAGTGCTTCTATAGTTTTTCCGTTTCTGCCGGTAGCTGTTTTGGCTGTAAAAAGCGAGTTGATAATAGCCTCTTCGGTTGCCTCAATGGCAGCCATAAATAAAGGCGACATGTTATCGTTATGAACGGTCTTTACTTCCATTTCGCGCTCTTTCATCGAGTGTGGTATTCTTACCTCTTTGGCTGTTGAAAACGCTACAAAGTAGTCACCGCTACCATTTGATGCTATTCCTCCTGTTTTTCCAAGACCAAGAAACGCACGCTTCGCCAACCGTTCGAGGTTACGGCTATCAAGCGGCGCATCGGTAGCAACAATTATCATGCAAGAGCCATCTACATTATTATGCAGGTGATTGCTGAAATCGTACTTACCCAGCTCTTCGCCCACAGGCACACCGTCTATTTGCAGCACACCGCCAAAATTAGTCTGTACCAAAACACCAACGGTATAACCACCTAAACTTTCGGGGAGCTTACGCGATGCCGTACCTATTCCACCTTTAAAATCGAAGCAAATAGTTCCTGTTCCGGCACCTACGCAACCCTCTTCAACCATAGTACCGGCGTTTTCCAAAGCCTGTAGCATATGCTCTTTCTTTACATGCTGACCTCGAATATCGTTAAGCGTGCCATCGTTAGTTTCGCCAACCAGAGCGTTTACAGAATGTACGTTTTCGTTTCCTTTTTGTTTTAGCGTATATTCGATTAAGCCGTCAATACCTGTAGATACATTCAGCGTATTGGTAAGAATGATGGGCGTTTCGAGGTTGCCCAACTCCTTTACTTGTGTACTACCTGCCAGTTTTCCAAATCCGTTAGCCGCAAAAATTGCTGCCGGAACTTTTTCCTGAAACATATTTCCTTCATGAGGAGTAATTGCGGTAACCCCGGTTCGGATATTTTCGCCTTCAACCAGCGTTACATGACCTACTTTAACGCCTTCGACATCAGTAATGCTATTCATTTTTCCAGGCGACATAACGCCGATTTTAATGCCGTAATCACGGACTCTTTTGGTTTCTTGTGCCTGCATAACAAACGGGAATAATAATACAAGTGTTAGAATAATTAGTTTTTTGCTCATTTTCTTTAGGTTTTAGGTAGAAATGAAGAGGTGTAAAGATAGCAAAAGGTATTCTACCAAAAAAGGCTGTCTAAAAAGTTTATAACCCGTTATCCCAAACGGAACGACGAATAAACTATTTTAACCATATAGGCGATAGATTCCAATAATTTTTATTCTATGTGCCTATGCGGTTTCTTTCTGATTTGTTCCGAAAAACAATGCGTCTGTAAATCGGAGTTCTCTTTTCATTATTTGTAATAAATGGTTTGTTTAGGGCTTAAGGATAACAAAGAACAGAAAAATAGCTATTTTTACAGATTAAACATAGGTTCAGCATCTCATTGTAAATGTCAAACACATCAATAATGAAGTATTCAAAACTTATTGCATTTGCTTTATTATCTATTCTAGTGCTTACCTCTTGCGGCACGGCATCTAAACTTGGGAAAGCCAATGCTATCTACGATGCCGGCGGATATTATAAAGCCGCCGAACTTTACCGGAAGCTATCATCTAAGGTTGATACCGAAGAGCGCGTTATGGTAAACTTTCGATTAGGCGAGTGTTATCGTATTCTTAATAACACAGTGCCTGCCGAGAGAGCATATAACCGAGTAATTATTAATCGTAGCAACCATATCCCCGAAGCCTATCTCCGCTATGGCGAGGTGCTGCTGATGAATAAAAAATACGATGAAGCTATTCAGGCGTTTACCGAGTATAAAAGTCTTGTTCCGGACGATGACAGAGTTGATAAAGGTATAGTCTCAAGTCAGATGGCAAAAGAACAGATAGACAAAAATGCTGACTATATAATTGAAAATTTTAAAGAGATAAATTCTGCTCAAAACGACTATGCTCCGGCATTTGGTACAGCCGACCACGAAATGATTCTATATACATCATCTCGTAATACAGGCGGAAGGTTGAAGAAAAGACAGGCTGGGAAAAGACAAGCAGGAACGGGTCAGCGCCCCAGCTCAATTTTTTATACTATACAAAGCCGTACAGGGTGGGAGCGTCCCAGAGTGTTGGGAGAAGGGGTTAACGGAAAGTTTGATGAAGATGGGGCTTGCTGCTTCGACGAAAGTTTCGGCGAGCTGTACTTTACAAAAAGTATTCCGGGAGCCTATAACTTTGAAGGGTGTACTATTTATGTGGCTAAGCGAGATAATAGCTACAACTGGACAGATGCCGAACCTCTGGGTGTTAACGATAGCATTGTTATGGCACACCCCGGCATATCAAGAAACGGGCTTACGCTTTACTTTGTATCGAATATGCCCGGCGGATTTGGGGGGAACGATATCTGGAAAATGACCCGCAAAACTTCAAACGGTACATGGGAAGAGCTTATAAATTTAGGAAGCCAGATTAATACAAGGGGCGATGAGTTGTTCCCTTTCATTCGTGGTAACGGAGAGCTGTACTTTGCATCTAACGGTCATCCGGGGTATGGCGGACTTGATTTGTACAAAGCAACACCTGTAGGAGCAGGATCGTGGGAAGTAGAAAATATGGGACCACATTTCAACTCCGAGCTGGATGATTTTGCTTTGATTTACGAAGACAATAGCGATAGAGGTTATTTCTCGTCACGCCGTAAAGGAGGCAGAGGAGGCGATGACATTTACCGTTTCTATAAAGATATTCCGGTTATCGAATACTACGTAAACGGAATTGTGCTGAGCGAAGAAACCAAACGACCAATTTCGGGCGTACAAGTTAAGCTTACCGGAAGTAACGGAGCTACACTTATTAAGAATACCGAGGCGAATGGACGATACGAATTTAAGCTGAATCCGAATACCGACTATATTGCTATTGCGACTGTTCCGGGTTGTTTAAACCAGAAATCGTTATTTTCAACTGTCGATTTAACCGATAGTTATACATTCCAAGATACTATGATGATGGTTTCTACGGCTAAGCCTATTGAGATTCCGAATATTTTCTACGAATATGGTAGTGCGGCATTAAATCCGGAATCGAGAGCGGCGCTTGATGAGCTGGTTGAGATTATGGTTGATAATCCGGATATTGTTGTTGAGCTGGCTGCTCATACAGATAGCCGCGGCACCGAACAAGTTAATATAGATCTGTCTCAGCGTCGTGCCCAGGCTGTAGTGGATTATCTGATACACGAAGGGGTGGACGAAGGGCGTATGTATGCTGTTGGGTATGGATTCTCCGAACCAAAAGTTGTGGATAGAGCCATTACCGATAAATACCCGTTCTTAAGGGTAGGAGCACATTTAACAGATACGTATATCAATACTTTACGAAGCGAAGAAGAGAAAGAAATAGCACACCAGCTTAACCGTAGGACGGAGTTAGAGGTGCTGAATAGGTAAGAGCAAGAATAAACCTGATGACATCAAGATACGATAGCCGCGGAGTTTCCGCATCAAAAGAAGACGTACATAACGCTATAAAAAATTTGGATAAGGGGCTTTTTCCAAAAGCGTTTTGTAAGATAGTGCCAGATACGCTAACCGGCGATGAGCATTACTGCCTTGCGATGCACGCCGACGGCGCGGGGACTAAGTCATCGCTAGCCTACATCTACTGGAAGGAAACAGGCGACATGTCGGTATGGAAAGGTATCGCACAAGATGCCGTTGTAATGAATCTAGACGACCTGCTTTGCGTTGGTATAACCGATAACATACTACTTTCATCTACCATAGGACGCAACAAGCAGTTGATTCCCGGCGAGGTTATTTCGGCTATAATTAACGGAACGGAAGAGCTGATAAGCGAACTTCGGGAGTTAGGTGTAAGCATTGTACTTACGGGTGGAGAAACTGCCGATGTCGGCGATTTGGTACGCACCGTAATAGTTGACAGCACCGTTACCGCACGTGCCGAACGCTCTAAAATAGTTGATAACGCTAACATACAGGCTGGCGACGTAATTGTTGGTTTGGCTTCGTATGGACAGGCTACCTACGAAAGAGAGTATAACGGTGGTATGGGTAGCAACGGGCTTACCTCTGCTCGTCACGATGTATTTGCGCATTATTTGGCAGAAGAATACCCCGAAAGCTACGATGCCTCTATTCCTAATAGCTTGGTGTATTCTGGTACCCGCAAGTTAACAGCTATTGATAGCGAAACAGGTATGACGTATGGTAAGCTGGTGTTATCGCCAACACGTACGTATGCGCCTGTGGTAAGCGAAATCCTTGCTGCCATGCGCCCCCATATTCATGGTATGGCGCATTGCTCCGGAGGGGCACAGACCAAAGTTCTTCACTTTGTAGAGAATGTACACGTTGTAAAAGACAATCTTTTTCCCGTGCCTCCGCTCTTTCGTATAATTCAGGAGGAGTCTAAGACATCGTGGCAAGAAATGTACAAAGTTTATAATATGGGGCATCGCTTCGAAGTATATTTGAAACCTGAATATGCGCAACAAGTAGTAGACATCTCTCAACGTTATAATATCGCTGCTCAGATCGTGGGCAGAGTTGAAAAATCAACAGAAACAATCTTAACTATTCGTAGTAATTACGGCGAGTTTAAATACGCCAAGTAAGAGCATATGGTCATCTGAGTCGTTTTAAGTTCAGGTGGCTTTTTCATTAAAGTTGCAATACAAAATATTTGTTGCTATGATGGATATGAATAAACCTTTCAATAAATATATAGAAGATAGTATTAAAGAAAACTGGGAGTATTTAGCATTATCAGACTATAATGGTTCCACTTTTCAGTATAAAGATATTGCTCGTCGTATAGAAAAGCTCCACATTATTTTTGAAGAATGCGGATTAAAAAAAGGCGATAAAGTTGCTATTTGCGGACGTAACAGCGCTAACTGGGGTATCGTGTTTTTAGCAACGCTGGCTTATGGAGCCGTTGCGGTTCCTATACTGCATGAGTTTAAAGCAGACAGCATCCATCATGTTGTTAACCATTCCGATGCTCGTATTCTTTTCGTCGGCGATGTTGTATGGGAAAGCCTTAACGAAGGGGCAATGCCCTGGCTAGAGGCTATTATTTTAATACCGGACTTTTCTCTTTTATATGCTAGAAGCAGCAAGATAAAGCTGGCGCGTGAAAAGCTTAACGAAATGTACGGTAAAAAATATCCGAAATACTTTCGTCAAGAACATGTGCGCTATCACGAAGATAAGTTGGACGAGCTGGCGGTTATTAGCTATACCTCGGGCACAACAGGTTTTTCAAAAGGGGTAATGCTATCGTATCGAAGCCTTCGTTCCAACCTTTTATTTGCGCAAGAGGTATTTCCGGATATGAAAGCCGGCGATACGCTTGTATCTATGCTGCCAATGGCTCATATGTATGGTTTGATGTTTGAGTTTATCTTTGAAATGTCTATGGGTGTTCATGTACATTTTTTAACACGCTTACCCAGCCCTAAAATCATTCTTGACGCATTTGCCAAGGTGAAACCCAACCTGATAATTTCGGTACCGCTTATTGTGGAAAAAATATATAAAAACCGGCTTATGCCTGTGCTAGAAAAGCCGCTGGTAAAGCTGGCGATGAAGTTGCCGATACTCGACCGGAAAATAAAGAAAAAAATATTCGCATCACTTGAAAGCGCATTTGGCGGCGAATTTTTTGAGTTGGTTGTCGGTGGCGCCGCATTTAATCGCGATGCTGAAAAATTCTTTAAAGACATAGGCTTCCGATATACCGCGGGCTATGGTATGACGGAATGCGGACCTATAATTTCTTATGCCGACTGGAGAGAGGCGCGTTTATACTCTTGCGGTAAGATAGTATCTCGTATGACAATAAAAATAGATTCGCCCGATCCTGAAAAAATAGATGGCGAAATTTTTGTACGTGGCGATAATGTGATGCTTGGCTACTACAAGAATGACGAAGCTACAAAAGAAATGATAGACGAAGACGGCTGGCTACATACAGGCGATGTAGGGATTATGGATAAGGACGGCTACCTGTTTATTCGTGGTAGGAGTAAGAATATGATACTTGGTCCTTCGGGACAAAATATCTATCCCGAAGAAATAGAAGATAAAATTAATGCCGCGATGTACGTTTCGGAATCATTGGTTGTAGAGGATGACGGTAAGCTGGTAGCGTTAATTTATCCCGATTATACACAAACAGATGCCGATGGTTTTGCGAAGGAAGATATCCGAAAAGTTTTTGAAAAAATCCGTGTAGAGCTAAATAAAGAGCTGCCCTCGTATTGCCAAATAGCGGCGGTGCGTCTTTATCCCGAAGAATTTGAAAAAACACCTAAAAGAAGTATTAAACGATATTTATACCAAATATAAAGTCGTCATTCCGAGTAAAGCTAAGAATTTATCTGCGCTATCCAAGTAGATTCCTTGCTTTATTCGAAAGAACTTATATGTAATACCTCTCTACTGGTAAGACGTAGGGCGGGCTTTAAAATATCTATGGCAAGAGTTACAGTAGTACCGCTTCTTTTTATAAAGCGCGAGTGAATTAAGGAAGAGCATCCAAACCGAAATGAAAACGTTAGAGTGCCCCAGCGCGACAATTGTATCTTTCGATCCGCAATAAGGACAAGTTACGCCTTCGTCAACTACGGGTTCTTCTGTAGGAAATTCGCTAGCTATAATTGCGAGAACTTCTTCAGCAGCCTTCACATCCTCTTCTCGTACCTGTAGCTTAATGCTTCCAAACTGCTGGGTATAGTTTGGATTTATGGTAACAATATTTACCGTATTTTCATCCATCAACGCACAGTCTATTCCTGCGGCTTCCAGCTTAGCTTTCATAATATTTGCCAGAACAGGATCCCCGTATGTTCCTACGGTAGCCAGCTTAACTTTATCTTCATTTTTCATGGAGTTCGTATTGTTCGCCGGGTAAAAATACTAAAACTATTTTCAGCAGAACGCCCTACTGTATATTTTATATATTTGCTATAACAATATTAACTTAAATTAGAACCATGAGAAATATAGTAATAGTATCGCTTCTTTTCTTTCTTCTACCTTTTAGCGAAGTTGAAGGGCAAGAAAAAGATACGGCAATAGTACGCGATAAATACGCAAGACCATCAGAAAGGGGAGACTTGGAACTATTAGTTCGAAGGGTCTATGAGGCTTTTTAGTCTATACAACGGGTTATACTATGGAATTTAAAGCTAATCCTAGACCTATTGGGCGGAAATACGAGAGGGTGGAAAAAATCACTACACCTCCGGAAGAAAAATCTCTTCCGCTTATTCTGGGGTTTGATAAAGAAAAAAATGAATATATACCTACAGGAGGAGAAAAATTGAAGACGCCAATAAATGAAATCGAATCAATAGAGGTTGTTTACAATCCCCAAATCGGCGCAGCATTATACGGCGCTAAAGGATTACCGTGTATTATTAAAGTGAGATTTAAAAATAAGATGGACTAGTGCATAACAATGATGGTAAAAATTGGGCTAAAAATTTGATTTTCCCGTCATGTCGAACAGAGTGAGACATCTCGCCGTTTAATGCCATGCCATTTTTCAGAAGATTTAGCCTCGCTGAACTTCCGGTTCTCCCTACGGTCGAAATGACGGTTGACGGATTAGGTTTTTAGCTTACCTTTTATACCCAAAGCTTTGCGGGATATTCTCCTCTTTTTATCAGGTTGTTTATGCTTAAAATGGCAGAGTTCCTATCGTCCTGATAAGTTACGCCAAACCATTTGGCTGTGGTTTGTAAAACTTCTACTTCGACCTTTTTATTTTTGATAAGATCGTTTACAGCAAACGGAATATAAAATTCTGATGTCGTATTTTGCCCATTATGATTTAAAAATTCTTTGAAGAGCTTTTCTAAATGTGTAAAGAAGTCGGGTGTAAAGCCCCAACAATTCATAGAAACTGGCTCGTTTTCCGGGATATCTACCTTAGTAGTGCCATCCTTATAAAAGATAATTCCGCCGGAGCGTTCTATTTGTGTTCTTTCTACAACCGTTTCAAGAATGCCATTTTCGTTAACCGAACAGATACCTCTGGAAACAGGTCCGGATTCTGATAGCGTGTTGCCTAAACGATAGCCGACCATTGCGTAGCGATTAGTGTTGGTCTCGTTCTTGCTGAGGAAAGAATTTAATACGTTAAAAGTATCGGCACCGTAGAAATCGTCGGCATTGATAACTGCAAAAGGTTCGCGGATAACAGGTGCGCCCATAAGTACGGCATGCCCGGTTCCCCATGGTTTAATACGTTCTGCATTATAGCTGGTACCTTGTGGTACATTTTCTACTTCTTGATAGACAAAATCCACCTCAATCGCTCCTTTAAACCTATTCGCAAAAATATCCTTAAAGTCTTTTTCAAAGTTCTTGCGGATTACAAAAACAACCTTCCCAAATCCTGCGCGAGCAGCATCAAAAATAGAGTAGTCCATAATGGTTTCTCCATTCGGTCCAAGCCCGTCCATTTGTTTAAGTCCGCCGTATCGGCTGCCCATTCCGGCCGCAAGCGCTAGTAGTGTTGGTTTCATTAGTCTCTCTAAAATTTATGTAATATGTAGCGCGATTAATCAACACAGGAATATAAACTTCTGAATGTTAGATATTATCCGTGTAAAATTGGTGTTATATAACTAAAATATGGGGCAAAAATAATATAAAACTCCATATCTTTTACATTACATCGAGAAGTGTTTAAAGAAGGTTCAAGATAGCTTTAGGAAGATATTATCTTTGTAAGTTGTTATTGGCCAATGAAGAACAAGTATATAAAAGCCGCTACCCGTTCTTAAGGGAAAAGCCGATACGGACGCGGTCGTTTATCCGATGGTTTCAAGACCTGTGACGGTCTTGTCTGCTACGGGTATAAAAAGCGCTATCGGGTTAAGCATGGCGAGAACCGATTTGCCGACGGACACGACCGTTTATTTTGGTAATCCGGCATATCTAAGTATGCGAAACAACCAGCTGTAGTAAAGTTGCCTGAGGTTGAGAAGAATGATACCTTACCCGAAAAATTCAAAAAGAATAATGAGGCGACTTTCCCTATCGAAGATTTAGGTGTTGTGATGCTCGATCATAAGCAAATTACGCTTACACATGGATTAATAGAGAAGCTGCTTGAAAATAATACCGCACTTATTACCTGCGATAGCAGTAGGATGCCCGTTGGTCTAATGCTTCCTCTTTGTGGTAACAGATGTGGCGTTGCTTACCGAATTAAGCAAATCGTGGCTTTACAAAGCCACTTGTAGCCGCACAATACCCTTTTATCAACCAAATGGAAAGCAGATATATTTTGACCGTACAGAGGTTGAAAATTGGATGAAACAAAACCGAGTAGCCACAAAACAAGAAATTGAACAAGAAGCAACCACCTATATAGTTACCGGCAAATTTCCAAAGAAAGGGGGTGCAAGATGATTACCCCCAACATATCCGCTTATTTCCGCTTTGAACAATTCCCGGAATACAAGAACGTAACTCGAAAGGGAGTTACCGAACCAAGAAAGCAACCAAGATTTGACCTGACAGCCATTGCCAGGTATTGGGAAGCATTGGACAAGTTGAAAAACTACAAAGGCACTTTGTTTTTCAATCTTATTCCCACCGACAAAAACGAGTACCGCAAACAGGACGGAACTACACCGGAATATTATCTACAATGTACTCCAGCCAAAAGCAAAGCAATCAACTTTTCAGGCATACGATTTCAGTATGCGGACAATAAGCAGACGTTATTTGCAAGTGGCGAACCAAGCGACCGGGAAACGCTTAAAGGGGGTGTTAAAAATCCAATGTACGGACAAAGAAACGATGCTTTTCTATTTCTTTTCTCAAAGGATATACAAGTATTGGAAGTGTTGGTTATCGATGGCGGGCGGTTACTTATTGATGCGTACCGGAAACAGTTTTCATTTGGCGGGTTTGATGAAGTTTTGGCACAGTTGCGCAAACAGGCAAAAACGGCAATCCCCTTATAGTAAGATGTAATTTGTACCCAAAATTTGGTAACAATGTATGATACTGTGAACTTTTGCTTGAATAGGATTGAAGCCGATTCAGATTTGGAAAAATCAACCCGATATTTGACGAACTCCAAAGAAACCGTAAACAAAGACACCGGGGAATTTTGGAGCGTTGGAAACCTTGATAATCTAAAAGTAACGGTATCGATGGCGGGCGTTTCAATCAAAGGCAGTTTGGCAAAGTTTCTTTTTCCCGATAACACATATACGCTAAACAGAAATCAAGTAAAAGAAGCCGTTGCCAAATTATCGGATTCTATTCATTTGGATTTGTTGAGGGCTTGCGTTACCCGTATTGACGTGTCGACAAACTTTATAATAAAACATCCGGCAAATGGTAATTACGATGTTTTGGGGCTGTGTAGGAACTTTACAGGGTTCAGGCGACCAGTAACACCTTTTACTATCATAACAAGGGAAAAGAGCAAAAAAGAACCTTGATATTCTATGATAAAGCCCGAGAGGTATCGAGCCGTAAAGGTGCAATGCCTGATGTGTTTTCAGGCTCAAATTTGTTGCGGTATGAATCCCGGTGGAATGCACGTTTGCCTCAACAGCTAAAAGAGCCTAAAATCAACGGAAACACATTGTTTGATGCTAAGTTTTACGGCAAAGTAATAAGCCTTTGGGCTGATAGCTATTTCAACATAGATAAAAAGAGAACTCCAAATTTTGAAGCGATGGAAAAGATAAAAACCGTATCGGATGCAACGGACTTCATTTGCGCTATTGCATTGCGCAAATTGACACCGAATAAAGTACAAAGCATTTTGGAAGACATGAAACAAAACAAGGTGTTCGAGGATAGAAAATACTATACCCGGCTTAAAGCAAAATTGAAGGAAATTTCCAACAAGGCGGATATTACCAAAGCGGATGATTTGGTAACCGAATTGGATTCAGAGATAAGAAACGTTTTGTCCTATAAACGGTAAATTATTATTTGTATGACGTATAAGATTATTGGAATCAATTTCTTGGAAAAAAGCCCTTTTACGAGTGCTATTTTGGATTTTGGTAAAGAAACAATATTGGAAACAAACGACTTTGGTATTTATGGAATGCGGATTGATATGTTGGAATTGGGGTTTGATTATTTTTTAAGGTATTTAATGTGGTGTGCGCCTAACCTTGATTCTTTAAGATTTTTATTGATGGAAATTGAAAAATGCGATATTACTTATCAAAACGTATTTGAAGTGGCTTTTAGTAAAGGTAAAGTTCTTAAAGAGTTTAATTTAAAACAGTTGATAGAGTTTACAAAGATTGCTTTACCTAATATGCGCAAGAATTTATTATCAATAATTTCAGCTTACAACAAAAGCAATGATATTGCCAATTTTACTCCAAGCAAATGGTTTGATACATTTTGGGGTTTGGAATATGAAATGATTGAGAATCTAAGAAAACATGGTTTTGATACAAAATGGCTTAAAAAATTCGTGGATGGTGAAGCAGGGTAATTGAAATATCAAATGTGTAACTTTTTAAATTAAATGGATATGGACATAGTTAAGGAATCGGAAGATTTATCAATCGCTCGACCACCATCGGGAGCAAACCAAACAAGCCTTGTGTAAAACCTATTCAGAAGAAATTAGTATTGAACTTATGGATGGAACTTACAACCCCGCTTTTAATGAACTGAAAAAAGCCGTACAACAATTTGTACTTATATCAATTGAAAACAATAGGGGGGTGTTAAATTCAACGCAAATATAGTATGGATACAGTAAGAGCAATTAAAAATATAATGTATGGCTATGATTCCGCTGAAATTGAAAGGATTATTCAAAGAAAAAAGTACTTTTAGAAGTCCCGTGTATAATGTTCGCGCCATTCCTTTGGAAAAGATACGAGCAAATAGCTATAACCCCAATTCGGTTGCTCCGCCCGAAATGAAGCTGCTTGAAAAGTCTATTTGGGAAGATGGTTATACTATGCCTATAGTATGGCTACCATATACCGCAAGAAGATATTTACGAAATAGTGGACGGATACCACCGTTATACCGTGATGCGTATAAATAAACGGATTTATGAACGTGAAAACGGCATGATGCCGGTTGTAGTAATAGAAAAAGACATATCAAACCGCATGGCTTCCACTATACGCCATAATAGAGCGCGAGGTTCACATGACGTCGATTTGATGAGCGATATAGTTTCCGAACTTGCGCGATCGGGCATGTCGGACGCTTGGATTATGAAGAATATAGGCATGGATATGGACGAACTATTGAGATTAAAACAGCTTACGGGGTTGACCGCGCTATTCGCGAATAATGAATTTTCAAATTTTATAGAAGAATGAACGGAAACACCATTTACCATGTACGATTCGGCGATGATGACAACCATTATTTCGGTTCTATAGCCGCCATATTCGATAAATTCACGCCCGAACAATTGGGTGTGTCGAAATCACGGCTTTGGGCTTACGGATTGCTAATTGGCAAGCCATACAGAAACAAGGTTGTCATCATCCGAAAGGATGTGCTGCGCTGCAAAAGAGGCAATCGTATGAAGCCTATTTGATATACAATCCACCATCGTGTATTGAGCCGACATATTCCATCCCGGATGTGTCGGTTTTTTCTTCACCCGGATATACGGCGATAAGAATCTTGTTTTCACGAATACATCTTTCAAGTATTGAATAAGCCTTGTCCAAGTCCATTGTCGCATAAGGTAGCATCGAAACAATGCTTGAATAATCTTTGTCCGGATGGTCGGTTGTGAAGTAATAAAACAACGCTTCGCCTTTCAATTTCTTATAGTCTATTTTTGACATTTCACATTTATTTGAGTGTACGAATATACGCAATCATTTCATTATATATTTCAGGAAGATATTTTTTAAATACCTGATTCCCAATGAACGCATTTTCAATGGATATTTGGGATGCGATACAGGCGACACGCCGGAAGAACTTCGACAAAACCACCACTTGATACGGTACATTGTGAATGTATTCAATAAATTGGATGAAGTAAAAAACGGTAATTCTATTCGATAAAACCGCTGTTTTGATATGACAGTATGGAAGAAAAGGGGTTGCGGAAACTTGTGGTTCTACAACCCTTGTTGAATATCAGTTAGTTATGAAATATGTACACGGAAACGTACACGATTCTGGTATTTAGGCGTATTTAAGCGTATCACTATAATACATTTGCAATGCAATTGCATTACATTTGCATAAACTACAATAGCAATGAACGACTTTACCCACATAGATAAACCCGATAGAGTATCAAAAGACCTTTGGTTTTTACTTCAATACGCCGTTATGGGTGATTTTGAACGATTGTCAAATATTGTGAATCGTATCAATAAAGATGGCAAAACACTTGTAGCTGTTTATCCGGGTGTACCTGAATTGATGAAAGGTGTTGATGTTTCAGAAATGGAGTTTATAGGCTCTATAATCGATGGTAGCTTATATCTAAAATGAGTTTTGCGTATATCATAAAAATATGATTATATTTGTAATTCAATAATCCGTTCACAAAGGTAGTTCCTATCTTTTTTGTTGCCCGTTTGTTACCCACAGAGGAATACAGGCGGGTTATTTTTATGCTATTTTGTCCCCAATTTGTCCCTTATATCTACTTTAATCAAACGTATCTTGTTATTTATCTATCTGATATACAAAAAAAAAAGCGAGCCGCAAAGCCCGCTTTAAATGTTTTCACAACGGAATAATCCTTATTGTGATTCGCTTCAAAATTGTGGTACAAATATATAACATTTTCACATAAAAAACAATTTAATGTTGATTTATTTTTAACTTTAACGTCCGAAAACATTGGTAATCATGAAAAAGGTATTAGGATTAGATTTAGGTGCCGCATCTATTGGTTGGGCATTGGTGGATAAAGATGCTCATAAAATATTAGGTTTAGGATGTAGAATTGTTCCTTATAACGGGACTGAGGGACAAGATTTTGCAAAAGGTACAGGAGAAAGTCGTAATTCGTTACGAACAAAAGCGCGGACTGCCCGAAAGGGTTATGACCGCTATCAATTGAGACGGAAATATTTGATTGACACGTTGATAAAAAACGGAATGATACCTGATGAAAACCTGAAAATATTGCAAAAAATGCGGCTATGGGAATTGAGAAACAAGGCGGCTACAGAGAATATATCCAAGCAGGAATTGGGACGATTATTACTTTGGCTTAATCAGAAACGTGGTTATAAAAGTAGCCGAAGTGATGCCAACTTGGGTAAGAAAGATACCGACTATGTTAAAGAAGTAAAAACTCGTTTTGAAAAAATCAAAACATTAGGACTTACAATCGGACAATTCTTTTATAATGAACTAAAAAACAACGAATATTTTCGTGTAAAAGAAAACATCTTTCCTCGCGAAGCATATATCGAAGAGTTTGATAAAATTTGTGCAAAGCAAAAAGAACATTTGAATTTAACAGATGAGTTTATCGCCGAAATTCGCAACGAAATCATCTACTATCAACGCTCATTGAAATCACAAAAAGGACTTGTTTCGGCATGTGAATTTGAAGGTTTTTGGACGGAAAATAACGATAGCAAAAAAATTTTTGTTGGTCCAAAAGTTGCTCCTAAAAGTTCGCCGTTATTTCAAATTGCCAAAATATGGGAAAATGTAAACAACATTAAATTGAGTTCAAAACAAGGCGAAACAGCAGAGTTGACATTGGAAGAAAAGCAAAGAATCTTTGAGCATTTGGATAGCAATGAAAAACTGACTGTTGCCGATTTATTTAGAATATTGAACAAAAATAAAAACGAATTTACAGTTACAAAACAAATAGAAAAAGGTATTCAAGGGAATATTACAAAAACCCCAATTGCGCATATTCTAGGTAAAAACCAAGCGTATAAAAACTTGCTTAAGCTAGATTTAAACATTATTAAAACAGACGAATCGGGCTATTTATATTCCAAGAAAACAGGAGAAGTTTTAGGCGAAAAACCGATAAAGTATATTGATGCAAGAGTTGAGAATGAACCGTTTTATCAGCTTTGGCATACCATTTATTCTATCAATGATATACAAGAATGTAGTAATGCTTTGGAAAAACGTTTTGGAATAGATACCGAAACGGCCGATAAACTTGCAGCGATTGATTTTAGGAAATATGGTTTTGGAAATAAATCGGTAAAGGCTATTCGCAAAATTCTACCTTATTTGATGGAAGGAGATATGTATAGCGAAGCAATGAGCTATGCTGGTTACAACCATTCTAACTCTTTAACAAAAGATGAAAATCTTGGACGTAAATTGCTTGATAAGCTTAAACCAATTGAGAAGAATTCATTACGTCAGCCAATAGTAGAAAAAATCCTTAATCAAATGGTTAATGTGGTAAATGCTATTATTGAAAAGTACGGTAAGCCTGATGAAATTCGTATTGAATTGGCTCGAGAATTGAAACAAAGCAAAGGAGAACGTAATGAATCAGCATCATTAAATGCGGCAAATGAGGAGGTGAATAAAGAAATCGTGAAAAGATTAAGTGAATTACAATTTTCTATCAAAAAAAGAAATATAGAGCGATATAAGTTCATCTTTCCTATAAGAAATTGTATTTCTTATGATAAACGGACAAATGAGTATAAAATAAATAGACCCAATTTGCAGAAAGCTGTTGTAACAAATCAATGTATTTATTGTGGACATAGCTTTAGTTTCACAAGTGCAATGAATAGCCAGGAATGTGATGTTGATCATATTATTCCCAAAGCTCTATTATTTGACGATTCTCAGAATAATAAAGTATTAGTCCATAAAAAATGTAATCAACAAGATAAAAGTAACAAAACTGCTTATGATTTTATACGAAGCAAGGGACAGACAGCATTGGATGATTATTTAACAAGGGTTGATGAATGGTATAAGAAAGGTCTAATTTCATATCCTAAAAGGGAGAAATTATTAGTTTCTTATGAAGATTATCTAGAACGAAAAAGCAGAGGAAAAGAAACGGAGACAGATGAAAAATTATGGGAGTCGTTTATTGATCGGCAACTGCGCGAAAGTCAGTACATTGCTAAAAAAGCACGAGAAATTTTGCATACCATTTGCTACAATGTTTGGAGCACAAGTGGAACAGTAACCGCCGAATTGCGCCACTTATGGGGCTGGGATGATGTTACGATGAATCTTCAAATGCCAAAATACAAAGAGATAGGCTTAACGGAAATAAAAGAATGGGAAAGCGAGCATGGTAAAAAGAAACATTCAAAAGAAGTTATCAAAGATTGGACAAAACGCGATGACCATCGACATCATGCTGTTGATGCGCTTACAATTGCATGTACAGAGCAAGGCTTTATTCAGCGTTTCAACACGTTGAGCGCGAGCAAAACGCGCGAAGATATGCAAAGAGAAGTTGAGCTGCGCTCCGAGCAATACAAGGACAAACTTTCTTTGTTAGAAAAATATATTATATCACGGCGTCCGATTGATGTTGCAGATATAGAAAAAGCTGTCGCGGATATTTTAATTTCTTTTAAACCAGGTAAAAAAGTAGCCGTTTTTGGAAAACGAAAAGTAGGAAATCGAGGCAATAAAAAAGTCCTTCAAACGGGTATCATCGTGCCAAGAGGACCTCTTAGTGAAGATAGCGTATATGGAAAAATAAAAATGATTGAGAAAAATAAAACGCTGAGCTATCTATTCAAAAATCCTCATTTGATTTTTCAACCACACATCAAACATTTGGTAGAGCGACGTTTAAAAAAGTTTGATAATGACCTAAAGCGAGCGTTAACTTCACTGAAAAAAGAGCCTATTTATCTGGATGCGGAAAAAACTAAAGTGCTGGAATATGCTACTTGCTTTAAAGATGAATTTGTAATAAAGTACCCTGTTAATACCGATTTCAATAAAACAGACAAAGTAATTGACGGAAAAATTAAAGAAATCCTGCAAAATCGTTTAGACAAATTCGAAGGAAAACCTAAAGAGGCTTTTAAAGATGTGCAAAAAGGCGAGAAATTATTAAAATGGTATGAAGACGAGGGGCTGGAACGACCAATTCATTCAGCTCGTTGCTTTACTGGACTTGCCGCTGTTGTTCCTGTAAAAAAGGATAAAAGCGGAAATGCGATAGGTTTTGTAAAGACTGGCAATAACCATCATATTGCTATTTACACTGATAAAGATGGAAATAGGTTAGAATATGTTTGTACTTTTTGGCATGCTGTAGAACGTAAAAAGTATGGAATTCCTGTTGTTATCAAAAACACTAACGAAATCTGGAATAAGGTTTTATCTGCAAAAGAAGATACTTACCCTCAAAGTTTTCTAGAGCTACTTCCTCCTGCTAATTTAGAGCTATGTTTGAGTATGCAACAAAATGAGATGTTTGTTTTGGGAATAGTAGAAGAAGATATTAAGAATGCTCTTGAAAATGATGACTACAAGCAAATTAGCAAATATTTGTATCGGGTACAAAAGCTATCACTCAAGCCAAGTAGTGGGCGAATTGAGATTGTGTTTAGGCACCACCTTGAAACCAAGTTGGTTAATGATACTAGTTCAAAAATTAGCAAAAGGTATTTTAATATACAAAGTTTGAACGCTTTATTTTCGCTTAATCCGTTCAAAGTAAAAATTGATTGCCTAGGAAACATTAAACCCTAGTATCCATGATAAAGAAAACCCTCTACTTTGGTAACCCCGCGTACCTAAGTACGCGAAACGAGCAGCTGGTAATTAAGTTACCGGAGGTTGAAAAGGACAATGATTTGCCGGATAACTTTAAGAAAAACAGTGAAAGGCTATTTCCTATCGAGGATTTGGGGGTTGTGGTACTTGACCATAAACAAATTACGCTGACGCATGGCTTAGTTGAGAAATTGCTTGAAAATAATACCGCACTTATTACCTGCGATAGCCACAGAATGCCTATTGGGTTAATGCTTCCTCTTTGTGGTAATAAAACGCAAAGCGAGCGGTTTAACAACCAAATTACAGCATCCGACCCATTGAAAAAGAACTTGTGGCAGCAAACCATTAAAGCAAAAATACAGAACCAAGCAGCTATACTAAAGAAGCATCGCTCATGCAATACACGCAATATGGAGTATTGGGCTGGCGAAGTAAGAAGCGGAGATCCCGACAACTACGAAGCTCGTTCCGCCGCTTACTACTGGAGCGAACTCTTTCCCCAAATTCCGGATTTTACAAGAGAAAGAACAGGGATTCCGCCTAATAACCTTTTAAACTATGGCTATGCCATACTTCGCTCGGTAATTGCTCGAGCGTTGGTTGGCAGCGGCTTACTCCCTACGCTCGGAATTCATCATCACAACCGCTACAATGCATACTGTCTTGCCGATGATATTATGGAGCCATACCGCCCTTACGTGGATGAACTGGTAGTTTCAATTATGGATAACGGCGAAGATTATGCTGAACTTACAACTCCGCTAAAAAGTAAATTTCTACAAATACCAACAATTGATGTGGTTATAGGCGGAAAGAAAAGTCCGCTGATGGTTGCGGCCGGACAAACAACAGCATCGTTAAATCAGTGCTTTGACGGAAAACTACGAAAAATAAAATATCCGGAATTACGATAATACTAACATCGGTATCATGAAGCGAAACCGATTAAGCCAATATCGTATCATGTGGGTTTTTGTACTGTTTGATTTACCTACCGAAACAAAGAAAGATCGGAAAATCTATGCTGATTTTAGAAAAAATCTACAACTTGATGGTTTTACGATGTTTCAATTCTCGATATATCTTAGGCATTGTATGAGTATGGAGAATGCCAACGTTCATATTAAGCGAGTCAAACGATTTCTTCCAGAAAAAGGACATGTTGGAATACTTTGTATCACAGATAAACAGTTCGGGGTAATGGAGCTATACTACGGAAAGCAGCTAGAAGAAAAAAAGACCGGAGCCCAGCAGTTGGAACTATTCTAGAAAACAAAAAATCCCGACCAAGATCGGGATTTTTAATTGAAATACATCAATTTTGAAATGCTAATGAGTTTTATATGGCATTGAAATACAGTGAAATAGTATGACCTCTGATGTATTTCAATGAACCAAGATACAATTTTGAAAGCGAATTACAACCGTTCTACGCCGCTAAACAGGTGCTCGCTGGATGTATTTCAATGAACCAAGATACAATTTTGAAAGCGAATTACAACACGGCAGACAGGTTCCCGACGTAGAGTGGAGATGTATTTCAATGAACCAAGATACAATTTTGAAAGCGAATTACAACGTAGTCGATAAGTTCGAGCTGAACAAGCCCGATGTATTTCAATGAACCAAGATACAATTTTGAAAGCGAATTACAACAGCTTCCTATTGGTTTCTATTCTGATAAATGATGTATTTCAATGAACCAAGATACAATTTTGAAAGCGAATTACAACTGCCGTGGAACGGGCGAAAAACGCCATACTGATGTATTTCAATGAACCAAGATACAATTTTGAAAGCGAATTACAACTATAGTAGACCGCTATTCGCCTTAGGCTGGGATGTATTTCAATGAACCAAGATACAATTTTGAAAGCGAATTACAACGCATGTGTTAGCGCTAGCCACAACGCCTCGTGATGTATTTCAATGAACCAAGATACAATTTTGAAAGCGAATTACAACACCAGCGCCTAGCCCTTTACTACGGTGACCGATGTATTTCAATGAACCAAGATACAATTTTGAAAGCGAATTACAACAGACGGATGTATCGGTACTGGCGATGAAGCGATGTATTTCAATGAACCAAGATACAATTTTGAAAGCGAATTACAACAGCGCTTTTCTGAACCGCTTTGAAAATGTAGATGTATTTCAATGAACCAAGATACAATTTTGAAAGCGAATTACAACGAAAGCGGCTTGAAGCGTTTTTCGGAGATTGATGTATTTCAATGAACCAAGATACAATTTTGAAAGCGAATTACAACTATCGTGCGCTGCTGCGATTGAATAATTTGATGTATTTCAATGAACCAAGATACAATTTTGAAAGCGAATTACAACTACGCTAATCGCGAAGCCGTCGCTTATGCCGATGTATTTCAATGAACCAAGATACAATTTTGAAAGCGAATTACAACTAGGTTATATGATTTGACTTGCAGCTGCTGGATGTATTTCAATGAACCAAGATACAATTTTGAAAGCGAATTACAACTTTCATTTAACGCGAAATGTACGTCTAACCGATGTATTTCAATGAACCAAGATACAATTTTGAAAGCGAATTACAACTACATACTTATAGTTACGATCTTGCCTACCGATGTATTTCAATGAACCAAGATACAATTTTGAAAGCGAATTACAACTGGAAAGCGCTTCGAATACCTTCTTTTGATGATGTATTTCAATGAACCAAGATACAATTTTGAAAGCGAATTACAACTCTTCCTCGTATGAGGAAAATACGACAAGCCTGGCCGTTTGCTGAAAAATACCATCTCTAACGGTAGCGGAACGATCCGTTAGGATTTTCTTCGTCCGGGTAATACTTTGAGGGTTATCCAGCAACGAAAGGTTATGAGACGTATAGGGCAGTGTTACCGGTAAGGACTGGCTACCATCTTCGGAAAAGAAGGGATTATTTAGCTCCAATTCAAGGCTGAAGTCTTTGGGTATATCTAAGGCTTGTCCATCTACTAAAATTTCCATATTACCTACGTCCTAAATTTCTTGATTTTTCGGTTAATGCTTTTTTCTTTTCAAGCTCTGATAGTACGATCGGAGCCTTCACTCCGTTTTCTTTTAGATCTCTTAAAAGCTCGCGCAGCTCAACTAATATGGTATTGGTAGAGTATGACGGTTTGCCTGAAGTAGTACTTCCGGAATTTGTAGTTGATCCTGTACTATTCGTATAACCCCCGCCGTTAAATCCTCTGGCTGTCGACGAGCTGATAATTGCCGGAAGGTCTAAAGTTGAAATCGAGCCGTTTTGCTGTGCGATATTTATAATGTCTAGCACAGGGCGAACGCTGGGATTATTAACGGCTTCATTATTAGCGACGAACTCGGTTCCTTCCTCGCTGACAAGTATTGAAGGAGTGCTGATATACCCACGATTACGGCGATTACGCGCGCGAAAACGCTTTCCGTCTTGCTCCCTTTCGACGTCAGTAAAGCCTCCGTCTTTCTTCCCTATGACTATACGTTCGGAAATATTGCTACTACCTCCGGATGAGCCGCTATCGTAAGAAATACTCTTTATACGATCGCGCTCCGCTTTAGCGGCCGCGATCTGTGTTCCGGTGTAAACGGCGACGGCCGCCGCCGCCGCCGCGCCCAGAACAGGACCGACAAAAGGAATTCCGGCAAGGGCTTTATAAGCCTGTATAGCGGTAGTAATACCCGCTACTGATATTTCTAGGACTTCGATAGCGAAATTCGCGTCGGCGTATTTTTTTTGTATCTCGATTTCTTTTCTGGCGCGTTCTTCCTCAATAAGCGCTCTTTGTTCGGCGTTATCTCCGGCTGCTGTCAATCGTTTTTCATATTCGGCGTTAAGTCGCGCTGTTTCCATTTGTTGCAGCGAGGAAGTTACATTCAGCCCTATCCTCGCGGTATTACCTGCCATTTGAGTAAGATCTTCGAAGAAGTTCATCCAGATACGGCCTCTCGCTTTGGCCTCTTCTTCGTCTGAGATAATATGAGCCTCTTTTAATTCCTCAATGAGAGATAGTTCCTTATCGCGCCTTTCAAAAATATTTTCGCCTTCGAGTTCTTTCTTTAGCCTCAGCCATTCATCAAACGTGTTAAGTCGTTCTTTTACGGTTTCGTCAACCGCCTCGTTAACGGCTTGTTCCGTTTCCTGTGTGATCTTGTAGATTTCTTTAGAAAGGTTTTTCCAGTTATTCCGGATAGTATTTTCAAATGATTTTAGCCTTTCTTCCGCTATTTTTTTGTCAATGTCTTTACTTGCTTTCTCCAAGTCGGACTGAATCTTTAAGCGACGTTTCGCAAGTTCGAGTTCGAGTTCGGTAGCGTCTTCGCCATACTGTTTATGTAGCTCTATTCTAGTTAAAATAAAGGCTATTTCGGCGGCATACAGCTCGGCGTTATATCGGCTTTCTTCTATTTCGTTCCGCTCCCTTTGCTTGGCGAGGTTTATCTGTAATTGTCGGTATGCTTTCTCTACTTCCTTTAGCCTGTCTTTCAGCTCGGCGTTATCAATATCGCCGGAATCATTATTGCTATTATTTGTAGTTGCGGGAGTATCTTTTTTAGCTTGTTCTATCTGTGATTCGAGTAGCTCTTTTTGAGCAATAAGCTTTTCCACTTCAGCCCGGTAATAGTCCGCCGCCGCTTGATTTCCTTTCTCTCGTTCGGCGTTCAGATTTTTAGTATATGTTTCTATCAGCTTATTAAGCTGCTCTAAATTTTGCTCCATTCCTTCAGGAGAAAAAGTCTTGTTTATATCGCTTTGTATGCCTTGCGCCTGATTGGAGAAATCACTGAGCTTGTTCTGGTATTTTACATATAGCTTATCAAGCTGGTCAAGTTCACCATTAAGATTTTGTACCTCGTCCCATTCGGAAGTATCGGGAGTAAGAGCCATTTTATTTAGCCGGTTTAACTTTTCCGCTATCGTAAGCCTGCGCGTTTCGATTTCGACGAGGCTATTTTCGTAAACTTCAGCTTTTCCTTGCAGCGCGGCAAGCTTGTACTTGTTTTTGTATGCGGTATTAACATGGTTCAATACGCCAAACAGCTGTTCGTTAGTAACCTTTTCAATATTAATATACTTGAGGTATTCCGGATATTTATTTTTTAGCTCCTGGAGCAAGCGCGCTCTTGTTTCTTGCGAAGTGTTCGCGTCGGTTATGGTTTTTATAAGATTAGTCACTTCGTTCTTTTCTTTAACTACCTGTTCTACGTGTTTTTTTTGCGCGTCTGCGACATCATTCAGCTTCACGCTGTATGTTTCGGCGCTATCGGAACTCTTTTTAAAAAGGTTGTAGATCGCGATTCCGGCAGCGACGGCCGCCGCCGCGATTAAACCGAAAGGGTTTGCTCTTATTGATTTGGCAAACAGGCTGAAAGCAGCCCTTGCCCTGGTAATGTTACCGGTAAGTAGAGCGGTCGCGGATGTAAGTAGTAAGGTTGCGGATCTGGCGATGCCGAGAGCCGCCGATTTCGCTTTTAGCGCGACATTGCTGAGCGTCAAGGCGGATTTAAATTTACCTTCCCAGAGAGTTTTCGCTTTTACCGCCACAACATAGGTCCCGATAATCGCGACGAGCTTTATAACTGTACCTCCGTACTTACTCATAAAGGTAAATAGCTCGCTTAAGCCTTTTATTAGATATGTTGTGGCGTTGGTAGAAACAAGCATCGCGGGGCTTAGGCGTTCCCCCAGCTCGATAGCTGTATCTTTGAACTTCTTTTTGGCTTTTTCAAGCCCGCCCATCATGTTGTCGTTCTTAACATTGTATTCTTTAGTTAACGATGTGGCTTCGGCAAAGGCTTTGTTAGACAGGTCTTGCGCTTGCTTAAGAGCGTCGAGGTTAGACGCGAGGGCGGATAGTACCCCTACGGCGCGAGCCCCGTCCAATCCCATGTCTTTAAAAATGGGCA
This sequence comes from Prevotellaceae bacterium, assembly GCA_031258195.1. GTDB lineage: Bacteria > Bacteroidota > Bacteroidia > Bacteroidales > UBA932 > JAIRNF01. The sequence continues at coordinate 34,152 of JAIRNF010000046.1, forward strand.
CTAGCTCGGCAAAACCGCCTTTTTCGTTTAAAGCTCTCAGAACGGTAGTAATCGCCGCGTTGGTATCATTTTGTAGCAGTTCGGTAAACTCCTTAACATCTTGTTCGGCTATCTTGGCGAATTTCGCGGGATCCTGATAAAGTTTCATAATGAACTTTTGCAGGGCTGTCGCGCTCATTTCGACCGCCTGTCCGCTTTGGTCGAGAGCCGACGCGAAACCCAAAACATTCTGAACGCTTATACCGGCTTGCGCCGATACTCCGCTAAGTCTTTGCGTAAAGTTTACCAGATAAGCCTCATTTGCCGTACTGTTTTGCCCTAGTTCGTTTATGGCCGAACCGATGGATAGAAAGGATTTCTCAATACCCGACTTCTTTGTTTCTCCGAAAACGTCGGATATTTTTCCGATACTTCGGATCGCGCCATCGCCCAGATCTTCACCCAGGGCTACTTGAATCTGGTTAGCGGCCCTTACAAACTGCATAACATCTTCTCGTCCGCTAATACCTAGTTTTCCGGCATCGCGCGCGAGTAGGTTTAGCTGCTCTCGGCTGGTACGGGTGTTCATATTTTTGAACTCCTCGTTCATTGATCTTACGGCTTCTAAGGTAAGTCCGGTTGTTTTACGGACATCGGCGTATAGGTCGTCCATCTTAGCCGCTTGCTCGGATAAATTTCTGAAAGTGTAGGTTAACCCGGTAACGGTCGCGAGAATAGCGGTAGTAATACCGAAGTATTTATTAAAGCCGTCCGCCGCTCGGTTCAGCAGCCCTTTTTGCTCTCTTACGCGTCCGTTTACTTCGTCCAGCCGCTTCTTTACCAGGTCCAGCTGTTTGTTCTTTTCGATGTATTCTTTCGAATCCGTCGCGAGTCCGCGAACTTCGTTCCGTAATGATTTATAGGCTTTTTCCAGCTGCTTTATGCTGCTGCCGTTAAGATTTCTAAGCACCGTATCATAATCATAGGTACTTTTCTTAACGTTCTTAACGGTAGAATCCAGCGCGCGAATATCCTTCTCAAGGCTCTTTACTTTTTTCGTATCGCCTGCTTTTTGCGCCTCAAGCAGAGATTTTTTGAGCTCGTCGCTCTGCTTGGTTAGCGAAAGAAGCATTTGCTCCGCCTGCTTTCCGTTAAGCGTAACCGTTACTTCGGCCCTGCTGTCTATTCTTTCTTTTGCCATCGTTCCTGGTTTATGGCTACAAAAAAAGCCCGACTAATCGGGCTTATAAAGGACAAAAAGAAGGCTTAATCAGGAAATTCAATCGCGGCTCGCCTCCTTTTCTTTCGTATCGCGTAGGTTAATAAAAACATTTTCCGGCTTATAATCGCTAAAACGAATCGTTTTGGCGATTATAAGCCGGTTAAGTCCCGCGATTAATGCTAAAACGGCGGCGGCTTCTTTTTCGTCATAGTTGATTTAAGATTATTCTTGCTCTGATTCATTCGGCAGTCCTGCTTCCGGCATTTCTTCAAATTCCACGGATATGCCCTTTTCCTCCAATAAAAGATTTTGCTGTTCTTTGATAAACAAAAGATGCTTAATTATACTAGATAATCCCGCGCAAATAGCATAGCCGAATAAACCAATAATTAAGGGTTCGAAAGAAGAGGCCAAAGCGATAAGGCTTGATGAACCTTGTGTTAAATAATAAATTTGGATACCTGAGCCAATCGCGCAAAATATCAATACGACTCCTCCGATAAACTTAAGCGTTTTAATCGCGGAGCCGATAAAGCTAACGTAAACTGTTTTCATACTGAATAAGATTTAGTTTGGGCGGCAAGTTAGCAAAAAATTATCGCGTTAAAATGGCAAGCCCCGGATAATACCGTGGGCTTGCCATTACTTTGCGGTCGATCCGTCAAACGATAGCTATAAAGTAAGTCGCTCAATAATCATTTGCTCTGCTTTAATCCCATATTTTTCAGCTAATATGCGCGAAAGTTGTTGAACTTGACCGAAAAATACCTTGCTATGCCAGGGCTTGGGTTTACGGTTGCCGGTTGGCGCCGCCGAAGCCGGAATACCTTTGCCTACACCCATATCTACGAATTTTCCATAGTAGGCAAAAGCGAAAAGGATCTTTTCCGGATTTCCGTTAGCGTCGTTAGTAACATGGTATGTAAAAGAGCGAATAAGTTCGCGCGTATCTATGATTTTCAGCTGAGATATACGCAACTCCCAACGTTCGATTACGATATCGCTCCAGGCTTTTAACGTTTCGTATAATTCGATATTATCAGCCATCTGTCAGCATATCTATATTAGTGCGAAAAGTTGGCATAAATTCATAACCATAGCAGTTGTTCCCGATAGGACCTCTGGGCGAATACGGTGTACGTTTTCGGTCTAGTCCTTCACACTCTTCATCAAAGTTGCTGTTAGCGACGATCAGCTTCATAATCTGCTTACCTTTCGCTATGCACTCGAGCATTACTTTTCGCTTATCCGCTTTACTGGCGGTTTTAACAGGAGCGATCACCCAGAACGAACAAACCCGATTATCCAGAAAGCCATCTTCAAAAGAAAGATAGCCGTCCGGCATATCTTCAACTAATACGACAGGGTAGGAACTATCGCGCAAATTTGTAAGTATGGCGTCGGCCCCGTCATAACCATCTAGCGTTATTAGCTGCTTCTCGGAATCTGTAAACCATTCGAATTTAGGGAGGTTCTCTTTTAGAAAATCACTTAGTCGCATAGCGTTTTTGTTTTTGGTTTTCCTCGATTCGTTGGTTTAGCTCAAACAGTATTTCGTGTATTTGTGTTTTTAATACTTCGGGGTTATCTTGCGGTTTTCCGCCGTTCAACATCCGTAAAAGCCCCATTATTCGTTCATCGCCGGGTATATCGCTCGCCGAATCCGGATTAGTAAAAACTAAAGGATATTTTTCTTTCAACCATGCTTTTACTCCGCTGTACCAGATGTAAATAGCCTTTTTTACTTCTGGTTTTAAGCGCAACTTGCGAGCGCGTCTTTCAATGTTATCTTCGTTGAAAGACGTGTTGGCTGGTCGCCAGAGCGTAGCGATCATTTTGGAAAGATGTTCGTCTTTTTCCGTCGCCGAATAGGCTAAGTAGTGAGTGTCGGCGATAAGGTATTCATCTAGCGTTACTTCGTACAGTTGATAATTTGGAGCTATCAGCTTGCCGATTTTAGGAGCGGTGGTTAGCCCTATGCTGTCAACTAAGAAGGCGAGCCGCTCGCAAAAGCTTCCGAACTCTTCGGCGGTTAACGAAAACTTATTTCGCTTATGTTTTAAGTAAAAGATTCTCTTAATCCCCTGCCATTTGTTCGCTCTCCAGCATAATTGGCAATTTGTAAACTTCAGAAAACAGATACTCAGAAATTCTTCTCTGGTTAGCTTCTTGAGGTAGCACTTCGATACAAATTCGAGCTGCTTTTGCGTTAAGTCCTCCCATGATCGTGGCGCTGTTAGCGAGATCGTTGTCATAGTCCGGCAAAAAATATTGGTTTGTCATTTTCCTGTTTATCGCGGTTCAGCTCCGCCGATCCGATAGCGCTATCCCTCCACGTCGGATAGAGTTCCGGATTAGCCTTTAGTATCGAAAGGGCTTTTCGCAGGTATTCGTTTGCCTTGTCATATAGGCCTAGAGCAAAGCAGGCAAGCGCGAATCTAATAGGTTCAAGGAGTTTTCTATTAGCGTTATTCATATTTTTCTGCCGAAGCCCGTTTAGAAGCTCGTCGTTCAGCTCCGGAGAGATAACAGGTTCTATTTGTGAAAAGATAGCATCGCGCATTGTTCCGTTCAGGGCCGCGTAATCTCTCCGGCTTTTCGGATAGCGGTCAGCTGTTCCAACGGTAAACGACGCGTAGCGCTCGAATTCTTCGAGGGTATGCAGGTAGGTATCGGTAAGAAGCGTAAAGCAGTGAGATTCTTTCCATTTATCATGGTATCGGTTCGTTTTCTCCAGATAAGCAAGCAGCTCCTCTATGGCTGTATCTTGTTCTTTTTTAGTCGCTTCCGTAAGTGCTTTTACGCGCGAAGAACTTGCCGGAGCAAGGCTATCGGAACTAGCTACCGCGAAACCGCTATCCGTTTGCACGAGGTCTATAAACGGAATAGCGGTTTCATATGCTCTAAGGCTCACAATTCGCTCGCAAAATGTTTTCAGTTCTTTGTCTGTCGATGTCCCTTCATCGGCGAGTTTGTACAGATCATCGCCGATAAAGTTATTTTTAAGCCATTGGTTTGCGTTTGAAACATGGCTGTTAAATAGGTCGAAGTTATCTCCTACGATTGTAGAAACATGCTTCTTTAAGGTTGTAATGTTTCCTACTATCATGTCGCTTGAGGTAAGGTTACTTGTTTGCCCGATTTATTTTGGTCTAAGGTTGTGAACTGAAATTCAGGCACACCTACAAAAAAATTCTTATCCCAGTTATTAAAGCGCTTTATCAGGTTGAAAGGTCGAAGTACTCGGTCGACGAAAGGCTTCATTAACGCTTGCTTAATCATAAATAGCTCTCTCTTATCAGTTCCGCTCATGCTTCCGCCTTTGCCTTTTCCCGGTATTGCTCCGATAAGGTTAGGATGAATCCCCATCGCGTAACATAGCATATTGCTCACTTCCTCGCTGTCCTCGATCAGTTCGCCTCCCGAAAGATCGTTTTTAATCGGCTCTATCTCGATGTACTTTTCCGGAATAGCCGTGTTTCCCGAAGCGACTAAATCCTTTTTCGTAAGTAGCGATTTCCCGGAGCCTTTTAGTCCGGTTAAAAAATCATTTAGCGTTGTCTTTTCTTTATTGATTCGCTCGCTAACCGCCTTTTTATCGCCGGCGTCAATCCCTTCGGTTTTAAAAATATCCTCGAGATATTTGTTCGATATATATATAATGAACTTAACACCGAGTTTGTTTTTTGAGATAGCGTTTTTAATTGCCGGGATCATAACGGCATGGTCATACCAGCCGCTTTTAAAAACGCTCCACCAGGACGGACGCGGATAGTACACTCGTCCCGGATTAGGCATATATACCGGAATAATGTATCTTGGCGTATGTTGAGAACGTGCCTTAATAATATTCCGCAGCTCGGCCAAAGGATTAAATTCTTCTAGCACAAATGTCTTTTCAATGTCTTTTTCGCTAGGGTTATCTTTCCATTTCGCGGAGTAGTAGTGCCAGTTAATCGCGCCTTTATTATCCATAACACCCCATCGGCTGAACACCGCTGATTTGCTTCTAAGGCTCACAACCTTATTCCGGTCGCCCGAAAGTATTATTTCAGGAAAAGCATTCCCGAAATAATTGAGGTCGGTCATCTGCTCAAGTAGATATAACGATATGTCGTTATCTTGAAAGAAATCAAATTCGGCTCCCTCGAAAAGTTCTACTGTTTCAACTACCTTTCCCTTTTCAATTATACGTTTCATTGGCTTAGGTCCCGTTCCGTAACAGACTTGCGTATTGAATAGCAGATTGGAATTAACAACCTCGCTCGCCTCCGCTTTTTCGACCACCGCGGCGGGTAAGTTGTTATCTTCTCCCCATGGCGCGATTTTGTAGTTTCCGATATTTACAGGGCTAAGTTCTTCATCGTTGAACAGGCTTTTACTTGAAGGAACATCAAGAATAGCCAGAACATCATTATGCAAAAACACATTATCAATGATCTCAATCATAGCACAATTTCCAGCCCGTTAAATTCAATAATTGAACATCGACGCACGGCGCGGATTACTCCGCTTAGAATCCACTTTACTTTCATGGTTCGTCCTTTGGAATGGAACGGATGTATTTCAATGAACCAAGATACAATTTTGAAAGCGAATTACAACTTAATTTCGGCGATGGTAAGCCTGTTAAATGATGTATTTCAATGAACCAAGATACAATTTTGAAAGCGAATTACAACTTATCTTGCGCGTTTCAACATATTCCCTTGGATGTATTTCAATGAACCAAGATACAATTTTGAAAGCGAATTACAACTAAATCCGCCGCTTCCTTTTTATAGGATTCGATGTATTTCAATGAACCAAGATACAATTTTGAAAGCGAATTACAACACTGACAGAGGGTTGCTATTTTGAGGTTTTGATGTATTTCAATGAACCAAGATACAATTTTGAAAGCGAATTACAACTAGGGCATAACGTCGTTTCCGGCGTAACCGGATGTATTTCAATGAACCAAGATACAATTTTGAAAGCGAATTACAACTATGTTTTTTCTGTGATTCATAACCCCGAATGATGTATTTCAATGAACCAAGATACAATTTTGAAAGCGAATTACAACGCGGACGAAGATTCCCATGTTTCGACGGTGATGTATTTCAATGAACCAAGATACAATTTTGAAAGCGAATTACAACTTGTAATTACGGAGCGAAAAACGCACGTAAGATGTATTTCAATGAACCAAGATACAATTTTGAAAGCGAATTACAACCGCTCGATAGCCCCGATATTCTGCTGCCATGATGTATTTCAATGAACCAAGATACAATTTTGAAAGCGAATTACAACATTCCGTGAACGTTAACGAGGAATTGCTAAGATGTATTTCAATGAACCAAGATACAATTTTGAAAGCGAATTACAACCCAATAATATCGCCATAAGAGCGGAAGGAAGATGTATTTCAATGAACCAAGATACAATTTTGAAAGCGAATTACAACCGATTAAACAGGGTATCGCCCTCGACGGTAGATGTATTTCAATGAACCAAGATACAATTTTGAAAGCGAATTACAACTCAGTATGCTCATGATAATCATCACCCCACGATGTATTTCAATGAACCAAGATACAATTTTGAAAGCGAATTACAACGCGCGACATTTTCCGGAGGCGAAGCGGTACGATGTATTTCAATGAACCAAGATACAATTTTGAAAGCGAATTACAACCGGCGCTCGGGTTCGCCCATACAGTCCGACGATGTATTTCAATGAACCAAGATACAATTTTGAAAGCGAATTACAACATGAATATCGCGATGATTTAGCATGACCCGGATGTATTTCAATGAACCAAGATACAATTTTGAAAGCGAATTACAACTCGATTATCATCGCTCCTTACTTATTTTCCGATGTATTTCAATGAACCAAGATACAATTTTGAAAGCGAATTACAACTAACGGTGGCGGACGAAGAACCCGACGTCTGATGTATTTCAATGAACCAAGATACAATTTTGAAAGCGAATTACAACAACCCGGCGCAAATCGCCTTCGCAGTCGCGATGTATTTCAATGAACCAAGATACAATTTTGAAAGCGAATTACAACTGCCTGTATATTTTGACCGGTAAAAAACCAGATGTATTTCAATGAACCAAGATACAATTTTGAAAGCGAATTACAACTTAACGGCAATCCGATGAAAAGCAGCTTTAGATGTATTTCAATGAACCAAGATACAATTTTGAAAGCGAATTACAACCAAAATCTGAAAGCTACCGTAAAATCGCTGGATGTATTTCAATGAACCAAGATACAATTTTGAAAGCGAATTACAACTAAACAAGCAGCAGCTCTACCGAATTCCCTGATGTATTTCAATGAACCAAGATACAATTTTGAAAGCGAATTACAACGGCGCAGCAAACGAATATGCCCTCGCGATAGATGTATTTCAATGAACCAAGATACAATTTTGAAAGCGAATTACAACCGTTCTGGTCGAGGTTAAATTGTGGTAGTAGATGTATTTCAATGAACCAAGATACAATTTTGAAAGCGAATTACAACTGCAGGGTTGCAACTGTTTCAACATTCACAGATGTATTTCAATGAACCAAGATACAATTTTGAAAGCGAATTACAACAGCTGACTTTAACGGCTCAAACGAATACGAGATGTATTTCAATGAACCAAGATACAATTTTGAAAGCGAATTACAAC